>CAWJPV010000035.1:0-155533 GCA_963844785.1 uncultured Acidobacteriaceae bacterium | reverse complement strand
CTGTGGCCAGATAAAGCGTCCTCGCTCCAATCTCTTCTGAAAAAGACAAAGGCCATCGCCATCAAACCACAACAGCTTGATCAAATCGCCGCGCTTGCCGCGGAAGACGAACACATGGCCAGAGAATGGCGCCTGCTCCAGCACTGTCTCAACGATCGATGAAAGTCCCTGAAAGCCGCGGCGCAGATCCGTGAATCCGGCGGCAATCCAGATCCGTGTTCCCGCCTTCGGCTCCATCAACGCAACAGGCTCCCCAGAACTGCTCGCACCAGTTCAGGATCAACACCCGCCTCTACACTGATCACGGCTCTACCCGGCAACTCGATATGGATCGAGCCTGCCGGCGATGCAAGAGCCGTCCCAGACATCGGCTCTGCCGTCACGGTCACCGGCAACAGCCTGCTCTGCGCTTGTTGGCCAACACCGAGGGCTCCCTTACGGTACTCGTGTCGCCACTGGAACACCTGGTTCCCATTTACTCCATGCTCACGGGCCACTCGGGCAATCGAAGCTCCCGGGACAAACGTGGCTTCTACGATGCGACGCTTCTCCTCCCGTGTTCTTCGCAACCGCTTCTGGGAAGGGGCCGCTACCTCAACTCCATCCGTATCGCTCACAAGGTAAGCGTGGAACAGAAAAACCCAGCCGTCTATACGGCCAAAAGCGGACGCTTACCAAATTTCCACCCGCCCACCCAGAGAAGAACCCAAGGTGGTGTAGAAGCACCAAAGTAGGTCCGGACCCAGATCGGGGAGACATTTCCCTTTATGTACTCTGGCAGCTCGAAGTGCTGATCGACCTCCCGTTCCTGAATCACGTTCTCGATGTAGCTGCCGATGAGGTTCGCATCAGGAAATGGTGACCAGACGGAAATGACCAACCATTACAAACAAATGTTAGTAGCGCTAGCCCTCGTTCTCTCTGCCTTCATCTCAGCCACAGCCGCCAATGCGCAACTCGCTTCCGCGTTATTTCGTGTGCCCAACGCCGCCGCACAACCCCTTCCCAAGGTGGTCTTCGTCGGGGACTACATTACTTACTTCTGGGCAAGCGCATTTGCCGCCCATCCCAACTGGATCAATCAAGGTAGCCAGGTGGTTCCTTACCTGGGGGGTGATAGCGGAACCGCTGCAGAGGTGCTGGCCAGCTTTCAGTCCGATGTGGTGAGCCTTCATCCAGCCATTGTTCACATCCTGATTGGGGTCGGTGATTCGGATCAAACACACGACCCCACCTTTCAACTCGCCGTCCCGGACTTTCTACACAGCCTTGACGCTATAGTGCAGGAGGCGAAGGCTGCCAACATCAAAGTGATCCTGGGCATGGAGCCATCCATCTTTACCTTTTCCGGGCAGCTTGAATCGATGAACTCGGTTATTGCCAGCTATGGTGCAGCGAATAACATCCCGGTCATTAACTACGGGGATGCGTTGTGCGGTTGCGTTGGCTCCAGCCTGACACCCGGTCAGCCAAGCGGCATCGGGAATGACCTCTTCGACCTGTATGGCGGAGGGCCCTATATGGGGCCGCCTGCTACCAGCTTGCCATTCCCGTATGACTACCCACTCGTTGTGAGTGCTAGCGGGTATGCCATGATGACGCAGATGGCAGACACCGCTGTAGCCTCCATGAACGTGACTCTACGAGCGGGATGGTTGCAGAACGTCCAGCAGTACAACGACAACGAGGATACTGGCCCGAAATCCAATGTGAACGCCGTATACCCGGGCGCGGTCGTGCAGTTCACGCCGGTGGGATATTACAGCGACAACAGCCACCACCTTTTGCTCAATACCAGTTTTCAGGGAGCCAGCGGTACCTGGACATCGAGCAACCCTCTGGTGATGTACGTCAACCAAACCGGACTGGCATGGTCGAATTCCGAGGGCACGACCACCATTCGTTATACCTCACCTACCGGCGTTTCTTTCTCGGAGTGGATCATGTATGTGGACGCACCCTCAGGGAGTTGAAACCCAAAACAGAGCGTCTGCGCGAAACATGGTCGTGAGACAAGGCAACGCGGAAACCCGTCTAACATCAAACGAAGTGCCGGGACGAGGAACGGGGAACTGAGGGAGAGGTGGGCCCATCCGCCTGGGCGAAGGCTAGTTGGGCCTTGGCTTCTCTCTCGCGTTCTCTGTAGTTTTCGTTTCCGGTTGCAGCGTAGGGTTTTTGACAGGAGTTTCCGCTCATGAACCTGTCCCGGCTACTCGCTCTGTCTCTCTTGCTTTTCTCACCATTCCCTGTCCACGCGCAGCTTGGGCTATACGGTGCTTTTACTGTGCAAAACCTGGGCGCGGGCAATGACACCGGCTACAGCTTTTACGGAGGCACCTTTGGCGCCTACCTGGCGAGTGGACGCTTAGCGATATTGAGCCTGGGAGTGGACCTTCGCGGCTCATTCACCAGAGACGCCGGGAACTCATTCGACTCTGGCGCGATCGGGCCTCGACTTGCCTTGAATACGCACATCCTCCCCATCCAGCCCTATGTGGAGGGGACGGTCGGTTTGGGAAGCTTAAACCTCGCCGGAGGATCGCCGAGTAACGGGATTCGATTCGAGTACCAGGTCCTGGGCGGCCTGGACTACACCATCTTCCCCCGCGTCGACTGGCGCGTCGCCGAATACAGTTACGGAGGGTTGTCCTCGCTCAACGGTGACAACGTTCACCCCAAGTCCCTCAGCACCGGCCTCGTGTTGAGGCTTCCGCGTATCCTCCCGCTGCCCTGAGACTGCCTCGCCCTATTGCCGTTTGCACTTTCCCTGCCTATGATCCCGCCATAGCACAAACGGGAGAACAACCATGCACTCGACTTCCAAACTATTTTTAGGAGCCGCCCTGGCCGCAAACCTGTGCAGTCTGGGCTCTGCAGAAGGACCACCGCCCGATCCGACGCATATTCCCTTCACCCTGCCTGCGGACATCCAATGGACCGGCCCGCATGGCGGGGAATATACGGCCACACTCTTCGGCGACCCGAGCAAGCCAGGCCCGTATGGCATTCTGGCCAAATGGATGCCGGGGAACTATTCGCATCCCCATTTCCATTCCGCGGATCGCTGGATTTATGTCGTATCGGGCACCTGGTGGGTAAGCTCCAGCTCGCATTTCGATCCAGCCATGGCATATCCATTACCGGCCGGCACCTTCGCCATCGACCGTGCCAATACCGTGCATTGGGATGGCGCCAAGGCAGGAGGCGAGCCCGCAGTGCTGGAGTTGGTGGGCATGGGCCCGGTCACGAGTACTGGGGTCGATGAAAACGGGCAGCCCCTTACCTCAAAGAAGTGACAGTAACCTTCCTGCGCGCCGCAACTCATTCGTAGCGTATGGCCTCGAGCGGGTCGACCTCTGCGGCACGTCGCACCGGCGCCCAGCACGCGAGCAGCGCCACTCCCGCGAACAACGCCCCCACAACTATCAACGTCATCGGATCGTTAGGCTGCACCTCAAACAGGAAACTCCTCAGCACTCTCGACAGAACAATGGCCAGCACGACGCCGGCGAATACTCCGCTGGCGATTAAACGAAATCCTTCGCCGAAGATGAGCCTCCGAATGTCCTTTCGTTGAGCGCCAACCGCCAGGCGAATCCCCAGCTCACGGCGCCTCGAGGCGACCGACAGCGCAAGCACACCGTAAATCCCCACCAGGGTCAACATACTCCCCACCACCGCAAACCCGACCAGGAGCTGCATCGCGAAGGTGCGCGAGGCCAGAGATTCATCGCGAATCTGTGCCAGCGTCCTCGGGTTTTCGATAGCCGCCGTAGGATCCACTGCGCGCAACTCACGTTCCACGGCAACCATCACTGTCCGTGGGTCCGCCTGCGTGCGAACCACCAGGTGCTTGGAAAACGCGGTCGCCTGCCACAATGACAAATAAATCTCCGGGGACGCCGCTTGCGTCAAATCATCGGTTCGCCCATTAGAGATCACGCCCACGATTTCCATCGCCGGCTTGTCCCGGCCGTTCATCCAAATCTTCTCCCCAATTGCATTGCCATGAGGAAAGTACCGATCCGCAAATGCCTGGTTGACGATCGCTACCTTTGGCGCCTTGTATTCATCGCTCGAACGAAACTCCCGTCCCCCGAGCAGGGGCAGCCCCATCAGCTTGAAATAGTCCTCGGTGACAGCGCGCAGCGGCAGCGCGGTCTTGTCGCTTTCCTTCACCGCCGGAGCCTGACCTTCGATTTCCATAGTCGCCGGCCAATTGTTTCCCGTCAGCGGCACCCCCCACGCGAACGCCGCGTATTGCACTCCGGGAATGGCCTGGACCCGTTGCAAGGCCTGCTTGTGAAAATTGGTCCACTCGGCGAAACTCCGAACCTCCGTAACACTCATGGTTAAAATGTGGCTTGTGTTGTAACCCGACGGGACTCTGGCGATATTGATCATGGTACGAATCAGCAAGCCGGCCCCAACCAGCAAGGCTAGAGTCAGCGCTGTTTGGGTGATGGTCACCCCGCGCAGAAGGCGACGTTCCCCGAGCCCCGCTGTGCCTTTCGGGCCGGCATCCTTCAGCACCTCCATCGGATCCAGCCGAAAGGCCCGCAACGCCGGAAAAACAGCCGCCAATATCGACGCCAGCACGGCCGCCCCCAGCCCCCATGCCAGCACCGCCCATCCGGCGGTCACATTATCCAGGCGCGGAATCGCATGTCCCGCAATCAGCTTGAACACCTTTACTATGCCGCCCGCCAGCCCCACACCGAAGACCCCACCCAGAAGCGCCAGGAGCAGACTTTCGACGCAGACCTGGCGCAAGAGGGCGACCCGTCCCATACCCATCGCGCTGCGTACGGCATACTCCTGCTGGCGTTGCAGCCCGCGCACCAAGAGCAAAGCCGCAGTGTTGCCGCAACCAATCAGGAGAACCAGCGCGGCCGCACCCAGCAGCGGGAGCAAAATGCCCCGGCCGTCCTGATTCATCTCCTCGGTCAGGGATTGCACTTGCGGCCGGAAACCTTCAAATTGTTTCTCCGCTTGTGCCTCCCTCGCCGTCAGCACTGCCAACTCGCCTTGTCCTTGCTGAGGCGTCACGCCATCCTTCAGTCGCGCCACTACGTTCCAATACGGATCCTTCAGAGATTTCGGGTCGGGCTCGGCAGGACTCCAGAAATCCACCAGCGCGTTCACGTTGTAATTCGGCTCTTTTGCCGCCCCCGGCGAAGGCAGAAAGCGCACTCCTGGCGGCATCACGCCGATGATCGTCGGGGGCACGTCCCACCGGCTGATACGAACCGTCTTGCCTATGATTTGCGGATCGCCGTTAAACGTTCGCTGCCAGAACTCGTAACCCAGAAGAATCACCTTGACGGGTCCCTGGGCGAAGTCTTGCTCGGTGAAGCCACGCCCCACCACAGGGCGCAATCCCATGAGCTGCAGGTAATCCTTGCTCACTCCCATACCTTGGATCGATTGACTGCCATCATTGCGGATTAGGAAATTGAACTGCCAATAATATCCGGCGATGTCCGCAAACGACTTCGCTTCTTTCTGCCATTCCAGCCATTGTTGGGCCGGCCAGTCGCGCGGATTGTCCTCTTTTTGCCCGTCGGTCCGTGCGCTCTGCAGCAGCACCAGTTGCTGCGGCTTCTTGTAGGGAGGCGGGGTCAACAGCACACCCTGAATCAAACTGAATACCGCCGAGGTGACCCCGATCCCCAGTGCCAGGGTGAGGACCGCAATCAGGCTAAAGCCGGGCTGTTTCAAAAGCATCCGAATCGCAAATCGCAGATCTCGTTTCATCTTTTCTCCACCTCGCTTCTGTGAATCACAAATCCAGGGTGCTCTATACATTAAACGTTCCTGAACCTCCACTTGTTCCTAGCGTTGGAATAAACCGCGCACCAGGAAACAGGAGTAGCGCAGACGCACAGGTCAGGCTTGTCGAGATTTGATTTAGTGCTCTGATTTAGTGATCAGGTGTCCTGCTTTCCCCTTCTTATCTCACGTGCCCCTTATCTCCCGTCATTTGTAAAACTCGATATTTTTGGGTCCTTTTTAGGATTGGTAGCTCAGCGGGGGTGGACAAAGGGGTTTTTCGCGGTCCAGATTCAGGCGACGTTGTCCTTCGGCCTCTTGCTGGACGAGCTGTTGCTGGACGGCGGCGCGGTGCTGGAGCATGTAGTCGCGGACACGGGGCTTGGATTTGGTGTAGGCGGCGGAGTCGGGGTTGAGGCCGACGGCTTCGGCGGCATGACGGTCGGTCATGGCGCCAGAGAGCACCAGGCGGGCAAAGGCTATTTCCTGATCGGTGATGGGGGCGCTCACTTTATTTTTGGGCATAGGTGGCTCCTAAAATTTGGGACAGGGATTTGAAAGAAACTAAGGACAGAGTTTTCGGTGCGCGGGGAAGCACGGTGGGAGTGCATAAAAAATCCCGCGGCAGCGGGATATTGGATTGCCTTATTTGTGACAGGGATCGAGTGGGACACCGGACAGCGCTAAAGCTGCCCTTCGCTCGCGTGTAGGCCGAAACTACCGGCAACTGCCGGCCAGCCAGCGGGGACGCGAGAGTCCGCCGGCTGCCGAAATCGTCTGCTAACAGGATATCGCGCCTTGGAATCGGATTCGGCCGCCGAGACCCCTTTTCTTCAGTCGCCGGTTATCGTTTCGGAGGTTACTTTGGGTTTGTTGGAGACCTAGCGTGTAGTTGCCGTCGGCGTGCCACAAATGCTGCCCTAATCTCTGCAAGTAGGCCCCATAGGGCAACAGAAACTGTTAGGTGAGCTTCCCGTTTGTCCGCGCCTTTCCGAAGTATCAGTCCTGTCCACTAACTCCGGCGCTCTCTGTCAACGAAACCCCGCGTCCGCGCCCTCATGAACTGATTGGGAAGAGACTGGGCGAGCATTTGAAGCGTGAGGCCCTGATCTGGAAATCGGCAGACCGATACCAAGGCACAATAGACGTCTTCCCAGGGAGTGGCGCATCCTCGTGTCAGAGAAGGGAGGAGACATGTTTGTTCGCTACTCAGATGAAGTGGAAGCGATACAGCACGGCGAGGCGGAGATATCGGAGCAAATCGCGGCGACATTATTGGATATGGCGAAGAAAGTAGGAGAGCGTCAGCGTCATACGGTGCGCGCCGTTCATGCCAAGAGTCACGGTCTACTGAAAGCGGAAGTTACAGTTTTATCTGACCTTCGCGAGGAACTACGGCAAGGTCTGTTCGCGAAACCAGCAAGCTACGGCGTGATCATGCGCTTCTCGACCGATCCGGGCGACATACTGTCCGACCACATCTCCACTACACGCGGTCTTGCGATCAAGGTCGTCGGCGTAGAGGGAGAGATGCTTCCAAACCATGCAGCCCAGGTGACTCAGGACTTCATCTTCAACAATGCCAGCACATTTGCCGCGCACGCAGAGGACTTCCTAAAAGTCATTGGGCTGCGTGCAAAACATGTGGATGATTCCGACGCATTGAAGCAGGTGGTTAGCTCAGCGGCGCAGACCGCGGAAGAAACCCTCGAACTAGTTGGACAGCAATCCGGCTTCCTCAAGGGATTTGGCCATCCTCCTACCCATCCACTCGGGGAGACGTACTACACAGCGGCGCCGCTGCGATTCGGCGACTACTTTGGCAAGATGCAATTAGCTCCTGTATCCGATAGTCTCACTACGCTACGAGCGAAACACGTGGATCATCCGCACACATGGAACAGTGTGAAGGACAGCATCGTGGCGTTCTTTCAAAAGGAAACGGCAGTTTGGGAGCTACGGTTTCAGCTTTGCACGGACAACACGAAGATGCCCGTCGAAGACGCATCCGTTGCATGGGACGAGCGACTCAGCCCCTATCTGACGGTTGCCCGGATTACGGCTCAACCTCAAGATGCTTACTCGGATGCTCGCCGGGTCTGGGTTGACGAGCAGCTCAGCTTCAATCCCTGGCATGGTCTGGCCTCGCATCGCCCCCTAGGCGGCATCATGCGTGCCCGCTTGAAGTCTTATCAGGCTTCGAGTCATTTTCGTCATACCGCCGAGGGCCGCCGTTGACGGAGCCTCGCTCCATCGAAGAACTGCCCGACTAACTATTACCTTGGTAAGCATGGGGGATGATGGCGCCATGAGCCGTTACGACCGCCTGGGCCACGTGTAACGTTTCTGCTTGCCGACGCACCATATCAGCATCAGGGAACCCTATGCTGCCAAAAGAAGACTTCCGATTGCTCTTGGTCGCGGTGCTTTTTCTTACCTTGCTGATCGTGTGGGCATGGCCGAGCCCTACCTCTGTTCAGCCATCGCCTTGGGTTTTTGGGTTTACGCCACCGTAAAGCTCATTCCCGTATCGAGTCCGACCATCAGCGGAAGCGCTTCGTCGCGCCGGCCTTAATGGCGGCGTGGGCTTCGTGCCTTGCATTTTAGCAAAGGTAAAGTGAAAAGCACGCGATCCCAGAACGGCCGAAGGGATGTCATGTCAGCTCTAGATGGAAGGGCTGGACGACGCAGGCGTCGGAAAAACCCATTCGTCGTTCTTGCTTTGGTGAAGGCAACGCAGCGCCTGCTCAGTTGCTGCTCCCTGACTTGGGCACATCCATTCAGAACGGCCAGCAGACTGGACTATCTCCGCTTTGCCGTCACTTTCGAGCTGGCTCAATTCGTGATCCTGCACGACCCTGAACACGAATGGGCCTTCCTCAACAATTTCAATTCTTCGCCAGTATTCAGCATTGCCGATTCGCTTTTGCATCACCCGTTCAAAAATCTTGGCCCCAGCCCGCATCTGATCTACCCCACCTCGGCAAGCGTAGCTGAACGTCGTGGATTACGAAAGTTGATGATAAGTCGTTCATTCTGTGGAAAAGCAGGTTTGCAGCTGTGGATGCAGGCTTCCGCGCTACTTGCGGTAGCCCCGTTCCTGCAGTACCCAGCTGTTTCCATCCGGATCGGAGAAGTTCGCGAAGCTGGCATAATCTCCGCGCGCAGGGTCGAGCCCGGGTGCGAAACCTCCGTCCCAGGCTCCAACTGGCGTTTTGTGCTGGATCTCGCCGACCTCCACCCCACGTTCGACCAGGCGGCTCCGCGCGGCCTCCAGGTCTGTAACGACGAGGTAGACGTTGCGGAGTGAACCGGCGGGCGCGTCTGTGAGTCCGTTACCGATCTGGATAGAGCACCTGGAGCCCGGCGGAGTGAGCTGAACGACACGGAATGCGTCGTTCGGTGAATAGTCAACGTCCAGCGTGAAGCCTGCCTGATCGACATAGAACCGCAGCGCCCGCTCGACATCGCTTACCGGCAGCGTGATCACTTCGACTGAAATGGTTGCCGCTTTCACGGTTACGTCTCCTCTCCGCTTGCTGCCATGAAGGTTCCGCCGTCGCTTATTTCCGTCGGGGACAATTGCGATCGTGGCCCGGGCGGCTGATTTCCCCGATGAGACAAGCGCTAACTCCTCTCGCGGCATAAGAGGATGAACACGACTCGTTATCGGCGTGCCCGTGCCTCGGCAACGGTCAGTTCGCGATCGGGGCCGTGCGGAATGACCGTTTGACCCGGCTCAAGATGCAGCTGCGTGCCATCGAGTTGTACCGAAACTATGTCCGGCTCGAAGGACACCAGACCGGAGACGCGGCCGACCTCAGTAAAAGCCTCGCGATACGACCATGCCCCCAGACGTGCATCGCCGATGTCGTAGTAGCTACACAGCCCTTTGTACGGGCAGAAGGTTTGATGTTCCACGAGGGTCAGCGCGGACTCATCGATGTCGGCACGGGGAACGTACCAGCGCGGCGCAAAGCCGGACTCGTACAAAACCATCGGCCCCTTGGTATCGGCGACGACGCGGTCATGATGACTTACCACAAGGTGACGTGAAGATTGGCGGATGTCGATGCGGTGGTAGCTGTCAGCGGCATGGCCCATGATCCGTTCGTCCTCCTCGTAGAAAGCCTCCATAGCCGGCCACGCGAATGCGACCCGTGCCTGCAACTCGCTCGCATGGGCGGGCGTGTCGGTGTGTCGCCACGCCGCTCGGGGTGCGCTTTGTTCACCCGCGCGGACTGTATACCAGGACGTAGCCCCGAAGTCGCGGTGCCGGGTGGTATGCTCGCTGAGCTGGAGGGCGCCTGGAATGATGTCGGTCTCTGGGAAGTAGGCAACTGGATAGCGGTCGGGTTCGAAGAGCAGAAGCACGTGCTCGCTATCGGCGATCCAGGTTCCGCCAAAGCGCACGCGCACGCGGCGACGGAGCGGTTCGGCATACAGCAGTCTCTCAGGCAGCGGTTCGGGAACGAGGAACCGGCCGATTGCTCCGGGCGATAGCGGACCTTGTTGCCAAGATAGTCCCATTGCTTACCTCCGATGAGTTAGCAATGCAATCTGAATGCCAACAGGAGTGTTTAGCCGCGGGATTGACTAACGATGTAAGTTGTTTCCTTCGCAGGATCTCTTCGCAGGAGCGAACAAAATCTTAATCGCTAACTGACGAATCTGCGCCGAATGCCCAACACTGACGGCACTTGGTCGCAATCTTCGTCAGTCGAACTACTCAGGCTTCTTGCGCCTAAGCTTCTTGGCCTTCAAGCCCTGAGGCATGTATTTCCCTGAATTTCGCTGATGCATGGACGGGAAAAGACCTCCGGGCCTGAAGGCCGTTTGGTCACCCAGGACTGACGTCCTGGGGCATTCTCAGCCGTCCCTACGGGACTGGTCGCGGTGGATAACCCTACCCAGGACTACGTCCTGGATCATTCTCAGTCGTCCCTACGGGACTGATCGCGATCTGCCCGATCGCTGATTTGTTTTTAACTACTGCTAGCCGAATCAGCCGATCAGAAAAGCTAATTTAAACAAGACTGAACTCCTAGCCGTCCCTTCGGGACTGAATTCGGAGAGGGAAGTTCTCACACACCCTCTGCTCCCCGGACCTACCCGACTGGGAGTTTGCCGCAGCCGCTTGAAGTCCGGGGCTGACACAGAGCCTGGCACCGATCGATACGGACTGGCGGAGACAAAAACGTAGGGGCTAAACAGCCTGCGAAAAAAGTCTACTCTTTGAAGGGTACGGGCTTTAGCCTGTACATAATTCGAGCAGAATGATTGGGCCTTTAGGCCCTGAGGGAATGCTTTTCAGCACAGCTCCGGCGCCAAGCTTCCCTCAGGGCTAAAAGCGCTCTGTCCCTGTTACCTTTGCCTACGGGCTGAAGCCCGTACCCTTCGTGGGCTGAAACAGGCGCAGCCTGTAAAGGCGTGCCCTGAGACAAAGCAGGATTTGTTTCGCAACCTGCAAAGGCCGGCCGGCTGGAACTGAGATGGGGGGATTGCCGGCGAGTAGCGAGAGTCAGGACAACAACAATGAATGTAACCAAGCCTGCTACACGGCGAGAGGATTAATACTCGTTCGATGGGCCCTTACTCGCTCTCCTTGGTCGGCGACACAATTTGGAACTTATCCGGTGTGAACACCAGATCCCGAACTTGACCGTGTGCGCCCAGTGGGCCGAGCGGCTTGCCGTTCAATCGCACTTCCAGGCCGGCCGCGTTGCCAACCCGCAACTTCGCGACATCTTTGCCTTCGATGGTCTTTGTCTGATTGGCCTCGAGAAGGCCGGAGAAGATTGGCGTGCCATCCGAAGAAACCGAAAGCCATGTCTCTTCCGTAGCAGTCAAAGCAAGCTCGACTTTGGAACCGGCCGGAGCCGCAACAGCACTCGGCGCAGGCGCGGCGGGTCTCGGTGCAACCTGCAAAACAGAACCCGGAGTGCGGCTCGCACTTCTCTCCGTGGCTACCGCACGGCTCTCGTGCCACCAATCATCGACTCCAGAGCAAACCACCAGTATGAGGACGAAAGCGGCATACTGAAAATATTTCCTCGCAGACGGGGACGTCAGCTTTTCGGTGCTTTGCTCGGCTGCCCTGGGTACTGGCGGCAATGGCGGAGGAGCATCCACGCCCAACACGCGATCGATCTCAGCGTCGATCGCTTTCGTGTCCACCCCTAAGAATGTCGCGTACTGATGAGCGAAACTCTTGTAAAAAAAACCGCCTGGCAGACTCTTGGGATCGTTGGCTTCGATGGCCTGCAGGTACTTTGTCTTGATTCTTGTGCGTGCGGCAACTGTAGCTAAATCAATCCCTTGGTCGAGACGCGCACGTTGTAATACCTCACTCACCGCAAACATAGACCGCTTCCTACCGACTTTGGTCCGCTCGCGTTCGCAGTTGCAAACGCTTGAGCGGCCTGACACTTACTTGGATGATCTTGCGGCCATCTTGGACGTATTTTTGTTGCCGGCCAACGCGAAACCTTGAGCGGTCGAAACAGGCCGAATGGTTAGAACATCAACTTGAGCGGAAGCTGACTCTGCCCCGCGGGCCCGGCAAACGTGGGACTGTCAAAGTTCAGATTCGCCGGGCTGGTGATGCCATCCGCTAATAGCATTACCGGGATGAAACCGGCCGCCGTAGCTTGCGCCGGCAGGTAGCGAAGAATCTCATGGTGATAGTTCATAAGTGGAGGCTGCGTCGGAAGATGAGCACGGAGGGACAGGCAGCACAAAAGGCAGGATGGGCGAAGGCTAAGGCTCAGGGGCGAACAAGCCAGATAACCCCTATGACCGCTAGTACAACAACCATAGCCCCAACCCGAATCGTTCCCATGCGGTTCTGCCATTCACTCATGCCGGCACCTCGCCACAACTATACGCCCCCCAATTCCCACCCGCCATTCGGTCCCCGTCCTCATTCCCATGTATCCTTTTCGAATGCCTGGAAGGACCGGTGTTTTGCGTTCCCTGCGATATCTCAGGGATAGGCGCAGAAGGGAGCATTTCCATGACGCCGAAGCGAGCGGGGTGTGAGACGGGTTGGAGCCAGAAATCGATGAACTGGCGGTTGTGGCTGTCGGGCATTGCGATTGGCGGACTGATGATGGCGGGCGGAGTGCGCTCGGGAGCACAAGCTCCTTCGCCAGCCGCGCCGCAGAGTACACCGACTGCCCCGGCCGCGCAGAGTGCCGCCGCGCCGGCAGCTTCGCCGAAGGACATTGTGGGGATCTGGCAGGGAACGCTGCATATTCCCAAGACAGACGAACATCCCCAGGTCGACCTGCGCCTTGTGGTGAAAATTTCCAGGGCGGATTCCGGCGCCCTTAAGGCCGTGTGGTACAGCATCGACCAGGGCGGTCAGCCCGCTCCGATAGCGACCGTCAGCTTTCAGGACGGTGTGCTGAAATTTACGGTCACGGTGGTCCCCCGCAGCTATGAAGGCAAGATGTCCGAGGACGGCAAGTCGATTGCGGGAACGTGGATGGAAGGCACGATGCCGATCCCACTACCTCTGGAACGAGCCAACGCTGAGACGGCATGGGCGATTCCTGAACCGCCGAAGCCGATGGCGGCGGATGCAGATCCGAGCTTAGAAGTGGCGACCATCAAGCCGAGTCAGCCCGATCGTCCGGGCAGGGCATTTCTGTGGCGCGGCAACCGGTTCACGACGTTCAACACAACACTCATGGCTCTTATCGGCTTTGCCTACGACGTGCAGGAGAAGCAGGTCATTGGCGGCCAGGATTGGATGAACTCAGAAAAATTCGATATCGAGGGCAAGCCGGATATTCCAGGGACGCCTAGCCGGGAGCAGTTGCGAACGATGGTAAAGAAGCTGCTTGCGGATCGCTTCCAACTCAAATTCCACAACGAGAAGAGAGAGCTGCCCGCGTATGTGCTGGCGACCGGGAAAACCGAACCGAAGATGACCAAGGACGACACCAATCTAAACGGACTTCCCGCGTTGTTCTTCCGTCAGCTCGGCGACCTGAATGTGCGCAACGCGACCATGGGAGACTTTGCGCATCTGATGCAGTCGGCCGTGCTGGACCGCCCTGTGGTGGATCAAACAGGCCTCGCGGGCAAGTGGGATTTTCAGTTGAAGTGGACACCGGACGATTCGCAATTTAGCGGGATGGGGATGCGGCCTCCGCCGCCGAGCGAGGCCGCGGACGCACCTCCTCCATTGTTCACCGCTATTCAGGAGCAGCTTGGGCTGAAGCTGGAATCCGGAAAAGCGCAGGTAGATGTGATGGTGATCGACCACGTCGAGCACCCTTCTGCGAATTAGCGATTACGTGGCTGCCCGGGTGATGAAGTCCACAACCGGGGCCGTATCCTCCGGTGCGAGCGGATAATGTCCCTCGCCTTTCTTGACGATGACCTGGATTTTGCCGCCAAGTTTCTTGTATCGCTTCCCAACCTCGAGCGTATTGTCCTTGAACCATGGGTCGAGGCTGCCGCAAACATGAAGAAGCGGCACGTTGGCTTTGGCCAGGGGCGCAAGATTATCGAGCGGTTGCGATTTCACCAGCGGGCTGCGCATGCGCGGATTCTCAGCGTAGACGCAGGAAACCTTGTCGGGATTTTCGATGGCCCACGCGTAGACTGCGCAGGCGGCGCCGCCCGCACCTTCCATCACCGGCTTCTTGGAAAAGCCGTGCCCGGTCAGGTATTCATACGCTGTGTCCCAATCTTTCACCAGCGGAGTGTCCGCGTTGGTTCCTACGGGACCGGTGACGATGTGAAACCCCTTGGCCAGCAGCGCCTGATCGACCTTCGCGTCACGAAACACAAAACCCGCACGGTACACCCAGGGCATCCCCGGCGCCGCGGTTTTGGGCACGATCACATTGGTGGTCATCGGCGTGCCGCGCACGCTGAATTCGTAGCGGTCGTAGCAGGGAGAAAACAGCGGCCCTCGGCAGGTGATGTAGGTTTCCTCATCCGGGTAATCGCGGTAGAAATTCTCGATGTTGTAGTAGGAGGTCCGCGTAAACTTGTCGCCCGCGAAGCGCGGCGACGGTTCCTTTACCGCCTGTATGCTCTGCTCAATAAAATCTGCGATGGGTTTGGGATTGCGGAGGCTATGCGGATGATGGGCGTAACCTTCCTTGACCATCATCGAGATGCGCCCGCCAAACTGCTGATAGATGGCCTCGATGGCGGAAGCGTAGTCGCCGAAGAGCGGATCGATGCTGCCGCAGATTTGAAGAACAGGCACATCGGCCCGCGCCAAGTCTCCCAGCCTCTGAAAAGCCTCATGCTCCATCCCTGGATTGTCGGCATAGATGCAGCAGACCTTGTCGGGATTGGCGGTGCCCCATCGATATTCGAATATTCCGCCCCGGCTCATGCCGATGAACGCGGGTCTCTTCGACAAGCCGTACTGCCCGGTGAGGTAGGCATACCAGGCGTCCCACTCCGCCAATGACCTTCTGGACATTCCAAGCTCATCCATAGTCTCATCCATAGTCAATTCCGTGGATGACCTTGGCTTGGGGTCGATCGAAATGTATGCAATGTGAAAACCTCGTTTGAGCAATTCGACTTCGGCCTGGGGCTGGTGATTCCAGTAAACGCCGCGCCAGGACCACGGGTTGCCCGCAGCCGCTTGCTTGGGCGCAACAACAAGACACCGTAGCTGTCCTTTATCCGAGTCTCCGAGATTGCCGGACTGTTCGCTGGCCGGCGCCTTGAAAGGCGCGATCGCCAGCGTCTGCATATCCATCACGAAGTCGTAGCGGTCGAATCCGTGCCAGTCGATTTTGTCGCCCTGGAAGGCCCGGGGGACTGGAAGCGCGGCTTCGGCTCTGCTTGCTCCCGCAGGGATTCTGTTATCGGCAGCGGCCGGAACCTCAGCTTCAGCCGTGTTGGTCAAGAGAGGGAAGGCGGCGACGCCCGCTCCCATGGCAGCGATGCCTTTAACGAAGGTGCGGCGCCCTGGGAGCGATGGCTCGGTGTTCCTGTCTTTGTTTTGTTGGTCAGATACCTTCTTCATATGGGCGCTCCTATTTCGATGGGTCAAGGGCGTATGCAAAAGGGAGGTAGGGAGCCGTGATGTTCACCTGATGCTTCGGTGCGCCCCTGTACCGCACGCGTTTGCGGAGGAAGGCATCTGCCCTTGGTGTTGCCGGCATCGAATAACGAAGAGGCCCTTATGAGCACACCCGGGTTCGTTCACGATGACATCGTGACACTGACAGAGACCGGTCAGATCGGAACGGTCAAGGAAGTTCACCAGACCGGGAGCGCGTACGTGTACGGAATACAGCTCAAAACAGCTGCCTGCGAACGCGTCAACGTGCCGGAGGCGGAGCTTGAACTGCTCAAGATTGCCAATGAGGATGAGACTGGTCTCCACATCCGGTACATCACATAGCGGTTGTTACTAAGTAGAAAGAAAGGGATCGAGCCGCTGCCCCCTTATCCCCCAGGTCGACCGTTGGGGGATAAGGGGTTTGCGCTAACGAACGTGAAGTTAAACGACGGACGGCAAGCGGTCGTAGCGATCCAGGTTCATCACCTTGTTCCAGGCGGCGACGAAATCCTTGACGAACTTGCCGTGTGAATCGCCACAGGCGTAGACCTCTGCCGTGGCGCGTAATTGAGCATTAGACCCGAAGATCAGGTCGGCGCGGGTAGCCTTCCACTTTACCGCGCCGGTCTTACGGTCGCGGCCCTCAAAGGTGTCCTTTGAGTCCGTGGTGGCCTTCCACTCGTACTTCATGTCCAGCAGGTTCACGAAGAAGTCGTTAGTCAGTGTCTCCGGACGTTCGGTGAAGACGCCAAACTTCGTGCCCCCGAAGTTAGTGTTGAGCATTCGCAGACCGCCGACCAGCACGGTCAGCTCCGGCGCCGTCAAGCGCAGTAACTGAGCCTTGTCCAGCAGGGCGACCTCGGCAGGCTCCGAATTCTTGTAACCGTAGGAGCGGAAACCGTCGACCTTGGGCTCGAGCGGCTCGAAGGACTCAGCGTCCGTTTGTTCCTGCGAGGCGTCTGTGCGGCCGGCGAGGAAGGGCACGGTGGTCTGAATACCGGCATCCTTGGCCGCCTTCTCGACACCCGCAGCACCCGCGAGGACGATCAGGTCGGCCAGCGAGATCTTCTTACCGCCGGCTGCTGACGCGTTGAACTCGCCCTGGATCTTCTCGAGGGTCTTCAGCACGCGGGCTAGCTGGGCTGGCTGGTTGGCCTCCCAGTCCTTTTGCGGGGCAAGCCGGATGCGGGCGCCGTTTGCGCCGCCGCGCTTGTCGGAGGCACGGAACGACGAGGCCGAGGCCCAGGCGGTCGAGACGAGCTCGGAGACTGAGAGGCCAGACGCCAGCACCTTCGCCTTGAGGGCGGCGACATCCTGATCATCAACCAGCGGGTGGTCGACCTTGGGGAGGGGGTCCTGCCAGATAAGCTCCTCGGCCGGAACCTCGGGCCCCAGATAACGGGCGCGCGGACCCATGTCGCGGTGGGTCAGCTTGAACCACGCGCGGGCGAAGGCGTCGGCGAACTTCTCTGGATGCTCGTAGAAGTCACGCGAGATTTTTGCGTAGGATGGGTCCGCGAGCAGCGCCACATCGGTGGTCAGCATGGCCGGCTGCTTCTTCTTGTTGGCGTCGTGGGCGTCGGGCACGGTGTTGGCGCCCGCGTCCCCTTTGGGTTTCCACTGGTTCGCGCCGCCCGGGCTCTGGGTGAGTTCCCATTCAAATCTAAACAGGTGGTCGAAGAACCCGTTACCCCACTTTGTGGGCGTGGTGGTCCAGGTAACCTCGAGGCCGCTGGTAATCGCGTCCCCGGCAATGCCGGTCTTGTAGGCGCTGCTCCAGCCGAGGCCCTGGTTTTCGATCGGCGCGCCTTCGGGCTCGTGCGCGAGGTGGGTACCCGGGCCGGCGCCGTGGGTCTTGCCGAAGGTGTGGCCGCCCGCGATCAACGCAACCGTCTCTTCGTCGTTCATGGCCATGCGGCCGAAGGTGACACGGATGTCTTTGGCCGCACCTGCGGGGTTTGGCTTGCCCTCGGGGCCTTCAGGGTTCACATAGATGAGCCCCATGGTGGTCGCGCCGTACGGGTCGGCCAGATCGCGCTCCCCGGAGTAGCGCTTGTCGGTGCCCATCCAGGTGGCTTCGGCGCCGAAGTCGACATCGTGATCGGGCTCCCAGGTGTCTGGGCGGCCGCCGGCGAAGCCGAAAGTCTTGAAGCCCATGGTCTCCAGCGCGACGTTGCCGGCCAGGATCATCAGGTCGGCCCAGGAAATTTTCTTACCGTACTTTTGCTTCACCGGCCACAGCAGCCGGCGGGCGCGGTCGAGGTTGACATTGTCAGGCCAGCTATTGAGAGGGGCGAAGCGCTGCTGACCGCGTCCGCCGCCGCCACGGCCGTCGTAGGTGCGGTAGGTCCCGGCGGAGTGCCAGGCCATGCGGATAAACAGGGGACCGTAGTGGCCGAAGTCGGCGGGCCACCACTCCTGCGAGTCGGTCATGACAAAGGCCAGATCTTTCTTGAGGCCTTCGTAGTCGATGGTCTTAAACTCCTTCGCATAGTCGAACTCTGCGCCCATGGGGTCGGAAAGTTCGGAGTGCGCATGGAGCAACTCCAGCCTGAGATGGTTTGGCCACCAGTCACGATTGGTACGCGGCCCGCTGGGTGCGGCTCCCGAGCCGGCTACGGACTGCCCGTGATCGACCGGGCATTTCGCTGCGGACGCTGCCTGCGCGTTCACTTCAGATTTCGCTTCGGAGGTAAATTCGGTTCCTTTGCTCGC
The DNA here is from genome assembly GCA_963844785.1 of uncultured Acidobacteriaceae bacterium. GTDB lineage: Bacteria > Acidobacteriota > Terriglobia > Terriglobales > Acidobacteriaceae > PALSA-350. The sequence continues at coordinate 136,998 of CAWJPV010000035.1, read as the reverse complement.
CATCGAGTCTCTCCTTCAGTGTTGTGGTCTTGAATGTTTGGGTCTTGAAGGCAGGCCGTTTCACCACTCGCCTGCCCACGCTTAGCGATGCTGACGCGCACCGTGCTTCAGCGCGCATTTAGTGCAAAGTCCGCGGAAAATGAGTTCGCAGTCGCGAACGATCCGCTTACCCAGGGAGCGCGCAGCAGGCCTGGGCACGTCGTACCACTCAACGTCCTCAACATTTCCGCAGCGGTCGCAGATGAAGTGATGATGCAGCAGGCCTTTGGCATCGAATCGCGCGGCGCGGCCCTCGACCGCCACTTCACGCACCAGGCCTGCCTGCACCAGGTCACGCAGATTGTTATACGTGGTGGCCCTTGAAGAGCGGGGATCGGTGCGATTCACGGCTTCGAAGATCTCGACCGCTGTGGGGTGCCTGTTCTGTTCCATCAAGAAGGCCATCACAGCGTAGCGCTGCGGAGTGCAGCGCAATCCGCTGCTTTCCAATGACCGCTTGATCGCCTCGATGTCCACCGCAGATTAGACTATCTCTAACTTGATATTTTGGCAAGACTGGCCGTCCGGGCGACTGTGGAAAAGACAGAGCGAAATCAGCTTTTATAAGGTTGATCTATAAGGGTGATCCAGGCGTGCTTGAGCCGTCAATCTGCTGTTCGACGGGTTCAAAGCTCGCTCGTCTGAGGCGAAGCTGATCAGTTGGTCTTCCTGCAATATTTATGCTGTCACCGGATAAATCCCCAGTCCCGTCTGACGCATAAATTCCTTGACGCATAAATTCCTATCTTTGTTTTGTTGGCCAGATCCCTTCTTCATATGCAAACTTCCGGTGGTGATTGCTCCGTCTGGACTTTAACTTCTAAGGCTTCATTTGCCCACCGGAAGTGCAAACGCGATATAACTCTTGGAGATCGCCGGAGGCATCACGCCGCCCGGCGGTATATAGGATCCTTCCGCCATAGGGTAGGCCCCGCCGCAAACGGCGAGCAGAATATATTCCCGTCCGTTCACCTCATACACCGCAGGTACGCCCTGCGAGCCCTCCGGCAGATCTTTGCTAAAGATCAACTTCCCGGTGCTGCTATTTAATGCGTACAGCTTTCCGTCGTTGGCGGCAAACAACACGAGTCCTCCTGCTGTGATCACAAACCCGCTCCTGGGAAATGCATTTCCCCGCATCTTGTCGCTGGGACCCGCTTGTGGCAGGTCGCCATAAGGGGTCTGCCATTTGATCTTGCCGGTATTCAGATCGTAGGCGGTGAGGGTGGTCCAGGGCGGGTTAATCAGATACTCTTCGTTTCCATAACCGGTTCTGTAACGCGATGGAGGCGCCGCGACGCCCTTCGGGTAAGGGGGCTCCGAATACGAGATCATCAGGGCTTTAATCGAAGGGATCATGTCTTCGAGCCATGGAACGTGCAGTTGTTCGGCCGTGCGCGCGAGCCAGAGGGAATCTTTGGCAGGCGCGGAACCCGGGGGCGCTAGATCGGGCCGGCTCAAAAACGCCATCAGATCGTTGATCGATTGTGCCGGCAGCAAAGAAAATGCCGGCATGCCCCCTCTGCCGTTGACGATTACTTTGCGGCTCCCGTCCGGGCCAAGCCGCCTCACTGCGGTCTCAATTTCAGGCCCGCGATCCCCCTTCAATTCCGGGCCATGGCAAATCTGGCAACGCTGTTCATACAGGGCGCGCCCCAGTTGCTCGGTGGTCGGAAGGCCCGGTCTGCCTTGGAGCACGGAATTGCGCGGGTGACTGGGAATCATTCCACCCGAATTCACGGCTGTGGATTCTCCGCCGGGCACCAACTTGAGGATCGACGGCATGTCTTTCGAGAGAACGTAAACCGTGCCGTTGGTCGTATCCGCACCGGTGCCGAAGAACAATGGGCCGCCGTTCACACCTGGAAGAACAAGCGTATCTACCCCGACCGCCGGCGGGGTATAGAAACCGGTTCTCGCTTTCGTCATGCGGTCGGTCCACCAGGCCTTCTCCTCCGGCTTCATGAACCCGGCGTACATGTCCTTCACCGTCACCCCCTGGCGCGCAAACGGGGGCACTACGGTCGGGATAGGCTGCGTCTTCGAGGTCACTTCACCCGGTACGTGGCTGGCCGGGAAGGAACGTTCCTCGATTGGCCATAGCGGCTTTCCAGTGACCCGGTCGAACACATAGAGGAAGCCATTTTTAGAGGCCAGCGCCACCGCATCCACGGTCTTACCGTCGTGCTTCACGGTTACCAGTTGGGGGGCGGAATTTGGATCGTAATCCCAAACATCGTGGTGAACCGTCTGGTAATGCCAGAGTTGCTTGCCCGTGCGGGCGTCCAGGGCCAGCAGGCAATCGGCATAAAGGTTGTTGCCGGGCCGGTCTCCGCCATAGAACTCATACTTGGCGGACGCGACTGGGAGGTAAGCAATGCCACGCTTCTCATCGAGTGTGATTTCGCCCCACACATCCACGCCGCCCATATATTTGTAAGCATCTTTGGGCCAGGTATCGTATCCGAACTCGCCCGGACGCGGGATAGTGTGGAACACCCACAGAAGCTTACCCGTGACCACATCGAAGGCACGAATATCCCCCGGAGGAGGCAGGTATCCCTCTCCCGTCGCGCTGCCCACCATCAGAACATTTTCAAAGATGCGCCCTGGAGTTCTGGAAGACAGGGCGGTGTTGCCGCGGTCCAGGCCAATCTTCAGGTCAAGTTTGCCGTGATCTGCGAAGGAGTCCACCAGCTTGCCGGTGCGCGCATCGATGGCCTGCAGGAAGCCGCCCTCAGACACCAACAGGCGGCGATCCTTTCGATCCTTGCTCTCCCAGTAGTTCGCGCCGCGCTGGTCGGCGATCCCGCTGGAGCGGGAGGCACCGCCCGCGGCGGTAAAGAAATGGACCCACAGTGGATGGCCTGTGGACGCATCCACCGCCACCAGCGAACCCTGCTTGGCCGCGAAATAAGCGATGCTGTTGACCACTAGGGGACTGAAGGTGTAGCTCACGTCATCCCCGGTCGGAAAGCTCCAGGCCACCTTAAGTTTGTCCACGTTAGCGGTATTGATCTGTTTCAGTGGCGAATAGTGCGAGCTGTCTGGCCCCCCGAGGTAATCCTTCCAGGGGGTTTGCTGCGCGGAGGATTTTCCGCCGCAGGCGAGCACGACGACAACAGGGAAAAATAGACAAGGCTTGCGCATCACCATCCCTTGGTTCGGGCCCGCTGCGATTCACTGCGGAATCTTCAGCGTGGAATGCTCGTTCTGCCGGCCAGAACCACTGCTGCTTTAAGTTGTTTGGGGGAATAGGCGGATGCTATCACGGTAGCTAGCTCTTTGTGAACTTAGCCTTTTGGGGGCGGTCAAGGTAATTAGCCCACCCACTCAACTTCCATCGCAAGAATCCTATACAAAATCCTTATTTCCTCGCCCATAGAATCATCCTGGGATGGTAATGCCAGTGGACAACAAAATCACAAGGAACATACCAGCACAGGAAGCAGCAGATGTTTTGTTAAGACTCATTGCCGGCCGGTCCATCGTGCAGGCTATCTTTACAACCAGGGGGTCCTTAAGTGCTGCTTTGATCGGAGCGGTTTATCCAGCGCCGGGAGGTGCTGCTTTGGTCAAACCCAGACGGGAAAGCGCGCAGCCGGTCCTTCGATTCGATCCGTCTGCCGCAACATCCTTCCGAATGAGCGACGGTCGTTCCTTTCGGCCGGGAACCTTTGGTAACTACAGGGTGGCTTCAGCGATCTCTTTCTGCTATCCCGACAACACAAATGTAACGCTACTTGAATTAACGCAGACGGCGTTGGGGGATGAAGGCGACCCAAAGCCGGTGCAGCATTCATGAACGGCTCGCTACCTAACGGCTTTCGATCGGCTTAGATTTGCTGCAATTCCTTTCGCTCTTCTTCGGTATGTGGTGACAACATACTTAGGGCTCGAACGAACGACCCGTACCGGTGGTTAGGTTTATTGTCCCCCGCATCTCTCGCCCTCCGTGTTGCCGGCATCGAACCTACAAAGAGGCTTTTATGAGCACACCCAGGTTCGTTCACGACGACATCGTGACACTGACAGAGACCGGTCAGATCGGCACGGTCAAGGAAGTTCATCAGACCGGCAGCGCGTATGTGTACGGAATACAACTCAAAACAGCTGCCTGCGAAACCGTCAACATACCGGAGGCGAAGCTTGAACTGGTCAAGATTGCCAATGAGGATGAGACTGGTCTCCACATCCGGTACATCACATAGCAGGGCTGGCACGGCGTTATCTCTTCTGCCAGGATTTCAGAGGAGAAAGCGGAACCACTAAATCCCGGGTGGCCGATCCAGTCGATGGCTGGCTGACGCCTCCTCCTGTCCTGTGCCTACGGCTATGTAGAGCGTTATGGAATGCGTAATAGACCCTGCTACGCCGGTGATCGTCAACGGCAGAGGCTTCGCGGTATCCGGAGCATTGGGGGCCGCAGCGAACTGAACGGATTGCTGTCCTGTTGCCGTAAAGGTGACCGAAGTTGGTGTTGTACTGACTCCAACGGGAAGGCCCCCCCAGGAGACATGAATGACTCCCGGATTCCGCTCAATGAATCCAATAGCGAATGTCACTGTGGCAATTTTACCGGGCGGAATTTGGATGGAGGATTGCTGGCCCAAATCAAATTGCAAGCTGAAATCTGAATAACCCTGTCCACCGCCGCATCCAGTGAGGATAAGCGGAAAAATGATCATCAAAAATAGACAAACGAATCGTATTCGTGCCCGGCATGCTATTGCGTACTTCACTTCGATGCACCTTCCGCCCGTCCATCCTATGGCCAGCTATACCTGAAATTCTTAGAGCGCACAGTCATGCCCCTGCAGATTCTACCTTCGTATTTCGCAAAAGATATATTTTTTGAGTAACTGCCTGATTACCTCCTGGTAAACACGACAGCTTAATTTCCTTTTGGGGCGATATCGAGGGACATGATCTCTATCCCGATTCCGTCAATCGTGTTGATTTTCCCCAATGGCACGAGAGCTTGTGCACGAGTACACCTTTGTTCGAGGCAGGCTCATGCCGCCTCCGGATCAAAGGCACGGGACACCGTATTAGCTGAATGCTCTTCAAGCTGTGTCGCGCTGATGGGACTCAGCGAACGTCGCCGGGTATGGAGGCCAAAAGTCCGATCAACTCTCCCTGGCGTCGAGTGCCGGTCTTGAGAAATATGGACTTCACTTGAGACCGCACCGTATCTCTTGTGACTTCGTTTTCGTGTGCGGCTTCGGAGATGCTTTTTCCCTCGAGTAATAACAGCGCGAGTTTGGCTTCGGCAGGAGTCAGTCCGTAGACCGATCGCATCGTCTCGAACGGAAGTCTCTGCGCTCGCTCCGGGTCGCCGATAAGCGCAATGGCCGCGAACCGGGACCCACCCGGGGAGTGTTCGCTGGGAAATGGAGCGATCCTTATATGGAGCGACCTGCCATGCTGCCGCGTGATGCGCAGAGTTCCACCCCCTATGTCCTTCTTTCTTTTGATCCCCGCGACGGCCCTACGGAGCAGCTCTTCCAGAACAGAACATTCCTGTGGGTGGCTGGCCAGCAAGCGGTTCTTCGAAAAGAGCAATCCGTCTTGCTGGTCCAAAAGCTGCCTTCCGGCCCGGTTAACGAAAGCACAATATCCGTGCTCGTCAAGCAGAACGATGCCCGTATCCGCCTGGTCTAGTGCCGCATACAAGTCCCTCGCTAAGCCCTCCAGGTGAGCCAATCTTGCTCGTATGCGAAGAGCATTGTTCAGGTGCGGTGTGATCGCCTGGGCCAATTTAAGATAATCGGCCCCCGGGGCTTCATCCTTCCATCTGTGATAGAAGCTTATGTTTTCAATGATTCCTTCGCCATGCACGGTGGCAACTGCGCACCACAAGCGAATGTCCGCTTTTAAAAGGATGTCCTGATAAAAGGCTGTGGTCTTCATTTCGTCCACGGTGCACAACTCATCGCCCATGAGGAGTTCGCCCTGTCGCCCTTGCATCCGCAAAAAGCGTGGGCGGTACACGTCCTGGTTTCCATATCCCGTCGCGTAAAGGCGTTCCACCTCGGGGTCAACCCCGTGGGAGAGGTAAACGCTGTTGGCTTTGCAGCTGAGGTCCGTGCGCACAATTGCACTTGCACTTAGGCCGAGCAAATCGGTGACCCCCACCAAGGCTCGGGGCCAAGCAGCCGGCGACGCCGGAGCCGCGTAGAGCATAGTCAGGACGTCGTTGAGAGTGCGGTCCACCGACTATACCTCCACCGAGGAGATTGAGGTCCAGGTAAGTTATTCGAGTCAGCCGGAGCTTACCACGCGTGCACAATCCTGAGGTGGAATTTAATTTAGGTCTTCACCCATTTGAGGGATGCTTCGTCGTTGGGCTGCTTGTAGATTGCCGCTGGGGTTAAACAGCGTGTCTGTCCAAGTCTCAAGACCGGTTGGAATAAATGCATGTGATTCAAACTTGCAACGTTTGTGGCGGTCGACTCGGTTATTTAGCTCAGTCAGCACATAGGGGCTGTTGGCTTGTCCAGAAGTGCTTTACTCGGGTGCGGTATCGATGAGAGCGAACACAGAGGCTTGTGACGCCCGCAGGCGACCTTATAGACAACCGAGAAGGACATTGCTGCTTCAAGCGCATTGCCGTGAGTTAGGTGGACACTTCAATGCTGGTAACCCATAGGTGTCGTATGCACCTGTGCGTCTGTACTCTCTTGGTTCTCCCGTTGTCCGGGGAAGGTCTCAACGCAGAAACAACTGAAAGGGGATGACCCAATGATGATTATCTCTAGTCGCCGTTTTGCTGCGCCGTGTTCGAAGGTTCTCTCGAACGGAGTTCTCGGTCTGCTCATGCTCGGCTTGGTCCTTACTGCGAGCGCTCAGAAGGCGTCCATTATCACGTTCGACGCTCCCGGTGCGGACACGAAGCCGGGAGACTACAACGGGACCTACTCCAGTGGGATCAATGCTTCGGGAGCGATCACTGGATCCTACCAGGATACGAACGATACGTACCACGGGTTCCTGCGCAGCCCTGAGGGCAAATTCACGACGTTCGAGGCGCCCGGCGCGGACACCGGCGCCTACAACGGGACCAGTCCTAGCGCTATCAATGATCTGGGGGTGATCACCGGGTCGTACTATGACGCTACGGGGTACAGCCACGGGTTCCTCCGCAGTCCCGATGGGAAATTCACCTCGTTTGAGGTGCCAGGCGCGGGCGGATACGGTACTAATCCAATAGCTCTTAACCTGGAGGGAGCCGTCGTAGGGTGGTACACGGACGCAAATGACTTGTTCCACTCATTCGTTCGCTATCCCGACGGCAAATTTTCGGCGTTTCTTGCTCCTGGTCAGTGCGAAACCAATGGATCGCAAGGCTGTTACGGTAGCGAGCTTTCGAACATCAATCTCTTGGGAGTCAGCGCCGGGAACTACATGGATAACACCGCGAACCTTGTCCACCACGGCCTTATACGCCATGCCGATGGCACCTTCACCACGTACGAGGCTCCAGGAGCGGGCACGGGACAGGGCCAAGGTACGGGGTGTCCCGGCTGCTTCGCAGGGCTCAATCAGTTCGGAGCGATCGCGGGGATTTACACGGACGCGAACACCGTGTACCACAGCTTCCTTCGCACTTCCGACGGAAATTTTACGTCGTTCAACGCTCCCGGCGCGGGCAAGGGTAGTGGACAGGGAACGGGCTGCCCCTCGGACTGTCCCGTAAGCCTGAACAATAAGGGAGCACTCACCGGAGTCTACATCGATGCGCAGAATGTATACCACGTCTATGTTCGCAGCCCCGAAGGCAACATCGTGACGGTGCAGCCTGTAGGGTCAACTTTTACTTTCCCTGCCGGGATTAACGACTTAGGGACGATTGCGGGCTATTATGCCGACGCCAACGGCGTGTACCATGGCTTCCTGCAAATTACCTGCGAGTAGCGAGTCCTAAACCGTGAATCGCTTTAATCCGAGGCGTTGATTGCCAGACCGGTGCTCCTTTTTGGTTTTTTGCGCTGGTCTGGCCATAGCGCAAGCAAGCTCAGCCGATTACAAATTCCTTTTCGGCTTCGGTTTTCTTTGCGACGGGAATGACGCTTCCACTTGGCCCGCGATGGGAAGGCCATTCAACGCGACAGCTACTAGATCTTGGCATGAGGCAATCATCAGATAATCCGCTGTGGCGAGAGTCGGGGAAGGAAGCTTTGAAACTGACGAGGCTCAGGCTTTCTAGCCGCAGAAGGTATGCCAGAAATTTGCTACAGGGATCAGATCACTAACAAGGACTTATATTGGCCGAATAGAGTTGGTATCGAGCACCTTGAAATCTTGCTGCTGAAGATCTGTGACCGGGCGTCCTGACTGAGTTTTCATTATGACAACGAAACCGCTGCCCTCCACGTCCCGCGGCAGCCCCACCATGCGGTGAATAGGGGTCATAATCTCCGCATGGTTTGCGGAGAATGAAGCACTACATCTACCAGCTCAAGACATGGCCCCACTTCACGTGGGACCACCTGCGCCTGGCCGAACGGCTCGCTCGTGTGCATCACGAGCAGGGCCGGCTGCTGGGTCGCATGGAAGGTCATGGGTTCCCTCTGCAGCAGGAAGCGCTCTTGTTGACGCTTACGGATTACCAGAGCAACTTCAACGCAAATTGAAGATCCCTGTTATCGAACGACGTAGCGGTAATCGTTCCCACGTTGCCATTAGAAATATTTGCGATTCGGATTACCGAAGTTGGGGTGATTGATGATGTTGAACGCCTCTGCACGGAACTGAGCGGTGAATTTTTCAGAGATGGCAAAATTCTTGAGCGCAGAGAAATCGAACTCAGCGGTCGCAGGCCCGCGGAGGCTATTCCTCGTCACTGTTCCCTGGACGCCGGCCGTCGGAACGACATAGGCAGTCTTGTCAAACCATCGGCCGGGCTGCGTTGGGAAAGTTTGCCATTGGTGCGGCCCGGAGCCAGGTTGGTCCGTTGTGGAACATAAGTGCCGCAAGTGCAAGAGCCGGACCCGCCGGTGACCGAGAAGGGAAATCCGGTGCGAAGCTGGACGATGGGCTGAATCGACCAGCCGCCGGCAATCGACATTGGCGATGCCGCCGCTGGTTCAGGAAACGCTTGCCTCTGCCGAAGGGAAGCTCATAGCCCGCACTGCCCACAGCACGGCTGCTGGTGTCGTAATTGGAGTAGGAGCGATCGAAGGAAAAGTGGGTGGAGTAGGAAGTATCGTTTGCATCCGCTTCGCCGGAGTTGTTGTCCAGGTTCTTCGACCACTGATAATTGACGAGATAGAACAAGCCGTTGCGGCTGCGCTGCTCGAGTTTGGCCGAAAGCCCGTTGAAGTCGCTTCCGCCTTCATTCTTGCTGGTCAGCATGCCATGCAGGAAGTTCTGGAAAGGACGCGGTCCGGGCGCGCCGCCCACCACGGCGAAGGCATCTTCATTCTGATCAAAGCGCTTCCAGAGCTTGTGGGTCACGCTGCCGGTGTAGCCCAACTCAAACACGTTCCGTGGCCGAGATCCTGCTGCACGCTTACTGTCCATTCCTGGGTGTACGGAACACGATTCCCGGGGTAGAGACTGAAGGGCGCGGGGATGGAAGGCAACTGGTTCAATCCGGGCATCAGTGTCTGGGTTATGAAAGATGCGTTGTTGATGGTGGCGTTGAAGTAGAACGGGGGAATGTTGCGCTGGAACTGCAGTTCGTTGATGTTGGTGTTGTCGAAGTAGACGCCATAGCCGACACGAGCCACCGTTCCGGGACTTGCCTGGTAGGCCAGGCCGAGGCGCGGACCAAAACCTCTCTTGTCGGGTTGCACCATGCCGGCGGGAAAGAAGTTCGGCGTGGTGTTCACGTGGGGAAGAAGAACTGCGGGGATATTCGCGGGAACCGTGTGAAAAGCAATCAGGCCAGGTCACGGATCGAACATGCCGGCCAGATCCATTCTTCTCCACAAAGGGCGAGGCGTACTCCCAACGAAGGCCGTAGTTCAGGGTGAAGCCATGGCCGATCTGCCAGATGTCGTTCATGAAAATGCCGTAGGTGTTATCGGTGTAATGTCCCAGCGAGCTTCCCGAACCGGCCTGGCAGATGGAACAGACACCCGCCTGGTAGGTTGCGAGAGATGCGAAGGTAAAGGAGCCGCGCGCCGGGGTATCGGTGAGCTGCCGAACCTGGCGCCACTGAAACTGAGCGCCGGCCCGGAACGTGTGCCTCCCGATTACGTCGCTGATGGTATCTCCGATGCTGTAGATGTTTTCCGTATCGCCTTGGAATTCCCACCCTCACCCAGGCCCGTGTAGCCGGTGATGGTGATCGCTGGACGGCCATATTCGCTGGATGTTACGCCACCGCTGATGTTCTGCAGCCCCGCTTCCTGGACCCAGTTCTTGCCGGGAATTGGATTTATCTCGTTGGTAAAGCCGTAAGCGCGGTTGTATCCAAGCCGGACCTCGTTGACGACCGTGGGCGAGATCAGGTAGGTGTCACCCACGCTGACGTTATGGCCCAACTGGGGATAATTCACACCGCTTTGCACCGAGGGCACGATCTCCGAGGCGGTGTAGTACACGTAGCGCTCGAACAGGCTGTGCTTGGACGACAGAGTCTGATCGGAGCGAACCACTCGCCTGGTCATAGTTATTCGGCTCAATGGCAGTCACTGAGTAATTGTTCGTGCCGCAACTCGTGCAGTTGGGCACGGGGAACGACGGCTGAAGCACCTGGGCAAACAGGTAGGTCGGTGTTCCTAACTGCGCAGGGGTGGGAAAGTCGCCCAGCTGAGGAATGGATTGCGAACTCCGAAGCCCCTCGTAACCGGCAAAAATGAAGACCTTGTCTTTGATGATCGGGCGCGCCGATGGTTCCGCCAAACTGATTGCGGTGAAACACCGGTTTATGCGGATAGACGGTGTAGGTGGAGAAGTAATTGCGCGCGTCGAAGATGGAACTGCGGGTGTATTCAAACAGGCTTCCGTGGATCTGGTTGCTGCCCGACTTGGTCACCATCGATACAGCGGCCTGCCCCTGGCCATATTCGGTGGAAAAGCTGCTGCGCAGAAGGTTGAACTCCTGCAGGGTATCGACCGAGGGCTGCATGGAGAGCACGTTGAACCGTAGGGAGCGGATATACACGCCGTCCAGAACGTAGTTGGTCGAACTGGCACGTCCACCGTCGACGGTGATGTACAGGCTTCGGGTTCCGAACTGCCCTGGCGTTCCTGTGTTTGCGAATTGTGCCGGAGAAACGCCAGCGGCGAGAGTCGCCAATTGGAGAACGCTTCTGCCATTGAGAGGCAGGTCGGAAATCTGCTTCTGATCGATCACCTGGCCAACGGCCGCATCACTGGTTTGCAACTGTGGCGCAAGTGAGGTGACCTGCACCGTCTCGCTCGCTTCTCCAACGCTCAAGACGACGGATTCATCTGCGTCCTTGCCCACGAGCAGGTCAAAGGAGGGAATCGTAGTGGTCTTGAAGCCTGATTTTTCTACCCGCATCGAATAGGTGGCCGGCGGCAGGTTGGGGATAGAAAAGTCACCGTCGTTGTTGGTGGTCGCTGTACGTTCAGCCGCGGTGCCCTGGTTCACGACGTGAACCGTAGCTCCTGACACCAGGGCGCCGGTCGCATCGGTAACGCGCCCCACAATGTTCGAGATGGATGATTGTTGAGCTAAAACCAGGACAGGCGCAGTCCCGAACGATGAGGGCAAACACCCGGGAAACCGGTCTGGCGATAAGCGTCCTCACCGTGGTTGATCCTTCTTGCGGGATCTCTTCCTGTTGCGGCATGAATCCTCCTAACGTCGTTGGGTCACGTGCGCGTCTCTAGCTATTGGCGGGTGTGACGTCCGATCACAGTCAGTCGACATTCTGTCGACAGCAATGAGTAAATCGCCCTTGCCTCATTCGGGAGGGATCTTACTCACACGGTGAAACGGCTGTCAAGACCATTCTCCTTGCCATATCCGGGACCATCAAGCACCCGCCGGGGACGATTGGGCGATCTGTCCAAACCCGCCAAGAATAGCGGTCACCAGGGCTTCCACAACGAATGGAACCGGGCCCGGTAGGGAACTCCCAACCCGGACTCAACATGTCGAGAGGGCGACGGGGAATGGCGACTGCCGACTTCGTTCGGCTCCCGACGAGGTGCTTCAAAAGGTGGCTGTGGACAGTATCTGGCTTCGTTGCCGGAACCAGGTGCGAAGCTGTGCTATCTGCAGTTGCCGTTCGGGTGCGATGGGTAGGGCGAATTTCGCCGGCCCTAATTGCCGTTCTTCCGAGACGACCTTTAATCCCCAGGGAACGGGTAGCACATTGATCTCCTCGATTAAAGCCTCGAGGTGGTCTTGGCCGCTCGAAATTCCACGCTGTGGGGGCCGAAACGCCGGCGGCAAACACGCGCTGGATAAGCTCTGGCAAAACACAGGCGACGCCCGACACCACGCCGTCGCAGACCCCTTCTTTGACGCGCGACCCAGTGCCGTATCGCTGCCTACGATGCGACAGCAGTCGACGCCCTCGGCGGTGAGCAGTCGCAGCGTATCCAGCGAGCCGCTTGAGTCTTTGATACCCGCTATGTTTCCATGTTCGCGAATCAACTGGAGCGAGGTCTGGGGCGCAATTGCAGAGGTAAACTGCGGCAGGTTATAGAGTAAAACAGGGATGGACAGGCATCGGCCACGCGAGATACGAATGCCCGCAGATCTGCCTGTTCGTAGGGAAAGAAATACGGCATCGGCAGCAGGACGGCCTTGGCGCCGGCATCGGCGGCCATGCGGCCTAGTTCCACGCTGGCCGTGTATCCGGGTGTTCCGATGCCTACCACGAACTGTCCGTCAAAGTCGGTGATCGGAGAGGCATTGGCCAGAATGCGCTCCAGTTGTGCCGGACTGGTCAGACAGAACTCGCCGGTGGCGCCATTCAAAGCGAAGCTGCGAATTCCGCGAGCCAGCAGGAAATAAAGGCTGTGCCGAAATTGCACTTCCGCCACCGCATCTGTGTCCGTTCGCGGGGTCAGGACCGCCGCGCTCACACCGTCCAATAGAGAGTGCCACATGGCCCGCTCCTTTCGGGGAGGTTCGGGAACGATATTACAGCTGCGTCTATTGCGTGTCGACATTACGAATACAGCTTGGCTGGCGAGCCACCCGCGATGTACAGTATCCCCTGTGGTTAGAAGATTGTCAGAAGCCATGCCCAAATCCAGGAGCCGGCGAGCGGGCCAGAATCGAACCGGCAAACCGCCCAGTCCCTCCACTGCGGACCAGTCCGTACGCGAGCGGGCTTACGTCTACATCCGCCACAAAATCGCCAGTGGAGGACTTAGCGCTGGAGATCCTCTCTCGGAAGTAGAAGTAGCAGAGGGTCTCGGCAGCAGCCGCACACCGGTCCGGGAAGCGATTGGGCAACTGGTTGCCTCAGGGCTGCTGGAACAGATACCTGGTCGGGGCACCACCGTGGCGCGGCTGACTCGGGACGACATCATCGATTTATATGAGCTGCGCGAGGCAATGGAGGTCTTTGCCGCGCGCAAGGTGGCCCGTCTTGGGGTGCCGGCTGCCGAACTGGACCAGTTGCAGCAGTTGGTCGACGGTATTCGGCCATTACGTGAAGCATTGATCGCCTCTGGACGGCATTCGCTCAACGAGGAGCAGATGGGCCGCTTTATGCAGTTGGACCTTAACTTCCACGCCTGCCTTATGCTCATGGCGCTCAATCCGCGCATGCAAAAGATCGCCAATGAAACGCAGTTGATGATTCGTATCTTCGCTATCCGCCGCAGCGGACACGAGGCGGCGATGCTGGATAAGATCCATTCCCAGCATAATGAGATCGTCAAGGCTTTGCGCGAGCGCCAGCCGGAGCGTGCGATGCGCATCCTTTCCGAGCATATTGAAATTAGCTTGCACGAACGCCTGGCCGAATTCGACGCCTGGAATCGCGCCCGCGCCATGCGCCGTGACTTACCTGCAGCCTTTCCTTTTGACGCCACCTCAATGTGACGCAGGAGCTCCCCGGAGCTCCCGATGACGCTTGCATGGGGCCGAATTTTGTCCAAGGAGTCCGCCCATACGAGTCTTTGTGAAGGGGTTTGCTGTCATTTTCTCCTCCGCTTTTCCGGTGTACCACCAAGCCTTTCCCCCTGGACGGGTGCCCCAGGTTCGCGGACTTTCGCGTACATGGGTTGAAGACGACCTTTTTCCAATGCTTTGACCACCGGTCTACAACTACTTAAAGGAAGGGCTTCCCCCGGATTTCCTGTGGAGTTTGGTGGCGTTGGCGAACCTCATGCGGCTTTCCTTACTGAAAGCCGCACAGGCGGTCCTGTCCGGTAACGCACTGGAAATCGGGTCGCCTATCTTGTTCAACCCATGTACGCGAAACCCCGCGAACCTTGATTGGATAAGGAAGAAGGCTTCAGCGATCCTAGAGAGAGTCTTGAGGGTGGGACCGAGAGACTCTGGGATCAGGAGAAGCCTTATGAAGATTATAGGATGTGATTTTCACCCTAGCTTTCAACAGATAGCGATTTGCGACTTGGAGACGGGAGAGTTCCAAGAGCGGAAGTTGAGCCACGCCGACGGTCAGGCAGAGCGGTTCTACGGGGAGTTGGGGGAGCCGGCGTTGATCGGGATCGAGGCGACTGGAAACAGCCAGTGGTTCCTCGATCTGGCGCAGCGGTTGGGCCATGAGGTACGGGTAGGGGATGCAGCCAAGATCCGCGCCAGCTATGTGCGCAAGCAGAGTACGGACAAGCGGGACGCGGGTCATATCTTGAAGCTGCTGCTAGAGAAACGGTTTCCACAGTTGTGGACGCCGAGCGCGGCGATGCGGGACCAGCGGCAGTTGTTACGTCACCGGGACAAGCTGGTCGAGATCCGAACCAAGGTGAAGAACAGCTTGCAGCCTCTGGCGATGAACCGGGGGATGCAGAAGAAGAGCCGGCTGTGGACGCGCCAGGGGATGGAGCAGTTCCAACAGCTGGCGATGCCGGGCTGGGCTGCGACGCGACGGGAAGATTTGTTGCAGCTGCTCAAGCAGTTGAACGGCCAGATCGAGCCATTGGATCAGGCAGTGAAGCAGGCCGCCGAGCAACATCCCCAGGCCCAATTGCTGATGACCCAGCCTGGAGTGGGCCCAGTGACGGCGCTGGCTTTTGTGCTCACGATCGGGGATGTGGCGCGCTTTGCCGGTAGCAAGCAGCTCACCAGCTATCTGGGCCTGGTTCCCAGCGAACACAGCTCGGGCAGCAAGCGCTGGCTGGGAGCCATTACCAAGCAAGGCAACCGCTTTCTACGCAAGCTGCTGGTGGAAGCGGCGCAGACCACAGTGCGCAAGGATGAAGGTTTTCGCAAGGAGTATCAACACCGTTGCCGTCGTCGCCCTAAGGGAGTAGCCAAGGTGGCGGCGGCACGCAAACTGGCTGTGCGACTCTACTGGATGCTACGTAGCCATGTCAGCTATCCAGAGATCGCTCATATCGAGAGCCACCCGCGGGTGCCCCTGGGAGATGTTTAGCCCGTAACTTTGATTGGGTGCTCTCGCATCCAGACCGGTCTATGCAGAAGACGGCGCAAGCGCCTTGGAAAACACCTCCGGTGTTTCCCACTTCCGCACAGACTCGGCGGCTGGATGTCCGAATAGAAGAATCATGATCGTAGTTTCGGTCGTATCGATGGTTCGGTGGAGCGATCCACCAGAAAAATGATTCAGCGGTGATGTCCCAGAGTCTCGGTCCCACTCTCTCTGCTGGCCAAACAAAGCGGTGCTCCGCACCGCTCAGGATATCTTCGCCCTTGACAAAGCCTTTTTCCTTATCGAGGGGCACCCGTCCAGGGGGCAAGTCCTTGTGAGGTAGCGAGAGATTTGTTGCGCAACCAACGCCACATCCAATTGCGTCGCCAAGCCGGTTGTTCCGTTGGCTGGAGACGTGAAGCAATTTCGCAATTACTGTGATCTCAGGAGCTGTTGTGCCGGTCGTAACTGCTTAGATCGGCCGCGAGGGCTCTTGGGCCGGCCGTCCCCGCGCCGCTTCCACCGCCGCTTCCACCGTGGTTCGAACCATCGTGGGATCGGTTACGGTTTTTAGATATTCGTAATCTGGTGAGGTGAGTCCCATCGCTATATGGGGATTGCGATAGGTCATCGCACTGGGCTCCGTCTTGTGAGCAGCAAAGTGCAGTTCCCATAATCCGGTTTCCCGGCAGACCTGGCCAATATTGGCGGCGCAAAGCCCACCGCAAGGCATGACGATCATGCGCCCGTTTGCCAACTGGCCCAGCTGTTTGAGGTTGGCCAGGCCCTCTAGGGCAGTGGCCCTTTGACCGCTGGTCAGCAGCCGTTCCACACCCAGGCCGATCAAAACTTCGAGCGCCTGCACCGGGTCGCGCACCATATCGAAAGCGCGGTGAAAGGTGAAACTCATCGGCTTTGCCAGGCGCAGCAGCTCTGCCGTGCGCAGTTCATCCACCTCGGCGCCGGAGGCGAGACATCCCGAAACTACGCCCGGCACGCCGAGTTCCTTGAGCGCGATCACGTCCTGACGCATGCTTTCGAACTCAGCCTCGGAGTAGAGAAAATCACCGCCTCGCGGGCGCACGATGACGAAGACCGGAACCCGAGCCCGGTGCAAAGCCTCACGCACGATTCCCATGCTGGGAGTAATGCCGCCTTCCAGTACGCTGGCGCAGAGCTCGACCCGATCGGCGCCGTTGTCCTGCGCTACCAGCAGGCCATCCACTCCTTCGATCGAAACCTCCAGGAGGGGCCGCTTCATAGCGCCTCCTGCGGCGATCTGGTCGACACCTGTCCTGGTTTTTCCAAAGTACCCCTCATGCATGAATTGTTCCTAGGATCCGTCATGTCGGCGCAGTATGTCGATCCGTTTCCTTGATCTTGCTAAGAAACCAATGATAATGCAGTAGCCGATTGTCGTGATTCGCCCATGGGAGCACGGGCCGGATCGGTGTCCTCCACGCCCTGGTCAT
This sequence comes from uncultured Acidobacteriaceae bacterium, assembly GCA_963844785.1. GTDB lineage: Bacteria > Acidobacteriota > Terriglobia > Terriglobales > Acidobacteriaceae > PALSA-350. The sequence continues at coordinate 119,987 of CAWJPV010000035.1, read as the reverse complement.
GAGGCCGATACACTAGATGGATGCTGCGTACCGTCCAGACTATCCGCTACGTCCTCGCACTGCGCGAGGGCGGCTCGCTGCCCGCGATCGTCGAGGCGGATGATCTCGGGCTCTACGTGGTCAAGTTCCGCGGAGCGGGGCAGGGACCGCTGGCGCTGGTCGCGGAACTGGTAGCCGGTGAAATCGGCCGCGCGCTGGGGTTGAAAGTGCCGGAACTGGTCTTCGCCGAGGTCGACGCAGCGCTCGGACGCAACGAGCCGGACGCAGAGATTCGTCATCTGCTCAAGGCCAGCACCGGGCTGAATCTTGCACTCGACTATCTGCCCGGCTCGACGACGTTTGACCCTGCGGCGGGCGACCGTGCGACGCCCGAGATCGCGTCCATGGCAGTCTGGTTCGACGCCTTCGTGCAGAATGTAGACCGCACCCCGCGTAACCCGAACCTGCTGATGTGGCACCATGCGCTGCACTTCATTGACCACGGGTCCGCCCTGTTTTTCCATCACAACTGGGAGACAGCGGAAGAGAAGGCGGAGTCGCCCTTTGCGATGATTAGCAAGCATGTGCTTTTGCCGTGGGCGAGCGCGATTGCGGACGCATCGTCGTTGGCCCATCAACGGCTTACGCCAGCCGTGCTGCTCGCGATTCTCGACCAGGTCCCCGATGCCTGGATTGCTTCCGGCTCGACGCCCGCAGGGCAGCGACGCGCACAATACTTTGCGTACCTGAGTCACCGGCTGGCGGCAGCAGTAAACTTCGAACAGGAGGCGATCCGTGCTCACCAAAGCTTCGTTTGACTACGCCGTGCTGCGCGTGGTCCCGCGCGTCGAGCGGCAGGAGTTCCTCAATATCGGCGTGATCGTTTTTTGTTTGGAGAAGCGTCTGCTTGAGGCCAAGGTGCACGTCGACGAGGGACGGCTGCGCATGCTGTGGCCGATGCTCGAGCTCGAAACCGTGAAGCAGCACGCGGACGCCGTAGTACGTATCTGTGCCGGCGACGAGACGGCTGGACCCATCGCAAAGCTTTCGCAGAGAGAACGCTTCCAGTGGCTGATCGCGCCCCGTAGCACGATCATTCAGACGTCGGCGGTTCACACCGGGATCATTACGGAAGAGGATTCGCTCGCGGATAGGCTGGAGCGGCTGTTTGCGCAGTTGGTAGGGATTACGCTGCTGGGAAATGGGGCCGGGGGAACCAACTGAACCCGAAAAGGGCCGGCATTCAAACGACAGCCTTAAAACCATAAGTGCGATATTCCCGCGTGACCGTACCCTTCGGGCCCAAACTAACGATCGAATACCCTTCCGCACTGCCCGCGCGGACGCCTTGCCACCAGTTGCCGCTCACAGCTCCGCTCGTCATGAACCGCAGACCACGAAAATCGATCTCTTCGTTTACATGCGTGTGTCCCTGCAGGACGACGCGGACGTTATAGTCTAAGAGAACATCGATCACTTCTGCTGCATCGGTCACCATCAGCGTGTCCACGAGGCTTCCCACATTCGGCGTTTTCTTCAGCCACTCAGCGCGACTGACGTAGTTCACCGCTCCCGTGACCAGCGGCACATGCGTGATCACAATCACAGGAGTTGTCTTGCCGGCCTTGTCCAAATCAGCACGGAGCCAGGCACGCTGTTCGTTCCCAACTTCTCCTGTCCAAGTGCGATCCGGGTGGAGGCCTATCGAGTCGAGAACGACAAAATGCCATCCTTTGTGATCGAACGAGTAATGCGTCGCACCATACCGGTCCTGAAAGGCTTTCTTGCCATATTCCGGGTCAGAGGGAGAGACGCCGCTCTTCGGGTTTAGGCCGAAGACGTCGTGGTTGCCGATAACGTAATGCACGGGAACATGGAGAGCCACGGATGTCTGCTTGTACAGAGCCCACAGCATATCAGCCCGGGAGCGGTCGACAGCAAGAACGTCGAAGACCAGATCGCCGCCACAGATGGCAAACTCCGCGGGTTCATGAGCCATCCGCCCGAAGCACATTCGGCAGCCGCCCGCTGCATCCAGCTCGGGCTGGATGTGCGTATCTGTGAAGTACAGAAAGCGAAAGCCGTCAGCGGGTTCTTCCTCTGAGCGAGCAGCCTGGATGCCAAGTGCTCCTGCCGCTCCCGTGAACGCGAGTGATTTGATGAGTGTCCGTCGGTTCATGTTTCCGCCTTGGGTTCCAGCATCTTCTGGCCCATGTTTCCTTAATTAGAATAAGGCCAGTCCCAGTGTGAAAGGCATGTTGAATCGCGGGGTTGCCGGCGGATTTCGGTCCAGCTGCACCCGCGACGGAACGTGCAGGGGTAAGAGCAAGACTGCTGCATTCCTTTCGCTCTTCTTCTTCCGGCGGTCTGGTGACAGCATACCTATTGCCCGAACGAACCGAATCGCTAAACCCACGGGTCGCCATTCCCGAATGACCAATCCGAGCGGTCAACGAAGACCGTGTTGATCATGACGTAGCTTGCTCTTCAGTTCGTCGGCGACATATCGGAAGAAGGCAAGCTTTGAATCTTTATTATTTCCGACAGTGCTGGTCACTTGGATCAAGATGAAGTCAGGCGATCGATCCCAGCCGAGGAAGTGGGGGTCATAAATCAAATTCTCGGATGAATGCTCACTGATGACTATGAAGCGGTCGCCGTCCGGCGCCTTCAGGACCTCGACAATCCCCTTGTACACGACGTCGGCCACAGTGGCGCGGTACTCGGCGGTTTTTCCTTTAAGTCGATCGATACGTGCAAACGGCATAATAGTCTCCTCTGGGTGCAGAGTTGGTTGAAGAACGTTCAGATTTCTCATCAAAGCCGGGTGCAGATAATAAAACTTTATACCCGGCTGGTAGTTCTACTTTCAGCATAAGGGGAGCTCTCCCGAAACTCGCCTGCCCCCAAAACTCGCCCCGTTTGCCGCATTGTTTCTTGTTCCTTCCATCCTCTACAACTTTGGTGCCCATTCCGCCGCGACTCATTACAAGTAGACTTCGTTCGAGGCTCCAGTCAAGCTATGAGGCTTCGTGCGCGGCGCTCATCTTCCTGGTGGAAACTGTCGTTGTTCGCCATGCTGCTGGCTTGCAACGCGTGTAGCAACTCCGGCAGCAATGGCGCCAATAACGGTAACGAAAGCAGCGCTCCTGCTGCCCCCATCAACCTCAGCGCTACAGCCGGTAACCAGCAGGCAAGCCTTACCTGGACGGCGGGCGGTGGTGCGACCGGCTATAACGTAAAAAGAGGAACGGCGAGCGGCGGCCCATACACCACGGTGGGTTCGCCTGCAGGAACAACGTACGCTGACACCAGCTTGACTAACGGAACGGCATACTACTATGTCGTGACGGCGGTGAACGCGACGGGAGAAAGCGGCAATTCCAACCAGGCGACCGCGACACCGACGGCTGCGTCCACCGCCCCGGCTGCTCCCCTGAACCTCACGGCCACCGGAGGCAACCAACAGATCTCACTTGCCTGGACGGCCAGCACCGGCGCAACCAGCTACAACGTCAAACGGGCAGCCACCAACGGCGGGCCCTACACAACAGTGGCGTCGCCTGCGGGCACAAGTTATACCGACACGACCGTAACCAACGGAACCGCCTATTACTACGTGGTCACGGCAGTCAGCGCGAGCGGAGAAAGTGCAAATTCCAATCAGGCATCGGCGACGCCCAGTGCGACCCCGCCGCCGCCGGCTCCCCCCACGAACCCCGGACCCTCTTCGTGTGCTACGCCCATCAGCGCTGTAAATACCGCAGGCAACACCAATGTCGTGGGTGATGGAACTCCGGCGAGCTGTACGGAGAGCGCATTCGAAGCGGCCATTGCTGCCGGCGGGGTGGTCACTTTCAATTGCGGGCCCTCGCCATACAAGCTCGTTCTGAGTTCCACCAAGTCAATCACCCAGGACACAGTGATCGACGGGGGTAATCTAGTGACACTGGACGGCGGCGGCCAGGTCAGGCAACTGCTTCTGAACAACAACAACTTTGATGCTGCTACCCCAACTCTGACGCTTCAGAATATTACTTTAGCCAACGGTCATGGGACCGATAATGCAGGCACAGGCGCGCCGACCGGAGGCGGAGCGGTCTATCGCTATGGAGGAACGCTCAATGTCATCAATAGTCAATTCATGAACAACATAGGTCCCGCAAGTGGGCAGGATTCTGCGGGCGGAGCTATTTACTCGGTGGGTGTCGGCACAACGACTATTGTAGGAAGTACGTTCCAGGGAAATCAGGCGAGCAATGGCGGGGCGCTCGGGAATCTAGGAGCTTCTGTCGATCTTGTCAACGACACGATTCAAGGAAACAAGGCCACAGGTACCGGTGGCAATCCAGGCAATGGAGGAAACGGAGGCGGCGTCTCCATGGACGGAGCACACATCGTGATTACGATGTGCGGCACTCATATGGACAGCAACCAAGGCAACGCCTACGGAGGTGGTCTCTTTTTCGTCGATGACGCTGTCGCGGGAACAGCCGCAATCGATCAATCCTCTTTCGACGCGAATTCAACCGCCTTTGCCGGCGGACTCTATCTCCAAGGCGCAACTGGTACTTTGACCAACTCAAGCGTTATCAACAATCAAGTTCAGGCGATCGACGGCGTCGGTCCATATGCTACGAACGCATTCTTCGATGCTGATTCACTGGGGAGCCTAAGCACTGACAATATAGGTCCGTGATACGCTGTGCGCCGCCAAGAGTTGTCCTTGCCGAGCACGTAATCATCTGGCATCGCGAAGGAGTTTCGAGAGAGTTGAAGGGACGAAATAACCACCGCCCGAACGGTCTCCGTGCTGCGTGGTGGATGGTGGTTAGTACGTCTATCCCGAAGCTTTCGAAACGTTCTTGTCCGTCTGACGCATAAATTCAGTACCACCCGCGGTTTCGCGAAGACTGGCTGGATAAAGATTTATCTTGATCAGCATACCAAGCAGTCGGTATAGTGCACTCCATACCCACTGGTTGGTACCAAAATGCCGATAACCGAAGCGAGACACGAATCGAAAACCAAACTCCTGCAGGCTGCCATCCGGGTGATCCGCGTTAAGGGATATACGGCCACGCGGGTGGAGGACGTCTGCGAGGCGGCTGGTCTGACCAAAGGAAGCTTCTTCCACCACTTTGACAGCAAGGACGAACTGGCGCTGGCCGCGGCCGATTATTGGATTGAGGGCACGGAGGCGCTGTTTGGCTCCGCGTCGTACCACGCGCTAGCCGACCCGCTGGAGCGGTTGCTGGCCTATGTGGACCTTCGTAAGGCGCTGCTGACGGGAGAGTTGCGCGACTTTACCTGCCTGGCGGGGACGATGGTGCAGGAGGTCTACGACACGCACCCGGCCATCCGCGAGGCATGCAACCGGAGTATCAGCGGGCACGCGGCAACACTGCTGGCCGACATTGAAGAGGCGGTGCGGCAGCGCGGCATGCGCCCCGAATGGACCGCCGAAAGTCTCGCTCTCTACATCCAGGCTACCCTCCAGGGCGCGTTCATCCTGGCCAAGGCCCGGAGTGGTGCTGCGATTGCGGCGCAGTGCATCGATCATCTGCGGCGATACATCGAGCTGCTGTTCCAACCGTCGCTGCGTTCTGCGCCGCCCCGGCGATCGGGTGCAAGAGTCGCAAAACGGCGCCGAAGGACGAAATGATTCGGGGTTGCCGACTCGATAGCGTGGCCCCAGAAGACCCAAGAGTTAGAAAAGGCGGATGGACATGACAACGATCGAAGTATCACGACGGAAGGCGCTCCAATCGGGAGCTTGCGCACTAGCGGCGGGGCTCCTGGTAACGGCTCGGGCGCGCGCAGGTACGGAGCAGAGCACGACCTACGAAGAAATTGTCCGGAGCTGGTATAAGGCATGGGAGAAAAAGGACCAGGGTCAATTTGAGGCCCTGATGGCCGGCAACTTTACCTTTACCAGCGCGGCCGGCGACGACCACATCAGTAAGAGCGCTTTCAAAACGCAATGCTGGGATACGCAGGTTGACTTTATCGATCGATTTGATCTGGAGCAGGTGTTCGGAAGTGGCAACGAGGCGTTTGTGAAGTATCTTTGCCACACAAAGAACGGTAAATCATTCCGGAATGTAGAGTATTTCCGGCTAAGAGACGGGAAAGTGGAGACCATTGAGTGCTACTTCGGGGGGAAATCCACCTTTCCGTCTGCAGTAAGCAAAGACTGACGTGAACCCGTCGACCAGCGTCTTCGGAGCGGCCCGGGGCGCCGGCTCGGATCGACGGGTTCAGCATAACGAGGCGAATACCAGCGGAGTTAAAGAAGTGGTGAAAGACTTGTCAGGGATTGCACCCGTCATCCCTATCGACCGGCTTGATACGCTTCCGCTGCACCGCCAGATCTGCGAAGGGTTCCGTGCCGCAATTTTGCGTGGCAATCTGCAGCCCGGACAACAAGTACCTTCGAGCAGGGACCTGGCGGAAGATTTGGAAGTATCCCGTTCTCCGGTCCTCGGCGCCTATGCACGGTTGCTTTCCGAGGGTTACTTCGAAAGTCGAGTCGGATCGGGAACCTTCGTTTCGTCATCATTGCCCGGCCAACTCCCACAGGGTAGAAGATCACGGTCAACCGCGGGAGGATCTCGCTGTCTTTCCCGGCGTTCCTCGTTATTACCGCGATGCGAAACTGTTCCGTGGCGACATGGCTGGGGACCCTTCGGAGTGCACCAGCCGGCGCTCGATCAATTTCCTTTCGGAGAGTGGTCGAAGCTGCTGGCTGAACACGGTCGAAAACCATGTTTGCGCGCCATTCATGACAACGACCCGATGGGGCTTGATCGCCTCCGAGACGCAATCTGCTCTTACCTCCGCACCGCAAGGGCTGTCGAATGCGATCCGTCGCAAATCATGATCGTATCGGGATCGCAACAGGCTCTGGAAATCACGGCGAGGGTGCTGCTCGATCCTGGCGACCCGGTGTGGATTGAAGAGCCGGGCTACCAGCTTGCACAGTCGGTTCTGCTCGGGGCAGGCTGCCGAGTTGTCCCGGTCCCGGTAGACGACGAAGGCATAAACGTGTCTGCAGGGGTTAATCTGCTGCCGAAGGCGCGTGCCGCGTTTGTTACGCCGTCGCACCAATATCCCCTCGGCGTTACCATGAGCGCTTCTCGCCGGCTGCGTCTGCTGGATTGGGCTCGGGATAATGGAGCATGGATTGTCGAAGACGACTATGACGGCGCATACCGTTACGACACTACATCGGTTTGCTCCCTTCAGGGGATCGATTCGGACGCACGCGTGATTTACATGGGGACATTCAGCAGGGTTATCTTTCCGTCCGTAAGAGTGAGCTATATTGTTATCCCGCGCGATCTCATTGAAAGATTTATGGCAGTACGATTGTCGTTAGGTATCTTTCCCTCCTGCTTATTCCAGGAAGTGCTCACAGATTTCATCCGTGCCGGCCGATTTGCCCGGCATATTCGCCGCATGCGGGCACTTTATAAGGAACGCCGGACTGCTCTGGTGGAGAGCGTGCAGAACACTTGTAGGGATATGCTGGAGATCCACGGCGCGAGAGCCGGAACGCACCTGACGGTGACGCTCCCATCAGGATTTAACGACGCAGAAATCGCGAGTCAGGCAGCAATGTACGGCTTATGCCTGTGGCCACTGTCGCCCTGTTATATGAATAAGCCGCGCCATGGGTTCGTGCTTGGTTTTGCAGCCACTCCGGCAGTCCAGATGGCGGGTGCGGTGCAGCAGCTATGGAGGCTTCTGAAGAAACAACCCGGTCCGTCTTAGCGCGGGCGCTTTATATGACCGCAGCCCACGAGTAAAAAGAAGCCCAGCCACCGATGGTCAGAAAGGCCAGGCTCGGAGAGTTGTGTTTGTCTTTCCATAAGCACAGACGGCCGCGACAGCAAAAGGGTTTCAGGATAGGACCCTGAAGGATCTTGGCTCGAATTATTACCCCGGTACCGTTCCGCTAATAGCTAGCCGGCAGTCCGAAAGCCACTCTTCGCGTCTGTTTAGCGTCCTACTTACTGAGGTGACCTGATGAAGAAATGTCCTTCTTGCTACGCGATCATGAGGGAATCGACCAAAGCGACCCCGGTTCCGGCACTGGACGGCACTCCTGCGGTCTCAGCGGCCAGGGTCCGATTTGAGTGTAGCCAATGTGGCCACATGGAAGAGTCATTTGTTAGGCCAGCTCTGGCTCTGAGTCATGATTGACTGGCAGCTAACGAGGAGGGCGGTCCGTCACCGGGTCGCCCTCACAGTGGTGGCAGTGTTCGTTAGTCGGGGGATGCGGAGATCGTACACCCGCGGTCTTTTCGCGCAAAGCTACTCTCTTCGTCTGTGGCGTATCCGCCACTAGTGTGGCAGCCATCTCATTCCAACTTGCCACAATCTCCATTAAGTAAGAAAAGAGCTACCAGATCGCCCTTCGAATTCACGAAAACCAACTGCTCTGCCCGGATTTCAAAGGACTACCGCGTTCGGACTTTCTTCCCTACGCTCCCTAACGAGAGGATGCCTTCCTTGCCGGCAACGCTGGTGACCACGGTGTCGATCTCGGAGCCATTTTCCACCACTACGAAGCTGGTAACCACTGGTGGCCTGCCATCGGTAAAGTCGATGGTAAAGGTACCCGTGCAATCGGCGTTTACCGTGTACTTACCGTTGGCCGGGGTGTGAGTGAAATCGGATGTGGCTGTACCGGCGATGGTTACCGAGTCGATCTGTTCAAAGGTCCCCTCGCCATCGAAGTCGGCCATGGCGACGCCTACCTGCAGACCCGTCGGTCCCGGCACGCCCGTGACCGGGTATTTGGTGCCTTGAAGCGTGAATCCGTAGTGCCCATAAAGTAGTTTGTTGTTGCAGCCTGCGACGTCGGTCAGCGCGTGTCCTGACCCCATAGCGCCGACTGTCAGCAGAACCAACGTTGCTGTATTTGTGAATAACTTCCTTCTCATAATCCCTCCTTCATAGTTGCCCGCGATCTTTCTTGTAGCCAGCCCCCTCCACCCAGTCAATCGACCGCACCTAACCCGCATCTGACTTGTTAAGAAAATGCTGCCAAAGGAGTTGTGTGATTTTCTAAACTGTGCAACTGGGATAACATAGCAGCGGGTCAGGGTGAGCCGATGAACCCTCCAGCCAGTTCCAGCCGTAAACTTCGGACCGGCCTTTTCGAGATTGACCTGGCCTCGGGCGAAGTGCGCAAGAACGGGCGGAGATTGCCGTTGCAGGAACAACCCTTTCGCGTTTTGGCCATGTTACTGGAGCACCCAGGAGATGTTGTCACCCGCCAGGAGTTGCAGGCGAGGCTGTGGCCTGTCGATACTTATGTTGGCTTCGACGAGGGCCTGAACACCGCGATCCGCAAGCTGCGAACGGTCTTCGGCGATTCAGCTGGCAACCCAAGATTTGTTGAGACTTTGCCCCGCCGAGGATATCGCTTCATCGCTCCGGTAACTGAAGCGGTGACCCCAAATGTCTTGTCCGCGATCGTCGATGTGACAGGGCTTAAAGAAAATGAGGATGCTACCGTCAGCTCGGGACAGGCAGTAAACGCCCTGGATCACCCCGTGCATACCCCGAGTGGATGGAGATGGCCCTGGAAAACGGCTGTTCTGGTGACAGCTCTTCTGGTCTTGGCTTTCACCGTCGCTGCATATATGGTGCGTACGCGTCGTTCCTTGGGTTCTGCTCCCGCTAAACGCGCGATGCTTGCGATCTTACCTTTCCAGAATCTGAGCAATGACCCGAAGCAGGAGTATTTCAGCGACGGGCTGACCGAGGAGACGATTACAGATCTGGGCCAGCTCAGCCCGGAAAATCTTGGCGTCATCGCCCGAACCTCGGCCATGGCCTACAAACACACTGACAAAACCATCAGCCAGATCGGCCGGGAGCTGGGCGTCGACTACATCCTCGAAGGAAGCGTCCGCCGGGAGGGGGGAAAGGCTCGCGTCAGCGCGCAGTTGATTCGCGTAAGTGACCAGACCCACCTTTGGGCTCAGAACTACGACCGCGATCTCGAGGACCTGCTCGATGTGCAGAACGAGCTGGGCAGGTCGATCGCACAGCAGGTCAGTGCGAATCTCACCCCGCAACAGAAGGTCGAGCTATCGAAAAAGCGTAGCGTGAATCCCGAGGCCTACGACCTCTATTTGAAGGGTCGCTTTTACTGGAACCAAAGAACTCCCGATGCCCTTAAAGAAAGTATTCGATATTTTCAGGAAGCTGCTACCAAGGACCCCAACTTCGCCTTAGCCTATGCCGGCCTGGCTGACGCCTATAACTTCAGCACTATCCTTGGCGTGTATTCGCCCAGGGAAAGCTTCCCTCAGGCAAGGGAGGCTGCGACCAGGGCTATTCAGTTGGATCCCTCACTCGCCGAAGCTCACGCCGCCCTCGGGATGGAGAAATCGCATTACGAGTTTGACTTTCCGGGAGCAGAACGAGAATTTCTAAAGGCGCTTGAAGTCAATCCCAACTCGCCCTATGCCCATTTGTTTTATTCCAATTGCTTCCTCATGCCTATGGGCCGAAAGGCGCAAGCCATCGCTGAAAACAAGCGCGCGATTGAAATCGATCCCCTCTCGTTACCCATCAACAACTTCATGGGTATGACCTACATGTTCGCTGGGGATAACGAGAATGCATATCGCCAATTCCGCCACACCATCGCTATGGATCCCAGCTTCCCGCTCGCTCACGAATACTTTTCCTGGCTCCTGGTCGCGATGGGGAGATACGAGGAGTCGGTCAGGGAGTATGAAAAGAGCTCGGTGCTTAGCGGTGCCAGTCCTGAGGCAGCAGCAGCAGATGCCACGCTCATGGAGAGAGCCATCAAGAACGGTGGAGAAAAGGGATTTTTTCACAAGACTCTGGAGCTTACGCTGGAAGCCAGCAAGCAACCCGGAGCCCATCCTTCGCCCACCGGCTTAGCCGCAGCTTACGCCGCGGCCGGCCAAAAGGATAAGGCCTTTGAATGGTTGGAGAAAGCCTACGAGGAGCGTGAAGGGCAAGACCTGACTTTGTTGAAGTACGTGCCTGACTTCAAGAACCTGCACAGCGATCCACGATTCTCCGGGATGCTGCGGAAGATCGGATTACCCGAATGAAAATCCATTCGCTGGTCGCTTGCTCAAAGGCTGAACTTCCCGTGAAACAGGGATTTCGGCAGCTTGCCTCAAAGGGTCGCAGGCTCACCGTTCAAACGTTATAGAGCTGCAGCGGTGAATCCACCCGAGCTTGTCTTCGCCCAGGCCGTACAGCTCGTCCTCGACTGAGGGGAGTTTCGCATCCTAAATGCTGACGGGATTGAAACTCGCCGGCGTCAACGGTCGTCTTCCTACTACATCGCTTCCCAGCCCTGGTCCCATGCGTGCCGGGGCTACGCGCGCGGTTCGGAGGATTTTCTAAGTATGAAGGGTCATTGCCAGTTGCTGGCATTTGCCAGCGCGCTCATATTTTTACCTCTTGTCGCCTACTCTCAGAACCCAAACGCTCCTGGTTCCCAGAACGCATCGCAGGGCCCGGCTTCCGAAACTTCATTGATGAAGCCTGCGCGTGCCCGGCTGGTGGAAGCTGTGGATGCACACAAGGATACCTCCGGTCAGACCATCAAAGCCCAACTTGACGGCAAATTGACCTTAACCAACGGAACCGAGTTGCCGCGAGGGACGGTGCTCCTGGGGAAAATTACCGCCGACGACACGGAGCAGCAGGGGAAAGCAAAGCTGGCTGTGCGTTTCGACCAGGCTCGTCTTAAAGACGGAACCATTGTGCCTATCAGAACGGCCATCGTAGGCTTTAGCGGCCCGCAGGCCGAAAGTGCGGATGAGGATCCACTCGATACGGCGAACGAGATACCGATTGATTGGACGGCCAGGACGCTGCAAATGGATCAGGTGAACGTGGCCCCTGGGGTCGACCTGCACAGCAAGATATCCAGCCAGAACTCTGGCGTCTTCGTAGCGGTTCAGAAGGATGACATTAAGCTGCGGCAGGGAAGTGAACTTCAGTTAGCCATAGCTCCTGCAGTCAGCGGACAAGTGTCGTCGTCCCCCGGCCGGTAAGGCGAAGTAACTCAGGGCTAAAGACAAATACGCCTTCAGGGTTTCGGTGACAGACGGACATGGCACTTCGCCGTGCCAGGAATGGGGGACGGCCTGAGAGTGTGTCGGAGATAAATAGCAGTCGACGAAGAATCTATATGGGCGCGCAGGGATTTCGTATGATTCCCTAATGAGCAAACGGTTTCGAGCTTGTAGCCTTGATCAAGTGTTTTTGTTGCCTCCTTCACTACAAGACTGGCTGCCGGAAGACCACTTGGCGCGATTCATAGCGGATGTAGCGAATGAACTCGATGTGTCTGCCATCTACGCTGAGTACGAACGGAAGGACGGGCGAGGGCTGTCGGCTTATCACCCGTTGCTGATGACCCGGTTATTGCTCTATGGGTATTGCATTGGAATAACCAGCTCCAGGAAGATCGAGAAGGCGACCTACGATGACCTAGCATTTCGCTATCTGTCCGCCGACCAGCATCCCGACCACGATACGCTGGCTGCATTTCGACAGGAGCATCTGGAGGCACTGTCCGGCTTGTTCTTACAGGCTCTGAGGCTATGTCAAAAAGCTGGTTTGGTGAAGTTGGGCAACGTGGCCATCGATGGCACCAAGCTGAAGGCTAACGCCAGCACCCACCGATCGGTGGACTACCAAAAGATCGGCGAGCGTGAGCAACACTGGCGTTCCGAGGTGGAACGATTACTGAATCAAGCGCAGCAAACAGATCAAGAAGAAGACCAACGCTTTGGCGTCGGCCAACCAGCCGATCCGTTGCCCGATGACTTAGCGAATGCACAAAAGCGCTTGCGGCGACTGCAGCAGGCCAAGATGGAGCTAGAGCGAGAGGCAGAAGAGCAGTTGCAAGCCGTCGCCGCCCTTCCCCTGCGCAAACGTGGTCGTCCCAGCAAAGAGGAGCAAGCCAGTCAGCCCCCAAAGGATCGCAAGCAGCGCGAGAAGGAGAAAAAGCAGCGCCAACGAGCTAGAAAGAATGCTGCTGCGCCAGCCCGTCAGTATAATTTCGTCGATCCCGACTCACGGGTGATGCGAGACAACGGACAGAAGTGCTTTGTGCAGGCTTACAATGTCCAGATCGCAGTGGATGCGCACGCTCAAGTCATCGTGGCTGCCGAGTTAACCCAACAAACCATCGATTGGCAGCAGCTGTTGCCGCTTGTAAAGAGTGTGTGCAGCACAGTCCAAGCCACGCCAAAGACAATCACCGCAGATGCGGGCTATTGGGATACGGCCAGCCTGCTTGATCCGTCGTTGAAGGGCATTGAAGTTCTGGTTTCACCTGACTCCAATCCACAACCGCCCGGAGCTCCGCTGCCCCCCAGTGCACCTCGTAACGAAGAAGCAATCCGCATGAGAGAGGTCTTGGCCAGCCAAGAAGGAAAAGCGCGCTACGCTCTTCGAAAATCCACGGTGGAACCAGTTTTCGGACAGATCAAGGAGGCCCGTGGCATCCGTAGATTCCGCTTTCGAGGCCTGTTGAAGGTGACATCGGAGTGGAAACTTATCTGCGCGACACACAATCTCCTAAAACTATTTCGCCATCGTACTGCTCTTGCCTACGCCTAAACCATCTCAGCATCATTCATGCCGCTTCTGCGTCGCCTTAGCCCTATTTTCCGCCCAAAACGTCGCAAGACGAAATGCATGTCTGCGCGCCGATTAATCGGCTAGGTGTCCTTCGGTCCCCACCCAGGCACTCCCCCAACGTGGATCTCTCTATTTCTTACCCGAATTTCCAACCTTCTCTCCGACACACTCCTGATCTGCGCGATTTTCCCCTATCTCAACGCAAATAAATCACGCAGGTCAGGCTGGACCGCTTTTTCCTGCACCTGAGGCGCCCGCATTCCCGTTGAGTTGAAGGGACAGAGAGCGCCGGGATAAACCGGCACATTGTAGGGGATGGAAGAGCCCTACGGAAAAGGAGAAGCGACTCCATTCCGGCCTCGAGTCTTGCCTGTGATCTCGTGAGGGATCATAGAGAAGCGTAGACAGAGGGCTGGCGGGCGGGATTATTGAGCTCCGAAAACATGATCTTCGGGCGCCGACCCTTTTCTGTCAGTGGGAAGGCAACATCAGCGAGCCGCGTTATTCGCGAGTGGCCGCTGGGCTCGGCGTAGTCGAAGAGTCCAGGCACGTTAGCAAACAGTGTGCACGAGAACCGGGAGACCTCCAGAGCGTCTGCGCGAGCAGACCGGTCCGGGAAGGTGAAAGACCCATGATCCGGACATGTACGTTTTGGAGGAGTCGGACTGCGCCATAGTACCGATGAAGCTGACGAACAGAGAAGCTAAGACTTCCGCGGAGCCAGTGGAGGGAAGGGCGCAGACCAAGGAGAACGACGTCCAGTCTCACACGTCTCCGACACAGAGCGGAAGTCGCGTGTCCCAGGGGCTAGACGGCGTGCGCCAGAAGGCGCGGACAAGTAAGCAGGAGCGGTTCACCGCTTTGCTGCACCACCTCACGATCGAATTACTCCGGGAGAGCTACCTCGCCTTACAACGAAGCGCAGCGCCCGGCGTTGATGGAGTGAGTTGGCAGCAGTATGAACAAGGCCTGGAGGGTCGGCTTGCCGAACTCCATGGCCGAGTGCACCGTGGAGCCTACCGGGCGCAAGCCTCGCGAAGAGTGTACATACCGAAAGCCGATGGCCGGCAACGGCCGTTGGGCATTGCTTCGCTGGAAGACAAGATTATCCAGCAAGCGGTGGTCACGATCCTCAACCAGGTGTACGAGGTAGATTTTCGGGGCTTTTCGTATGGATTCCGTCCGGGACGTAGCCCCCATCAGGCGCTGGACGCGCTGAACGTGGGCATCCAACGGAAGCGAGTGAACTGGATACTCGATGCGGACATTCGTGGGTTCTTCGATCATTTGAGCCACGAGTGGATGATGAAGTTCGTCGAGCATCGAGTGGCCGACAAGCGCATCCTTCGGCTGATCGGTAAGTGGCTGAAGGCTGGAGTGTCGGAGGAAGGTAAGTGGTCAGAGACGACGGCAGGCACGCCGCAGGGGGCGGTGATTTCACCGCTGCTGGCAAACGTGTATCTGCACTATGTGTTCGACCTGTGGGTTGAGGCATGGCGCCGGAAGGTGGCGAGCGGAGAGATGGTGATCGTCCGCTACGCTGACGATCTGGTGGTCGGCTTTGAGCAGCGCGCAGACGCTGAGCGGTTCCTGAGCGAGTTTCGGGAGCGGCTGGCGAGCTTCGCGTTGGATCTCCATCCGGAGAAGACGCGACTGATCGAGTTCGGTCGGTTCGCGCAGGTTAATCGTCGCCAGCGTGGCGAGGGAAAACCGGAGACCTTCACGTTCCTTGGGTTTACGCACTACTGTGCGACGAACTCCAAAGGCCATTTCGTTATACGCCGTAAGACTGTGGCCCAGCGGATGCAGGCGACGCTTCACGCCATCAAGGTGAAGCTGCGTCAGCGGATGCACGAGCCGGTCAATGCGGTGGGCGCATGGCTGAAGCGTGTGGTCAGTGGCTATTACCAATACCACGCTCTTCCCGATAACCAGCGGGCTCTATGGGGTTTTCGTGATCGGTTGTGCGATCTGTGGCGGTCGATGCTTGGCCGACGCAGTCAGCGCAGCCGTCCCAGCTGGACCCGCATACGCCCGACCTTCGAACGATGGATACCACGTCCTCGCATCCTGCATCCTTACCCGGACGTGCGTTTCGACGCTACTCATCCAAGGTAGGAGCCGTGTGCGGTAATCCCGCTCGCACGGATCTGTGCGGGGGGCGGTCAGCGATGATCGTCCCTACCGCGACCGAAGTAACCATCACCCGAGGGGCCTCGGTGTGGTGCGACTGGATTGCACCGCTTGGCCGGTTGAGAGCACGCGAAAGGTTTTGTCAGGCATCGCACAAAATCTATGCGTCAAACATTTATGCGTCACAATTTATGCGTCCGGCGGGACTGGTACTTTGGCCGTCGCCGGGAAGCAAAAGTGCCAGGTCGGTCTGTCCACGAAACTCCTGTCCACGAAACTCGCAGTCTCCAGGATATGAATTTCCTTTTGAATTTGTGCTTGTCCAGCGGAAGCCAGACAAAGGCAGTGACAAAATGTGTGCTGCAAAGGGACGGAAGGTGTCGTGAATTAGGAGAGTTAGGGGCTCCGTCCCCGGGTTCCCCGTGAAGACCTCGGTGCAAAAAGTGAAGGCACCTTGGTGTCCGCTTATTTGTTTCGGCGCCGCCTCCGAAGTAGAGCAGAGTCATCTACTGGGGAGGGATGCATCGGAGGGGGAGGACCGCCCCGAAAGTTGTTGGCGAACTCGATGAGGACTTCGATGCACGCGTTACGCATCGAAGGCAAGAGCAACGTCAATAGTCCTAGGACGACGAGAAGTTTCGAAAATAACGCTATCGAGTCCATGTCCCACGATATCAGGTCTTTTCAGGGTGCCCGCTCCGGCTTCCAACACTGCTCAGGCGTCAGCCGAAGATAACTGCAGAGGACCAGCAACTGCTCGACTATGCGGGGGGCGATACGGGTGCAGTCCAAGGCGAGTCGCTTTGCTTACTCCGACGCGTTTTCTTTAGGGTCATTCCTGTCCCCGGGAAGCCCCTAATCAGTGCCACTCCGGGCCGCAGATTCACTGGTGTCATGCTGAAAGCGCTTTGAGAGAATTGATGGGGTTGCTTAAAACAGTAGCGCAGGTGTTCCATCAAATCGTCTGGAGAAGTGGTAGATGGCGAAGTCTTACATTGCGACACTCTCCACGGAAGAGCAAGGGGAATTACTTGGCGACCTCAATTATCTGAACATGTCGGAGATCAAGTCGTTTTGTAAGCGCCATTCAATTCCATTCAGGATCGTTGTGGAGGCCGAGGATGGAAACACAATTCTTACCAAAGATACAGATCGAAAAGGTGTGGTGCTCGATAGGATCAGACATTTTCTTCGAACTGGTAGTATTTCGGGGAACACGTGTTTTCCCGCCGCAGTTGTCTCTTTCAAGCCTCTTCCGAAAAAGCTTACGGCGGATGACCGATTATTCTACGGCCAATATGACAAGACAAATCAAGCAATGCAGATCCTACTCAGAAACCTGACCGATGGCCGATTCAAACATGGAGCGATTGCGAGGATGCTTGCGCGAGACTTTTGGAGCAAAGGCAACGCTCCAACTTTCGCCGAATATGCTGTTGCGTGGCTTGAATCCACGCAACAGCATACAAGTCCCAATCCTGAATGGGCGTACTTATCCGACCGAGCCAAAAGCAGAAACACGCACAATTGGAAACGCGTAAGGGGTCAAAAAGCCTCGAAAGTAATTAGCGATTTGAATCGGCTTCTCTCAAGCCCGTAGATCGCTCGGCCATGCAACCGCACGGTGTTTGTCAAGGCATACCAGAGCCCTTTTGCCCTTTTGAGAGTTCCGGGACGGTCCAAATCCAATCTTGTCCAAATTCATCTTTGTGGTGGTCCTACCCATCCATCAGCGACAACATTGCATGGAAGCGCAAACGCCTACTTTGTCATCCCGAGCGAACCCAAAAATGGGGGACGGCCTGAGAGTGTGTCGGAGAGAAGGTTGGAAATTCGGGTAAGAAATAGAGAGATCCACGTTGGGGGAGTGCCTGGGTGGGGACCGAAGGACACCTAGCCGATTAATCGGCGCGCAGACATGCATTTCGTCTTGCGACGTTTTGGGCGGAAAATAGGGCTAAGGCGACGCAGAAGCGGCATGAATGATGCTGAGATGGTTTAGGCGTAGGCAAGAGCAGTACGATGGCGAAATAGTTTTAGGAGATTGTGTGTCGCGCAGATAAGTTTCCACTCCGATGTCACCTTCAACAGGCCTCGAAAGCGGAATCTACGGATGCCACGGGCCTCCTTGATCTGTCCGAAAACTGGTTCCACCGTGGATTTTCGAAGAGCGTAGCGCGCTTTTCCTTCTTGGCTGGCCAAGACCTCTCTCATGCGGATTGCTTCTTCGTTACGAGGTGCACTGGGGGGCAGCGGAGCTCCGGGCGGTTGTGGATTGGAGTCAGGTGAAACCAGAACTTCAATGCCCTTCAACGACGGATCAAGCAGGCTGGCCGTATCCCAATAGCCCGCATCTGCGGTGATTGTCTTTGGCGTGGCTTGGACTGTGCTGCACACACTCTTTACAAGCGGCAACAGCTGCTGCCGATCGATGGTTTGTTGGGTTAACTCGGCAGCCACGATGACTTGAGCGTGCGCATCCACTGCGATCTGGACATTGTAAGCCTGCACAAAGCATTTCTGCCCGTTGTCACGCATCACCCGTGAGTCGGGATCGACGAAATTATACTGACGGGCTGGCGCAGCAGCATTCTTTCTAGCTCGTTGGCGCTGCTTTTTCTCCTTCTCGCGCTGCTTGCGATCCTTTGGGGGCTGACTGGCTTGCTCCTCTTTGCTGGGACGACCACGTTTGCGCAGGGGAAGGGCGGCGACGGCTTGCAACTGCTCTTCTGCCTCTCGCTCTAGCTCCATCTTGGCCTGCTGCAGTCGCTGCAAGCGCTTTTGCGCATTCGCTAAGTCATTGGGCAACGGATCGGCTGGTTGGCCGACGCCAAAGCGTTGGTCTTCTTCTTGATCTGTTTGCTGCGCTTGATTCAGTAATCGTTCCACCTCGGAACGCCAGTGTTGCTCACGCTCGCCGATCTTTTGGTAGTCCACCGATCGGTGGGTGCTGGCGTTAGCCTTCAGCTTGGTGCCATCGATGGCCACGTTGCCCAACTTCACCAAACCAGCTTTTTGACACAGCCTCAAGGCCTGTAAGAACAAGCCGGACAGTGCCTCCAGATGCTCCTGTCGAAATGCAGCCAGCGTATCGTGGTCGGGATGCTGGTCGGCGGACAGATAGCGAAATGCTAAGTCATCGTAGGTCGCCTTCTCGATCTTCCTGGAGCTAGTTATTCCAATGCAATACCCATAGAGCAATAACCGGGTCATCAGCAACGGGTGATAAGCCGACAGCCCTCGCCCGTCCTTGCGTTCGTACTCAGCGTAGATGGCAGACACATCGAGCTCATTCGCTACATCCGCTATGAAGCGCGCCAAGTGGTCTTCCGGCAGCCAGTCTTGTAGCGAAGGAGGCAACAAAAACACTTGATCAAGGCTACAAGCTCGAAACCGTTTGCTCATTAGGGAATCATACGAAATCCCTGCGCGCGCCCATATAGATTCTTCGTCGACTGCCTATCTATCTCCGACACACTCCGGAGCTGCGTGATTTTCCCGTACTCTCAATCGACTACGCAAATAGTTCACGCAGGTCAGGCTGTCCCTCTTCTTCTCCTCTTCTTCTCTCAGGCTGTCTCTCTTCTTCTTCGGAACCTCGAACCCTTCTTTCCTATCCAGGGAGAGCAGCAACACCAGCACAAGATAATCACTAAAGTCATTCCCCAGTTTGGCGATGAGCTAAAACAGGTGGAGTGCCTCCCCGTCCTGACGGGACTCGACACAGGCTTTAAATACGGGCGTTCCAGTTAGGGGTCCTTGGTCGTCCAACGCCCCGTTCGCCAGCCCGGGAGGGTCTGCTTGAAGAACAGTAGAAGTGCTTCAATTCTTATTTGGCCGCTTGCTGCGGTGTTCAGTTTGCTCGTATTCGTCACCTCAGAGGGTACGCGGACCGGGAAGGCCCGTCGTCCAAAAAGCGCAGACGAGGAACAAGACGGTAAGCCGCAATCTACGGCCCTGGTGGTCTCGAATTCGACCGTAATGGATGCTCAAGCGACCGGAGCGTACCACCACCCAGACACTCCCTGGTGGAAAAAAATGCTTCAAACTGGAGCCATCGCGATCGCTCTTGGCTTGCTGATCGTCAATTTGTCTCAGTTGCGCGCAACGTCGCGCGCTGCGCAGCAAGCTTCCAGCGCGGCGAAGAGCACGGCGGAAGCAACAGCTCGGCAGCTCGAACTGACGCAAAGACCGTGGGTATCTATCGACACGTTGATCGAAAGTCCATTGACCTTCACTTCAGAAGGGTCCGCGCAAGTTAGCGTGAAGTTCATCATTCGCAATGTGGGGAGTACCCCCGCAAAGGGTCTGTCGGTACAACCTGAGATATCGATTGCATCCCTGGACGAGCAGGATCCTGTGATGCAAAGGAGTAAGGTCTGTGAAGAGAATCGAACGCGAGGAGCGGGGGCCGACGGAACACTTTTCCCTAAGGTAGAATTCACAAAATCTGTGACTTTCCTCGGGGATGCGAGGGACATCGTAAAGGAGTCGAACCGCACGGGGTCGTTTTCGCCTGTTGTCATCGTTTGCGCAAGCTACCGATCGACATTCGACGACAGCGCCCGGTACACCACCGGAGCGATCTATTACCTGCGCAGAATCGATCCAAGCCATCCTGGGCATTACCTGAGAATGAAAAATGGAGTTGACGTTCCGCAAGAATTACTCGTGCTTAATTACGATCCTATAGGCGCAATCGCTGCGAATTAAAGACCGGAGTGGGTCCCAGGGGTGCTCAAGGAGAGCGGGGGACATAATGTGTGCTGCAGAAGCAGCGGCTTTCAGGAGCAGGTCTCAGACATGGGGTTCGGGGACGATGTAGCACCATCGGTCCCATCCTGTGAGGCCGTTCGGGTGGGGTTCCCCGCCCGTTCTCCATCGCGTGTTCCAACATCTGCCGGCTTTCGGAGTCGCCCCAGGCTTCTCCGCGGATCTGTGAAATTCAGATGTGCTTCTCGCGTTAACCCTTTGGGGAACACATCTCTGCTACAGTAACCGCAAACATGACGCTAAAATCGGTAATTCATCGCCCGAAGAAGGACGTAATTCTAGCGGAACTCAACGGTCGGTTGGTACAAAGCGACGAGTTGCAGGCCTTGAAATCAGAGCTAGCCTCACTGGCCGGCGAACAGGGAATGACGCTGATTCTCGATCTATCGCAGGTTGCCTATGCCGACAGCGCGGGACTCGGCGTAATGCTTTACGTGGATGGGCTCGCCCAACAGTTTGGGTCAACACTTCGGCTCGCTGGCGCCACGAGACGCCTGCTTGAGATCCTCAAGATGACTCACACTGATAAAGTTCTAACCCTGGATCCCGACGTGGCCAGCAGCTTGAAACACAGTGGGTCCTGAGAAACGCTCACGCCCCATCGCAGGCCGAAACGCAACCCTTACCGCGCGGCCGAACTCTGTTTACCAGGCGCCGGACTGGGAACTCCATGTTCCCCGGCGTTTCGGGGAGTGTGAAGTCGGCCGCCGATTCGAGCCCAAGGCGCTGGGGCCATTCCGTCAGCTTCTTCTTGAATGAAAAATAATCTCCTTCGGTGTTTCTGAACTCCGCCCTGGATTCACTGTCCAGCTCAATGCGGCTGACTTCCATGAGGAGTTGAGTGAGGGGCTACTTCGGCGGCAACCCCAGCTGCAAGTAAGGGGCAATTTTTTGCTAAGACGTCACCGCAAGAGCACAATGAATGACGGACGTAAACCAGCCATGCTTCAGATCATTCGTTCTCAAAAAGTGTATGACGTCTGCATCATCGGCTCGGGAGCCGCAGGAGGAGGAGCGGCGAAAGTGCTGACCGAGGGCGGCCTCGAAGTAGTGATGCTAGAGGCTGGACCCCTGCTTAATCCTGCTAAGCACTTCAGCGAGCACCTATGGCCTTATCAGCTTCCCCATCGCGGTGCTGGGATTGGCGGCACTGGCTACGATGCTTCTGGCAGCCGCGAATTGGACGTGGCGTTTATCTCAGGTCATATCCCGGGCGAGCCGTACACGAACGCACCGGGCTCCCCCTTCGGATGGGACCGTGCGCGCATTCTTGGGGGTCGAACGAACCACTTTACACGGGTCTGGCTGCGCATGGCCGAGGCAGACTTCAAAGGACGCTCGCTCGACGGCGCCGGCTACGACTGGCCAATCAGGTATCAGGACCTGGCGCCTTACTATGACAAGTCGGACGCCTACATTGGCGTCTACGGTACCAGGGAGCACATCCCGAGCGCGCCGGACGGTATCTTTCAGCCGCCTCCCCTTCCTCGCTGCTCAGATGTCATCATCCGCAGCGGCTGCGAGAAGCTTGGTATCCCCTGCATCTCAGGACGCGCCGCTATCCTCACCCGAAGCCTGAATGGACGGCCCCCCTGCCACTACTGCAACCAGTGCGAGCGGGGCTGCATAATGAATTCGAATTTCAGCTCCAGCCAAACCTTGATTCCTGCTGCATTAGCAACCGGCCGCCTGACGATCATTTCGAACGCCATGGCGCGGGAAATCCTGGTGGGCGCTGATGGCAAAGCCCGAGCCGCTTCCTACGTCGACAAGACCTCTCGAACCGAGCAACAGGTTCGGGCTCGCGCCTTCGTGATCGGCGCCAGCGCATGCGAATCGGCGCGCCTCTTGCTCAATTCAAAGTCCGCGTTGTTTCCCAACGGCCTCGCCAATTCCTCCGGCGTCGTCGGCCGCTACCTGATGGATTCACCATCGAGTAGCGTGGTCGGATATTTTCCGCAACTTACAAAGCTTCCGCGCCATAACCATGACGGCACCGGGTCGGTTCACGTTTATGTGCCGTGGTGGAAATACGGCCGGACAAACAAATTCCTGCGCGGTTATCACATCGAGATATACGGCGGACGCAACATGCCGCGGGTCGGGATGTTCAACGGAGTGTTGCAGGAAACTGAGGGTTACGGCAGCGGGCTTAAGCAGGCCTGCCGCGAGAAATACGGATCGTTCGTGAGCATCGAAGGTCGCGGCGAGATGATCCCGAATGAACTGAGCTACTGCGAGATTGATCCGGACGTAGTGGACCAATGGGGCATCCCGGTATTGCGCTTTCACTTCGCCTGGAGCGAAAACGACGTCAAGATGGCGGCGGATATGAACGAGAGTTTTCGCGCGATCATCGAGGCGGCAGGCGGAACGCCCATCAGCGGTACAGGTTCGCCGTCGAGTCGCTGGGGCCATCTCCATGAGGGTGGCGTCGCCCACGAGGTTGGTACCGTTCGTATGGGCTCCGACCCCAAGAGCTCGGCTCTCAACGGATTTTGCCAGGCGCACGACGTAAAAAATTTGTTTGTTACGGATGGCGCATCGTTTACCTCGAATCCGGATAAGAATCCTACGGCGACCATACTGGCGCTGTCCTGGCGGGCTTCAGAGTATTTGCTCGACCAGTCCAGAAAGTTGAACCTGTAAGAAGGCTTCGTGGCGGTCTGATGAGAGCCTCCGCATGGTTTGCGGAGAATCGGGCAGGAAGCAGTACCTCAGGGGCTAATGCTCGCTGCGGCGAGGTAGCCCGACCTTTTCTCAATCATTTACGGCCCGGCTAAAGAGGCTGCGGAAAAACTCCCTGTTGGGTAGGTCCGGGCTTTAGAGAGTGTGAGAACTCGCGTCGGCAGGGGTAGGTCTCCTAGCCGACTCCATTAGGAACTGGACGGGTGCCCCACGTTCGCCTCAGCGTACGTGGGCCGAATAAGACGGGCGCAGCCCACGATCGCTTCAAACTATCCGTCCAGCTGAATCCATTCCCTGCTGCTGAGCCGTCCAGCTGAAAGCATTCGAAAATATCATTTTCGGCCCAGGTATGCTTTGGCGAACCTGGGGCACCCGTCCAGTTCCTAATGGTTTCTGTTCGAAACTGACTCCTGCCGGTTGAGTTCTCACACATCCTCTTTAGCCCGGACAACTATCGTCAAAACCGATCGGCCTTCAGGCCCTGAGGTACGCTTTTTCCGTCCATCCATCTGGGAAATTCAAGGAAACAACATACCTCAAGGCCTGAAGGCCAAGAAGCTCGCTCGGCTAATGTCCGGGCTAAAGCCCGGACCTACCCAAGAGGGAGTTTTTCCGCAACCTGTAAAGTCGTGCCCTGATACAAAACGGAGTTTTTCCGCAGCCTAAAGCCGGGTTCGATTCAATAGCAGTTACGTACGGCGAGGTAGGCCGTACCCTTCATTCATCCGCTTGGTTCCGCGGCGCTCCTCAAGCCCAGCTAAACCCACTCCGTGCCAACGGCAGCGTGCGGATCCTCTTGCCCGTTGCATCCCGTGAGGCAGTTCGGGTAGGGGTTACCTCGTCCCTGAAACCCTGAAACCCAATGATGGTTAGATGGTTAGTTCGTCCCGGATTTCCGAAGACGCTTCACCTCTACTTAGATGGGCGTGACTTGGTTGGCGGTCTCTTCGTCCCGGATGAGCTGCCGCTGTGTTTTGCGGGAGTCTCAGTGAAAGCAGACCACTTGGGAAGTGGCGAAAATCTGGTAACAGGACCTGAAGGCGCGGGAGCGCTTTTGCTCGAAAAGTTATCCGGAGCGGCCCCATTCTGTACACGATTTTCATTTGCAGCTTGCCGATCGAAGGAGTCGCCAGCTTCGACTCCCTCCTTTGAATCGGCCGAGGATACCCGTATCACTGCTTCTTTGGCCGAAGCCGGGTCGACTCGTGTTTTGCCTGCAGCGGGCTGAGGGTTTGCGGGTGGTGGGATGCTGGGAAGGATGGCGGCGAACTTCCACGAGGGAAAGTTCGCCATGGAATACTGGCGCGACCAAGCCTCGTCTAAGCTCTTATCGGCAAGACCGAAGCTCATAAGTTTTAGAATGCCCGGTCTCTCCAGCCAGAAGCCGGCGAACTGATCATCCGCTGGCGATTGGCCCTTCAGGGCATATCGTTCCAGGTTTTTAAGAAAGGCCGGATCTCTATCAAGCATCAACCGTAGCTCCGGATACCGGCTGGTAAGCACCAGGAATTTGCCCAAGCGTTCCGGGGTAACTTCGGCCTCGCCGGTCTTGCTATCCACATCGAGCAGGCCCTGCGCGCTGGCGATGTACAGGGCAAGTCGAAAAGCATTCAGGAAGGTCTTAATGCGGCGGGGGCTGTATTCCAGGACTTCGCGCACCATCATGACGATGTCGCGGATGCGCCGGGATTCCGCGCCGGACTCGATGCGCAGAGCGCGCCGGGTGGAGTCTGCGGCCGCTACAGCGGCTTCATCGGGAGTCGCCTTGCGCGCTGCTGTACTGCCGGTAGTGGCTGGGAAGGCTGCGTCGGTGATAAGGCTGTCGATGAATCTGCGCGCCTGAGTTTCGTTGGAAGACACGGGCAAGCGGAAGGAGAGCTGGATGAACTTCTCGAGAAAGGTGTCGCCGAAGCTGCGGACGCTCTCCGGACTGGCAGCCAGATCGAGGGATGGATCAATATAGGGGATAATTTTGTGGAACTTGAAGGCGATGGCTGCGGAAACCTTGGCGCGATCGAGGCCGAGGATAAAGATGAGTGAGCTGCCGTCGCCGATCATGAGGTTGATGGCCTGCATGAGGTCGGCGGCTTTGGGCGCTTCGCAACGGTCGAGGTCGTCGATGAAAACGAAAATTTTGTCTCCGCCCGCTGGGCCGTAGGCCGCGATCATCTTCGAGAAGTCCTCGGAGAAGGTGTCGACAAAGGCAGCCTTGCCTTTATAGTCGGGCCTGTCGATATATTTCTCGAGCTGGGCCTCAAAGAGCCGCTTGCGTAGGCTTTCTGGAATTTTGCCGGTAAGCAGCACCAGGAGCACGGCCGCAGTGGCCAGCGGCGACCACGAAAGCCAGTCGTACCAGGGATCTGGGAGTGGAGGCGCGTCGCTCGAGGCGACTGGCTCAGCGGCTCCGTGGACCGTGCCCTGTGGCGTCTTCTCTTTGGTGCCGGTCAGGGATTTTATCAATCCCACGCGCTGGTGCTGTGAGACGCGGAGTGTCCACGTAATTATGCCGCCGAGCCCCACCAGGAGCAGAAGCCAAGTAAGCAGCAGAGCCGCCAGGGACAGGCGTTCATTCCAACCTTTGATGCGCGTGCGAAAGAGACGGAAATCGCCCCCCAGGCGACGGGTCCAAGTGAGCTTCTCGCGCAGCGAGCGCGTAACTTTGAGGGCAAACGCTGCCCACAGCTCTTCCTGCTTGTCGTATTTCCAGGCGTTGAACTCGATGGTACGGCTATTGGGCGCGATCGTTCCCAGGCGATTTTTGAGCTGGAGCATGAAGGAAGACTTGCCGCTGCCCCAGGAGCCCTCGATCGAACAGGTGAGCGGGGCTCGAGTGTTGGGGGCAACGAGGAAGTCGGCAAGGGCATTAACGTAGAGTTCGAAACCGAGCTCGTCGACTGCCGCGGCGCTATCGCCGACCGAGCTGGCTTGGGCGAAGATTGGTTGCGTGGAGGTATCCCGTGCTGATTCCGGTTTGGAAGATGACCTCGGCGGCGCTGACTTTTGTCCGTCGGCCTGAGGTCGTGTTATCGGGTCGATCCCTCTTTCTTCGGTGCGTCCGAAAGCGTCTTGTATTGTCTCGGTCATTTCACCGCCATCATTTGCAGGCCAAAAGTTCTAGCAAGCCGCGCGGGCTCGCGGGGAGTCAATAAAAACTGCTGTCCACAGGCCGGCCTTTCGATCTGTCCGGGACGATCGAAGAACGGACTGAGTTTACATCTGCAGCGGAGGCACCGCTAATCCCTAAGCCGCGAAGAATCATGTGTTTTCCTGAATGGCCATCTGCGTCTGATCGGCTTTTCAGTTTTCCGAATCCCGTTATATTGATCCAATAGTGAACCCAGGGTGCGAGGCGTTTCAACCTGGCGTAATTATCATTTTTAAGCACGGAGCTGACGCTAGCTGGCGGGAGTATCTTGGGGTAGGGAAGCGGAAACAGAGTTGTGCCTCGATCGGAGCGGACCTGACGGAGTACCTAACAAATTCACCTTTGAACCTTAGCGAGGTGCTGTTTGCCTAAAGTGTCAGGTCCGTCTAACCACGAAACTTCCCGAAACTTCTGAGCGCGAAACGATGGGGGTTAGTTCGTCTGTCCCGAAACCCCTGTCCATGCGGTACTCTCCCTAAGCCGCAGTATTAGATGCCACTTCGGAGCGCCTAAGCGGCTGCTCTGGTGCAAACTAAAAATTTATGCGTCAAAATTTATGCCGTCGCCGTATTACCCGCCGTCTAATGGCAGCGTTTCCAGCCAAACAGATCGCTAAGGGTATGTTTTGTCTGCGCGCTCCTAGCTTTGCCTTGACTCCCGAGCGCGGCCTCTTGTACAAGAGTGGCTTCCTTAAAGGAGGAAAACCGTATGCGCATGTTGCTAAGGGCGTCAATTCCCGTGGAAGCTGGCAATGCCGCCGTTAAGGCTGGGACCCTGGGTTCGACAATTGAGAGAATCGTGGCGGATCTTAAACCGGAAGCAGCTTATTTCATTGCAGACGACAACGGCCAACGATCGGCCAGTATCGTTTTCGATTTGCAGGACACGTCGCAGATTCCGGAAGTCGCTGAGCCCTGGTTTCTGGCGTTCAATGCGCATGTTTCTATTCGACCGGTCATGAACGCTCAAGATTTAGCAAAGGCCGGTCCTTCGTTTCCAAAAATGGTTCAGCATTACGGGAGTAGTTAGCCCTCAGATTGTCCAATTCCTTGTCGCCGTCCTGCCAGGTGCGGTAGTTTCGGTGACAGGTAGTTTCGTGTCCAGACGGAAGTGGCACTTGAAGGCACGACAAGGAGCGATCCTGCTGGCTACGATTCGGCATGGCAAAGTGCCAGTTCCGTCCAGTCACCGAAACTTTGTGCCGGAGCGCCTAAGGGGAGTCACCGAAACCTCGTTTCAAAGGAACTCCGATCCAGGTTGTTAGTGAACGATGGTGCTTGTCGAGCTATGGGAAAGCGGTTTACTATCCGTGCCGGAGGAAAGCACGTATGGCGAAGGTAATGAAATGTAGCTCTACCGGGATGGACTGTGACTTTGTGGCTCGGGGCGAGAACGAAGATCAGGTAATGGCTCAGGTCGCCGAGCACGCTCGAAAAGATCATGGTATGCAAACGATTCCGTCCGAAGTAGCGGCGAAGGTGAAAGCGGCCATTCACGAGGAATAAACCTTCATGAAGTATTAGCTTGGGGCTACACAGAACATGCAAAAACTTTCATCTTTGATAACGCACGTGGCCGAGGAACGATCCCGTCTCGTACACTTGGTCACGAGCCTTACTTCCAGGCAGGCTAGCCATAAACCGACTCCTCAAACATGGTCGGCAAACGAAATCCTAGAACATCTGGTGCTCGCCGAGATTTCAGGTGTTAGCAAAATTTGGTCTGCGGCCGAAGGTGTTCGCGAGGGAGAGCCCGTCTGGAAGGGCGAACACACGAATCGAGGCTTGTCGGTCGAAGAAGTGGTAGCGTGCACCTGGAAGCCTAAAGAGATTGCACCTCCGCTTGTGGCTCCCCGTTTTGGCGGACCAGCTTCGTATTGGCTTGAGGCCCTTCGTCACTCTCAGCTACTTCTGGATAGACTCGAGCCTGTCTTGGATGGATTGAATATCGAGACCGTGATTTTCCCTCATTTCCTAAGCGGACCTCTCGATGCCGGACAGCGTATTGATTTCTTAAGATTCCACATGCTGCGTCATAGAGGTCAGATCGAAGAGAGGTTGGCGCAAGGCGACATCCCCGCGAATTAGACATTAAATGTCATCAATCCAAGGGTGAGCTGCGGTTAGAACCTTGAACAGGAGCTGGAGCGGCGGATCGACCTCGGCCAGCAGCGCCTTGGTCGCCGCGCTCCTCTTCCGCGTCCCGGGTTTGCCCATTTTACGCACCCTGTTCTCTCCGGCCAGCAGCGCCCTTGCCGCCTGCAACCGCCGGACCTCGGCCTCGATCTCCGCGATGATTCTGTTCATGGCGGCGTCCGCATGTCCTCACCGGGGAGATAGGGGGACATCGGGGAGATAGGGGGACATGGGAGATAGGGGAGACATGATACCTATCCCCGCTTCTGTCATTCGTGTTAATTTTGCCCATGGCACGATTGGCGCGTACGGTGGTGGCCGGCCTTCCGCATCACGTTACGCAGCGTGGGAATCGTCGGGAGGCGATATTTTTTGAGGACGGCGACCAAGAGGTCTATCGAGATTTGCTGGCGGAGCAGACGCGCAAGGCCGGAGTCGAGGTGTGGGCGTACTGTCTCATGCCCAATCATGTTCACCTCATTCTCACTCCTACGCGAGCGGATGGTCTAGGGCTGGCGGTAGGAGAAGCGCATCGACGCTACACCAATTTCATCAATGCCCGAGGGCGATGGACGGGGCACCTGTTTCAGAGCCGGTTTGCTTCGGTTGCCATGGACGAGTTGCATCTGCTGGCGGCGGTCTCCTATGTCAGCCTGAATCCCGTGCGAGCCGGCTTGGTGGGGTATGCGGCGGATTGGGCGTGGTCTAGCGTACGAGCCCACTTGGCGGGGAAAGATGATGGGTTGGTGGCAGTCCGTCCGGTGCTCGATCGCGTGTCTTGCTTTGCGGACTTGCTCCTGGAGGACCGAGATGAGGCCTTTGCTGCCCTTCGGCGGGCCGAAAGCACCGGGCGTCCGGTTGGTACGGCGGAGTTTGTCGCCGGGCTTGAACGCGTACTCGGACGGCGGATTGCACGGCGTGCCCCAGGACCCACGCCGGCAG
Source organism: uncultured Acidobacteriaceae bacterium (assembly GCA_963844785.1). Taxonomy (GTDB): domain Bacteria; phylum Acidobacteriota; class Terriglobia; order Terriglobales; family Acidobacteriaceae; genus PALSA-350. The sequence goes on along the minus strand of CAWJPV010000035.1, from coordinate 90,530 downwards.
CCAGCATTAGCGCCAAGCAGCTAAAGTTGTTGCAATAGCCATGCCTTCCTTGGCCTCTATCGTTATCTCTCCTGACAGGATTTCGGATCAGAAAGCAGACGGGGATAGGTATCATGTCCCCTTATCTCTCGGTACGCAACGGGTCGCTTGATACGAGTAGCCCTGAGGGAATCAGCGGATAGCATACCGATTGCGACGACGACGGGGGACGTTTTGTCACTGCCTTTGTCGTCGCCGCCCTGTCGAGGACCCGTGTAGCGACGGCGGCCTGGGAACGGACCTCGGTCACTCTGGATTATTCGCTGTTCTGACGCGGTTCGCCTGCATCGGTGGGCACGCTATGTTCCGGCCACATTGCAAGCAACGACAGACGATCGCTGCCTCGGTCAGAGACTGCGAACAGGTAAAACTCAAAAGCGCCATCGGTTGATATTTCAATCTGTTCGATCCCGGCGTCTGCCGCGACGTTGTGTTGGCTCAGGAAAAGCTCGATCTCAGCCGAGCTCGGTCGGGAGTCAGAGGATATGCCGTCTTCACTCACACGGCTGATACTCCTCGTCTTTTGCTTCAGTTCGGAAGGCAGTTTGTTCAGATCGTTTGGTTTTTCCATGGCCCAACTCCTTAAAACTTTGCTACTGAGATAAACACCTCCCACACTGACATGTTGCGTCGTTTTGGACCAACTCCCAAAGTCCCGTCTGACGACCAAATTACAGGAGTTAGTTCCTCTCCCGAAACTGCGACATTCGTGAACCCGGTGACAAACGGGCGAACGTTTAGGGTGCAATCGTTTATGAACGAGGAAACGTCGACGGCTCTATGGAGATGTTCGAGTCTACGCAGAAACAGTTGATCAAGAGACTGCTTTGCGATCCCGTCCTGGAGCAGCGCCTGGAGCGATTCACGAGCATCGACGGAGTCGGTCCCATCACTGCACTAACATGGGCGTTGGAAGTCGCCGATCCACACCGCTTCTCCTCCACGAAACTCTGCGGGACGGGAACATGCGGGACGGTCAAAATGTGCCCTTGTCGCTCCCTTCGATGCCTATCTTCCAGCCGAGTAACCACCAAAAGAAGTGTGCGCACCCGCAAGAGCTGGACTGATGGTGGTTATTTCGTCCCGTCAACGCCAAGGCGGATCAGGCGAGATTTGATACATTCTTGCCCTCATAGTCTCCAGGGGTGCTTATCTTCTCGCCTGCGTTGTACTGAACATGTATGTGCGGTTGCGATGGGCCTTGATCATTGTGTAAAACCGTGAATTTCCGAGCGCCATAAATACTATCTAGTTTCTTCCGCAGCGCATTTGCAATCTGGAGTGAAAGTGCGCCCACGCCCTTGTCTGGTAGTGTCTTAGTGCGAATGTCGACCGCATTTCCAGAGTGATGGAGCGACCATACGCTGTGGCCGAACTGCTCTTTGCCGTGCACAAATTCCACTTTGAATGAATTCGATGCGTGCTGGCTGAAGACTTGTCGGATCACCGGTAAGACATGTTGCATGTGTGGTGCCAACTTATTCAATTCTGCTTGATCCATTTGAGGCAACTCCCTTCGACTCGGATAACGTTCATTGTGGCAAACAGTGTACTCCTGTTTACACGAGTAACCGGCACCTTCGGAGAGTTTCGTGAACAACGGCGCTGGCATTTTCACTGGACGGAACTCCGGGTGACCAGTCTGCTGGCTAGGACGGGAGAGATGCAGGACAGAGAGCGCCGGGATAAACCGGAAAAGAGGCCGAAGTGTCGCTGATTAATTGCCTTCAGGCTTGTCTCAGCTTAGGGGCGCAGTCCACCCAGTCACCGCCTTTTTGTGACCGCCTTTATCGCGCGAATTCCGTCTGCCAACTGCAGAGGTGGGGTTGGTTCGTCTGTTCTGAAATTCTTAGCACGACCCCCGGTTCGGAGCGAAGTCGCCTATAAATGGGAAGGTGGAGCTGTTAACGAGTGACGCGGCCTGATATTACGAAGCCGGGGAACAAATCAGCCAGGGTGATCGTAAGTGAGATCAATATGAAAGAAGCTCCGCCAAATGGTCTCCGTTCGACACAGGTGTGGATCTACATCGGAGCGGCACTTTTCCTTCTGGCCCTGCTCCTATCAGCGGTTCTGGTTCCCGACCTGCGAATTCTTCACTCCCTCCAGGCGCTGATCTACTTGGCTGTGGTGGTTCTTGCGCGCCGAAACAGCGCGTGGGGATATGGAGCTGGTTTTGCTATTGCGATGGTTTGGAACGCGATGGGTCTTTTTATCACGCACCTCATACAGGCCGGCGCGGTCGCCTTCTGGTCGTGGCTCCGCACGGGGAAAGTAGAGCAGGCCGTACCGATGACGGTGACGCTGGGCGGAATCGGGCATTTCATTCTTATCTTCGCTACGATTCTGGCGGTCTTACGCTTCAACTCGGAGACTCGGAAGTGGTGGAAGTTCGCGGGCGGCGGCATTCTCTCTATAGCGTATTTTGCTCTTCTTGTAGCCTCCTTTAAACCCCATTGAGAGCGCATTCAAGTTGCGCGGGTCTCGCTTGTGTAGCATCACTAGAATCGGGACCGGTGATCCGTCGGGAATCCGGATGGCGTCAGTTGAAGATAAATCGCCGAGTATCGAACCGGGGACGGGGATGGACGGAAAGTTCATCTCATGCTTTGGCGATCGGCGAATCAGGGCGTTCTTGGCCTCGAAAATTCCATCCTCCTCTAGTTCCTAAACAATGGGGTTATTTCGTCTGGCCACGAAACTGAACCTGTAAGAAGGCTTCGTGGCGGTTTGATGAGAGCCGATCGTTGTTTGTGTCGGGCGCGCAATGCGTCGAGATGGTACCGGATTTCCGCCCACGCAAATTCCATCTGATCCGGAGCGCGAGAATGAGGGGGTTAGATCGTCTGTGCCGGAACCCCTTATCCCGGAACCCCTGCTGCTACGTACGATCCTGGAGAGCGCCTGCGCAAGTGATCGAACTTCCTACTGGGATGAATATATGGCTTGCGGCCGCTAATTTTCTGAAGGCTGCTCCACGTGATCGATAACGAGTGTTTCTACGGGACCCTTCGTTGATTGCAGCTTTAGGCCAAGCTGCTCTTGAATTGCCGTGAAAATCGAGGGCGCAGAATCTGGAGGGGGTGCGTTGTCGGTTCCCCGCTGGTCTCCTCCCGGCCCCGGAGGCATAGGAGCCGCGCCATCCTCCGATGCCCACTGCAGCGTGATATCGTACTTGCCCGTGAGCCCGGTCTTATCCACAATGGTGCGGTGTAAGAGCTCCGACAGGTGGTTCGCCAGCGTCGCGATCGACACCCCTTGATTTGTGATCAGAATCGTCCCTGGGCGAGAGAACCTGTTAGCCCCCTTCGTTCCGCTGGTATCTGTGTCCCCGGGTTTGGCCTCCTTCAGTTTGGGACCATTCTTTGCTATGACCAACTCATAGATGGAACGCAATTCGGTTTCTTTGTGGACCTTTAGCTTGAAGCGGTCTGCTAAAAGCGGCTGAAGCATGGAGTTGCGCTGCCTAGGGTCGAGCCTGTGCCACTCAGCGACATCCGCGCCCGCCACTTTCGCCTCAACATCGTACCGGGACGTGACGATCCAGTTCGGCCCTCCCGAGATCAGGTCGCGTGAAATTCCGTATGCGTTCGAAACGAGAAAGTCCAGCGAGATGTTCGTCGCCGAACATCCGTCGGGCGTGAATATGAAACTCATCATGCCGAGGCCGGACGTGTTTGGTTTGATCGAAGCAACCTCGAACTCGGGCACTTTGGCGGCTGCCGTTGCGGCCTGTGGCGCAGCCTGGATTTGCCCGACGTTGGGTTGACAAAAGGCGGCCAGGACTGCAACCAGCAGCAGCTTACCGCAAAGATCCGGTTGGCGCGCGCCATCTTCAATCATGATTGGAAAACTGCTTTCGATAGCTGTACGGCTCGGCATAAAATGAGTTCGTTCGATGCGTTTCCCGATAAACTTCAACGGTCTTATATACGTATCTACGGTGAACTACACCCACACTCCGGGAAATCATTTGACGATGCTAAAGCCACCACACGTACGTAATCTGACTGATGCCTTGTGGTCTCCCAGATCAATGAAGGCGCAATGTGTCTACATGATACCTATTCGATTCCGCTCAGACGCACAGGACAGACGAAAAGTAATCCGGCACGTTTAATAGGCATCATGTCGCCGGATTTTCGCGTTGCGCAAAATTCTATCCGATCCTGAGCGCGAAGAGGATGGGGGTTAGTTCGTCTGTCTCGAAACCCCCGAAACCCCCCGGCAGCCAGCGTTAGCGCCAAGCAGCTAAAGTTATTGCAATAGCCATGCCGTCCCTGCTCTCTTTCGTTGCCAGGATTTCAAATGAGGAAGCAGACGGGGATAGGTATCATGTCCCCTTATCTCCCCGTCTTTCACCGAAACTCTCCCCACAAAGTTCTATACCGATCCCAGAACTCCCCGCCCCCTGCTTTCCCGAAGCAAGGCTACTTTAGGCATCGGTATGATGTAGGCTCTCCGGCTCATTCAATATCACGTCAAAACAGCGTGTTTCTCCTGTGCCGATAGTGAATCGTTGTTCATCGAATGCCTGAGGTGAGACATACCATGCCGACGAAACCCTCGCAGCCGCTGCTAATGATGCGAAAGCAACAGCGTGCATCTTGGAACCAGTAAGACCGATTTCAACATTTGCGCCGCTGCCGAAATAAAGATCTTTGTAGATTTCCTCCGTTGCTCTTAATGCGTGTGCAAGGTCGTTCGTATCGACTTCAATGAGTCCCACGTTTGAATCAGCCGCACTCGCCGCCAATTCTGCGGCGGCCCTGGCTACGCGTTGGCGGGCAGAGTTGGGCGGTGGAACGAAGATTCTTGCCGCATCGTAGGTTCGAGCGTCGAGAAGATGCAATAGGCGGTCATTCTTGGCCGAAGCTGACGCCAGGAGATTCGGGACGGGAGATTCGGGACGGGGACGGACGATTCGGGACGGACGGACGATTCGGGACGGACGAAATTATCCCCCATCATCAGACGCAACCGACAATTCAGGCGACCGGTGTTTCGGGAGTTCTTTCGTCTGTCCTGAATCTCCCATCACTCAGATCAAGGCGTGCAGTATGCGTCAAGCGATTACACCCAGATACTGGACCAAGCCGAGATTCAGATCAGCATGAGCCGGCGTGGCAATCCATATGACAACGCACGCGCGGAACGATTTATGCGGACGCTCAAAGAAGAGGAGGTGCATGGAACGGAGTATCAGGATCTAGAAGACGCACGCGGCCGAATCGGTGAGTTCCTGGAGCAGGTGTATAACCGCCAAAGGTTGCATTCAGCGTTACGTTATCTAACACCAGAAGAGTTTGAGCAGGCCAGCCAAGCTAAAGAAAGTGACGGCGCTGATGGAAGCGGTGGAAAACCAAATGCAGGTTTACCACCGCTCCCACAGGCCTTGGAAATCCCTCCAGGATTTCCACACTCCCGCGGCGGGGCGACCGCTTTTCAATAAAATAAGAACGAAAACACGCTGAAGTGTCCCCAATTAACGGAACTCGGCGTGTCTCAGCTTAGGGGTGCAGTCCAGACGAAATAACCACCGCCCGAACGGTCTCGGTGCTTCGCGGTGGATGGTGGTTAGTTCGGTCGCGGTAGGGACGATCATCGCTGACCGCCCCCCGCACAGATCCGTGCGAGCGGAACTACCGCACACGGCTCCTACCTTGGATGAGTGGCGTCGAAGCGCACGTTCGGGTAAGGATGCAGGATTTCAGGACGTGGCAACCATCTTTCGAAAGTCGGGCGTATACGCTTCCAACTGGGCCGGCTGCGTTGACTGCGACGGCCTAACATCGACCTCCACATGTCACACAGACGGTCACGAAAACGCCATAACGCTCGCTGGTTATCGGGTAAGGCGTGGTATTGGTAATAGCCACTGACGACGCGCTTCAGCCATGCACCTACCATATTGACCGGCTCATGCATCCGTTGACGCAGTTGTGCCTTAATAGCGTGAAGCGTCGCACGCATGCGTTGAGGCACGGTCCTGCGGCGAATGACAAAGTAGCCCCTGGTGTTCGTCGAGCAGTAGTGCGTGAACCCCAGAAACGTGAACGCCTCCGGCTTTGCTTCACCGCGCTGTTGCCGATTAGCCTGCGCGTGCCGACCAAACTCAATCAGCCGCGTCTTCTCCGGATGGAGTTCCAGCGCAAAGCTCGCCAGCCGTTCCTGAAACTCTCGCAGGAACCGCTCCGCATCTTCACGCTGCTCAAAGCCGACCACCAGATCATCAGCGTAGCGGACAACCATGATGTTGCCGCTGGCTACCTTCCGGCGCCATGCCTCGACCCAGAGGTCAAAGGCATAGTGCAGATACACGTTCGCCACAAGCGGTGAGATCACTGCTCCCTGCGGCGTGCCTGCCGTCGTCTCCTGCCACTTACCTTCTTCCGACACGCCCGCCTTCAGCCACTTACGGATCAGCCGAAGTACGCGCTTGTCGGCCACTCGATGCCCGACGAACTTCATCATCCACTCGTGCTCAGGTGATCGAAGAATCCACGAATATCTGCGTCGAGTATCCAGTTCACTCGCTTCCGTTGGATGCCCACACTCAGCGCGTCCAGCGCCTGGTGTGGCCCGCGTCCCGGACGGAACCCATACGAAAAGCCCCGAAAGTCCACCTCGTAGATCTGGTTGAGGATGGTCACGATCGCCTGCTGGACGATCTTGTCTTCCAGCGATGCGACGCCCAGTGGCCGTTGCCGGCCATCAGCCTTCGGTATGTACACTCTTCGCGAGGCTTGTGCCCGGTACGCTCCCCGATGAACCTGGCCGTGAAGCTCCACCAACCGAGTTTCCAGACCCTGCTCATACTGCTGCCAACTTACACCGTCCACTCCGGCCGCTGCATGCCGCTTTAAGGCATAGAAGCTATCTCGTAGCAGATCGATGGTCAGGTGGTGCAGTAAGGCGGTGAACCGTTCCTGCTTGTTACCCCGCGCCTTCTGGCGCACGCCGTCTAACCCCTGGGACACGCGCGCTCCGCTCTGTGTCGGTTGCGTGTGTGGCTGGACGTCGTTCTCCTTGGTCCGCGCCCTTCCCTCCACCGGCTCCGCGGAAGGGCTCCCTTCTCTGTTCGTCGGCTTCATCGGTACTATGGCGTGGTCCGACTCCTCCATAACGTACATGTCCGGATGATGGGTCTCTCACCTTCCCGGACCGGTCTGCTCGCGCAGACGTTCTGGAGGTCTCCCGGTTCTCGTGCACACTGCTTGCTGACGTGCCTGGACTCTTCGACTACGCCGAGCCCAGCGACCACTTGCGAATAGCGCGACTCGCTGATGTTGCCTTCCCACTGACAGAAAAGGGTCGGCGCCCGGTTGCATGTTTTCGGAGCTCAATCATCCTGCCCGCCAGCCCTCTGTCTACGCTTCGCTGCTACCCCTCACGGAATCGCAGGCAAGACTCGAGGCCGGAATAGAGTCGCTTCTCCTTTTCCGTAGGGCTCTTCCATCCCCTACAATGTGCCGGTTTATCCCGGCGCTCTCTGTCCCGAAACTTCCGGCTGTCCACGCCTCTCCGAAGACTTCTCCGCGATGGCGTATCCCGTTCAAGAAGGCGACCTGGGGAAATCCCGCATTTGTTGCGGATACGCAACAGAGAACATTGCTTGCTTGTTTTATGTGCAGCTCATGTACCGCTAGCGAAACGCGTGACGGCATGTCCTGCTTTTACGCCGTACGGATCAGCTGACCCCTGGATCGCTTTCAGCCTCGAGGGCCCTCTCAGTAGGGCGTAATTCGGACAGCGCGAGGGTTGGGACACAGGAACTATATTGATGGATAGTAGACGAGACATAGAAAACGACGATGCAGAATAGCATGCCGGTAGCAATTTGGAAGACGGCGTCCCAGGAAGAAAAGCTGCGCGCGATGCTCGGTAACACCCAAGGTTTCCAGGCGGCCACAGCGCCCAGTAGCGATGCCGTCACACCCACTGGCGCAACAAAACGCGCGTAAAGGCTGCCGGCGGCCATGTTGAACCCTACGATGAAGCAGCATGCCAGAAGCATCACCGCCAAGACTATAGCGGCTGTGTAGCTTCTAAGCCAGTCCACCGTTCCGAAGTTCATGTGCCAATCCGCATAAGCGCGGCACGGAAACCAGACAGCGAAGGCCGTGATTGTAAAGATCAAATGGTTGGTCACGTCAGGCGGGATCTTTTCCTGTCTAAGGCCGTCTGGACCCCTCAGTGGTGTAGCGAGCAGCCAGACGTAGCAAAATACTGCGACGCCGCAGCCAGCGTTAATAAAGTTGAAAATGGAAATGGCGCCAATCATCAGTGTTGACGGGGGCGGGTTATGCGAGAGCACCTTCCGGTATTCTGCTAAGCCGCTATTTAGTTGGTGGGACTTGAAAGCTTGAGCGTAAACAGAGTTGAGTTGCGTTCTGATAGCTGAATCTCTGAACATGTAGGCTTGCGGCAAACGCTGGCCATCCGCAAGTGTTAGCGTTTGCTTAATGTCATTGTGAACCCCTCTTGCAAGCACCGCCATGAGCAAGCCAAATACGATTATAGGAACCGTCCGCCTTGAGAACGGCCGTATGGCGCCCTTCACAACGCTGGGATCAAACACACATGCGAAAGCTGCTATCGCAAAAGGAAATACAAACATCATGAAGAACCCGAACGCAGTGTCGTTGAGAATCCAGTACCACCCCGCACTGCCCATTATGATAATAATCAACAGTGGTTCAAGACAGGCGTAGGCAAAGGCAACAAAGATCGTACGAACAAACCGTGTGCAGTCGATCATAGATGCTCCACCATGCCTAGGTTGTCAGTGTGTCGAGAGGTTGGCGCGATTTTCAACGAAAGTCAAGAGAATTGTCGAGTCTAGTTAGGGTGCAAGTGCGCATCGCTTCAGTTCGCGTGAAATAGCGGCAGAGCCACCGGCAAGACGTCATAAAGGTCGTAGCGAAACTTAAAGTGGACGCACTATCTTCCGGGGTTTGTCCCTCGGTTGCCAATCTCGGATCGCGAATGAATCTCAGCTCGAAGTAAATGGGGAACAGGATGCGTACTGCAGGGAGATAAACGCTTTCGACGATGAATACGTATGTTGTTACCGCATTTATTAGGGTTTCTGCATGGGAACGAAGCACCGTAGGGCTGCTTAAGGACTACCCTGCCTGTTCCCTCGATTCCCCTAGACTCTACCGTCTGTCTTAATTCTTGTAAGGCGGGACTGTACACTTAATCGTCCGGAATTTGCCGATTAGAAATCGACACTCAATCAAAAACAAGATAACAGGACTCGATACCTATCCCGCAGATTTGCTTGCAACAGGTGTGCGTCCCTTTATCTCCTCAGGTTTACCTGGATCAAGTGACCTGTTGCGTGTCGACAACAAACGAAATACGGGTTGCTGCATTCTTTTATATCTCTTCGCATTCCTCGAATCTTGTCCTCATAGATTTGTTGCGGATCCACAACGTGGCCGCTCAACCGTCAAGATCGTTGGACAAGATTGAAGGGGGCAGAGCAAACACTCAGCAATTGGCAATTGATTGCAGCGAATCCGAGCCGTGGCAATCCAGGGTTAATAACGGCCTAGGTTGCCCACAATTCCTTGTATTATGCACGCAACAAGTTGGCTTCCGAGGCGCTGATGACGCATACAGAGCTGTTCTTTAAGGGCGAGGTCAAACTGGGATGGTGGTTTGAGAAGCCTCTGCGCCTCGCGCTGTCGCTTTTTCTGTGCGGGCTTGGCCTCACAGTGTACAGTTTCGTGATTGGAGTTGGGCATTTTGTGAACATCAAAGGGTGCCCGGTAGGTTTCATTGACAGGCCAAATTGTGCGGCTATGTACGTCATAATCCTGCCTGTGCTGTTCTACCTAATATGCGATTTTTTTCGCCTTGCATCACGTGAGGTCTCAAGCCTTGCCGGCGAGCCTCTCCGAATTATTTCGAAATCTTCCGGCAACCACAAGGACCAAACGTTCGAACACCTGCTCCAGGCAAGAATAGCGTCTAGGGGCAAAATCGTGTTTGTGATTGCTCTAGCAGCCGCCGTCTCCGTTACGATAGTAGCGCTGTACCTATTTTTCGTCCGCCCTTCAAATCCGGCCCAGGACTGGTCTCAAGCCTATTCGGGGAAAACCTCTACGGACAAGTGGCCCAGCGTCGCCCTTGACGGAGCGGTTTTCATGATGCAGGGAATATACGTTTTCTTAGGCTTGCTTTGGGCTGGCAAAACGGCTGTCCTGATGGGAGCACTGGTGAGGCTTGCATTCAGGCCGAATCGACAGTTTGAACTAGCACCGATTATCCACGACCCACAGAAGCGATTGGGATTGTCTCCGCTTGGAGTCATCCTGACACGAATCGGATTGGTAGCATCTGTGTTCGAAGTATATGTTGCAATTTATAGCATTCAGGATGCGGCAGATCACAGGGACGGCACATGCTTACTTAAGTATTTGTCGGAAACACTAAGCCCAAAAAACACGTTCCGTCAGATGCTGGGCCTCGGGCATGTACAAAGGATTACAGATTTTGGCGATGCCGGGACGATAGCTCTAATCGTGTTGTGCCTGATTCTCTGGTCGTGTTATACCTATGTGCCGGTTTGCGTGGTGAGACCCCTTCTGTCGCAGATCCGCCGTTCCACTTGGTTGAAAAGTGTACGAGAGCTTGAGCACGCAAAGAACGCAGAAAATGAAAAAGTCTATAAGCGCCTTGACGCCTTATTTCAATCCCTGGAGTCGGCCACGTTTTGGCCAAATGGAGCCACCGTCGGGCTTGGCTTGTGTTTGGGGCTGCTTTGCATTCCAGTGTTGGCCTTCTATCCTCCCGCATTGGGGTACGCAATTGCATCGGGCGTCGTTGCGGCGTCGTATAAAGCGATCTTCGGCAAGTAGGTCGTTACTGAGACTCAACGCTGAACATGGGTTCGGAAGCATTCTCTTCGCCAACCCTTACGTCGTATCGTCCGATTACGAGTTGAGGCGACGGGACGAGGGGTACAGCGACGGCTATAATTGCGCATCGACTAGACCAAGCCGAATGACCGGGAAATAGTTTTTCAGCGAGTTTTAGCATAGGTGAACGGGAGAACACGTTTTCATGACCTCCAAGCCAGATTACAGCGAAATCGTGAGGCAGGCGGAGTCGGCGGTTGCCTCTATTAAGGACGGCGATCTGAAGACGATTGCGTTTGGAAAGATCCTGGATACTCTCCTCGGACAAGGAGGCAATGCGAAGGATCAAACACACGGTCCCGCTCCTCGGCGGTCTGCCCGGCGTAAGCGAACACCTAGCGCCGCGGCCAAGCCTGCCAAAAGGAAGGGCGGCCCTAAAGGGTACCTGGAAGAGTTAATTGATGAGGAATTTTTTAAGACACCTAAAACGCTTGCGTCCATCCGAGCGGAGTTAGGCAACAGGGGGCATCATATCCCGGTGACGTCCCTAAGTCGTCCGATGATGCTCTTGTGCCAAGCCCGTCAGCTGCGGCGCCAGAAAGCGAAAGACGGTAAAAAGCAAGTGTTCACGTATTCGAACTGGTAAAGAAATGCGCCGGAAGACAAACGCGGCACACACGCCAGTCCAACGTCTCCAACAAACCGTCGATGATGCAGTGGTGGTCGCTCGCACCGCCCGAAAGCACCGTGCAAGCCTAAAGGGATTGAATTTTTATGCAGACAAATTGGCTAAGCTGCGTACTGACGCGACAGTCATCTTTAAGGAGTTGGGCGAACCTTCTGTAGGTGATATTTCGGCTGTCGCCGAGATGATCGAGCTGACATTCGCCCCAGACACAGACGTTCGAAAGCGTGTTTCTGTCGCTCGCGAGCTTGTTCATGAGCTGCTGACGACGAAATGGAAGAGCACGCCCGTTGAGGAAATTGCTGACAACTTATTCCCGCTAAGTCTTCTTGCAAAGACCGGCCGTGGTTATCTAATCGCTGTCGGTCGCCAGATGAACGGATGCTTCGAATCCGGCTGGTATGATGCTTGTGCGGTGATGATGAGGCGTCTCCTAGAAACGGCGATTATCGAGGCTTTCGAAGCCAGGAAACTTGACGGCAACATCAAGAATGCTCAGGGCGAATTCTTTCAACTGACGGCACTGATCGCAGCTGCGCTCTCGGAGACTAATTGGAATCTTTCGAGAAACACGAAACAGGCTCTACCGCAGTTGCGAGACGTCGGCCACAAATCTGCTCATTCCCGTCGTTTTACAGCGCAGAGGAGCGATATTGAAAAAGTCCAGGCAGATTGCCGGGTAGCGTTGGAAGAATTTCTGCACTTGGCCGGTTTGATCTAATTTTGTTGCCTTGCTCGCGGTTCTTGGCCGGGTTACCACAGAAGATGCACTGCATAGCCGTCACTCACACCGAGAATCAATCAGACCGGTTGTCCGTTAGTGCCGTTCGCGTCCATTGGCCCATTTTTTTCTGCGGCACCCCCTACGCCCAGCTAAACCCGCTCCGCTGCAAAGGCAGCGTCCTAATCCTCTTACCCGTAGCCGCAAACACCGCATTCCCCACCGCCGGCAAAATCGGCGGCAGCGTAGGCTCCCCCAACCCCGTAGGCGAAAAATCCGTCTTGCGCCAATACACCTCAATCGGCGGCACCTGCTTCATCCGCATCAGCGGATGCTGATGGAAATTCGTCTGCTGCACCTTGCCATCCACCAGCGTGATCTCCTGCTGCATGTGGCTCATGCCCTCGACCACTCCACCAAAGCCCATGCTCTCCGCCGCCTGCGGGTTGATGATCTGGCTGCCTACATCGCCGGCCGCCCACACATGGTTCACCTTTATCTTGTTGTCTTTGTCCACGCTGACATCCGCCACTTCGGCAAAATAGCCCAGGTGGCAGAAGTAGGTGGCGATCCCCATGCCGCGTCCCGGCTCCCGTTTGCGGTTGGCCCAGTTGGATTTCTCCGCCACCAACTGCAGCACTCCCTTCATCCGCTCCGGATTCAAGTCCCGCGGTCCTTTCGGCTTGTTCTCTTCACCCGGCACAGGTACCTGGGTTGCACTCAGGATCTCCAGTTGAAACTCCAGCGGGTCGCGACCCGCCGCCACTGCCAGCTCATCCAGGAAGGACTGCCCCACAAACGCATAGGCGTTGTTGCCCGGCGCGCGCAGGTAGCCGGTGCGCAGCATCAGCGGAATCCCCGAGGTGTAGAGCGCATAGTGCGGCGCAAAGCCGGAAGGGAACTCGTCGGCGTTAATGTTCGCCCCCGGCGCCAGCTGCTTGCCATCGCCATACGTGACCAGGTGGTGGCGCCAGGCGACCAGCTTGCCCTGCGCATCCAGGCCGGCCTTCAGACCCACGAAGCCCCCGGCGCGATAGGCGTCGTGCGTGGTGTCGTCTTCGCGCGACCACAGGAGCTTGACCGGCGCATCCACATGCTGGGCCAGCCAGGCCGCCTCCACCATGTAGTCGTTCATCAGACGGCGGCCAAAGCCTCCACCCACGCGGGTGAGGTGCACGGTGATGTCCTTCTCTGGGATGCCCAGCGACTTGGCCACCAGGGCGCTGCCGGAACCAGGGTTCTGGCTGGGAACCCACATCTCCAATTTGCCGTCCTTCCAGTGGGCGGTGGTGTTCATCGGCTCCAGCGTGGCATGGGCCAGGAAGGGGAAGGTGTAAGTCGCCTCCACCACTTTGGCGGAGCTTTTCAACGCGCCGTCCACGTCGCCATAAGTGCGGACAGTGGTGACCGGCGCGGCCTGCAGCAGAGCCTCAGCCTGCTTCTGGAAGCCGTCGCTGCTTTGGGTTTGAGCAGGGCCGTTGTCCCACTCGACCTTTAACGCCTTGCGCGCCTTCTGCGCGTGCCACCAGGAGTCGGCCACAATGGCGATGCCGGGCTCCATGCCCGGCTCGGGCGGCGTGTAGGCCGCGAGCTTGATGGTGCCGTCGATCACCAGCACCTGGCGCACTCCCGGCATTTGCTTTACCTGGTCGAGGTTGGCGGTTTTAACTTTGCCGCCAAAGACAGGGCACTTCTCGATCGACGCGTAGAGCATGCCCGGCAGCGCGACATCGATGCCGAAGAGCGGCTTGCCGCTGATGATGGAGTGGGTGTCGACGCCGGTCTGGGACTTGCCAATGATGGTGTAGTCTTTCGGATCTTTGAGCGTGACGTCGTCGAGGACCGGGCAGGGAAGCACGGCGGCTTTGGCGGCCAGTTCTCCGTAGGTGAGGGATTTGCCGGTGGCCTTGTGCAGGACGCAGCCGGATTGGGTGCTGCATTCGGAGAGCGGAACGGCCCATATTGTCGCAGCCGCGGTTACGAGCATCTGGCGGCCGGCCGCTCCTACGCGGCGCAGCGGATCCCAGGACTTGGGAGTGGAGGTGCTGCCGCCGGCGGATTGGCTGCCGTAGGTGGCCTCGTCGAGGTCAGCCTGCTCCACGCGGACGTTCTTCCAGTCGACGTCGAGCTCTTCGGCGATGAGCATGGGCAGCTCGGTCTTGATGCCCTGGCCCATTTCGGGTCCGCGGGCTTTGATGGTGACCGTGCCGTCGGGGGCGATCTTGATGAAGGCGGTCGGCTTCAGGTCGCCCTTTTTGGGGGCTTGGGCGCGGGCGGAAGGGATGTAGAGGCCGAGGGTGAGGCCTCCGCTGGCCAGGGCGCTGATTTTGATAAACGACCGGCGGTTCATGGGGGCTCTCCTTTAGCTGTTGAGCGTGGATGCCGCCTGGCGGATGGCCTGGCGAATGCGCGGGTAGGTTCCGCAACGGCAGAGGTTGCCGCTCATGGCGGCGTCGATCTCCTGATCGGTGGGGTGCGGGGTGTGGGCTAACAATGCGGAAGCGGTCATGATCTGGCCGGCCTGGCAGTAGCCGCACTGGGGCACGTCGATGGCTTCCCAGGCTCGTTGGACGGGGTGAGAGCAGTCCGGGGAGAGGCCTTCAATGGTGGTGATCGGCTTGCCCACGACCGAGGAGACCGGGGTCACGCAGGATCGGACGGCCTGGCCGCTGACGTGGACGGTGCAGGCTCCGCATAAAGACATGCCGCAGCCATACTTGGTGCCGTGCATGTTGAGGGTGTCGCGTAACACCCACAGAAGGGGCGTGTCCGGTTCCACATCCACGGTTTTGACCACATTGTTGATGTTCAATTCAATGGGCATAAGTCGGGCTCCCAGTCGCAAAGGGATTTTGCTGCGATTCTACGCTTTCGAGCGGTCTTTGAAAGGTTGACGTTCGGCAAGCGGCCCAGGTCTCAGCCTGCGGGACGAAGCCAGATCTAATGACCACAGTTTCCATCCCCCAAGTTTCCATTTCGTAGTTCCCCTACCCTTCTTCCACACCTTTTTTCCCGGGACTCTGGACGGTAAGACCGAGCTGCAATACTGTCCTAACCAGGACACCAATAATTTGAGATTCTGCTCATCGAATGAGCCGCGGCAAGTAAGGCTTACCTAAGCAGCTTATGGGGGCGGGAAAAATAAATATTTGGTCATCTTCGTAAAACAAAGGACTTAGCCGGCACCTCGAGGGGAAAGCAAGACAGGAACTCGCATTCCTGAAACCAAACCGCAACCAGGGCCGTCGCCCCTGGCACGCCCCAAGGGGCGGATCAACCGATCTTTCTCATCTCAAAAAACGGGAAAGACTGGATTGACACTCATGAAGCGCGTTGGCATTGCCGGCGCATTTCCTAAGGCCAATCCAGTCTGTCTTCTCGAACATGGGTAGCACCCGTGCTTTTACCAGTTAGTCATGGTACGACGGGAGTCAAACAGGAGGGGCTCTTAGGAAAGCAAGCTAGGGCAGTTTCGCAATTGGTGTAGACCGAAGTGATAGACCCTTTCGTGGTTTTCTTCCAAGGAAAACCACACCTCGCGATCTTTATCAGGCCGCAGTAATTGCGAAACTGCCTTAGAGTAACCACCCTAACTGGCAGGGTCAGCCCCACGGCATGCCGGGGCAAAACACGGCTTGACCCCGATTTCCTGCCACGCAGTGCTAGAGGGCTCGGCGTGTGGGCCTTTCACTAAGCCAATATATGGCTATAATAGCCATGACGAGGTTGGCCATGCGGAGCGTCAACGTAGCGGAACTTAAAAATCGGCTCAGCACCTATCTGACTTATGCCAAGAGCGGCGAAGTTATCGTCATCCGGGATCGAAATCTGCCGGTCGCCAAATTGATTCCTTTCACCGCCGAGGATGCGAGTGAAGAGGAGTTGGCCCTCGTTGCCGTGGGAGCCATGCGCTTACCTGAGCAACCGTTGGACCTGGACGCACTTTGGAAGATGCCGAGGGCGACCGTTCCCGGCAATGCTGCGGTGCAAGCAATTCTGGATGAGAGGGACGAAGGCCGGTGAAGGGCGGGACGGCCTTCTGGGATTCGAGCGCCCTGATCCCACTGTGCGTTCAAGAGCGAACAAGTAATAAGGTCAAGACGCTGGCAAGGCAGTTTGCTCCCGTGGTTTGGTGGGGCACGACGGTAGAAATACACAGCGCGATTGCGCGACTGCATCGTTCTGGTGAGTTGAACGACGCCGGCCGGCAAGCGGCATTGAACCGGCTCTCCCTGCTAAACCGAGGCTGGCGTGAAATCCTTCCCAGCGATAAGCTGCGCATTCAGGCAGAGGTTTTGCTTGACACCTATTCCTTACGCTCTGCGGACAGTTTGCAACTCGCATCTGCCATGATTTGGTGTCAGCAAAGGCCCGCTCGGCAGAGGTTCGTGTCCACCGATCTCCGTTTGTGCCAGGCCGCCCGCCTAGCGGGCTTTGCGATCATAAGCCCGGGCTTGGCAATCCCGTAGTTTGTTATACCGCAGGGTCGTAATTCAAATTAGGTCCGAGCCACCGCTCGACTTCGGCCACGGTCATGCCCTTACGTGCGGCGTAGTCCGCGACCTGATCGCGGTCGATCTTGCCCAGGCTGAAGTAGCGCGATTCCGGATGCGCGAAGTAGAGTCCACTCACGCTCGAGCCGGGCCACATCGCAAATGATTCCGTGATCAGCATGCCGGTGTTCTTCTGCACATCGAGCAACTGCCACAGCGGACCCTTCTCCGTGTGATCAGGACACGCCGGATAACCCGCAGCCGGCCGGATGCCGCGATACTTTTCTTCAATGAGATCTGCGTTGCTCAGACCTTCTGCGCGGCCGTAGCCCCACTCCTCGCGTACGCGCTTGTGCAGGCATTCCGCAAAGGCTTCCGCGAGGCGGTCGGCGATGGCCTCCGCCATGATCGCGTTGTAGTCGTCGTTTTTGGCGCGGAAGCCGTCGCAGAGTTCCTTAAGACAAATGCCGCTGGTTACGGCGAAGGCTCCGATGTGGTCGGGCAGGCCGGTTTCTTTGGGGGCGATGAAGTCGGCCAGCGAGCGGCAGGGCTCGCTGCCTTCACGGTTGGCTTGCTGACGCAGGAAGTGGAAGCGCTGCAGCACCTTGGTGCGCGTGCTGTCGGTGTAGAGCTCGACATCGTCGCCTACCGCGTTGGCGGCGAATAAGCCGTAGACGGCACGCGCCGCGATCAGCCTCTCCGCAACCATCTTGTCCAGCAGGACATTGGCTTCGGTGTGGATCTGGCGCGCCTGCGCTCCGTATTCCGGGTGCTCGAAGATGCGGGGGTAAATGCCCTTGAGTCCCCAGGTGTGGAAGAAGGGCGACCAGTCAATGAATTCGCGCAGCGTTGCCAGCGGGAAGTTATCCAGCACGCGCACGCCGGTGAAGGAAGGCGATGGTATGTCTTCTGCACGCCACTCAATCGGAGTCCGCCGCTTGCGCGCAGTCTCGATCGAGACCACCTGCTGCTTGGGAGCAGAGTGGGCCTTGCGCAGCGCCTCGTAGTCGGCGCGATGCTGGACCACGAATGCCGCCTTGCCGTCATCACTCAGAAGGGAAGTCGTCACTGGGACCGCCCGGCTGGCATCGAGCACGTGGACCACGGGCTCGCTGTAATGCGGAGCAATCTTAACCGCTGTGTGCGCCCGGCTGGTCGTGGCCCCGCCGATGAGCAGCGGCATCTTGAATCCCTGGCGCTCCATCTCACGGGCCACGTGCACCATCTCATCGAGCGAAGGCGTGATCAGGCCGCTTAGGCCGATCAGGTCCGCATTCTCTGCCTTGGCGCGCTCCAGGATCTTTTCGCTCGAGACCATGACCCCCAGGTCGATGACCTCGTAGTTATTGCAGGCCAGCACCACGCCGACGATGTTTTTGCCAATGTCGTGCACGTCGCCTTTGACCGTGGCGAGCACGATTTTTCCTTGGGCCTTGACCACCTGGCCGGCCGCAACCATGGCTAGCTTCTCCGCCTCCATGTACGGAGTCAGGTGGGCCACCGCCTTCTTCATCACCCGGGCCGACTTGACCACCTGGGGCAGGAACATCTTGCCCGCTCCGAAGAGATCACCCACCACGCTCATGCCATCCATCAGCGGGCCTTCAATCACCAACAGTGGGCGGCCCAGCTTGACGCGGGCTTCTTCGGTGTCCATCTCGATGTAGGCGTCGATGCCCTTGACTAAGGCGTGCGATAAGCGTTCTTCCACCGTGCCGCTGCGCCATTCCTCGGCCTTCTTCTCACTTACCGCGGCGCCGACGCCCTTGAGCGATTCGCCAAAATCCACCAGGCGCTCGGTCGCATCAGCACGGCGGTTCAGCAGCACATCTTCAACCAATACTTTAAGTTCCGGGTCGATCTCCTCGTACACTTCGAGCATGCCGGCGTTCACGATGCCCATGTCCAGGCCGGCAGCGATGGCGTGATAGAGGAAGGCGGAGTGCATCGCCTCTCGTACCTTATTGTTACCGCGGAAACTGAAAGAAATGTTTGAGACTCCGCCGCTCACTTTGGCGTGGGGCAGGTTGGCCTTGATCCAGCGCGTGGCGTTGATGAAGTCGAGGGCGTAGTTGTTGTGCTCCTCCATGCCGGTGGCCACGGTGAGGATGTTGGGGTCGAAGATGATGTCTTCGGGCGGAAAGCCTACCTCGTCTACCAGCATGCGGTAGGCGCGCTCGCAGATGCGGATCTTTTCTTCGTAGGTTGCAGCCTGGCCTTTTTCGTCGAAGGCCATGACCACTACGGCGGCTCCGTACTTGAGCACCGCCGCGGCGTTCTGGCGAAACTTGGCTTCGCCTTCTTTCAGCGAGATGGAGTTGACGATGCCTTTGCCTTGCAGGCACTTGAGCCCAGCTTCGATGACCTCCCATTTGGAGGAGTCCACCATGAAGGGGACCTTGGCGACTTCGGGCTCGCTGGCCAGCAACTGCAGGTAGCGGGTCATCGCCGCAACGCCGTCGATCATTCCCTCGTCCATGCAGATGTCGAGAACGTTGGCTCCGTTCTCCACCTGTTGCCGGGCGACGCTGACCGCCTCTTCGAATTTGCCGTCCTTCACCAGCTTGGCGAAGCGCGGCGAACCGGCCACGTTGGTTCGCTCACCAATCATGATGAAGACGTTTCGCTGCTGGGTGAAGGGCTGGGATCCGGAGAGACGGAGCGGCTTGGGCTCCACGGCTACGCTCATGCGGATATCTCGAGCGGGTGTGCGTGCACTCCTAATGGACGAGGAGGCAGGCCCTCGAGCGCTTTGGCAATGGCCGCGATGTGCTCCGGGGTGTTGCCGCAGCAGCCGCCAGCTATATTGATCAATCCTCCCCGGGCAAAGTCGCCGAGGTATCGGGCCATGTCTGGCGGGCCCAGATCGAAGCCGGTCTCCGAGAGGGGATTGGGCAACCCGGCGTTGGGGTAGCAAGAGATGGCCACGTCCGCCTTCTCTGAGAGCTCCTCCAGGAAGGGATACATCAAGTCAGGACCGAGCGAGCAGTTGAGCCCCACCGACAGCGGCTTCACATGCTGCACCGCGTTCCAGAACGCTTCCGTGGTTTGCGCGGAGATCAGCGTTTCGCCGCCACGCCCCACGGCCGCCGAGATCATCACCGGCAGCTCGGTGCCATCCTGGTCGAAGACTTCGCGGATGGCGACCAGCGCTGCCTTGGCGTTGAGGGAGTCGAAGATGGTCTCCACCAGCAGCAGATCGACGCCGCCGGAGATGAGGGCGCGTACCTCGTGTGCGTAGGCGGACTTTACCTGGTCGAAGGTGACTACGCGGAAGCCGGCATCGTCGGGATCGGGTGAGTTGGAGAGCGAGACGGTCAGCGGCCCGATAGCTCCGGCGACGAACCGTGGCCGCCCGGTTTCATTGGCGACGCGATCGGCCCATTCGCGGCACTGCCGGGCGGAGGTCTCATTGATCTCCCAAGCCAGGTTGTTGAGGAAGGGATCTTCAATGACCTTCTGGTAGAAGTCGGGGTCTTTGCGGCCGCCGCGCTCCCGCGGATCTTCCACGAAGAATTCGCTTTGGGTAATGTTGGTGGCGCCGAAGGTGTTGGTCTCGATGATGTCCGCCCCGGCCTCGAGAAAGCGGCGATGGATGTCGCCGATCATCTTGGGCTGGGTCAGGGAGAAGAGGTCACCGTTGTTCAGCAGGTCCTTTTTCGAGTCTGCAAAGCGCGAGCCGCGGATGTCCGCTTCCTTCATGCCATAGGTACGGATGGTCGTGCCCATCGCCCCATCGATGATGGCTATGCGCTTCTCGAGGATCTTCTGCAGAGGATGTTGGTGGGCTTTCATCATTTCTCCGGCACCCTTATTATATCGATACGACAGATGCATCTAGTTAGCAGGAAGGTTCAGAAAGTGTGAACTCGTTATCGAGGTATTTCCCGGTAAGCCATTGATATTGCTAGCTTAATTGATGCATCGAGGCTCTCTCCGGCCCGACGTTCCGATGTAGGTGCCGACAATGAAGGGTACGGGCTTCAGCCCGTACATAAATGAACAAAAAAACTGGGCTTTAGCCCCTGAGGTACGGCTTCTGGGACCTGCCCCGAGGAGATCGGCCGTGTTTGGCGGTCTGTAAAGGTCCCAAGAGCGGCCAGCCGAATGGCTGTTGATTGTCCCCACAGAATTGTCATCCCGACCGGAGCGGACCCGGATTTCCTACATCGCGGCGCCCCCCGCAGCCACGTATGCGGCTTCCCGTAAAGGAAGCCGCAAGAAGTCTGCCAACGCCACCAAACTGGACAGGAAATTCGGGGTAGCGTAGTGGAGGGACCTGCTGTTTCTCTTCCGGTTTCCACAACCCTTCCCCCCTTTCAGGTTAGTCGTCTTGCAGAACAGGCTTCCATCCGGGGTCGGCGGTGGATGCTGCATAGGCAACCGATGCCGGAACCGTCAACCCAATCTCCGTGCCGGCTCCAACTTCGCTCCAGAGATCCAGTTGCGCGCCCATGCGCTTGGCGCGTTCACGGATGCCGATCAGTCCCCAGTGGCGGGCGCGCCCGCCTTTCTCTAGGACGATCGGGACAATGCCCTTGCCATCATCGCGGATGCGCAAGCGAAGCAGGCGCTCATGGTAAAGAATCTCGACATCAATGTGCCGCGCTTCCGCGTGCTGAAAAGCATTTCGTAGCGCCTCGCGGCCAATCCGGTAGACCTCGTTCTGAAGTGTGGGAGAAAGGATTTGCCGTTCCCCTTCTACCTTCACGCAGAAGGCAGGCGACTGGCAGTTCGACTCCAGGGAGTCGGTCAGTTCCTGGCCCATCGCTCGCAGCAAATCAGCAAGATCGATGGGAGCGACCGGAGCGGTACGCAGGCCCTGAATCGCATCGCGGCTCTCGGCGATCGCCTGGTCCGCCCGGGTAAGAGCACCGTCGAGAATGCGCATTGCGTCTTCGGGGCGCCGGGGAAGCATGTTACGGGCCGCCTGAAAACGGAGTATCAACCCGTTCAGACTTTGCAACAAGGTATCGTGCATCTCGCGCGCGATGCGCATGCGCTCGCTGACGCGCGCTTCCAGGCCTACGTGGAACAAAGCCTCCTCCGCGCGCTTCTGCTCCGTAATGTCCTCACAGGCGATGAGCACAATGGGGCCGTTCACGCGCGCTACCGCCTTGGCCGAACCACGCATCCGGAGCACCGTGCCGTCTTTGCGCACACAACGAAACTCCCAGCTTTCGCCCCGCCCGAGTTGTTCCAGGCAGAGAGCGAGATTGGTTTCGACCTCGGCGCGATCCGCCTCATAAAAAAAGCAGACCACGGGCTGGCCCACTAACTCATCGACCCGGTAGCCAAGCTGCTCCGCGCCAAAGGGGTTGAGCGCCATCACCTTGCCGGCGGCATCCACCATGAAGTACATGATGGGATTGTTTTCAAAAACATCCCGCCATTGTTCCTCACTTAAGCGCAGCGCTTCCTCGGCCTTTTTGGCCGCGGTCTCATCCATCACTGCGCCAACATATTCGGTGTCCCCGGATACATCGGTTAAGGCGTGGGCCACGAAATGAAGGTACTTGATCGAACCATCCGGCATGAGCAGGCGGTACTTGTGCTCATAGTTTTTCTTATCCTGGGCTGCGCGTTTAACAATCTCTTTTACCTCCGCCACATCGTCCGGATGGACCCGTTGCAGGAAGAGTTCCACGGTTGGTTTTGTGCCTGGATCGTAGGCGAAAATGCGATAGGTCTCCTCGGACCAGTAAAGCTCTCCGCGTGAAACCTTCCACCCTACGCTGCCGGTCTGGCTCAGCCGCTGCGCTCTCGATAAGTAAGCCTCGTTGCGTCGCAGCGCCTCTTCTGCAAAGGCACGCTCGGCTCTTTGCCGGGCTTCGCGCAGGGCTCTTTGCACGGAAAATACGATGCGCGCGAGTCGCGTCTTGAGAACATAGTCGGTGGCCCCGATCTTAAGCGCTTCGATGGCCACTTCTTCGCCCATGGTTCCGGAAACAAAGATGAAGGGCATCTCCGGCCGCATATCGACCGCCAGTTTCAATGCCGAAATGCCGTCGAAGGAGGGAAGGGAATAATCGGCCAGGACCAGGTCAAAACCATCCTGCTCCAGAAAATCCAGGAAATCAGCCCGCGTTTCCACGCGGGTCACCTCACAGGCAACACCCTCTGCCTCGAGCTTGGCCTGAACGAGCTCTGCGTCCTTAGGATCGTCTTCAAGGTACAGAATGCGTAAAGGAGATTTCACGGTCCTCTGGTGTTCCATGCTCGAAGCGGCTAGTTCCTTTTTATGCTTCCCGGCGGCGGCTCATTGATAATCGCCCAAAATACTCCCAGCTCCTTGATGGCGTTGACGAACTCATGAAAGTCAACCGGCTTGACTACATACGCGTTCACTCCCAGCTTATAGCTGGTGACCATGTCTCTTTCTTCTCGCGATGAGGTCAGCACCACCACCGGAATGGCTCTCAGCTTCTCGTCCGACTTGATCACCTGTAGCAACTCCAATCCGTCCACCTTGGGCAGCTTTAGATCCAGCAGTAAGACGGCGGGGTTTTCACTGCTACGCCCGGCGAAGTTTCCCCGGCAGTAGAGGTAGTCCAGAGCCTCCGCCCCGTCGCCCAGGACGATCACCTCGTTGGCCAGGTTGTAATCCTCCAAAGCCATCAGGGAAAGCTCGACGTCTTTGGGGTCATCTTCGACCATCAAAATGCGTCCTAATTTATCCATACTTGTTATCTCCTGTAATCGGGAACCGAGAAGAAGAAGGTTGCGCCCCGGTTCAATAAACTGTCGGCCCAAACTTTGCCCCCGTGGCGATGAATGATACGCTTCACGGTGGCCAGACCGATACCGGTTCCTTCAAAAGAATCAGACTGGTGAAGACGTTGAAATACGCCAAATAGCTTGTGGGCATACTTCATATCAAAACCAACCCCGTTGTCCCTTACAAACACTACCACGCCCTCTTCTTTCTTCTCCATGGACCCTATTTCCACTTCGGCTTCGGGGTTGATGCGGGTGAATTTGACCGCATTGGAGAGCAGGTTGACCAGCGCGAGCCTCAACATGGAGCGGTCTCCATAGAGGGTGGGCAATGCGCCGATCTTCCAGGCGATGGTGCGCCCACTAGTCTCGGGTTGTATCTCAGCGAGCACTTCTTTCACCAGTTGCTCCATGTTGACCATCGTCTCGCGCGTTTCCGCGCGTCCTATTCTGGAAAAGGCAAGGAGGTCATCGATTAAATTGCCCATCTTTTTCGCCGATTCCAGGACGATCCTGATATAGCGCAGGCTCTTCTCATCCAGGGTCGAAGCGGTGTGCTTTTGCAGCAGCTCGGTAAACCCGACCATATGGCGAAGAGGGGCACGCAGGTCATGAGATACGGAATAAGCAAATGCCTCTAATTCTTTGTTCGTGGCCTCCAGCTCTTCGGTTCTTTTTCCCAGGTCGAGGTTGAGCTTGCGAATTTCTTCTTCCCGCCGCTTGCGATCGGTGATGTCATTATTCGTTTCCAGGATCGCCTGGGGGCGCCCCTGTTCATCTTGACGCAGAGACCATCGGCTGGCCACCACCACTCCGGATCCGTCGGATTTGGTCTTGCGCAGTTCGCCTTCCCATCGGCCGGTGCGCAGCAACTCGGCGCGTACTTCCTCGAGCGGCATGGGAAACTCCGCCTGCAACAGCTGCTGGCTAGGCTTGCCAACTGCCTCCTGCGCCGGCCAGCCGTACAACTCCTCCGCCCCGCGGTTCCAATAGGTAATGATGTCGCTCATGTCACGAACGAAGATGGTGTCGTGGGTGAGATTGAGCAGGCTGGCCTGTTGGGTTCGCTCCGCCACCTCCTTCTCCAGTTCATCGCGGGATTGCAGAAGCTGCCGTTCGACCCGGCGCCGGATGGTGCTGAACCAGGTGATGAGCGAGGCAAACAATATAAAAATGATGTAATCGGGGATATCAGTACGCGCGACGTAAAAGGAGTAGACCGGTTCGGTGAAGAAGAAGTTGTAGGCGAGGCTTGAGAGTAAGACCGCCACAACCCCAGGCCATAAGCCTGCGTACCAGACGGTTACGGCGATGGCGAAAAGGAACAGTGGGAATTCGGCACTGCGGAAGTTATAACGTGCCAACAGCCAGGCTATCCCGAGGGCCAGCGCAACCGAGCCAACAGCCAGGCCGTACTGGAGAATCGGAGGCAGGTCCTTCAGTATGGTGTGTTTCTGCTGCGCCATGGCTTGCCTCGCTCCATTCCGTTGTCGACAGCTCTGGGCCAATCAACGAATGACCCCACCTATTCTGCCACGTCCGCACAATTTTGCCATGATTTGACAGCAAGCCGAGATGGACCGGTCGACGCAGAGTTATTCGACCTTCATGCGCGACTTCATCAGGACCACAACGTAGGGATTCCAGGTGGAGAGAACGTAGTACACGCTCAGCTCGGAGCCCTTGAGTTTCGTCCATCGCTCCACTACGTACGGAGCGTACGCTCCGCCACGCACGGCATCTGGATCCATCTGGCCTTTGCCGATGACTGGCCCGGCGAGCCCGTCGGGCGGACTGCTGTTCGGATTGTGGATGAACTTGCCGATACCGTCGTTGGCAACATTAAACAGAATCTGCGGCTCGCTCCATGGCCCCCACGGCGTGCGGGAATAACTGAAGGCGATCCCACGCGTGGGAGCTCGGCGATCATAGGTCATCAGCCATAAGCCGAGATCCTTGCACCAAGTGACCGAGAGATCGCCCAGAGTGCCGTTCTGCACGATGGGTTTCGCCTCTGCTTCATTGGCGCTCCACGATGGCGCGCCCGCCGCATCCATGCCCGCGAAATACATCGTCCCCTTGCCGGTCTCGAATTGCGCTACCGGGATGACGGAAAGATAAGCGTCGCTCTCGCGGTAAACGCCCGTGCCCCAGACAAGGACGAAGGGGCCGCCCGCGGGCATGCCCGCAATCGGTCCCGGCTGGGTGTGCAGAGACATCTTGACGAAGTGCCCGGCAGGAAGCTGCGATATCGTGCGCAGGGGCTGAAATGTCGCGGGGAGCGTGAACCTGGTCAGCACGGAACGGTCCGTGCTTCGATCCGGCGAATGATCCGTACTGACCACCACATACATCTGGCCGCCAAGGCTCACCCCCGCCACGGGTACCTCAAAGCACCCATACTTATGCCGGGAGGCTGGATGGTCAGGTAGTCGCGGCCCGCCATGAGGAAATCCAGGCGCACGCCTTGCTCCGGGTCGGTCGCATCCGTGGTCGCGATTGTGTCTAGCGCACGGTCGAGGCGGCCCACGGTATCGCCGAAGAGAAAGTACACGCGCCCGTTGTGCTCGAATGAGTTGCCGAGGTCCGTGCCGCGAATTCCGTAACGTGTCTCGGTCAAACTAAACGTCGGTTGATGTTTCTCTTTGTCCTTTCGCCAAGAAGTTGTTCCATCTTGACCGTCGAGCCAGCCACGAAGCGAATTATCGCGGCTGGCCGCAGTCGCCTGGGCTCCCGGATGCCGGCCGCTGAGGTTCATAGCGCCCCACGGCTCCGAGCATCACGAGGAAACCGGCAAAGCTTGTCGCTGCGATTACTTGTCGTTTCATGAACGCTAACCCCCGCGATCAGAAGTCTAATTTGCAGGGCGCTTTTTGGCCGGGTGATCTCCGCAGGGAAGGTTTCATAAGAGCTCTCCTGGGTTACTTGCAGACGCAGACAAGCATACAAGAGCGGTACTTTCAGGGTTGAGAGACTTGGTGAAGGAAAATTTGCGGCTGGGGAACATCCTTGCTGGATTCTCCGTATTGACCGCCAGAGGGCGGCTATGCAAACTCTGCGCCGAGACATTTCTTATGCTCTGCGACAAATGCTTTTGTCCCCGGTCTTTACCCTGACAGCCATGCTTACCCTGGCTCTGGGCATCGGCGCAACCACGGCGATTTTTTCGCTGATCCACTCGGTCATGCTCAAGTCGCTGCCGGTGGTCGATCCGTCGAGTCTCTACCGCGTGGGAGATGGCAATGAGTGCTGCGTCGAAGGCGGCCCGCAGACCAACTGGGGGATGTATTCCTATCAGCTCTATCAGCGTTTTCAGCAGGCGGCGCCGGAGTTCGAACAGCTAGCTGCTTTCCAGGCGGGCGGAGCACAATTCAGCGTACGGCGCGGTGAAATCGATCGCTTGACCAAGCCGCTGCGGGGCGAGTTCGTCAGCGGAAATTATTTTGCCACCTTTGGTGTTCAGGCCTTTGCCGGCAGGACGCTGGCGCCTGCCGATGACCGCGCGCGGCCTTGCCCGCCGCCATGCTGAGTTATCGTGCCTGGCAGCAGGAGTACGGCGCCGACCCTAAAGTGATCGGCGCAAGCTTTATTGCTGGATGGTCATCCCTTCACCATCGTCGGCATTGCGCCACCGGGTTTCTATGGGGAAACGCTGCGCAGCGATCCGCCGGAGTTGTGGATTCCGCTGCAGCAAGAGCCCATGCTCGCGGGAACCAACTCTCTCCTCGAACAAACGAATGCGTGGCTGCGCGTGATCGGGCGCCTCCGCCCCGGAGCGACGACAGATGGGCTTGACGCTCGCTTTACAGCAATCATGCGGCAGTGGCTGGTAACGGATTTTGTGGGCGACATGTTGAAGGAATATCTACCGCAGATAAAGGCCATGGCGCCGAAGCAAAATATCAAGGTCGTTCCCGCTGGCGCAGGCGTGCTAACGATGAAAGAGGACTACAAAGATAGCCTGCGCATCCTGCTTATCGTCTGCTGCCTGGTGCTGCTGATCGCCTGCGCAAATATCGCCAACCTGCTGATGGCGCGCGGCACCGGCGCGGCGGGCGCAAACGTCGGTGCGTCTCGCCCTGGGAGCTTCGAGAAGCCGTCTCATTCGCCAGTCGCTCACGGAAAGCATTGTGCTTTCCTGCCTGGGAGGATTGGCCGGGATGACCGTCGCTTACCTGGGAGTCAAAGTGATCGTCATGCTGGCTTTCCACAGCGCGCACTACGTTCCCATCGATGCCAGCCCTTCGTTGCCCATTCTTGCGTTCGCCTTTGGCCTATCGCTCTTCACCGGAGCACTCTTTGGCACCGCACCGGCTTGGCTTACTTCGCATGCGGACCCGGCGGAAGCATTGCGCGGAGCCAATCGCAGTACGCGCGACAGTTCCTCGATGCCGCAGAAAGCGTTGGTCGTTTTGCAGGCTACGCTCTCCATCGTTCTGCTCGCCGGAGCCGGGCTGCTCATTCGCAGCCTGCAGAAGATGGAGCATCAGGACTTCGGCTTTGAGACAGATCGGCGCGTCAACATAGCCGTGAATGCTCCTTTCTCGGGCTACTCTCCGGAGAAGCTGAATGCTCTCTACCAGGAATTGCAAACCCGCCTGGCCGGCATTCCCGGGGTGCAGCGGGCCGGACTCGCGCTCTATTCTCCGTTCACCGATAACTGGGGCGAGATGGTCATCCGCGAAGGCCACGGCATCCCTAATGTGAACGAAGATCAGGGCTCCTCCTGGGACCACGTCAGCGCGGGCTATCTTGAGCTGATGGGCCAACACATCGTGCGCGGCCGGAGCATCACGGAACAGGACACAGCGGCAACGCGCAACGTCGCGGTGGTGGATGAACTCTTTGTGCGCAAATTCTTCAAGAAGGGTGAGGAGCCGATCGGAACGCACTTCGGTTTGAACAAGGCGGATTACAGTGGCACGTTTGAGATCGTCGGAGTGGTCCGCGAGGCGAACTACACGGACCCGAGCGGTCACTGGAGACGTCCCTTGTTCTTCGTACCGTTGGCGCAGCATGTGCATTACCCCATTGCTATGCTGCAGATGATCGATGACCGCACTCATCTGATCGAGAGCGTGGTGCTGCAACTGCGCGGCAGCATGGAGGGGCTGGAGCCGCAAATCCGCCGTGTCTTCACAGAGGTGGATCCTAACCTGACCATCCTGCACATTCAGACGATGGAGGAACAGGTGGCGAACCGGCTCGACCAGCAGCACGCGGTCGCGGAGATGACCGGGCTCTTCGGCATCCTCGCACTCATCCTGGCTGCTGTTGGTTTGTATGGAGTCACAGCTTATACCGTGGAACGCCGCACCAGCGAGATCGGCGTGCGCATGGCCCTGGGCGCTAATCGCGGCAACGTGATTCGGTTGGTTTTGCGCGGAGCATTCCTGCAGGTGCTCATCGGATTGCTCATTGGCATTCCCGCTTCGATCGGATGCTCGCTGTTAATTGCCGCTCAGCTTTACCAGGTCCGGGGTTGGGACCCGTTGGTCCTTGGAGGATCGGTCACGGCGCTTGCGGCCTGCGCGCTCTTCGCCAGCATTATCCCAGCGCAGAGGGCCGCCTCCATCGATCCGGTGAAGGCCCTGCGCGCGGAGTAATGTTTCATACCGGAACTCAATAGGAACAGGATGCGGGCTGGTTCCTGGACGGCCGGTGGCACCCGTCCAGGGACTGGCATCCGTCCTGGTAGCGTACTCCACTGGTCCGTCGGCGTTGTATAGCGGCGCGAGATGGATCCCGTGGCGCGCAGCGATGGTTTCAATCTCCTCTACTCGTTGCGGAGTGATGAAACCCCTTCCCTGAGAGAAGGGTTCGAAGCGGCGCTCCAGCGCGAGCGCCATGCCTTCGAGCAGGCATCCATGCACCACGTCAGGGAAGGGATGCCGATTCAGAACTCCATGAAAATCGGGAGTGAAGTTCATTCCGCCAGTGATCTGGCCCAGGCCACCAAAGAAGATTCTGGCGTCCGGCAGCTGCGCGTTTGGGGAGAGGTTCTTGGGGTAGCCCGCATCGCACACGATTGCGCCGGGAGCGATACGCCCCAATAGAAGCGAAGGAGAGGTCAGACTCGCAGCGCAGATTACTACGTCGGGCTCGGCGGAGAAGTGCTGAGCGGAGATCTCTACCTGAACTCCATCGGCTTTCGAGTTCGGCGGCGAGCTTGCGTAGCCGCTCCAGGTTACGCGCGCTGAGCAGCACGCGCTTCACCATCGGCGCCAGGCAGCGGGCACAACCGGAACCGACATCTCCCGTTGCTCCCACGATCAGCAAGGTGGATCGGCGGAGGTTCCGGCCTTCGAGCGCGCACATCTTGCGGATGCCCTGAACGATGAAGCCCACAGTCAACGTATTGCCGGTAGTGAAGACTGTATCGTGTCTGTTCGGGGAGCTGATCGAAGTTGCCCTCGATCAGAATGGAACTGAATCCGCCCAGACTCACGATCTTCGCCCCTGCCTTGATGGCGTAGGCCGCGGCTGCGCGAACGCGGGCGATGTTGTCGTGCATAAAGGCGGCTTCCAGATGGTCGGGAGGAATGAAGGAGTCGATGTACATGCCGTGCGCCTTCACGCCTGCCATTGACCCCACCTCCACATGGCAGACTGCCCGAGGTGGGATCCAGCCGAGGATGTCCTTGATCTCGTCGTCCGGCAGACGCGTATGCAGCGGCCCGCGCAGGACCGCGAGCACGTCCGCAGCCGCTCGCCAACTTTCCTGATGCCCGATGAGGGCGAAATCGATCGCTCGCCCTCGCCCGGCTACACTGGCAACTGGCTTACCCATGTCAGTGTCACCTCTCCGGGCAACTCCCAGCTGGTCGAGCGTCTTTAGATACTGTTGCAGTGACACTCCGCGAAGCTCGGCTGCAGACAGCATGACCTCGGGCAGCGATGGCTTCACACAGCTGCCGTGGCACACTTCGCAATGTCCATTCCTGCATTCTTTGGTAAGCATCTCCGCCAGGGTGGTCATCACATCCAGATGCAGCCGGTACACCTTGTCGTCGAAGCGCTGCTCGTCCAGGGCTCGCTCTGCTTGAAGAATCGACATGGCGTGGTCGACATGGCCTTCTTCCTCCGCCGCGATGGCGGCAAAGGTCTTGCCCAGACTTCCCGGTCCAACCTTCCCCACACGGGCATAGCTGGCGACGGCGAAGGATTCCAGCATGATCTCCTGAACGATCAGGCAGGCAATAAAGTCACGGTCTTCGATGCAGCGCAGGAATGCCTCGCGCAGCTTCTTCCAATGCTTGCCGTTGACGTTATTGGGGACGTCCAGCCCCATCTTGCGGCCCTCGGCGGCGAAAGCAGCAGCATGCCACCGTTCCCCGTCCGCGTGCTCCAGGGCATCGGCTACTTCTTCGGGGTCGTCGCATATCTCCGCCAGGGAGGTGTAGTTCATGGCGGCGATTAGCTCGCCGGTCATCGCCTGCGCCAGGACGTCCTGCCAGATCGCAGCACTGGGTGAGAGGGAAGTACATACTGTGGCTGAGTTAAGAGCAATCACGCTTTCCATACATCCTCCTGAACATGGAATGAGAAATCAGATGGGTTCCCGATAACGGCGCAGCCGGACCGCAGCGGCGAGGAATAAGGCCGCGAACACCAGCCCGATCCACAGACCTGGGCTGCCCAGGAATCTCCCCGGAGTAATTTGGGTTATCGGAATAAAATGGGGATCGATCAAGGAGCCGTCGGGCTTCCTGAAGGCGAAAGCCCTGGGAGCGAATCCGAAGAAGCGCTCCTGCAATAACAATCCGAAATACCTGGTGTGGAAGGCAATGAACTCGACCAGGGCGATAGCCATCGGCGGCAGCACCGCCCAGAGGAATGTGGTGCGCCGCGCCCAGGCGGAGATCAGCAGCAACCACGCGTAGATGGGCGCATACCAGAGCGTAATGACGGCCAGAGTGTAGAGCAGCACGGCTTGCAATTGGAAGAGCGGCAATTGCCTCCACCAGGTCGCGACACTACCGCCGCTCATGAGCAGCGTTGCGGCGCTCAGCAGCAGCATGCTCAACTGCATGGCGATGGTAATGGCAAAGACGGTCAGCGGCACAACCGCGAGGGGAATGCTGGCCTTTGCCAGTACGGTCGTAAGATCGGAAACCGGTAGCGACTTCCAGAATAGGATGCTGCGATCGCGGCGTTCACCGTAGAGCGCGTCGAGACAGTAGAAGAACACGACGATGAAGGCGGTCAGCATGAGCAGCATCGCAGCGTGGCTGTAAGGCATGGCGAGCCCGGTGGGGTCGAACGACGGATTGATTGGCGCCAGTCCCATATCATGGCTCTGCGGGGGATGAATCAGGGTAAACACGAAGCCTGATAACCCTAAGGCGGCGACGGCCAGGGGTGCGATATAGATGGAACGGTTCTCCCACAATTCGCGTCGCACCGACCAGTACAAGGTCCGAGTGGCCGGCGGGGCGGCGACCATTTGCGTTTGAGTATTCATACGGTGGCTCCCTGGTGCGCGACGTCGCTTGTCTTGTCTCCCATCAAAGCTACGAACAAGTCGGCAATGCTGGGTGTGCGCACTTCGCCCAGCTCCTCGAGCTGTCGATAATTGACCCCATCGAACATCAGCACGCTGCGGCCGAAAATCTGGCGTTCGTGTATGGGCTTGAGCGCCCGCGCTGCTGCGATCTGCTCGGGGTGCACCATCACTTCCTGATAGCGAGCCTCGAAGGCCTCCATGGTGCAATCGAGCACGATGCGACCGCGTTGGATGAACATGAGGTCGGTGAGCACGTGCTGCACCTCTTCCACCTGGTGGGTGGTGACCACGATGGTGCGGCTGCCATCGAAGTATTCGTTCAGCAGGGAATCGTAAAACTGCTTGCGATACAGCAGGTCGAGGCCCAGCGTCGGCTCATCCAGCACCAGTAATTTCGCGTCGATGGCCATGACCAGTGCCAGATGCAGCTGGGTCACCATGCCCTTGGATAATTCTCCGACCCTGCTGGTGCGTTTGATGGAGGTCTTAGTAAGAAAGGTCTCCGCCTTGGCGCGATCGAATCGTGGATGCACGCCGGCCACGTAGTCGATAGCCTGTGATACCCGCAACCAGCGCGGCAGCACCGCTACATCAGCGATGAAGCAGACATCGCGCATAAGGCGATCGCGCTCGTTCCAGGGGTCGCGGCCGAGCACTTTCAGTTCGCCCTCATAGGGAATGAGGCCGAGAATGGCGTGCAGGGCGGTGCTCTTGCCGGCGCCGTTGGGACCAATGAGGCCGAGGATGCGGCCGGCTTCGATGCGCACATCCACGCCATCGAGCGCCATGGTTTTACCGAACGACTTGCGCAGGCCGCGCGCTTCGATGACGTTCATGGCTTCGGCTTCTCCTTGGCGGCGGCCAGCAGTTCTTTCGCGTTCAAGCCGAGCCGCTGGATGGTGGCGTAGATGCGCGGCCATTGTTCGTCGAGAAACTTTTGCCGTTCGCCTTGCAGTAACAGGTTGCGTGCACCCTCATTGATGAACATGCCTCGACCTCGCTTCGTCTCCACCAACTGCTCGTCGACCAGTTGTTGATAGCCCTTCAGGACGGTAATCGGATTTACCCGAAATTCAGCCGCGACATTGCGCACGGAGGGTAGGGGATCGCCTTCTTTGAGCACACCGTCGAGGATCATGTCCGCGACGCGGTCCCGCAGCTGGCGGTAAATCGGCTGACTGTCGTTCCACTCAAGGTCCATCCTGTTTTCCCAGATAGTGCTTCCCAGAGAGTCTTCGTCTCTGGTGATGTAGTTAACTACATCACCGCACCACATGCAAGTCTTTTTTTGAATTTCTTTAGTCGACCCACGTTCAGGGCGGCGGATGAGCGATATGCAAAGATCTTAGCCATTGACATCCTACCCATAGATTGCCTATGGTAATCGGCATGGCCAAAAAACCGGACCTGCTGCCTGGAACCCTCGACATGTTGATCCTTAAGACGCTTGCCCGGGCGCCCATGCACGGATATGGGGTCGCACTCGCCATCAAGCGCAGCTCCGACGATGTGCTGACGGTCGAAGAAGGCTCGCTCTATCCCGCGCTGCAACGGCTCCTGCTGCAGGGTTGGGTAAAAGCGGAATGGAAAATGACGGAGACGAAACGCAGAGCGCGGTTCTATACCCTGACCGCTGCGGGGCGCCGCCAATTGGGCATCGAGTTATCGCAATACCAACAGATGATTGCGGCGATTGGGCGCGTCTTGCGCGACCCGCAGGAGGCTTAGATGAATCCCTTCATCCGTTTCATGAGGAAGCTCTCGGTTCTCTTAGGGCGCAGGCGGTTTCTCAACGAACTGGATGAAGAGATGGCATTCCATCGGGCGCAGGCAGCCCAGGAGTTTCTCGCCGCCGGGATGACGACGGAAGCCGCGCGTCAAGCAGCCATGCGGCAGTTCGGCAATGTGACCCGCTTGAGAGAACAAAGCCAGGAAACGGTGACGTTACGTATGGAAACTGTGGTGCAAGACCTGCGCTTTGCAACCCGCCAGATGATCCGCTCCCCAGGCTTCGCCATCACGGCAATACTCACCTTGACCCTTGGCATTACCGCTAACGTGATCGTTTTCGGTGTCCTGCAAGCCCTCGTGCTGCGGCCTCTCAACGTTCCCGATGCCGACCAGGTCATGTCCCTCGCGCCGCAGCGAAACGGCACGAACTTTTCCTACCCGGAGTTCCGTGACATTCGCGACAACAACTCCGTCTTCTCCGCCGTCGCCGCCGACCGCCCTATGGATTTCGGATTGAATGCGAACGGCGCCACCCACCCCATCTGGGGTTATGAAGTCAGCGGTCAGTATTTTGAGGTTCTCAGCATCAAGCCGTTGCTGGGGCGTCTTCTCCAGCGCGCCGATGACGATCATCCCGGCGCCGCCCAGGTCGCTGTCCTCTCGTGGGCGGCGTGGAAACAGTACTTCAACGGCGACTCTGCCATCATCGGCACGACTGTCCGCCTCGACAACCAACCATACACAGTCATCGGCGTCACTCCTCAAGGCTTTTACGGCACCGAGAAATTCCTCCAGCCGGATGTCTTCGTACCCATGTCCAATGAGGCCGCGATCGAAAAATTTGACTGGCTCGAAGGGCGTAACAACCACAATATATGGACCATTGCTCGCATCAAACAGGGCATCAACCTGGGGCAAGTGCAGGCAGACCTCAATACCGTAGCCTCCCGGATCATAAGACAGTTTCCCAAGGAAGAAGAAGGTCTCTCCATCCGAGTCGTGCGTCCCGGTCTACTGGGCGATACGCTGGGTGCGCCCGCCCGTGCCTTTCTTGCGGGCATCATGGCCCTTGCCGGTATTGTTCTGCTTGCTGCCTGCGCGAATCTCGGCGGTCTCTTCGCCGCCCGAACTGCCGATCGCACGCGTGAACTGGCGATCCGCATGGCTATCGGGTCGAGCCGCTGGCGCATCCTTCGCCAGGTGCTGACCGAAGCATTTCTCATTGCACTCCTGGGCGGCCTTTGTGCCTGCGTGCTCGGCTGGACCGCACTGTCAGGTCTCGGCGCCTGGCAGCCGCCGGTCGGTTTCCCCGTCCGCTTCGCCGTACTGCCGCAGCCATCATTGTTCCTCGCGGCTGGCCTCTTCTCATTTGTAGCCGCCGTATTCTTCGGCCTCATGCCATTGCGTCAAATCTTGAAAGCCGATCCAAACGACGCCATCAAAAGCGGCGGTGGTCAAGCGAGCGCAGGGCGCCGCTGGGCCCTCCGCGACATCCTCCTCGCCGCCCAGATCGCTCTCTGCTGTATCACCGTAACCGCTGCGTTCGTGGCTCTTCGAGGTCTGGGGAGATCGCTCAACATGGAACTCGGCTTCAAACCGGCGAATGCAGTGCGAGTGCAACTTGAACTAGCCGAGGCCGGATACTCGAATGAAAGTGCCGCATCCTTGCAGCGCCGGCTGCTCGCTGCCGCTGGGCAGCTTCCAGGTGTGGAGGCCGTTGGCTACGCCAATACCACTCCCCTTGCCATCGACCAGTCGACGACGGGCATCTTTCCACCCGAGGCCACTGAGTTGCGCCCAGCCAATGTTGCCTTTAGCGCAAACTATTACGACATCTCCCCGGGCTATTTCGCAGCCGCGGGCACGATTCTCCTCGCAGGCCGGGATATCAGCTTCGCTGACGGCCCAAAGAGCCCTCTCGTCGCCGTGGTCAACCAGGAATTCGCGCGGCGTCTTTTTCACTCCGACGATGTCATCGGCCGCTACCTTATCCGGCAAGCCTATCCAGATTGTTGGAGTAGTGGCGAACGGCAGGTACACCACCCTCAACGAAGAACCGAGCCCAGCGATATTCTTTCCGATCGCCCAGGACGGAAACACCGCAACCACCCTTATCGTCCGTACGCATCCCGATCCTACCGGCGCAGCCGGCCGAGACATGGCGGCCGCTATAAACAAAACGATCCTCGATCTCGACCCCGCGATCCCTATCCAGGAGTCCAGCGCCTGGAGTAGCCAGCTCGGCCTGCAGCTTCTCCCTGCACAGATAGCAACCGTGGCTCTCAGCCTCTTTGGTGCGTTTGGACTTCTGCTCTCCATTACCGGCACCTTCGGCCTTGCTTCCTACTCGGTCACTAAGCGCCTCCGCGAACTAAGCATCCGCGTCGCTCTGGGTGCCCAGGCGAAGCAGATTCTTACTGCCGCTCTCGGACGCATGCTCATTTTGCTCGGCATCGGATCAACCGTTGGGCTGGTGCTCGGCGCTGCAACCAGCCGTGTCCTATCGGCGGTGGTCTACCAGGCCTCTGCGCTGGATCCCATCGTCCTTGCTGCAGTTGCATTCACCATGCTGGTGACTAGCCTGGCATCCATTGCAAAGCCCATCCGGCGCGCACTCCATGTCGACCCGGCTTCCATCCTGCGCGAGCAATAATCCGCCCCTTAAAAATTGAACGCCACCTGAAGATCGATGCTGCGATTGGACGAGGGCGAGGAGAAGAATCCGCCTGCAAGGGCATTTGACATCCCAAACAGGGGTGATTCCAACACGCCCACTGGCGGCGCAAGGTTGACGTTGTTAAAGACGTTTCTGCCCATCGCCGTAAAGTTCAGCGAGTAGCGCCGTGCTGCCTGCTGATCGAGCATGGGCGGTCTTCCGCCAGAGCTGCTGAGACCCCCAGGGCCAAGTCCGCCTCCTGGAGGACCACCGCCTCCGGGTCCGCCACGGCCACCGCCTCCGCCTGGAGGCGGCCCATTGAAACCACCGCTCGCCCCTCGCTCAGAACGCGGCCCGATACCGATCGACTTGCTGACGCGCAGATTAAGGCTGAATTGCCCCGGACCGTTTACGTAGTTGTAGGGGATGCGCGCTGCGTCTGCTGAGGGGTTCAGATCAAAACTGCCGTATTTCGTGTTCATCACATCGGTGCTGGTAGCGGTGGCGAATGCGGGGCGATCGTTGAACTGGTTATCTCCATTCAAGTCCTGCCCGACAGTGATGTTGAAGGGCGTCGCTGAGTTAGTCACCAGGAACGGGCTGATGGAAACGCCAAACGGCGCCAGGTAGTTGCCCCCCAACAGGAAGCGATTGTGGACGTCGAAGGTAGATCGGCCGTAGTCGGCCCGGGGATCAAACTGATTGGAAGGGAAGTACGTCACCCCGGAGGTATCGGCCTTGGCAAAATTCACCATGTAGAAACCAAACAGCGTGACCTTGCGTGCGCGGACGCTGAAGTTGGTAATCAATTGATTCTGGTGGTAGATGCCTCCGGACTGGTATTGATACGTATTCTCATTGATGCCGTTGGGCCGCACACCGGTTCCCGTGGTTTGGTCGTAGGTACCGGGCAGAAAGGCATTGATATTGTCCGTATACAGTTGGTGCTGGCCGCTCGAGTTGATATAGGTGCTCGCGAGGGTGATCTTCTGTCCAAACCGATGTTCGATACCGATCGCGGCCTGCATGTTCACAGGAGCCCTGAGGTTCGGTGCTATGGAATACGTGGTCGGCGCCGCCTCGCTGGCCGCTGCGGATGCCGTCGCCGGCGTCTCATTAGGGGAGGGATTCTTCACCACATACTGCTGCTGATTGATACCATTCTGGCGAATCGCCTGCAGCACATTGGTATATTGGAATCGGTCGAAGAACCACCCGTAGCCACCACGAATCACCGTCTTTGCCGGTTTGCTCTTGCCATTAACCGCCCAGGCAAAAGCGAAACGTGGTCCAAAGTCAGCGTGGTCGTTGATCCAGTTTTGTCCCTCGTAGCGGATTCCATAGCTCAGCGTTAAGTCCGGACGCAGCCGCCAATCATCCTGGTAGAAAACACCAGCGTCAAACAGGGTGACGCGGGCGGCGGGAGTGCCCACTGTGACCTCGTACTGCGACGGCAGCCCGGCAGAGTAACTATTGAGCGATTGATACGTGTAGTTTCCATTGAAGCCGGCTGTGGATTCATTCGAATCCCGCACCGTCCGCAGCCGCGCGCCGAAACGGAGGGTGTGCGTTCCGAGCGCGGCGGTGGTGTAATTCTGCAGTTCATAGTGATCCTGGGCGTCGCGGACGGTTCCCAAGTTGCTGCCGCCCCCGGTAAAGGCGCCTTGTACGGTGACGGTCGGGGTACTGAAGAGTGGAGTTTGACTGTCGCGATCGCGAATATATTGAAAGCGCGTTTCATTGATCACCCTGCTGCTGAGCACCTGCGTGTCGCTCAACTGCAAAGTATTCTCCTGGTTCAGGGTGTCGTAGCCCTGCGCCTGCAGGGCAAACTGCGACACGCCGTTATTGGTGCTTTTTTGCCGGTCATACATATATCGGACGGTGAGCGTGTTACTCGGCGTAAGCTGAAAGTCAAAGCGCGGGCTCAGATCCAGGCGCGATTGCGGATTAGGCACTGCCGCCGAGTAGTTGTAGCTTCCGCCCGTAGGATCCAGCAACTGGGCATTGATGATCGAGTTGGCGTCGTTGTCACGCCGGAATCCGCTAAGAAACCAGGAAGTCCGGCTGTTGAGAGAACCGCTGACATTACCCAGAAAAAA
Organism: uncultured Acidobacteriaceae bacterium; assembly: GCA_963844785.1. Lineage (GTDB taxonomy): Bacteria > Acidobacteriota > Terriglobia > Terriglobales > Acidobacteriaceae > PALSA-350. The sequence continues at coordinate 52,009 of CAWJPV010000035.1, read as the reverse complement.
CGTGGAGTAGTACGCCGGCTCGCTGGTGACAAACGTGTTCAGCGAGTTGAAAGCGGACGAGTTTCCGTTGGCCATAATAGATCCGTGCAGTTTATCTGTGCCCGGCTTGGTGAGTATCTCGATACGTCCATAACCGAGCTTGTCGTATTCCGCGGAGAAGGGGTTCTGGTTGATTCTTATTTCGCGAATAGAGGACTTGGGCGGAAGCTGTCCTCCGGAGAAGCCGTCAATGTAAATCTCGCCCCCATTGGGTCCGGCTGCAGGGCCGGCCAGCGCATTCAACTCATCCTGCAGTTGATCGGGATCGTCGGAAAGCGCATCCAGATCCTTACCTTTGATCACGATGGCGTTGGCGTTGTTATCGGGGCTGGTGTCGAGCCCTGCGCCCTGTTCACTGACGGTAACTTGTTGCTGCTCGATGGCAATGCTGAGCGTGAGGTTCTGCAGTGTGGCATGGCCAGGCGAAACCGTAACCACCTGGGGCTGCGCGAGTGCCAGTCCCTGGGCAGTGACCGTGATGGTGTAGCTGCCGGGAGCTAGTTGGGGAAAGACATAGGCGCCATCGGCGCCGGTCTGAGCGGTGGATTGGGTTCCATCCGCCGCCTGAACGGTGATGGTGGCTTTGACCACGCGCGCTCCTGAAGGGTCGGTCGCCGCCCCGTGAAGCGATCCAGTGGCTTGAAAGGCGAGCAGATTTATGGTCGAAAAGAGACTCAGGCAGAGGAGTATCAAGGCCACTCTTGGGGTTGCAGCGGAAGTACGCATTCGATCGCTCCTGAGGATCCTGGTGGTTTTGGTACTTTGCCACCACCCACAGAAGACACTGATACGCCTGGCTATGCGGTCACAATGAGTAATGCTTGGTAACGGACTGTCACCTGCTTGTGACAATTTGTTACATTTTCGGCGTTCCCTCGCCACCCGATCGGCGTAGTCTCGGAAAGGACCGAAAGATACAGCTATGGAGCCCATTCTTCTGATCGACGACGATGTGGAGCTCTGCTCTATGCTGAGCGACTATCTCGGTCGTCATGGTTACCAGGTGACCGCGGCGCATCACGGCAAGACAGGTTTGGAAACGGCGCTCGGCGGCGGTTACGCTATGTTGCTACTGGACGTAATGCTTCCTGGGCTGGACGGCTTTGAGGTGCTGCGCCGATTGCGCGCCGCGGGATCGCCGATGAACGTTCTGTTGCTGACAGCCCGGGGCGAGGATGTGGATCGCATTGTCGGTTTGGAGATCGGCGCCGATGACTACCTGCCAAAACCTTTCAACCCGCGCGAGCTGCTGGCCAGGATCCGGGCCATTCTGCGCCGGAGCGGAAACGTAGAGGCGCCGGCTGCAACAAGAGACTTGCTCATGGTGACCGGCCTGGAGCTCGATACCGCCGCCCGGGTGGCGCGATGCAACGGAATCTTGCTCGATCTGACGGATATTGAGTTCGGGCTGCTGCAAACACTTATGCGCTCCGCCGGCGAGGTCGTGGCCCGGGAGCAGCTTGCGGAGGCGGTGCTGGGGCGTAAGTTTCACCCCTTCGACCGCAGTCTCGACATGCACGTAAGCCGGTTGCGCCACAAGTTGGACGTGGTAGACAATTTCGGCGACCGAGTTAAAACGATCCGCGGCGTTGGGTATCAACTCGCAGTGCCGTCTCAACGCAAACTGGCAGGAGAGCGATAGGCGATGCGAGGGCTATTCACAAAAATCTTTCTCGGCTTCTGGATCGCGCAAAGCCTCACCTTCGCCATCTCTACCTGGCTCATCATGCAGCGCAGCTTCGTCCGGCCCAACGAGATCATGGATGTTCTCAAGACAGCCCTTCCCACTGAGGGGGCGGCGGTTGTGAATACCTACGAGACGGCCGGATGCTCCGGTCTGCGAGAGTATGCTGCATCGCGCAACCTGACCATCTATTTGTCCGACACGCCAAACCACTTTCTTTGTGAACCTGCCGGTGCCCCGGTTGCTGCGGATGCCTTGATCGCCGCAGAGAAACAGCCCGGTGTGGTCTCTACCCCAGCGGGCGACTTTTATCTATGGAGTACGACCGTCCATTCTGCCACCGGCCACAGTTACGTTTTCCTGCTCAGCCGGCCGCGAATCGGAAACAAACACTGGCTGCGCGATCTTGCGCATTTTGCCTTTCCTCAGCTATGGGTAGCGATCGTAGTTTGCGGAGCGGTCACTTTTGTTCTCGTTCTTCTACTCATGCGTCCCATCGGCAAACTGCGGGTCGCCGCTCGCAGTCTGGCCAACGGTGAACTGGCCACGCGGATTGCTGAGCCAGACAGAGAAGAGCGCTTATTCGGAGGAGATGAAATCCAGGGATTGGTGCGGGATTTTAACTATATGGCGGAGCGGCTCGAGCGCCTGGTCGGAGCGCAGAAGATGCTATTGCGCGACGTCTCCCATGAGTTGCGTTCGCCCTTGGCTCGCCTGAGCGTTGCCCTCGAACTGGCGCACGAAGAGTCTCCCCCAGCCATGATGGCGCACCTGAAGCGCATCGAACGCGAAGCAGGGCGCCTGAACCAATTGATCGGGCAACTGCTCCGCCTTTCCTCGATGGAATCCACAGACGCGGCCAATTTTACCGAGAGCTTCCATCTGAATGCATTGCTTGAAAAGATGCTGCCGGATGTGGAGTTTGAAGCAGAACAACGGCTTTGCCAGGTTCGCCTATTGAACCATTGTGACTGCGTGGTTCAGGGAAGCCCGGAGCTGATCTACCGCGCCATCGAGAATATTGTGCGCAACGCCGTTCGCTACACGCGGGAGCAATCGGTGGTGGAGCTCAAGCTCCGTTGCGAAAAACAGGTTGGCGCGGCCATGGTCACTCTTGATGTGAGTGATTGCGGTCCCGGGATTCCGGAGAATGAACTGGAGAATATTTTTCGCCCCTTCTACCGGGTGGACGACGCAAGGCAGCGCGACACTGGTGGCTTCGGGGTAGGATTGGCGATCGCGAACCGCGCCATCCGGCTGCATCACGGAGAGGTCTGGGCGCGGAACCGGCCCGAGGGCGGGCTCGTCGTGAGCCTGAAACTGCCCTGCCAGGGAGAGGGGTGAATGCCGGGCTACACTTCTTTCAGCAGTTCAGTGCGGTACTTAGGGGCGGTTGCCTTTGCCTTCTCCACGAATTCCTTCATCTGCTTTTCGTCCAGTTTGGGCGGAGCCGTTGTGCGCGTCGCGACGGGTACGCCGACTTCCAGGAAAAATTTGTCGTTGCCCGCTGGAGAGCAGATGCAGATCATGCGTGCCGGCGTGGAGGAGGCGTTGTGGAAGCGATGCGGTGCGTTGGATGGAATGTTGGCCGTTTCGCCTGCGCGGACTATGGATTTCTTACCCCGGAAGGTTACTTCGATTTCTCCGTCGAGCAAAATAAACGTCTCTTCGAAGTCATGGCGATGCGGACCGGGACCACCGCCTGGAGGGACGTGCATATCGATCACGCAGAACAGGTTGTTGGTGTCGTCTCCTGAGACAGTGATGGTGTAGGTGTCCCCAACCAGCCCTATATGGGCCAGCTTTCCATCCTCCTCGTCGGGCGCGGCGAATTTAAGAGTGCGCTTAGGGTCATCGGAGGGAATGGACGGGTACTCCACTTTGTTTTCAATCATGCTGCTTCCTTTCAGGATTTCGGCGCCGGCTTGGCGCCGACTGCACGGAAAAGGTTAACATCCCTCTTGTTGATGCAGGCTTCTCGACGAAAGGATGTTAAGCATGAGCGCAATCATGGCAGACGAAATTGCCGGTCGTCCGATTACGGTAATCGGTTGTGGCACTCTAGGCCGGCGCATCGCCCTTATGGCGAGCACACGGGGAGGGGAAGTAAGAATATTTGACACGCAACACCACTCACTCGAGGAGGGGCTGAAATATGTCACGGAAACACTTCCGGCCGTCGTTGCATCCATTCCCGGGGCCGCTGCAGGGCGCGTGCGGGGAGAAACGGACCTGGCAGCCGCTGTAAAAAATGCGTGGCTGGTCGTGGAAGCCGTTCCGGAGCGGCTCAACATCAAGCGAAGTGTTTTCGCCGAGCTCGATTCCATAGCGCCGCAGGACGCGATCTTAGCGAGCAACTCTTCCTCCTATCCTTCCAGTCAACTGATCGATAAGCTGGGCCGGCCGGAACGCGTGCTGAACATGCACTATTACATGCCTCCGGAACTGCCCATGGTGGAGTTGATGTCGTGCGGAAAAACAGATCCGGCAATCATCGACTTCTTAATAGATCGCTTGCCGCTCTATGGACTGGTGCCCTTTCGCGTGCAGCGGGAGAGCGTCGGCTTCATCTTCAACCGAATCTGGGCAGCGATCAAACGTGAGTCCTTGTCTGTGGTCGAAGAAGGGGTAGCCAACCTCGAAGACGTAGACAGGATGTTTAACCTATTTACCGCCCACCAGCCGTCGCCGTTCCGCCTGATGGATAGGGTCGGCCTTGATGTTGTGCTGGCGATTGAAGAGCACTATGCCGAGGTCCGCAAGGACCTTCCTGAAGGACCGCGTAAGCTGCTGCAACGTTACGTGGACGACGGGCGATTGGGCGTGAAGTCAGGCCGTGGTTTCTACGACGACTACTCCACGGAAAAGTGAGTCACGGATTCACTCTTCGCGCAGCAGGCTCAAGGGATCAACCGAGAGTGCGCGTTGGGCTGGAATCCAGGTGGCCGTCAGGCCCAGCAGCAGCATGGCGAGAACACAGCCGCCCAACACCAGCGGATCGCGGGGGGTTGCCTGATACACGATGAACGCCAGCACCCGGGTCGCCAGAATTCCAAGGAGCAATCCTGCGGCTGAACCCAGAGCCAGCAATTTGAGGGCTCGTCCCAACGCTGCCTGTAACACTTCCTTACGCTGCGCGCCGAGAGCAATGCGGATGCCCAGTTCACGTAGCCTCTTGCTTACCGAGTACGCCGCCATTCCGAAGATGCCGGTGATGGCGAGCAGGGCGCCCATGCCCCCAAGCACGCCGAGCGCCGCGGTAGCCGCGCGCGGAGCAAAGAGGGCGGTATCCAACGCTTTGGTCCAGGTGGTGATGGTAAAGGGCAGTCCCGCGTCCAGGGTGTGCAAGGTGCGCTGCACCGCTGCTGTCAGCTGCTGCGGATCCCGGTTCGACCGCACCACCAGCCAGGTAGAACTGGACGGCGATTGCAGGATAGGCAGGAACACTGCCGGCTGCGAGCTTTCGGCCAGCGTCCAGTATTTTCCGTTCTCCACGATGCCCACCACCTGAACACGCGCGCCATCCCAGATTTTGAAATACCCGCCGACGGCCTTGGGTATGGAGCCGAAGACTCTGCGGGCAAACTCCTGATTTACGACTGCCACGTGCGGTGCGTCCTTGTCGTCATGCCAGGTGAAGGTCCTGCCCGACAGCAAGGTTGTAGCTGCGGCCTCGAAATATCCCGGCGAGACTTGGTAGCGCATGGCATCCGCAATGCCGTTGGAGGGCCTGTAGTCCGTAGTGCTGTCGGTGTAGACAACCGAGTCACCCGCGCCCAAATTGAGCGGAAGCCGGTCCGCATAACCTGCCGCGGTGACTCCGGGAATGCCGGCGATTGCCTCCAGCATGCGCCGCTGCATCAGTGGCACCTGATCACCGCTGTACCTGGCCATATCCAGATCCGTGCCCACCTGCCACGCATTCTGTGGTTGAAACCCAAAGTTGCTATGCAGCGACCGCACCAGACCTCGCACCGCAACAAGCGATGCGGTGACCAGCACCGCACAGACGGTGATCTGTCCCGCGAGCAGCAGGTCGCGCAAGGTGAGACGCCGCGTGGCGGACGTCCCGGCCGCATTGGCCTTGATGACGTGGTAGGGATCTGCCTTGAACACCTGTCGTACCGGAACCATGCCGAACACCAAACCGCTCACCAGCGCCAGCAGCACGGCCACAAGGTAGGTCCAGCCATCAGGATTGACGGCCACATTGATGGGGATATTCGGAACAGGCTGCCAGGTGCTGAGCCAGCGCAACAGCGCAACCCCGCCGAACAAACCGAGCGCACCGCCCGCCAGGGAGACGAGGACCGCCTCCGTGAGCAACTGGCGTACGATTCGTCTGCGGCTGGAACCCAGCGCAAGCCGCAGAGCAACTTCCTTGGAACGATCCGCAGCGCGGGCGGCAAACAGGCTGCCCAGGTTGGCGCACGCCGCCACCAGAATCAGCCCGGCCAATAGCATCAGGGCTGCGACGAAGGCACGCACCGGCCCACCGAGCGCGTCGCCCAGCAGTCCCGGCCGGGCGAGGTGAAAGCGGATGCCGTCGTCTTCGTTGGGATAGGCCTTGGCCAACGTGGAAGCGATGGAACTGAGCTCCGCGGTGGCCTGTGCTGGAGTCTTGCCCGCCTTCAAACGCGCCACCAGCCACATGCTCCGGGCCGCGCGCGAGTCCAGGTTGTTCCACCCTTGAAGCTGCTGTTGATTCACCAGGGGGGCCCAAAGGTCAGGCGCGAAGAACAGCTCCGACCCGCGGAAGTTCGGCGGGGCTATGCCAAGAATGGTGTAGGGATACTTGTTCAGTTGCACCGTGCGGCCCACCACGCCGGGATCGCCCTGGAAATGACTTTGCCAATAGGCGTAGCTGAGCACGATGTAAGCTGCGCTGTTCACGCCACGCTCATCGGAGGCGTGGAAGAAGCGGCCGAGATACGGTTGTACACCCAATACATCGAAGTAATTGCCGCTGGCCCCATAGAGCCAGATGGAGGACGGGTTGCCGGTGATATTCAGGCTTGCCGGCGCTATCGTGTAGGCTATCACCCCATCAAAGCTCCGACTGCGATCGCGGAGATCCACATAGTCGGGATAGGACTGCTGGGGAGTGTTCTTCCCGACTTCGCGCTCGATCATGAGAAGGTCCTGTGAGTGCGGCACATTGAGCGGACGAAGGATGAGCGCGTTCAGAACGCTGAAGACCACGGCGTTGGCCCCAATACCCAACGCCAGCGTTATCACAGCAACGGAGGTAAAGGCGGGAGATTTGCGTAACAGGCGAAGGGCGAAGCGCAGATCCTGCAGCAGCGATTCTAGGAGTGTTCCGCCGGCCGCCTTGTGGCACTCCTCCTTGTAACCCTGATAGCCGCCGAACTCAACCCGCGCGCGACGCTCGGCTTCAACACGAGAGAGACCTGAGCGCTCGAGGTCGTCGGCACGATGCTGGATGTGTGAGCGAAGCTCGTTCTCGATCTCGGCATTCACCTGCGAACGCTGGAGAAGAGTGGAGATGCCTAAGCGAAGTGAGGCGAGGAGTTTCATGCTTCCTCAGGCTGCCCGCCGAGAGCGCAGGCGATGGCAGCGGCGAGCCGATTCCAGTTATCGGTTTCTTCGCGCAGACGCCTGCGGCCCGCGGCAGTAAGTTCGTAGAACTTGGCGCGGCGATTGTTCTCCGATGTGCCCCAGCTTGCCTTGAGCAATCCTTGACGCACCAGGCGAAATAGACCGGGATAGAGCGCGCCCTGTTCGATCAACAGGGCATTGCCGGAAATCTGCCCGATGCGTAGAAGAATGCCGTATCCATGCAGTGGGCCAAGCGAGGCCGCCCTCAAGATGAGCAGATCGAGAGTGCCAGGAAGAAGCTGAGCTTGCTGGGTCACTAGACCCTCCTAAGCTGATTAGGAGGCTAACGCGATCACTCCTAAGCTGTCAAGGAGAAACAAACTGGCGTCTCCAAATGGCGTAGTGGAGCGACGTAAGCGTCTTGCCCTTCACACTCTTTCCCAACCACAAAGGGACAGGACAAGCGCCGGAGTCGGGTGGGGGTGCCCGCGAAAACAACGCCCTATCGTCGAGAAAAACAATTTCTCTTGACATCTCCGTTTTATAAACAGAGTGTCTGGTTGGCAAGGAGGTACGGGAGACGCTTTGAAGAATTCCTGGCAAGCCACGAAAAGAATGGGGCGCGTCGACCCCAATGCGATTGAGTCGGCCTCCAGCGAAACGGCCCGCCATATCAATCGAGAGATCGTTCTGCAGTTGATACATGCGCGTCAGCCAATTTCCAGGGCGGATCTTGCGCGGGTGTCGGGATTGCAGCGCAGCACTGTCTCGCAGATCATAGAGCAATTGATGCGGGAGCGATGGATCCGCGAAGGGGCCATCGCGCAGTTGCCGCGCGGACGGCGTCCGACGATGCTGGTTTTGAATGATGAGTTGGTCGTCCTGGCGGCCGACATCCATCCCCGGCAAGTTACCGTTGCCATGATCGACCTGAACGGCCGCTTGTTGTCGCGATCTACGCTCCCCCTGGGTTCGGATCCCTCCAAGTCGGTTGCCGGCCTGATTGACTGCATGCAGCGAATCAGGGACAGCTATCCCAAAAAGTCTGTGGAAGGAATTGGCATCAGCGTTCCCGGGCGGGTTGATAAAGAATCGCATTGCCTTATTTTCGCTCCCAATCTTAAGTGGCCGAAATACGATATCAAGCAAGTAGTTGAACTCCGCATGGGGCTGCCCACTGAAATGGAGAATGCCGCCACCGCCTGTCTCATGTCGGAGCTCTGGTTTGGAAGAATGGACGGCGTGCGCGATGCGGTATTGATCACGGTTTCAGAAGGAATCGGAGCCGGAATCCTGGCCAATGGACAAATTATCTCCGGTCAGCATGGAATGGCGGGTGAGTTTGGTCATATTTCCATCGATCCCACAGGCCCGCGCTGCGCTTGTAAACAGATCGGATGCTGGGAGGTTTTCGGATCCTGTAACGCCGCTCTGCGTTACTACAGCGAGTTGGAACCCAAGGCGAGGCGCCTGACGTTTCATGAACTGCTCAGCCTGGCGGAAGAGGGAAACGGCCATGCTATTGCTGCTTTGGCAAAGCAGGCTAAATACATTGGGAAGGGTTTGCGGATGGTGACGGCTGCACTGTCGCCGGAGGTGATTCTGATCGCGGGCGATATCACTTCGGCATGGGAGCGGTTTGCGCCGATCATACAGGCAGAGCTGGACGAGTTGCCCCTAACGAGAAAGCCGCCGCGCCTGTTGCCTACGCATGAAGGCGACGTTGCCCGGCTGCGTGGCGCTGCAGCGCTCCTTCTTCACCGCCACTCCATTCGCAGCTACCCGTAAAGAGTACTGCAGATGTGACAAGTCGATGACAATCCAGCTTCTGTGTTGCGATAGGCTAAACACAATTCGTGTATGCCGGCCAGAAGAGATAACCCTTTCGTACCCGCCTGGAGCCAGGACCAACTCGACTCCCACTGCCCACCAGAGATGGAAGCTCCGTACTTTGATGATCATCTCAGAGCATGGGTCCTCAGCAAGCACGCGGATATCCTGGCCGCGTTTCGTGCTTCGAGCCTTTGGCCCACCGGCCCCAAGGAACGGGACGCTGGTGAGCTCGCCCCTGATATCGATCGATTGAAGATGCGCTGGGAAACCATTGAGGCACTCTCTCCGGTCCAACTACGCGCGTGGCGGGAACGGATGATTCCTGAGGTCGATGGGCTGATCAACAGATTGCCCACCGGAAAACCGGTGGACCTGATGGATGGATATGCGCGGCCACTTTGTCTCTCTTTGGCGGCGATGGTCACGGGCATCTCCCGGGACGCTGCCGAAGGTCTCCGCGAAATGGCGCGATGGGTATCAGCGAGCGCTGCCGAACCCTATGATCCCGCGGTGCGCCTGGGCGCGAAGGCTGCCAACGCTGGACTTCGGGGCTGCTTTCACTCCGGTCCCGAAGCCCTGCGCGACTCTGGATTTGTCGCGCTCTCGCAGACGCTACCGTGCTTGTTGGGGAATGCGTGGTTCGCGCTGCTACAACATCCGCAGGAATGGAGCCTGCTGCATCAACAGCCCGAACTGACGGAGCAGGCCATCGAGGAACTGCTGCGCTATGCCGGCCTGGCACGCATCCTCTTTAGAACGGTTACGGCGGACCTGGAGCTCAATGGAGTGTCTATTCGAAAAGGCGAGCGAATCATCCTGAGGATCGTTGCCGCCAACCGCGACCCCGAGCGCTTCTCAGAGCCGCATCGGCTCGATGTCACACGCCGCGGTGGGGGACATTTCACCCTGGGGGCGGGTCCGCACTCATGCGTAGGCGCCGGCCTGATTCGCATGGTGGCCACCACGCTCACTCATCCCCTGCTGCAACGGTTTCGCTCGGCGAGTCTAGCCCTCCCTGTACGCTGGCAGGGTGGATCGGGCTTTCGCTCGCCGAGTGGATTGTGGGTGTCTTTCACCGCGTAAGACGGCTTAGTGGCCGGCGTGCGTTGCGATGGCCTGGAGCACGATCTTGCTATCTTCCCGTGGATCTACTTTTCTCCAAACCTGGGCAATCTTTCCATCCGGCGCGATGAGAAAAGTATCGCGCTCGTCAAACTTCATATCCTTGAAGGTCATCAAGGGCACACCGTAGACGTCGGCCGCCTGTCTCTGAGGATCTGCGAGCAGCTTAAAGGTCAGCCCATCCTGAGCGCAGAAGCTCTTGTGGCTATCGGCCGTATCGAGGCTAACGCCGAGCACCACCGCATTGTGCGACTCAAACTGCGGCAGACTGCTCTGGTAGGCGTGGGCCTGAATTGTGCAGCCGCTGGATTTGTCTTTGGGGTAGAAGTAAAGGACCACCCACTTACCGTGGTAATCCGAAAGACTGACCGGAGATCCGTCCTGAGAGGGCAGAGTGAAGGTAGGAGCCTTGGTTCCAGGCTGTAGATCGGGGAGCGCTGTATTCGCTAGGGCTGGATTCCAGGGGCAAAGCCCCATCAACATAAGGGAGAAGAGCACCTTAGAAAGGTTGTTTCGCATAGTCCTTCACCTGGGCAACGGATTTGAGTACTAACTTGCTTCTTTGTCATGGTAATTCAACGAGCACACACAGCGCTGGCAGGTCGGGTTCTCACTCACGTTGAGCGACTGCCTGAAAGCCCGGGCTGCCTCACCGTTTACCACCTCTTCCAACGTTGAGGAACGGATGTTTCCGATGGAACGATGAAAGAAGCACGGTCTTACCGATCCGTCGACTTCGACCACGGAGGAAACCCAGGGAGCATTGCAAATGGGAGAAGTTGGAGCGGTTTGTCCTAGATGGGCCCGGAAGCGGTCAACAATACGGCGAAGCTTTTCGGGTGACTCCGCGATGTATTTGCAGCGAATATCGTCCGCGTGATGCAGGATGAGCTGCTCTATTTCGTCCTCCAGGACAGCAACTTCCGCCACCGACAAAGCAATTTCGTTCTGTCGATCGCCTGGCCAAATCAAAGGCCGATTGAAGGCTTCTGAAGTCAGATCGGCGGCCAGAAAGGAAATCGAATCAAATCCAGCGAATTTTGCTGCCGTGGCGGTGGCGCAAAGATGGCGGTGATTGGCTTTCTGGACGGTGGTGCGACAGGATATTTTTATATTTGGTTGTTGCGTGCGAATTTCCGCAACCCCCTTGGCGATTACATCGAATGCTCCATGCACCCGCCGGATCGCGTCGTGTACCGGCCGAGGACCATCAATGGAGACAATCACGTCATCGAACAAGGTCGCGACATCGTTGGCGCGCTTGAACAGCAGCAAGCCTGTGGTTAGCAGGGTAAGGCGAATATTCTCCTGACGAAAGAAGTCGCAGAGCGCGCCGAGGTCGCTGTGCAGCAGCGGCTCACCGCCGGAAAGAACGACCTGCCGCACCCCGAGATTGCGCAGCGACGCACGATGGCGATCCAGATCGGAGACGCGGACCTGCTCGTGGGTTTCCCGCTTCCAGATGTCACACATAATGCAGCGGCAATTACAGTGACTATGAATATTCAGGATAAGAATTGGCATCGACGTCAGCTCGGCAGCGAGCTGAGCCGGCTGGCTTGATGCTATGCCTTCATCATGCAGCAGGGGCACGGCGCACTCTCTTTCCGCCGACACGAAGGTCGCTACCTAGAACCTCTTCAGCTTCGGCCAATAGCTTGTCGATTGGAGCGCGCACCCATCGCGGCTGACCATCCACTTCAAAACATTGCAATCCCTGCCTGAGCACGCTAGGAAGACGCTCGATGAGTGATGGACCGGCGAGCTGAACGCGCCCACCAAGTATGACCAGTTCAATTTGATCGCTGGTCAGTTGGGCCAGCGTTTCGGCTGGGCTGAGCCCGGTGTCGCGGACTACCAACATATCCGCTACCGAACCAGGCTTGATGCCGCCCTCACCCCGGTGCAGGCGAAGGACTTCAGCCGGACGATTAGTCACCATGGCATAGACGGCATTGGCATCGATGCCAATCCGCATGTGAGCAAACCTGATTTCATCCAGCAGATCGCCGGCCGCGGTGAGGGGCGAGTCGCTGCCCAGCAGAGCATTGTCCAGCGAACGAACGAACCCCAGCGACGGCGATCGGTGGAACAGAAATTCATTCGACGTAGGGCAGAGGATGAGCGCGGCACAGCGCTGGTTAATGAGAGAGATGGACTCGGGAGTGCATGCGAGCCCGTGGACAAGCACCGTGCGCTTATCGAGGGCATGGATGCGATCCAGTTCGAAGATCTCTTCAGCGCTTCCTTCATCGACTCCTTCCGCGGCATGCACAATGAAGGGCAGATCGGCTCGGCTCTCGCGAAATTTGCCGGCAAGATCTGGTTCCATGGAAGGCGAGTGGGCCCAGGCAAACTCTGACACAACACGAATGGGAAACCCGGGAGCCGTTAGTTCGGGGGCAACCGGGTTGTGATGGCAGACGGTGGTGGCGCCGCAAAGTAAATTGCGGATCGCCCCCCACCATAAGCTGGTGGATCGCGGCACTTTGCGATGGCGCGCAATCAGCGTTGCCTTGTGGGCATGGATATCGCGCGCCCATTGTGCTGCGTTGTAGTAGGGGCCATCGCCGATATTGGGATAGAGACTGAATTCCAGATGGTCGTGGGAATTGATCAGTCCTGGCAGCAGGAGATACCCAGACAGGTCAACACTAGTCTTTATGACGGAGTGAGATTGCGCATCCACCCAGTAGCGGCCGTCGAACTGAGCCTGGGATAGATTTTGGACCGATTCGATGCGTTCGCCCACGACAGAGATCGAGGCCGTCGCAGTCCTATCCGGTCCAATTGCATAGCGCGCTTGCTTAAGAACAAAAGCTCCGGCCGATTGCGGCAGCATCTTCCGGAGCCGGGGGAAACTTGCAGGCTTGCGTAACTCTAGTACGTAAATCGCCGGGAGAGCCTCCGTGGAGTGGTACAACTCAAGCTTTCCAGACTCTTCGAAGATCTGCCTCTCTTCGAGACCGAAGGCCGGCTCAGCCAGCGAAACAAGCTTGAATCCGCGAGCTTGAAAGGCCTGGGTGATTTGCTGGAGATCCCACCCCCGGGCGCTGATCTGCATCTCCGCGCCGTTGACCTTGAATGCCCGCTTCCAACCGCGGTATGCCTCCGTCTCTGGATGCATGTCAGTAAGAAAAATGGTTGCGCCGGGACGGGCAACGCGATCGATCTCCCGCGCGAAGGCTTCCAGATCTTCCAGGTAGCTGACGACGAAGGACGACAACACCATATCGCACGATGTGTCGCTCACTGGAAGAGCAGTGCAGCTCCCGGGGCGGAGACTACATTTTTGGCTAAGCTTGATGCCGGCAAGAAGCAGCATTGCTGGGGAGATGTCGATACCGAGCAAGCTCCGCGGCGAGCGATAGACCAACCGCTGTAACCATCTCCCTGTACCGCAGCCCGCATCGAGCACGTCGAGGCCGCGAACATCGGGCATCATGGAACCAAGGACACGCTCTTCCAGTGCCAGCAGAGGATTCGGCTGGGTGTCATATACCTCGGCCCAGGTGTCGAAGGCCTCCACCTCAACGGGTATTGATAAGTCCTGTTTCATAAGCTCTCCCGCTTCGGCTTGCGGAGATTGATGAAGTCGTTGGCTAACTGGAGCTCAAAGGGAAAGGAGTAGACCCGCAGCGCATAGCGCCACCAGCTGAGAAGCTTTAACAGCGCACGGCTCCATCGTGGAGCCCGGATATCTTGAACGGTAGGCCAGCGCGATGCAACCACGGTCTCAAAGTTGTCGATCAGCTTTTTGGTCCGGGGCTTCAACCATGGGGCGTGGGTATCGATGCGCAGCGTGTAGTCTAGCCATTCTTTGCTGGCCCACCCGGCGGGGCTATCGGGAAAGCTGATCTGGCCTTCAATGTCCCCGTACATCTTGCCCGGTTGGGGCGTGGGGGTGTAGTGCTGCACGATGATCTCTGAGCTGGGATTGATTCGTTTGATCTTGCGAATGAAGCTCAACGTTTCTCGCGTGTCGCGCTCCGGATCGTTAGGGTTGCCGATGACAAATGAGAATTCGGGAATGATGCCGAACTGGCGCGTGCGATGGGCCATCGCCAGCGTCTCCTCGGTGGTGATGCCTTTCTGCATTTCTTTCAGTACCCAGTCGGAGCCGGATTCCGCTCCAAAGAAGATCATGGTGCATCCGGCCTTCCTGACCGCTTCCAGCGTGGCATCCGAATAGCGCGACATAATATCCACGCGCGCCTCACACCACCATCTAAGATTGAGTGGCGCCAGCCGATCAGCCAGTTCCCGGGCGTGATCTTCGCGAAGAAAGAAGTTCATATCGTAGAACTGAACTGAGTCGGCGCCGTATCGGGCTGCCAGATAGCTAAGAATCTTGACCGTTCTCTCTGGAGACTCCATACGCTCTGCCCTTCCGTAGGCAGCGTGGACGCCGCAAAAGCTGCAGTTGAAAGGGCAGCCGATGCTGGCATGATGGACCGCGGTCCGCTTGCCAAAGAATGAGGGCCGCAGGTATCGGGCGACGGGAAGGCGATGAAAGGGCGACCATGGAAAATCGTCCGGGCCTTTCATCGGGCGCTCAGGGTTGGTGCGATGAAAACCGAAGGCGTCTTTATAGCAGAGACCAAGGATAGATTCGAGCGCCCTCTTTCCACGCAGCGCATCGATAAGCTCAAGCAGAGTATCTTCTCCTTGGCCACGGACCACATAGTCGACGTACTTGGCGTTCAGCGCGGTGTCAGGATAGAGAGAAGGGAAGTAGCCGCCCCAGACAATGCGCACATGGGGGCGCAGGCGGCGTATCTCCCGCGAGGTTTCCATGGCTGCGACCATCTGTGGTCCCGGCATGCAGGAGACGCCAAGAAGCTCGACCTGGTGCGTGTCGATCGTGTTCACGATCGCACCCGTGGGATCATCCTCCAGGTTGCCGTCGATGATTCTGTATTCCTCGCGGCCTTCGAGCACGGCGGCAAGCGCAAGCACGGCCAGCGGCAGCCTGCAGTTGCGAGGCCGAGTTGCGCGGGGATGGAAGAGGATGATCATTTGGTGGCCTTGGCTACGTAGATTCGGAAGTGAGAGGGCTCGCGTTTGTGTTGTAGTTTTGCCACCCAAGGCCGCAGTTGCCAGCGTATTCCGTAATACGGTTCATGCACCCGCCAGTGGAGGCCAAAGCACGATTCCAAGCGCGCGAGTCGCTGATTAGTAAGGAATTCAAGACTTCTGAGGCCGTCGGAGGGAAAGCCGAAACGCTTCACGAAGCCGGCGCGGCGCTCGATGAGCATGCGGAGGCCACTCTGCTCATCGCTATACCACGGAGTGTCGGCGATGATCACCGTGCCGTTCCCCCGGACGCAGCGTAGCGCTTCGGCCATGGTGTCTTGGTAATTCTCCGAGTAATGAAACGAAGCATTGAAGATCACGAGGTCAAACTGACTATTGGCGAAGGGCAGGTTATCGAGTTCCGCCTGAAATCTCGGGAAGAGCAAAGGCAGCGACTGCTTGTAATGCTCTGCGGCCTCGAGACCATCCTGGTCATTTGTCAACAGATCGACTGCGATCGGCGTATGGCCTTGCTGCGCAAGGCGGTAGCTCATCCAGCCATTACCCGCGCCCAGGTCAAGAACGCGAAGCGCGGGGCGCGCGAGGGTAATAATGCCGGGCAGGATCTTGCGCTCGATGTAGCGAAACGTACGAGCGCGGATGGCCCACTGCCTGCTATTGCGCCCGGAGAGATCGCGATAGGGCAGCGCAAGGTAATAGTCGTCGCTGTGACTGCCTCGGCCCTCAGAGGCGCGAATATATTGATAGTCTCCGACGAAGCGCTTGAAGTACGCCTCGCGCTCCGGTAAGAGCGTCTGCCACACTCCTCGCCGGCAGGGTATTTCCATTGTGCAGCGGGAACAGCCAAGGGTGTGGTGATCGCCTGGTAAGTTGCCGATCGAGTTGTCGCACTGCGGGCAACGCAACTCGATGCCGGCGCTTACCTTACTGCGAACTCTCGTAGCCTGTTGTTGTGCGCTTAATAACATCTGCTGCACTCCACTCGCTCAAAATGAAGAAGCATGTGGTCGCCCATGGTGCGCAGCAAAGGAATACGCGAAATGCGCTTATCGATCCAACGGAGTAGGCCGAGCAGCCGCGGGTACTTGCGGATCACCGGTTCCAGGTACGATGGTGGAACCGCGACCCCGATCCCGGTGCACGAGCGCAGCCGAAACCAGGGCGAGAACGACTGCTTCACCTGGCGCAAGGTCGGGTAATGAACTTTCACGGTGAACTCGCTTACTTTTGCGTTGGCTACCCCCGGGGCTCTGCGAAAGGCCTTGCGAAAGTCGCCGTGGAAGAGAAACCAAAGCGTTTCTGCGAGGCAGAACCGGGTCGAGAGGCAGATGAGCGCGGAAGCCCCCGGCGTAACCAGGGATGCGATGTTCCATACCACCGGATCCAGGTGCGACACGCAATTTAATCCGGAAAAGTTCGATAGAACTCCATCGAATGAGTGGCCCGGGTGAAGCTCCGCTAACTGCTCGGTGGGAAGAAGCTTGAAGTGGATTGGGGCATCCGGGGCTTCTTGCTGCTGGCGCTTGCGCGCGGTCCGGATCATACCCTCTGACCCGTCACAGGCAACCACGGAAATGTCATGCCGGGCGAGGAAGAGCGCGTCTTCGCCGGTACCGCAATTGAGCTCCAGGATGTGGGCGCCGGGCTCAAAGGTATCGAGAAGCGCATCCCATACAACTCCACGCTGGGCGCGGCCAATCATGGAACGGGTAAAGAGGTCGTCATAGCTTGCAGCAATACTGTCAAAGGCGAGAAGCGCCTGATCCTGAACTTCGAAGGTGGCGATCATGCGTCCACCTCTGAGACCGAAGAGAGCAACCCCGCGCGCGATAACTCGATACTCTGCCGCAGGCTGGTTGCGCGCTCGGAGTTGGCCGCGGGCGTTCCGGCCAGGCGCGCGAGCTGCACCTCGTCCTTGAGAAGCTTGTCGGCATAACTGTAAAACCGCTGCGAATGACGGCCCTTGACCTTTAGATCGCGATCAGAGCTGGTTCCCCACGGTTGTAGCTGAACCAGGCGATCGGCCATCTTCTTGTAGTACGGTGTTCCCTTGATCGGATAGGAGACCGTGGTGAAGAAGATGTCCGGTTGGGAAATGCTGACGTGCCGGATGGTAGCTTCTATGTCTTCCATCTCTTCTCCCTCGTAACCCCACATGAGAAACATTCCGCTTTCAATGCCGCGCTCGCGGCTCATGGCGACGGCCTGGTGAACCTGCTCGATCTTGACTCCGCGATCCATGGAATCGAGAATTCGCTGCGATCCGCTTTCTGACCCGATCCAAATGCGGAAGCAGCCCAGCTCCGCCAGCAGATCGAGCATTTCAGCGTTAAGGCGATCTGCGCGGGAGATGCACTCGAAGGGAATGCGCAAGCCGCGCGCCCGCATCTCCGCGGCATAACTGCGGAGCCATTGGTGGTTGATGGTGAAGACATCGTCAGAGACCCAGACCATGTCTGGGTTGTAAGTGCGCAGCAGCCATTCCACCTCATCCACTACCAGCACAGGGTTGCGCCGGCGGTGCGTTTGCCCAAACACCTGGTGACTGCACCACCGACACTTATAAGGGCAGCCACGCGCGGTGATGAAGTTGATCGATCCTTTCCCGTGGGCATCACGCCAGGTCTTTACATAGCGGGTGATGTCGATGGCCTGGCGCGCAGGCCAGGGTTGGCTGTCGAGGTCTGCGATCTGGTTGCGTTGCCCGGTTTCGTGCATGTGGCCCTCGGAGTCGAGGTAGGCCAGGCCGCAAATCTCTGTGTAAGAGCCGTTGGCGCCACCACGGAATGAGGCGAGTAATTCCCCCACGGTGAGCTCGCCCTCGCCAAAGACCACGAAGTCCGCTCCTGCCTGTAGATATTCAAGCGCATAAGCTCCGGGCTCCGGGCCACCGACGATCGTCTTCCAGCCCGCCTCCCGCGCTACCTTGAGAATCTCGACCACGTTCTTGCGCGTCATCAGGTTGGCGTAGATACCCAGGACGGAGGGGGTCTCGCTGCGCAGATGTTGGAAGAGCGCTTCACGGCTGGAAAAGGTGGTATCGAATACCTCCACGTCAAAGCCCTGCTGCCGCAGGTGCGAGCACAGATACAAAATGCCCAGGGGAGCATACGGCTTCATGATCTGAAGCTCTTTGGGATCTTCGTAGAGAAAGTAACCGTGAGTGAGCAAGAGTTCCGCCATATATCTCCCCCTTTCCTCAATGCGCTTGCGCGCCCTGCAGGCGAACAAGCTGGTACTGGTTGGTTTCTTTGGGCGGGTCGTCATAGTCGGTGAGAACGGTAGCCTCTGCGTTCCTGCTGGTTTCCTCAAGCGCAAATACCCGTTGCCAAAGAGCAGCCACGTCCGCCGCACTTCCGTGATCGCGCCAGGAGTCGACCTCGGCGTGGAGCGCATTGCGCAGCGCGAGATAGAACTCGTCCTTGTAGGCCGCCGTGAACATCAGGCAGAGGTCATCGCTATCCGTCCAATTGGTCTTGGGGCCGATCTGTTCCCGCACCCGGTCGAAGAAGGCTGTCCCGGGAAGTGGATAAGAGAAAGAGACACCTATGTCGTACGGGCGTGTGTCACGCACCAGGGCAATCGTTTGCTGGATGTCCTCCCATTGCTCCCCGGGGTAGCCGAACTGCAGGAAGTAGCATGCGCGAATGCCTGCGCCCCCTAAGCGCGCCCGCGCGTCTTCTACCTGTGCGATTCGCAAACCCTTACTCATGGCGTCGAGCACTCTCTGCGATCCCGATTCGACTCCCATCCACACCTCGGCACAGCCCGCCCGTTTCAGGCCGTTGACCGTTTCCCGCGTCATAAGGTCCGCGCGAGATTGAATCTTGAAGGGCAACCTGCACTGGAGCGTTTCCATGGCATCGGCGAATTCCTGGACCCAGTGCTGATTCAGCGCAAAGATGTCATCCCCAAACCAGATATGTTCCACCCCATATGCCTCCTTGAGTTCACGGATCTCTGCCGCAACCAGCTGCGGTGAACGGAGCTGGAACTTATTGCCGGAAATCGGCTTGGCACACCAGTTACAGTGGTAGGGGCATCCGCGGCTGGCGACCATGTTGGTAGAGAACTGACCATGGGCTGAAAGCCATGCCTCGCGGTAGGGCGCAAGATCGACCAGGTCACGCGCCGGCATAGGCAGATTCTTCCAATTTGCGTTGCGCGATGACTTGAGCGCGCTTTGCACAAGATCGCCTTCGGTATCCAGACGAATGACACCGGGGATGTTGCTGGGCAGTGGACCTCCTTCGAGGATCGACGCGCAAAGTTCCACCAGGCTCTGCTCGGCCTCACCTACCAGAACAAAGTCGGCGCCATGGTCGAGATACGCTTTGGCGTGGTCGGTTGCGTCCGATCCGTGAACGATCACAAGCGCCCCGGCATCGCGCGCCGCCCGCACCAGCTGCCATGCCAACTCGCGCATCCGGGTCAGGCACATCTTGGAGAGAAAGTTGAAGTCGTCTTCATAGATGGCAAGTACCTTGGGCTGCTGGAGCTTCAATACTTCCGGAAAGACGGAGGGGTCCTGCAGCATGGGGTCAAAGACGGCAACTGAGATATCGTGTTCCCTCAGGGCTGTGGCCGCATAGAGAGTGCCGAGGGGCGGATACGGTTGCATCTTCCGTAGCTGCTTGGGGTCATACGCCAGATGATAGGAGTGCGCCAGAAGGATATCCGCCACAAGTTACCTCATTTACTTCATGTTCAACTGAAGCCCAGGACTCACGTCCTGGGACATTCTCAGCCGTCCCTTCGGGACTGGTCATGCTGTCAACTCTTACCCAGGACTACGTCTTGGGCTACTCTCAGCCGTCCCTTCGGGACTATTGATGCTGTCAACTCTTACCCAGGCTTACGTCCTGAACTACTCTCAGTCGTCCCTGCGGGACTGGCTCATGCTATTAACTCCCCCCGGAGAATAGCTTTTTTCGATCGGCTGGTTTGGACAGCACTCGCTAAAAACAAGTTAGCTACCAGAGCAGATCGCGATCAGTCCCGCAGGGACGGCTGAGAATAGCCCAGGACGTCAGTCCTGGTTGAACCTGAACCGCACGAGAATGCTCACAGTCAATCATCCAAATCCAACCCGCAAAAAAATCTGAAGCGCGTACCTTCACCTCCACAGCCTGCTAGCACGCCCCCGCGGGCAACTTAGGAAGATCCTGGCCAGTTACCAGCGAACGGCGCAGGGCCAGCCGTTCAGAGAGGTGTGCGAGCCAAAGTTCCCAGGGAAAGAAGGATTGACTGGAACGCAGACGCCAACGGATCGGCGTTTGGATGACGAACTTCACCGCTTGCCGTAGCTTCGAGAGGCGTGCTGTTTGACGGCAGAACTGACTGTTGAGCAGAAAATATTCAACCATCCGGTCCAGTCGCGTCAGCTCTTTACCTTTGAGCCACGGCAACATATTCGCCCCCAGGGGCATGTCCATCCACTCCCGCAACCCATGTGGCTCCGGGACGCCAAGTTCTCGCAGTTGCGGCCAGATGGGAATGCCCGGATAGGGAGTGAAGATATTTGGTGAAAAGTTCACATTAGGAAATTGGCGCGCAATATCGCTCATGGTTTGAAACGTGATCGCGCGATCGGCCTCGGTCTCGCCGGGATAGCCGAAGATGAGATTGAATGTGACGCGGATGCCGGCCAGATTCGCCTTACGTGCAGTCTCATACATCTCGTTTACTCGTTGATGACGCTTGTTCATGAGCTTCAGCACAGGTTCAGAGGTCGATTCGGTACCGAAGCCCATGTGCGAAACGCCGCTCTCGCCAAGCAACCGCACCTCGTCTTCGCTCATGCGGCAAAGAAAATCTGTGGAGGCCTGGAAAGTCCAGCGAAACTTGACGCCGGATGCTAATATGCCGCGGGCAATGTCAAGCGCGCGGCCCAGATTGACCGGGAAATTGGAATCAAGCAGGGCGATTTCCTCGATGCGATATCTGCTCACCAGTTCCGTCATCTCCGAAACAACGCGTTCAGCGGAAAGCGCATTGAACCGGCGCTTGTAAAAAACCATGTCGGTGCAATAGTTGCATGCGTATGGGCACCCGACGCTGGTCGCATATCCAATCTTCCGGGCGCCGCTGAGTTTTTCGTAGGCATCAAAATCGGTAAGGTCAAAGGCTGGAACCGGTAGCGCATCCAGCGGTTCCACGCGGCGATCGGCGTTATGCATCCGCTGGCCGTGGCTCTTCCATGAAACCCCTGCAATCCCGTCCAAGGATCTCTTCGCCAGCAAAGCTTCCGCCACTTCAACGATGGTGATCTCGCCTTGCCCCCGCACCACAACATCAACAAAGGGTTCGCTCAACGTTTCATCGGGTAGTAGCGTCGGGTGCCAGCCGCCAAAGATAATCGGAAGCCAGGGATGGACACTCTTTATGGCAGTAGCTATCTCGATGGCGCCCTTGATCATGGGCCCGGTGAGCACCGAAATACCGATGCACAAAGCATCCACGGCCTCACACTCGATGCGCGTCCGGTAATCAGGTTCAATGGCCGCGTCAATTACCACCACGTCAAAATCGGCTTCGCGCAACGTGGAAGCCAGCGCAAGCAGACAGAGCGGCGCACCGAGTGGCGGTCCGTCATACGCGGGATAGAACAGGATAACTTTTCCCCGGGTCAGCACGTGGCCTCCACCGGGTTTGGCTCCAGCCGCTTTGCATCGACCGCAGGCTTAAGCGCAGCGGCGCGCTCTTTGAGTTTTTTATTGAGCCAGAGCTCAACCGGGAAGCGGTAAGCGCTGTGGTCGAGGCGCCAGCGGGCAGGCAGCGAGATGCATTTCTGCGCCAGCCGGGTAATGGGCTTGCGCGTGTCCGCCGAAATCGGGATGCGATCGAAGGCTATGCGGAGATAGTCGCGCATCACCTGCAGTTCCTGGTGATCGCGCCCGTTCAGCCAGGGAAGTTTGGTATAGCGGGGGAAAAAGTCCACCCAGCCTTCGAGCGATTCCGGCGTCTGGACGCCAAGTTCCGCAATCTTTTCCATGATGGGAGCGCCCGGATACGGAGTGAAAATATTGGTCCAGAACTCAGCGCCCGGGAATCGACGGCATACATCCATCACAAAATTGATGGTCTCTCTTCGCTCTTTCGCTCCTTCACCGGGAAAGGCGAAGATAATGTTGAAGGATGGGCGAATCCCTGCTTCCAGGCAGCGCGCGGCGCTTTCATAGATGGTGGGGAAGTCCTGAAAGTCTTTGTTCATCGCCTTCCAGACTTTGCGAGACCCCGATTCGGCGCCCTGGCATATCTGGTGGAGCCCGCTCTTGTGCAGCAGCTTCAGATCTTCCAGAGAAAGGCGCGCGGTGAGGTTTGTGGTTGCCTGGATGCTCCACTTGAAGTTGGCGCCGGCGCGCACTAGTCCTTCTGAGATGGCCCGTGCCCGGTCGAGGTCGACCAGGAAGTTGTCATCCACGATCCACAGCATCTCCAGCCCATACCTGCGGCTTAGATCGACCGTTTCCTCCACAAATTGTTCGGCCGGCAATGCGTTCCACTTGCGCCCGTAGACGCCCGCATTGGTGCAGTAGGCACAGTTGAAGGGGCAGGCCAGGCTGGAGGTGTACATTGCCCAGCGCTTCCCGCACAAACGCTCGTATGCGTCGAAATCCGCCAGGTGATAGGCCTTTGGAGGCATATCTACCAGCGGCCTCAAGGGGCGTTCGGAAGTGAAGACCAACTTGTTGTCGCGCTTGAAGCCGATACCCGCGACAAAGTCAGGCGCTGAGCCTTTCTCAATATGGGTGACGAGCTCGAGCAGAGACTCTTCGCCCTGCCCTTTAACGACGTAGTCGATATACGGGGCCTGCAGGGTTTGTGTGGGCAGTAGCGAAGGATGCCATCCGCCCAGGATGATGGGGAAATCCGGATTCCACTCCTTAATGGCACGAGCGATTTCGACTGTCTCCCGGATCATCGGTCCGGTCACAAGAGAGATACCAAGGCAGAGGGCATCGCGCACTTCTTCGAGCACGCGCTTTTTGTAATTTGGGGTAATGGTGGAATCGATCAGGCAGATTTGATATCCGGCCCGAAGCAGTGGTGTCGCAACCGCCAGAATGCCCAACGGCGCAGTTGCATCGGAACTTGCAAAGGACGGGAAAAAGAATACGATCTTGCGTGACTTTGGCACCGTTCACTCCCTGCTTAATTAGGAAGATAAAGGGATTACCGGGCTGAGTTGTCACGCGGATGTCACTGGTTTGTCACGTACTGTCTACTGCATATGTCAGTGACGTCGCACGCGGGAGAACTTGCTCGAGACGAATTACCGGCGGCTTAAGAGTTTCGATCCTGCGGTGAGGGATGCGGAGGTGGAGGTATTCTGGTTTGTCGGTTATTCGGGACGACTCCGAACGAGGTGAAGCTTTGCGAACGGGGAAGGCTATTTTGCGGGGTTTCCTCCTTTGCTTTTTGGCTTTCCTGGGTGTGCATCGCGCTGATGGTCAGATCGAACCCTCGCAACCTCCGGTGCAAGCAGTTGTAACGTCTGAACCACCCATCATGCGAGCCGACAAGCCGCGGGAGGGCCTTATCCATCTCGATATCGCTGCAACTGACCGCGAGGGCAAGCCATTTTTGGGGCTTACTGCGAAGGATCTCACGCTGCTGGACAACGGCGTCCCGCAGAAGATCATCTCCTTCGCAGCATCGAACGAAGCCGCCGATGAGAATGAGCGGCTTGTCGAAGTGGTGTTGGTTCTCGATGAAGTCGACCTTTCGCCCCTGCAGCTCGAACTGGTGAAGAACGAATCGATAAAATTTCTGCGCCAAAATGGCGGACATCTCGCTCAGCCCGCATCTGTTTACTGGTTCATAACCTCCGGGCTGTACGCATCAGCGAAGCCAACCACCGACGGCAACGTTTTAGCTGAGGACGTTGCTCACCACCGGTTACCCCGTACGGTCTGGGCAGTTCCGCGAAACCAGCATTCATTGTCGATAGGAGAAGCAGAGAGGTACGCGCGGTGGGAGCGAGCCCGTAAAGCGGTTTACTCCATCGCAGTGGAGCGGAGAGGCCGGGCTGGCCGAAAGCTCCTGGTGTGGATGGGCTTCGGGTGGCCCGGTGCTGGCGGGCTATATGAAGACAAGGACACTGCTTTTTCCTCATTGGTGGAGCTTTCGACGCGTATACGTGAAGCGCGGATGATCATCTCCCAGGTCACGGCCCGGACTGAACCGGCGGCTTTCACCTTTATTGACCCGTACAAGGATTATCTGGGGGGGGTTCGCACGCCGTTGGGGCTAGTTCCGGGGGCGCCGTCGGAGCTAGGAGAGCCAGGCGTGGTGGATCCGTACTTATATTTTGCGCTTCCGGTATTGGCCATTCAGAGCGGTGGCCTTGTCCTGGATCCAATCTCAGACATCTCGCGCGCTCTCGAAGATTGCATTGATGACGCGCGCGTGTTTTATACCGTGTCCTTTGACCCGCCGCATGCAGCTAAGGGGGATGAGTATCACGATCTCAAAATGCAGATCGAAACGCCTGGATTATCGGCACGCACGAACAGCGGCTATTACAATCAGCCGGTCTACTACGACCAGCCTCGCGTCCCCACGAAACGAGTCACCGTTCAGCAACTGGAACAGATGCTGGGAGTGGCCGTTGGGGAGCATGATGGCGAATTGGCAGAGCAACTGGCTGGGCTGGAACTGAGCGAGCGGCTAAGCAGTAGTCGGCTCTCACTCTGGCAGGATCGTCTGCGCGGCAAGAAGTCGAAGGCGGCATTAACAGCTCTGGGCGATAGCTCTGCTTTTTTGGACCCTCCGGAGGCGGAGATCCTATCCGACCCCGCGCCCGACCTTGAAGCGCAGCGCCAGATGCTGTCACGAACGGTGAAGTATCTGCACGATGTGATTCCCAGGCTGCCGGATTTTTTCGCAATCCGCACCACGACCCAGTACGAGCAACTGTCGCCCAAAGACGGAAATAGCTGGAAGACCGCCCTTGCCGATCAGTCTTTGCGCGAGGCGGTGACCGAAAAGGCGACTCTCCGTTATCGTAACGGCCATGAGGAACAGGATGTAGAGAAGAAGACGGGCAGTCGGAGCGCGAAGAAGAAGGACCTCAATTTCATCGGTGTTTTCGGTCCCATTCTTGGCTCCGTGCTGGTAGATGCCACGGGCGGCGACAGCAGGCTGATTTGGAGCCGCTGGGCACAGGGCGACCAGGGAAGAGAGGCTGTCTTTCGCTACCTTGTCCGTGGCGACAACCCTCGTTACACCCTCGTGCATTGCTGCCTTGTGGGTGGAGAGGTCTTTCGGGTATCAACGAAATATCTCGGAGAACTGGCGATTGATCCGGCAACCGGGGCGATTCTTCGGCTGACCATGGAGTCGGAGCCGGGATGGATTCGCGAGCCCAACCTGCAACCGGTACTACCCGTGAAGGATGCGAGCATGATGGTTGAATATGGGCCGGTCGAGATCGCCGGAAGAAGGTATGTCTGTCCGCGCCGCAGCGTCGTCATTATGCGCGCCCGCAATATAAGAACTCTGACGGTTTGGGATCAGACATTTGATATCTACATGCCCTACGAGACCCTGTTGAACGACATGGTGTATACGGATTACCACAAGTTCGGATCGGAGGCACGTATGCTTCCTGGGTTTGATGTCATGCCGGACGCAACACCTTCTCCTGCGGTCAATGGTCAGACTCCGACGCCCCCGCCAAACCGCTGAACCAACCACGCAAAAGCTGGTTTAGCATAGACGGGAGCCGGTCGGTCATTGGTGTTACCCTTGTTGGTTTCATTGTGTCGGGCTACTTGGTCGGGCTGGCGGCGGTAAAGTCAGAACAGCATGGCTTAACCGCCGGCTGAAACTCCATCACCTCGGCACGCGTGCCATCGGGATCGTAGAGATTCAGCTGCCATTTGCCGTCCAGTCCAATCTGCGGAGGGCTATGCTTCGCGGTCAAGCGGTCTCCGGCATAGAGCAGGTCCACCGTTTTCTCCATGTTGAACACCCCCAACGAGACGTGGTCAAGCACGCCCAGGGTCTCCTGCGACATGGTGGGTGGAATGCCCTTGGTTTCAGGGCCGCTGACTACCATATATTCCAGCCAATCGGTGCCGTCCGGTACCTCCTGCGAAATCCATTCCGTCTTGCCATTCCGGCCGCCATGCCAATAAGGGCGGAAGCCCAGGACTTCCCGGAAAAACGCGTTCTCTGCGTCAGGATTATGCACCACGTAGCCCACGTGAATCATGTGATTGCTGAGCGGGTTGGTTGGGACGGGCGCTGGCTTGGCGGGCGGCTGCACAAACTGCACCTTGTTGCCCTCCGGATCGCTCACGTCAAACCATTGGCTGCCGTCGCTCCCCTTCTCGACATTCGCCGGCACGGTGGTGCCATGCTCCCCGAGGTACTTCCTTAACCCTTCCGCATTCGCGGTGTTGAAGGCCACGTGATCGAGCCGGTTGATCGAAGTATTCCCAGCGGGCAAGGGCAACACTTCAACAAACTGGATTGGGCTGAAGTAGTAGCGGACGCCGGCGGAATTCTCCGGGTCTGGCCGCTTTACCCCACCGAGATCATGCGCGTAGAAGTGTTCCGTCTTGGTCGCGTCCGAGCTATAGACGCTAATATGGGATATCCCGCGGATAGCCGGGCGTCGGCCGGCTATCTGCGCCAATGAATAAACCGCGGATAGCAAAGTTACCGCGGCAAGCACAGCAAAGTTCTTCATAGCAAATCTCCTTCTACGTCTCGGGTCCAGGGGAAACCCTATTTCCACTGTCTTTGTATCAGAAACGCGAAGGTATTCGTTTGCAGAGCTGTCCCCCACACCGACTCATCCGGCTTAGTCGCAGCGGAGAGCGGCCATGGGTTCCACGGCAGCGGCTCGGCGAGCGGGAATCCAGGTAGCGAAAAAGGCTACGAGCGCCAGGATGACCATCGCCCCCGCATAGGTAAGTGGATCCATGGCGCTCACACCCAGCAGCTTGGTGTGCGTATCCATGGTGGATCCAAAGATGGACATGGCCGCAATGCCTCGCGACACCGCCAGCGAGAGGCCGAGACCCACGAAAAGCCCAAACAGAACTAACGAAAGCCCCTGTCTCACCACCAGGCGAAGCACGTCCGCCGGACGCGCGCCCAGGGCCATGCGGATGCCAATTTCATGCGTGCGTTGGGCCACCGAATAGGCCATCACGCTGTAGAGACCAACCGCCGCCAGGACGAGGGAGAGCGCACCCAGAACACTCAACAAGCTGGCCGCAACTTTTTGCGGATACAGCGAGGCTTCGATGTACTCGGATAAAGGCACTGAATCGAATACCGTAACTCCGGGATCGATTTCTCGGGCCTTTTGCCGGACAAGTGGCAGGGCAGTCTCCGGGTTGCCTTGTGTGCGTACAAAGAACGCCAGGTTCAGATCCGCGCGATACATCTGGCGAAAGGGCACATAGAAGTAAGGCAGAGGGGCTTCGCTGAGGTAATGGTATTTGCTGTTAGCGGCAACGCCCACCACGGTGAACCAGTCGCCCCAGCCATGGATCTGACGGCCGATCGGGCTGCGGCCGGCGAAAAAATGATCGACGAAGGCTTGATTGACAATCATGACCCGCGGGGACTTCTCGTCGTCATGCGCAGTGAAGTTGCGGCCTTCGAGGATAGGGATCCCCAGCAGCTGCAGATAATCGGGCGATATCATGTTGCGGTAGATCTTCATGTTTTCGTCCCGGCTCGGGGTGTACCCTCGCACCTCCAGCTGTTCCCAAGAGCCGGCGTCGAAGCCCAGCGGCACGAAATCAGACCAGGCCACGTTGGTGATGCCGGGTGCGGACTGAAGCTTTTCGCCCAGGCGGCGGGTGAATTCCTTACGCTGCTCGAGATTGTAACCGTTGCTGGTGAGATAAAACTGCGAGAGCAATACATGGTCGGGGTGGAAGCCGGGATCGATCTGGCGGGCAGCCGAGAACCCTCGAACAAACAAGGCCGCACCAATGAGGGCGACCAGCGCCAGCGAGACTTCGGCGACCACCAGCGAAGAGCGCAGGCGATGGGTGCGGACTCCTCCTACACCGCTGCGGCCGGCCTCATTCAGGTTCTCGTTCAGGTTGGTGCGACCTGCCTGGAGAGCAGGGAATAGGCTGGCAGCAAAAGTAGTGACCAGGCACAGCATCGTGCTAAAAACGAACACACGAAAGTTCAGGTGAAGATCAAGGGCCAGGGAGCTCTGGCCCGGCGGCAGCAGATCACCCAGGATATGGCTCATCCACACGGTGACGGCGAGGCCGCAGAGCGTCGCTGCGATAGAGAGCAGAAGGATTTCTGTCATCGTCTGGCGGGCCAGCCTGGCCCTGCCTGCGCCCAGTGCTAAACGAGTACTGAATTCCTTCTGGCGAACGGTGGCCCGGGCTAGCAATAGATTCGCAACATTCGCGCAGACGATGAGCAGCAGAACTCCGCACACTCCCATGAGGATGCGAAGCGGAGCGAGCAACAAGGATTGTGGTCCGAAGTGCGAGTTAGCAAGCGGCAGCATGGTGGCGCTGAGGCCCTGGTTGGTGTCGGCATCGGCGATAGCCATGCGCGTTGCCAGGGAGGCGAGTTCGCCCCGAGCCTGATCGAGCGTGACGCCCGGCTTGAGCCGTGCGATGCCAAACATATTGCGGTCTGCACGGTCGCGCAGCATCCATTCATCCACGCCGTTAAGCTGCGGCTGCATCATGTATGGCACCCACAGGTCAAAAGCCTCACCCGCGAACGAACCGTGAAAGGCGGCGTCCGCGATGCCAATCAGCGTGAGTTCGCGCTGGTTGACACGAATGGTCTTGCCGACGATTGAGGGATCAGCGTTGAAGTGCGACCGCCAGAAGCGGTCGCTGATCACAACCAGAGGGAAGGCACCGGGCTTGTCTCCATACTCCTGCGGAAGGAAAACCCGCCCTACCGTGGCTCTTGTGCCAAGAACGGAGAAGAAGTTACCGGAGACAAGTTCACCCCAGACGCGCTCGGCATGGTCCTGCTGCCCCACGCTAAAGGCGGCGGGATGGGTTACGGCAATACCGCTCACGAGTTCTAGATGGTCGCGGAAGTCGCGGTAATCAGGGTACGAATTGGGAACAAAAGCGCCACTTGGAGTCAATGTTTCAACCGCCACAAGGCGATCAGGGGATGCCACGCCAGAGAGCGGACGAAGCAGCAGCGCATCGATCCAGGAGAAAACAGTTGTGCACGCTCCGATGCCAATGGCCAGCGTGAAAACCGCAAGAATGGTGAACGAGCGATTGCGAAACATCATCCGCAGGCTATAGCGAAGGTCTTGAAGCAGGCTTGACATGCGTTAGGCTCCGTTCTTGCCCTCCAAACCGGCCGGGCATCACTCCTGTCGCAGCGTGACCATTGGATCCACATTGGCCGCACGGCGTGCGGGAATGTAACTCGCGAGCACGGCAATGGCAATCAGTGCGATTGGGGCACAGACGAACGTTAGCGGGTCCGTGGGGCCCACGCCGTAAAGCAAGCCGGCGACCAGCCGCGTCAACAAAAACGCAGCAGCCAATCCGATCATGACGCCTGTGCAAGCCAGTACCGTCCCGTTCCTGACAACCATCTTGGTGATTGCCCGGCGGTTTGCACCCAGTGCGAGCCGAATCCCCATCTCTCTTGTCCGCCGCGCGACAGTGTACGAAATTACTCCATAGAGTCCGACAGCAGTCAGCAGAAATGCCAGCCCGCCGAAGATGCCGAGCAGGACCGCTTCAAAACGCGTACCACCGACGGAATCGCTCACGTAGTCGTCAAGTGTCTTAACGTGCAGCAGAGGCAGCGAAGGATCAAAGGACTGGACCTCACCCGTCAACGTGGGCACCAAATCTGCAGGGGGGATTTCGCTGCGCACGACCACGGACATGTCCATCATCGGCAGTTGAGCGTAGGGGACATACGATTCTGCAATGGAAGGCGCACCCAGACCTTCCGCCTTTACATCACCCACTACACCCACAACCACACGCATGGGTGCACCCG
Source organism: uncultured Acidobacteriaceae bacterium (assembly GCA_963844785.1). Lineage (GTDB taxonomy): Bacteria > Acidobacteriota > Terriglobia > Terriglobales > Acidobacteriaceae > PALSA-350. Next base: position 21,744 of record CAWJPV010000035.1, on the reverse strand, counting down.
AATCTCCAGTCCCAACATCTGGTTGAATCCGGCGCCCTATCGGATCATCCGAGTGAAAGACCTGCTGCGCCAACCGCTCACTGATGATCACGGCCGGCGTCGCTCCCGATACATCGTCCAGGGGATTGAATTCGCGGCCATGCAGAAGTGGAATCTTCAGCGTGTGAAAGTAGTCCCGATCGATGATGTGGAGGGTCGTGACCGGCCGTTTCGATTTCTTTATCGGACGGCCTTCCACGTCGAAGCTTGTCCTCATGTCATCCCCCTCGAGTGGGAGGGGGAGTGCGGCGCTGGCGGAACGCACACCTGGAGTGGCGCGAATCTTCGCCAGTAGCCGGTTATAGAAGTCCACCTTGTGAGCGTGGTCGTAGGTTAAGTTGAGTCCGAAGGTAACGACGTGATCTTTGGCAAAGCCGGGATCTACCTTCTCCAAACCCAGAAGGCTTCGTAGAAGCAGCCCGGCGCCCACCAGCAACACGATGGCAAAGGCCATCTCAGTCACGATCAGTCCAGACCGAAGACGGCGCCGCACCCGTGATTCAGTGCCACTGCGGCTATCGTCCTGCATGGAGGCAGCCAATTCATTTTTGCGACCCTGAAAGGCGGGAATCAGCCCCAGGAGAATGCTGGTCAAAAGGGCAACAGTGCCGGTGAAGGCCAGCACCTGCAAGTTGAGGCCGCTCTCCATCACTCTTGGCAGCTCACCGGGCGCCAGCCGTGTTAGCAATTGAATTGCCCAGGATGCGAATACAAGACCGACGGCTGCCCCTCCTGCTGCGAGCACCAGGCTTTCGATAAGAAGCTGGCGCAGAATCATCGCTTGCGTCGCTCCTAACGCTTTGCGGACACTGATCTCCTTACTGCGTGAGCTTGCTCTGGCCAACGACAGATTCGACAGGTTAACGCAGGCAATGAGAAGAACCAGACCCACTGCGCCAAACAGAATAAACAGGCCCTGGCGCATCTCGCCTACCACCGCATCCAATTCTCGAACAACACGGATACCTTTGGGCCTATTCTCCGGATACTGCAGGTTCAAGGCAGCCTGAATACCGACCATTTCCGTCTGCGCGGTCACGGGAGTGACACCGGCTTTCAATCTGCCGATCACGTCAAGATAGGCCATTCCGCGCTCAGAAGTCATCGGCGTGGGCCCTCGTGTATCAAGAGCAATGGTGGTCCAAAAATCCATTGGGGTTCGCTCTACCGGGAATTGAAATCCCGCCGGCATCACGCCAACGATACTGAAGGAGTGGCCATCCAGGGTCAGGTTGTGACCAATGATTTTCTTATCTGCTGCGAAACGGTTTTGCCAAAGGCTATGGCTCAGGACGATCGGCGGGCTGGTGCCCGGCTTGTCCTCACCGGGAAGAAATCCCCTTCCCAGTGCGGGGGGAACACCCAACACGGAAAACAAATTTGCGGAAGCGACCGCACCGGTCAAATGTACGGGCCCGCCTCTTCCTGTAAGGGTGAAATCACTTTGGTGGAACGCGGACATACCCTCGAAGGCATGACTGCGCGCTCGCCAGTCCAGGAACGAGGGATAAGAGACTCCAATGTCATCGTGCCGGCCGGGCTCCGTGGTCTGGATGGCCACCAGGCGGCTGGAGTCATGGAAGGGAAGCGGACGCAGCAGAACTGCATACACAACGCTAAACATCGCGCTGTTCGCTCCTATGCCGAGCGCCAAGGTTAACACCGCCACGGTGGTAAAGCCCAGGTTCTTACGCAACTGCCGCAGCGCATAACGAAACTCAGAAAGCGGGATGTGCATCCGGTATCCTCGAAACCCCCTCTTGCACTACGGTATGGTGCACGTTTGTCTCCAACGGCGTGCCGCATAAACCCTTTGCAATAAATCCAGAATGTCGCCGCCACACGCAGGAATGTACGGATTTAACGATCATGCGTCCGTTATTGAACACTTCTCCGAACCAGGATGCGATCGATTGCTCCGTCCATGCTGTCAATTCGTCCTCCGCTTTCCGGGTTTGCCACCAAGCCTTGCTCCCTGGACGGGTGCCCGTCCAGGGGGAAAGGCTCATAAGCACACGAGAGATTTGGCGCACAACCAACGTATGACGCTGACCTCGCTTGGGTCGCCATGATCTGATCCTCGATCGCGGCCAGACGATGTACGGATTTGTGCGGGTAGATTAGATTCGAGCGGCCACGGGCCTACTCAGTGCGCAATGCTCGCGCCGGATCGATGGTCGCGGCGCGCCGCGCCGGAATGAATCCGGCCAAGGCCGCAACCATGCAAATGGTAAGAATCGCCACCCCATACGCCAATGGATCGGCCACCGACACGCCGAACAGCTGGCTCCGCACCGCCTGCGTTCCCAGCATCGCCAGCGGAACCGTCGCTGCCATCGCACTGCCGGCCAGAACCAGCACCTCGCGCAGGATGAGCCCCATCACCGTCGAGCGCTGCGCCCCCAGCGCCATTCGAAGCCCAATCTCCCGCGTCCGTTGCGCTGTCGAATACGCCAGAATCCCATACAGCCCAATGCCCGCCAGCAGCGTGGCCAGAACGCCAAACGCCGCGGCCAGCATGGAGATCGCACGCTCCGCCAACAGGCTCGAGTCGATCTCTTCCGTCATGGTGCGTACGTTGCCAACAATCAGCTTGGTGTCGAGATGCGCAACGGCCGCATGAATACTCGCCGTCGCCGCGTTCGGCGGCTGCCAGGTGCGCACATAAAATGTCAGCCCGGTCTGTCGCTGGGCCTGCGCGAACAGGGTATAGCAGGTGGGAAAGGCCGGAGCGCGCACGCTGGAGTGCTTCACATCCCGTACCACGCCCACGATCGTCGCGTCCGTATTCGGCTTGTTCGGCCGATATACCTGGTGCCCCTGCGCCTCCTGGGCGCTGCCGAAGTAATGCTTCGCGAAACTCTCGTTCACAACCGCCACTCGTGGCGACGTTGCCGTATCTCCCGCATTGAAATACCGCCCCACCACCAGTGGCACGCCCAGCGTCTGCAGATATCCGTCGCTTACCCACGGCAGTTCCACGTTGAATTCCTCATCCGGTTTCGGCGTGCTCCCCAGCGGAACCATGTCTCCCTCGCGGTCCTCCCCCGCCAGGTCGGCATCGTTCGTCGCCCCCGCCACATGAATGCCTGGCAGCGCGCTCACCGCATCCAGCACCCGTTGCTCCTGGGGAGCAACTTCTGCTGGCGGATATCCCGCCAGAGAGGGATCCAGATCAAACGCCAGCAAATGATCCGTGGCAAATCCCGTATGCACGCGACGCAGGTTATCGATCGTTCTCACAAACAGACCCGCCGCCACAATCAGCAGCAGACTGAATCCGATTTGCAGCGCCACGCATGTGCGCCGAAACTTCAGCGACCCGCTTCCGCCGGTTGCCATCTGCTGCTTCATCGCTTGCGCCGGCCTTGGATTTCTGAACTGCGCCGCCGGCGCCAGGCTAAACAGCAAACTCGCCAGCAAGGTCACTAACAAGGTGAATCCGAGCACTCGCCAGTCGAGCGTCGCCGCGAACGGCATTTCGTCTCCCGACCCTTTCGCCATCCAGTGGATAAGCAGCCGCAGCGCCTCGGGCGCAATCGCCAGCCCCAGCGCCGCTCCCGCCAATCCCAGCAGCATTCCCTCGGCCAGCAGTTGGCTCAGAATCTGCCGCCCCGTTGCTCCCAGCGCGTAGCGCACCGAAAACTCGCGGGCCCGACTTGCTGCGCGCACCAGCAGCAGGCTGGCCACGTTCACGACCGCCATGCCGATCACCAACAGCACCATCCCCATGATGATCGTTAATGGCATCTGCACATCGTCGCGCATTGGACTGAATCCCTTTGCTCCCGCATCCACATTAAGGTGCGCCTTGGTGATGAACTTCTGCCTTGCCAGCGCCGACTGGTCGTGCAGCAGTGTGAATTCTCCCGCGCGGAGCCCCAGAAACAGCGTGTTCAGCGACGCCTCCGCCTGCGCTCGGGTCACATCCGGCTTCAGCCGCCCCGCTACATTAATCCAATAGGACTGGTGATCATTCAGATACTGCCATTCCGGTGTCAGCACTTGCTCCATCGTGAGGGGAACAAATACGTCCGGCATGTGGCCCCATACCATGCTGGAGAATCCCGGGGCGGCGACGCCGATAATCTCAAACGGGGTCCCGTTCACCAAAAGCGTTTTGCCGGCCACGGGCGCTTCCGCCAGGTGCGACTTCCAGTAGTCAAAACTGAGCACCGCGACAGGATTCGCCCCCGGAGCTGTTTCGTCGCTGGTTCCAAACAGACGTCCCAACGCTGGCCGCACCCCCAGCGTGGCAAAGTAATTCCCACTCACCATCTCGGCCGGCACTGACTCGGCATGGTTGTTCCACTCCACGCCCAGGGTCACCTTTGACGCGGCGATTAACCCACTGAACACCGTGTTCCGATCGCGCACGTCGCGATACATGGGATAAGAAAACTCATGCATACGCCCCGGGCTGTCTCCGCCGTCGGAATGCGTATGCCCCGGATTCGACCCCGCAAAACTCAGTACCACCAGCTCATCCGGATTCGCCACAGGGAGAGCCCGCATCAGTGCCTGGTCGATCAGGCTGAAGATGGTTGCGTTCGCCCCAATCGCCAGCGCCAGCGTTAGCACCGCCACCGCAGTGAATCCCGGATTGCGCCGGAGCCCACGCAGTGCGTACTGCACATCGCGCCCCAGCGATTCCAGAAAGAATGACGGCCGCTCCTGCCGGCATTGTTCTCTCGCGCGTTCCCGGCCCCCGAACGCGATGGCGGCTCGCCTCTTCGCTTCCCCGGCCGGCATGCCCGCAGCCACATTGGCCTCGACCTCGCGCTCCAGGTGAAACTGGATCTCTTCATCCACTTCCGCGCGCTTCTTTCCCGACACGAAATAACGCACCCGCGACCACCACTCGCTCAACATAACGTTCTCCTGTTCCCGGACTACGTCCTCTGCAACACTATTTCGTCCCGCCGCCGTCTGCGGATTGCGCCATCTTCCCCTCGACGTTCGACAACAGCATCACAAACCTCTTGTCGAATGTCAAGGGGTGTAAGGCATCAAAAGGATTGTCCGATTACGAACAGCTGATAGGCGATATCGGACAGGTATGACATGGTGCATGGTTGCGCGATGATCTTGACTAGCCGATATCGATTCAGTTGCGTCTCGCCAGAAGTGGTGACAGGATTGTTACTCCTGGCGTGTGCCATGCAGACAATGCTTAAGGATGTTCGCTACGCAGTACGGCAAATCCGAAATTACCCCGGCTTCGCCATCACGGTCATTGCCACGCTGGCCTTGGGCATTGGCGCCAACACTGCCGTCTTCAGCGTAATGAACGCGGTATTGCTGCGCATGCTGCCGGTGCACGAACCGAAGCAACTCTTCTACCTAACCCATGCCAACATGCCGCCGAGCGTCGGCAACATTGGGGATTCCCGGTACACCTACGGCATCAATGTCTATCGCCGGCTCAAAGAAGACCATTCGGCATTCTCCGATGTGATTGCCTACGCTCCGCTTTCTGAACAGAAGACCGCGGTTCGCTTCGCAGATACGCCCGAGGAAATCGACGCGAATGAAGTAAGCGGCAACTTCTTCTCCGCGCTCGGCGTGGGTATGGCCGCTGGCCAGCCCTTTACCTCCGCCGATGAGGACCGGCACTCGCAGGCCGCCGTCATCAGCTACGGATACTGGACGCGCCGTTTCAACCGTGATCCCAAACTTATTGGTAAGCCAATATTCGTCAACGGGGTACCGTTCACCGTGACCGGCGTAAGTGCGCCCGGCTTCTATGGAGTCGAATCTGGCGGCTCGGCGACCGATCTTTGGGTGCCGCTGCAGAATCGACCCGAATTAAATGCATGGGGAGTGCCTGCGACCAGCCAGAATACGCTCTACGCCAGCCCCAACTGGTGGAGCTTGATGTTGATGGCACGCCTGAAGGACGGCGTCACCCAGCAACAGGCACGGGCAAGGACGAATCCGCTTTTTAATCACGCTGCCTATGAGACCACAGGCGCCGAAGACAGGAAAACCGGCCAGAAGCTGGAGTTGACGCTGGTGTCCGCTCAGGGATTGGGTACTGCGAGCAGCCAGTACCGCGATCCTCTGCGCGTTCTGATGGGTATGGTCGTACTGGTTCTGGTCATTGCCTGCGTCAACATCATCATGCTTCTGGTCGCGCGCAGCTCCGTACGCGAGCGCGAGTTCGCCCTGCGACTTGCGTTGGGCGCGGGCCGAGGTCCGCTGTTTCGGCAGTTGCTGACCGAGAGCAGCGTTCTGGTCACAGTTGGGTCGTTGCTCGGCTGGTTCTTTGCTGTGGAAGCCACGCGCCTGCTCGCCATCTGGTCGGAGTTGGAGGTGAGCCTTTCACCAGACCGGCCAGTGTTCCTGTTTACTCTGGCCATTTCGGCACTTTCCGTAATTCTGTTCGGCGTTGCTCCCTTGCGTACTGCGGCGCGCACAGAGGTTGGGCTTGTTCTTAAATCTTCAGGCATGCAAACCACGACAACGCGGGGGCGCATGTTGACGGGAAAAGTCCTCATCGCCCTGCAGATGGCCTTTTGCGTCGTCCTGCTTTTCGCCTCCGGGCTGCTGCTACGCACCTTGCGCAATTACCAGAACGTCGACTTGGGGATGCGCGCGGAAAGTGTCCTCGCGGTGGGCATTCATCCCGTCGGCGCGCCCGATTACGCCCACTCGCTGGTTTTCTATACGCAACTTACAGAACGTCTGCGGGCGCTGCCCGGGGTAAAGTCAGTGACCCTTGCTGAACTCCGTCCCGGCACCGGCTGGTCAGACAACGCTCCGCTCACCATCGACGGACATCTTTACCCATGGGACAACGGCAAGAACATGCTGCGCAGCAATCTGGTCGGCCCGGATTTCTTCGCCACTCTCGGGATTCCAATGGTCGCCGGCCGGGACATCGGCCAATCCGATACCCAGACTGCGCAGAGGGTGGTTGTGGTCAACCAAACTCTCGTCGACCGCTATCTCAAGGGGATTTTTCCTATTGGCCATACGGTCGGCGATGCCAAGCATGTCGCCACCATCGTGGGAGTCGCGCGCGACAGCAAATACGCTTCCAGTGATGAAGACCCGATGCCGATGATCTGGGATAGCTATCGGCAGCAAAAAGTGATCCAGAGTATGGATGTCGAGATTCGGGCGTCGGGCGACCCGATGAGCCTTCTCCCTGCCGTTCGACGCGTCGTCCGCGATCTCGATCCCAACGCTCCGCTAGGTAAGCCTCAGCTTCTGCGAACCGGCTTTGAAGATACATACCTGATGCCCGCTCTATTCGCGCGGCTGGCCATCTTCTTTGGCGCTCTCGCAGCGACGCTGGTCGCTGTCGGGCTTTATGGAACGCTAGCCTACCGCGTCTCACGCCGCACGATCGAGATAGGGGTACGCATGGCGCTCGGCGCAGCCCGCGCCGAGGTGCTGTGGATGATTGTCCGCGAAAGCTATATCCTGATCGCCGCCGGCCTCATCGCCGGATTGCCGCTTGCCTGGTTCACATCAAGGCTAATGGCTTCCATGCTCTTTCGGCTGTCACCCCACGACGCAGTGAGCTTCGTCGGCGCCGGATTGGGCATGTTGCTGGTCTCTCTCGCTGCCGCCCTCATCCCAGCTCGCCGCGCTGCTTCGATTGAGCCTATCCAGGCACTTCGTTCCGAATAGCGTTTGGCGGGGCGGTACTACCGAGTCTGTCAGCCCCCTGACAGAACTCATTAGAAACTGGACGGGTGCCCTAGGTTCGCCGAAGCGTACCTGGGCCGAATAAGACGGGCGAAGCCCACCACAGCTTTTTGCTAATCAATCGGCTAAAAGCAATCGAAACATATCATTTTCGGCCCAGGTACGCTTTGGCGAACCTAGGGCACCCGTCCAGTTCCTAAGGGGTTCTGTTAGGGGGCTGAATCCCGGGTCGAGATCAAAGAGCCTTGCGATAGACAACAAAGCCAGGTTTCTCCGCAACCTTGTCATATAGCCTCATCGCGGTTGCATTTGTCTCATGGGTGTGCCAATACACTCTGCTGCAGCCTGCAGCCTTCGCGTAGCGGTAGACCTCTTCTATCAGCGCACGGCCCACCCCCTTGCCTCTGGCAGCTTCCACGGTAAATAAGTCCTGCAGATAGCAAATGGACTCAATGGAAATCGTGGTGCGGTGAAAGAGGAAGTGCGCCAGGCCCAGTAGCTGCCCCGAGCGCTCCGCAACCAAAGCCTGCATCGGCTCATACCCATCGAAGAAGCGCGACCACGTCATGTTTATGACGGTGTCAGGTAGCGCGGTCGGTCCTTTGCGGCCGTAAAACGCGTTGTAGCCGTCCCATAGCACTTTCCATTGCGCAAAATCGTTTTTATCGGCCGCTCGTATCAGCAAATCGTCGCTCAATGTTCGCCTCGTCACTTAATGCCAATGACCATGGAGTTAGGACCAACCAGATGTTCTACCCTGGTTTCGCGAAAGCCTGCTTCCTTCATCCATTGCATGCAGTCGCTCCCGGTGTAGTCGAACCCGCCGGCCGTCTCAATCAGCATGTTCAGGCTCATCAGCAAGCCGAAGGCATTGCTCGAGCGATCATCGTCAATGATGCTCTCGAAAACAATGTACGCGCCGCCCGGGGGCAATGCGGCAAAGGCTTTCGCGACCAGCATGCGTTTTATTTCCAGGTCCCAGTCATGCAGGATATGGCCCATCATGACCACGTCCGCTTTTGGCAGCGGCTGTTCGAAGAAGTTCCCGGGAGCAAACTTCACCCGGTTGGAGAGCCCGTTAGCCTCGACATACTCTTCGAAAATAGGACCAACCGCCGGCAGATCGAATCCAGTTCCCTCGATATGATGATTGGCCAGGGCCACTTGCGTGACCAAGTCCCCCTGTGCGGTGCCGACATCGACCGCCGTTCGGTATTGCTGCCACGGGAAGTTTCGCGCGATGGCTATGTTGCCTCCACGGCTTACCCCCGTCATGGCTCCGAGGAACTGCTTCAAACGTGCCGGGTCGGCGTAGAGGGCCACGAAGGGGTCGGGGCCGCCATCCTTGGATTCGTTTTGTGGAGCGCCCGTACGCAGCGCGGTGGTGAGATGGCCCCAGAAGGGATAGAGCCGGTGGTTGGCCATCTCGAGAATGCCGCCAATGTAGGATGGCTTGCGCTTGTCCAGGAAGAACGCGGTGGACGACGTGTTGCTGTAATTGCCGTCACGGCGCTCGAGAAATTTAAGCGCCACCAACGTATCGAGAAAATCCCGCGCCCCGCGGCGATGCAGCCCAAGCCGCCCTTGCAGCATTTCCAAAGGCTCGGAGCGGTCGGCTAGTTCGGTAAATAGTTCCATTTCAATGGCGCTCAACAGCGTTTTCGATGCCAAAAAACCCATTCCCACCTGCAGAATGTGATCCGGCTGTGGTTCGTTCATGGGTGTGCCTCCGGGAAAAAGCCTGGCTTTTGAAATTGTTTTGTCTGGGGATAAAGCTTACAGCCACTCAAGGCACTTTGCTTGCGGGCGGCTTGGCCGCAGCAGCAGCGCGAAACAAAATATAGGCCTCGATCGCCCGCACTTCCTCCGGCTTGAGCGCATCTTTAAACGATGGCATACCACCCTGCTGGAGCGCTCCTCCCAGTACGATGGCCGCAAATTGATGATGGGTAGCGGCTGTGGCATACCGTAGGTCAGGAACGCCGGACCCGGAGATCGCCCCCACTCCATGGCAGTAGAAGCACTGCCGGTTAAATAGGATCTCCCCCTCGTGAACAGTCGCCGGCGAGGCGTTCATGTGGATCGCGGGAGAAGGCGGCCCTTGATGTCCGTAGGGCGGAATGTCCAGTTTTGCCTTGCCGTCCAGGGAGAAGGTAAGCACCCGGCCATAACCCGGTTTGACCGGGCCGCTGCCGGGGAGATTATTGATTCCGGCTGAGCCGCCCCAACCCACCATGAGTGTAATGTATTGCACTCCATCGAGAAGGTAGGTGACCGGCGGAGCCATAATGCCTGTGCCCGCGTAGAACTCCCAAAGCTTCTTGCCGTCGGTGGCGCGATAGGCGCAGAGCATTCCGTCGGAGCGGCCCTGGAAAATCAGATTGCCCGCGGTCGCCAGCACACCACCGCTTTCGATCAGAGGAAGAGAAACATTCCACACCGCCCGCTGCTCGACCGGATTCCAGGCGATCAGATGGCCGGTCATTTGCGGATAAGAGTTGTACTTGGCCAGCAGAGGCCCGTTGTAGGTTGCATCTCCCCCGAGATTCCAGTTAGTGGTATTTGAGGTCCAATGCTTGTCTGGAGCGTGCAGCGCGGGGGAGCCCTCTCTCGCCGGCACGTAGACCAGGCCCGTGGCGGGATCAAACGCCATGGGATACCAGTTATGAGCACCGCCCGGCGCAGGGGAAACAAGCACCGCCTGCAGGCCGTTGTATGCAGTGGGCGATTCGATCGGCCGTCCGCTCTCGGGATCGACACCGGTGGCCCAGGTAACCCCGTTGACGAACTGTTTCGCGGAAAGAAACTGGCCGGTCTGGCGATCGAGCACGTAGAAAAATCCGTTCTTCGACGCCTGCATGATCACCTTGCGCACTGTACCGCCGATCTTCAGATCCGCGAGCATTAAAGGCTGCGTGGCGTCGTAGTCCCAGTTATCCCCCGGGGTCACCTGGTAGTACCAGACCAGCTCCCCGTTGCTTGGGCGCAGCGCCAATATGGAGGCGATATACAGATTGTCACCTCCTCCCGGACTGCGCAGATCGCGGTACCACACGATTCCGTTGCCGGTGCCGGCATAGATGAGGTCGAGGCCGGGGTCATAGACGATTGAGTCCCACGGCGTGCCACCGCCGCCCGCGACCCACCACTTTCCGTGCCAGGTCTTCGCGGCACTCTCCATTGCTTTCGACTCGAACCCTAGCGCCGGGATCCCCGGGCACGGTGTAAGTGCGCCAGACCAGCTTCCCGCTTTCCGCGTCGTAGGCGGAGAGATAACCTCGCACGCCAAACTCCCCGCCCGCGTTTCCAATCAGCACCATTCCCTTGGCGATGCGAGGAGCTCCGGTAATCGCATAAGGATGGGACTGATCTGCGGTGAGCACCTGCCACACCGGATGTCCTGACTTGGCGTCGAGCGCGATGAGGCGGCCGTCGAGGGTGCCCAGGTACACCTTGTCGTGGTAGAGGGCGACTCCTCGATTGACCACGTCGCAGCAGATGGTGCGGGCGTGGGCGCGATTTACCTTGGGATCGAAGGTCCATAGGATTGCGCCGCTCCTGGCATCCATAGCCAAGGCGACGCTCCACTCGACCGTGGTGTAGATCACGCCGTTGGCTACGATGGGCGTAGCTTCCAGGCCACGCGTGGTGCCCAGTTCTTTACTCCAGGCGAGGCCGAGCCGGCCGATGTTCTGCTCGTTGATCTGGCTTAAGGGGCTGAACCGCTGCTCGTCGGTAGTCCTTCCGTACATGGACCAATCTGCCCCATCCCCGCCGGCGGTTGCGGGAGGGGACTTCTTGCAACCCACGACCGGGATGAGCAAGGAGCCGGCAAGTAGAAGCGAGATGCTGAGGCGCATAATTCAAGACGGAAGAGGAACGAGCGCGATTAAATGCCGATATGAGTTTGGTGTCAAGAAGGTCTATCCATGGATGGGCGGCATCTGAGAATATCTCGAGATCTCCCATGGCCACGAGCTTAGAAGACGCTCTTGTTTCCGTGTGGCGCCAGGTGATGGCGGAAAACGCCAAAACCGTGACCCTCAACGATGAGCATTACCCCGTCCGGCGTACCACGCGATCCAAGTTGCGGGAAGTGGATTTCAAATTCGAGGGCGTAGCTCTGCGCGGGGTAGAGCAAAACGCGAGTACCAGCTCGCGCTGGGCCAAACTCGCACAGGAAGGCAAAAAGGTGATGCAATTTCTCGCCGATGGCCGCTACGTTGCCAACGTGGTCGAGGGAAAGGCCACCGTGTACCAGTCCCTGCGTGAGCGTTAAGGCATTTTTGCTAATACTGTGGTCCGGTGGGATCAGTTATGTGCGCCATTCTTTCCACCCCAGGCACGCAAAGACCGCATGCCCGGGGGGCCCCGGTCTTTGGCGGAATGGCGCGTGAGTTCAGTTTCCTGGTCTACACCATTAGCAAAAATGCTCTAGCGGTGAGAAAGATCTCGTATCCAGATGTCTTTGAATTCCATGTTGCCTTGTCCGCCGGCATGCAATTGCAAGGCGATCTTGCCATCGAATGAAGTTGGCTTGGGGTCGGTAAAGTCCACCATGGGCACGCCATTCAGTCGGGAGCGGTAGCGGTTGCCGTCCACCTCCACGAGATAGTCGTTCCAGTCGCCCATACGGACGACACCCTCGTTTTCCGGCGCCGGCCAAACCACCCACCCGCGCCCGTCCTCGGCATATACGCCGGCCGTGTGATGCATCATTTTGCAGTCGATCTCAAACTGCATTCCTTGCGTTACATCCGCGGTTCCCGGCTTGAATTCGCTATGGAAGAAGACACCGCTGTTGCCATCGCCCACGCACTTGAAACGCAGGGAAAGCTGAAAGTCCTTGTAGTCTTTGGCGGTTTGCAGATACCCGTAGTCCTTGGTCAGGCCTTTTCCGTGGATCAGCCCATCTTCTACCGTCCAGCTCTCCTTGCCGATCTTGGTCCACCCGGTAAGATCGTCTCCGTTGAATAAGCGAATCCAGTCTTCACCCGGAAGCTTGGCTTTTTCCTGGGCTCTTACTACGCAGGAGGCGACGCCCATCGCGGCCAGGATCAAGCCGAATATAAGGAGACGGTAGGGGAGGGAATTGAAAGTGCGCGATTGCTCCGAAGCTACTTTGAGCGGAATCTCGCGACCTGTGATGGTAACGGAATGGCATGCCGGTATCTCGTCGAGGATGGAAGAGTGTGTTTCGCGAGAATTCTATCAGCGTTGCCCCGCAACGAGGCCACCTGTCGCAAATGACAGTTTCGAGGGAAGCCGAATCGTAGTGGGATGTGATTGGAGCCTCTCTAACTACAGGCCACGCAGGCTGTACCGCAATGGCGGCTTCCACTCCAGCTGCAATGGCCTCCAAACTCGTACGAAAAGGAGAACAACCGTGAAGAAGAGTGCTGTCCTAGTTGCCTTAATAGGCATGATGACGATGCTGGGCGGCTTGCCCTCATTTGCGCCAGCGACTGCTTATAACTTCCATGCGCCGTCGAGCTTCTACGCAGGAAATGCGAAGATGCCCGCAGGAAACTACACGCTGAGACAAAGCGAGGATGAGCCTTCACATCTTTGAGCTTTCGAATAACGCTGGCTCCCACTCCGTCATTCTGGAAACGCGGCCGTCTTCCAAAGCGTCGAAGGGGAAGCCGGAAGTCCTCTTCAATAAATATGGAGGGACGGACTATTTGGAGGCGGTTGAGACCTCCAACGGCAGTTCGATCGACATAATACCCAGTGCTGCAGAGAAAATGGCTGCCAAGAAAGGTAGCCCGCAACCGCATAGCGTTCCGACTGCTTAATTGTGATCCGCTCGAGATACGCTGCGGTGCTCAAGCGGAGGTGTGTTCATCGGCATAGCTCCGGCTCACATGGTTGTCGACTAGGACCGCAGCCCAAACTGGTTGGGGTCCTACTCGGCATTTTGTTCACACTCCCGCAGTGCCTGCAGGCTTGTCGGCAGAAAAACTCTGTTTTGCGGATTAGACGCAAACCAACTTGCCCTCTGCTTGCCACCTGGCACGTTTCTGGGTTATACTCGCTAAGAATGCTAAGTGCCCGTCCCAATCAGAGAGCACGTCATGCGCTCTGGGTGGCGCTTGGCTTCCTCTGCTGTGCACTTATCGTTTGCGCCTCGATCCTGCAGGTTGGACATATTCACCCTGACGGTCAAGCCGTTCAGTCCGACTGCGCACTTTGCCATACTGCCCACCTGGTTATTCAACCTTCTATTCCGCAGTCCGTGCCGCCGATCGTGCGTGTTGTGGCTGCAATATCTACCCAGCTGCAGCCGGTCCACCCCAGGCACTACTCGGTATTTTCTCTCTTCACCCGGCCTCCACCTGTGGACGTTGCTTTCGCATAAAGCAACGTCAAACGCAAAAACACAGGATCTATGGAGGCGCCTATGCCAAGGCGCAGCCGTAATCTAAGAACACGTCATCTGCACTGGGTGCTGCTCGGCTTCCTTTGCTGCGCACTGATTATCTTTGGCGGGATCGTGCAGCTCGTGCACACGCACCCGGACGGCCAAGCGGTCCAGTCCGATTGTGCGCTTTGCCACGTCGCCCACCTGGTCGTTCAACCATCCGTTCCGCATCTCTCTGCCGCGCACTGTCCCTGTCGTGGCAAGGGTATCGACTGCCCTGCAGCCGAGTACGTGCTCAATTCTTCTTTGTATTCTCCCTCTTCACCCGGCCTCCGCCTGCACAGACTGCCAACTCTTAAGCAGCTCTGTCTCAAAAATCAAAGAATCTCAGGAGGCTTCTCATGCGCATGCCTACGCGCAGCATTCTCTCGTTTGCATTGGTGTTTATATTTTCAGCGATGTTCTGGACGGTCCAGGCACAATCGAACTCTGGCTCAATTAGCGGCACAATTACCGATCCGTCTGGCGCAGTCGTCCCAGGAGCAACCGTCACTATCGAAAACCCGTCAGCGGGTATCTCCGCATCGGCAAAGACGGACAGCACCGGACGGTTTCAGTTTCAGCAATCTACCCTTCAACCCCTACCATCTTACGGCCACGGCCACCGGCTTCGGCGGCGTGGCTCAGGATGCCGATGTGCGATCCGACTGTTCCCTGTGAATGTGGGCATTACCTTGAAAGTGGCGGGCGCCTCCACACCGTGACAGTCGATAGGTGGGGAAGATCTGTTGGAAAATGACCCGACCTTTCACACCGACATTGATCGGGGACTTTTCCAGAAATTGCCTCTGGAAAGCCAGTCATCCTCTCTCAGTTCTCTGGTAACTCTGTCGTCGCCCGGCGTCGCCGCCGACTCCAACGGTCTTTTTCATGGTCTCGGTGACCACGCATCCAATTCCTTTTCGTAGACGGTCAGCCGATCACAGATCAGCAGAGCAAGGTGTTCTCCAACCAGATACCGTCGAACTCGATTCAGTCCATAGAGGTGATATCAGGTGCGCCCCCGGCTGAGTACGGCGGAAAGACCAGCTTGGTGATCGTGGCGACCACGCGGTCGGGTCAAGGGCTGACCAAGCCAACCGGCGACTTCGCACCTCGTATGGAACGTTCGGCTCAGCGACAGGAAGTTTTGACCTTGGCTATGGCGGCAAAAACTGGGGGAACTTCGTCGAAGTTCGATGGACTGAATACCGGGCGATTCCTGGACCCGCCGGAGTTCGTCGTCTTCCATGACAAAGGAAACGAGGAGAATGCCTTTGACCGGGTGGACTACCAATTTACGCAGGTGGATTCCGTCCATCTGAACCTGAACTACAGCCGTTCGTGGTTCCAGACTCCGAACGCCTACGATAACCTGAACGTATCGAACGTGATCAGCGGAGGCTCCAGCCCCGACCCTGTTTTCGCCAACGTCGGGAACACCGACCAGCTCTCCAAGATTGAAACCTTCGATATCGCGCCCACCTATACCCGCATCCTCGGAACCAATGCGGTACTAAACTTTGGCGCCTACGTTCGCCGGGATGCATACAATTACTATCCCAGCGGCGATCCCTTGGCCGATCTCGGTCCCGCAAATCTGCAAACCTCATCGATCTCACAGTATCGGACACTTACCAATGCCGGGCTGCGCACCGATTTGTCCTACCAAAAGGGAATCAACAACATCAAGATGGGTGCGGTCTACCAGCAAACGTTCCTGCGTGAGAATGACAGTCTTGGCGTCGTCGACCCCACCTACAACTCCCCATGCGTCGCTCAGCCGGGATTTTCCGATCCCACGCAATGCGCTGGGTTTGGTTTCGTATCCAATGACCCGGCAGTGAACCCTACCGGCACCTATAATTCTGTTCTCGCACCGTACGATCTGACACGTGGCGGCAGCCTTTACAGCTTTTTCGGTCACACCGATGTAAAGGAACTGGCTCTGTATGTTGAGGATCAGATCAAGGCCGGGAACTGGCTCTTCAATGTTGGTATCCGCGGCGACTTGTACAACGGTCTCACGGTTGCCCGCCAAGCCGAGCCACGTGTGGGCATCGCTTACAGCCTCAAGCCTACCGGCACCGTGCTGCGGGTTTCGTACGCGCGCACACTGGAATCGCCCTTCAACGAGAACCTGGTGCTCTCGAGCTCTGGATGTTCCAATGCTGTACTGGCTCCGCTGCTGCTTTGCACGCCCGGCGTCTCCGGAACGCTCCAGCCTGGGTTCCGCAATGAGTTCCACGCGGGCTTCCAGCAGGCGGCTGGGAAGAACTTTGTATTCAGTGGAGACTACATTTGGAAGTACACCCACAACGCCTTCGACTTCAGTGTCCTGGGCAATACTCCCATCACCTTTCCCATTGACTGGCATAACTCCAAGATCCCTGGCTTCGCGCTGCGCGCGGATGTACCTAACTTTCACAACATCAGTGCCTTCGTGGTCATGTCTTCGGTTGCGGCGCGCTTCTTCCCACCGCAGGCGGCCGGGGCCGGCGCCACGGTGGAGAGTGGAGGATATCCGTTCCGCATCGACCATGACGAACGGTTTAATGAGACCACGCATGTGCAATATCAAATGCCGGGAACAGGTTTCTTCAAGCCCTGGATAGGTTTCAATTGGCGGTATGACAGCGGCCTGGTCGCCGGGTCGGTACCGTGTTATGGGTTGACCGATCCGAACAGCCCGTGCATCGGCACATCGACAACCCTCAATGGACAACCAGCGGTTGATTTGAGTGGGCTGACGGCGGACGAGGAATTCCAGGCCGGACTTACCTGCGAGGGTATCAAGGCTACTCCGACCACCCCGCTGCCAACCCCATGCCCGGCTTCGGAATACACCTCGAACCTGGTGAAAATTCCCGCTCCGAATACGGGTAACAACGACAAGAATCCGCAGCGTATCCAACCACGCAACCTGTTCGATGCCGCCATTGGCGAAGACAACATCTTCAAAGGTGACACTTACCGATGGAGTTTGCGCCTGCAGGCCGTGAACATCGCCAACAAATACGCGCTGTACAACTTTCTGTCGACGTTCAGCGGAACTCACTACGTGACTCCGCGAGCTCTCTCGGCGGAGATTGGCTTCCACTTCTAACCGCAACCCGCTCGTCTTTCCAAAGCTTAGGGACGGCATGCACTTGCTGTCCCCGAGCAGATCTTGAAGGGAGGCGGTTGTGCCGAGGACCATCGATCCAGGAAGGGGCAGCAAACGAAAGGTGCGCTAGGTGCGCTGGACGCGCACCGAAATGATAAGCGTCATTCTGCTATTGCTGGTGTTGGCGGGCGAGACTATCTGTATCACATTGTGGCTCATGGGACACACCTTCGATTAGGAGGAGCGTGCGCCCAGGGCATGCCACATCATGCGCTTAAACGGAAACCAGAGATGACAAGTCCCGGAATTTGCCGAGGCTGGAATTGTATCGATGAAATGGCGCTAACTACCCGCGCCCTGGGACACAGGCGGCACAGATCCCATAGAGAAGCAGGTCATGGTGAAGCGCGCGAAAACCCCTGGGCAATTTCGCCTTCAACCGCGGCGTGCATCCTTCCAGCTCGTATACCTTTCCGCAGTCGTTACACCAGAAGTGATGGTGGTGTGCTTTACCCGAAATCTCGTATCGGGGAGGTTCGCCGGGCAGCTGCACGGCGGTAAGCCATTTCTCCTCCACCATGGTTTTGAGATTCCGATATACCGTGGCGATGCTCAGATCCATCACGCTCCGCTGTGCATAGGAAAGAACCTCTTCCGGTGATAAAGGGCGTCCCGTCTCAACCAAGGCTGCGCGGATCGCGTCCTTCTGCTTGGTGTTCCTGGCTACAAGGTTTGCCTTTCCTCGCATATGTTCAGTCCTAAGGTTTCAAAATGGAGGACGGAGCCTTGGTCACAGAGCGCTCCTGATGGCAGCTATCCACCGCGCAGGAGTTACAGAAGCTGCGGTTGCACCAGTGCGCTGTAATCAGCAGCGAACTGCCGCAAACCGTTATCCCCGTTTCTCCATAAGCCGGCAAAACGGACTCTCCTAACGCCGCCGCGGTAGATATCAGCGCAATCCCGAGAAGAAATAGGGCAAGGATCCAGCCCTTGCGGTGAACCTTGTAGCCCGAACGAAAGGCAAGACCGCCGGCCAAGGCGATCCCAATCGCAAGGACACGATGGGTCACATCATCTCCGGGTAGTCCTCTTAGGAGGGCCGGCGAAAAAGAAACGAGAAGGGGAAAGACCAGGCAATGAACCATGCAAAGCCCTGATAGCCCCATCCCCACCATATCGGCTTTCGTGCGACCAACGTTCGCGGACTTGACCGCCGTTGCATCAGTGAGTGCTGTTGCGGTCGACATCTTGTCTTTTGCCTCCACCGTTACTAATCAAATAGTCGTACTAGCGTGGGTCCACACACTTGCCGCTTCATGCTGCCGATTGCGTGCATGCTAAATGCTAATGCATTCGTATTAGCATAACAGTATTGTGTTGGAGCGGTTGCGGGATCTACCAGGCCGCTAATCTGGGAATGCCAGTTGTCTTCATGAATCTCACGGGAGTTTGAGACGCCTAGCCGGCACTCAACCCGTCCACCAGTGCGTTGCGATACGCGCGGATAGCGGGAATGAAACCCAGCAACGCACCCGCGACCACCACGGCGATCATATAGTATGCAACCCGCGATGAAACCCCAACCATGACCAGCGGAATACCAAAATGATTCTCCACCGGGATGCGAACGGCGTACAGGAGCGCATAGGCAGCGGCCACGCCCAACACCGCCCCCATGGTGCTAATCAGTGCGGATTCGAGGATGAACAACATGAATATCTGGCGTGCATGCAGTCCCAGGCTACGCAACACTGCGATCTCTCGCCGCCGCTCATTCAGGGCGGTATAGAGTGCGGTCAGCATCACCAGCAGTCCCACCACCAGCACCGCTCCACTCACCAGCGACAAGGCAATGTCCGCGGCGCTCAATACGTTCCACAAATCTTCCAGTGTCATCGCTGGGATGATGGCCGTCAGCGGTTCTGGCTGGTAGGTGTTGATCTCGCGCTGCAAAAATAGCGTGCCGATGCGCGACCGGGTGCGCAGCAGAAAAGCGCTGATGGTGCTGATGTGCAGATCCGATTTATGGATTTGCGATTCCGGAATCGGCTGCAGCGGCGGCGCGCCGTGCTCCCAACCCAGGTGCATGGCCTCATCTCCCCACAACGTGATGTAAATGGCGCGATCCACTGGCGTTGCTGTAGGGGCCAGGATGCCCACCACGGTGTAGGGATCGGCAGAATGGTTGAGGAAACTGCCCTGGAGGCCGTGGCTGAGAACGATCTTCTGCCCCAGATGGTAGTGCAATTGGGCGGCGACAGCACTACCCAGTACCGCGTCGAAGATTCCCTCCGGCCGAACGCCCTCGTTCAACTGCAGACTGCGATTGCCGCGATAACGGTAATGCTCGTAGAAGTTGTCATCTGTGGCGATCACGCGGAATCCGCGGTGGCTATCGCCCATCGATAGCGGGATCGTCCACAGCACCGCCGGATGGTGGGCGAAGTGCTCGTATGAGTCCCAGGAGATCTCATTGTTCGCCGTCCCGATGTGAAACACCGCATACAGCAGCAGCGGGAGCGACCCGCCGCGCGCTCCCACTACCAGGTCCGTTTGGCTCAGGGTGCCTTCAAATCCCGTTTGTGTCCCCTGCCGGATCCGATCCACGCTCACCAGCAGCAGCACGCTGAGCGCGATCGAGAACACCGTCAGGCCAGTGGTGAATTTGCGGCTGCGCAAAGATTCGTAAGCCAGGCGCAACACCATCATGCGCAGACCAGGTTGACTTCGTTGAGCGCGATTTTCTCGTCGAATCGATCTGCCAGCGAACGATCGTGGCTCACAAAGACGAGGGTGGCTCCCGCCTCGGCGCATACTTCGAACAGCAGTTCCAGAAAAGCCTGCTGACGGTTGATATCGAGCGACGAAGTCGGTTCGTCGGCAATCACCAGGCTGGGCCGGCCAATCACCGCGCGCGCAATGGCGACGCGCTGCTGCTGGCCAGTGCTGAGTTTTGTCACCGGCCGGTCAAGATATGGCTCCAGCTCGAGCCTCAGCATCAGCCGCTCCACTTCCTCCGCCACCGTGGCAGCTACGATATGTTTCCGCCGCCGTTCGTGCGCCTCGCAGGGCAGTGCAACGTTCTGCCGCACCGTCAGGTAAGGAATCAAATTGAAGCTCTGGAAGATATAACCCATCCGCGAGCCGCGGTGCTGGTCACGCGCCGACATCGACATCTTCGTCAACTCTTGGTCCAAAACCACGCAGCTGCCCTGCTGCGGCTGCAGCACCCCGGTGATGACGGACAGCAGTGTCGTCTTGCCGGAGCCGCTGGGGCCATAGAGAAAGACCCGCTTGCCCGCCTGCACGACCAACTCCTCCACCTGTAACACCGGCGTCCGCGGATCGTACCCAAATACCACGTTTTTTAAACGGATGGCTTCAGCACTGCTCATCTTCACTGGACTTGTGGGCCTTTGTTATTGGGACTGATAGGGAAGCACAGTCTCTCCCGAAAGATCGTAGGAAACATCCCCGTAGGGACTTACTACGGTCGAGATCTGCAGCGTGCCGGTCACCACGATGGGATCAGTAAAGGTCACGTGCACTTTCGTGGTTCTTAGCATCTTGACGTAGACAATCTGGTTTGGGGGCGGCGGTGGCACATGGATGCAGGCTCCAGCATACGGAACCAGGAGAAACTCAGTCACCTGGTTCAGGTCGTCCTCCAACGGCACCATAAACCCGGGGATGCTCACCCGTTTGCCGGCCAGCTGCAACACCGGCGCCTTCTGCTGCGATTGCGGAAGGTTGATGTTCAACGTCTGCAGTGTTTGCCATGTAACCGTCACCGGCGCCGTCTGCGCACCCAGACATGCCACCGCACCCCACACCAGTCCGCACCGGGCCATCCGCCGGACCCGCCTGCCCCAAGTCGCCATTCCAGATTGCCCCACTTCCGCCATTCTTCTCTATTAGTGTGATGCTAAGGCGCCGCTGGACGACGCGGAGTGAGCTGCTCCTCCAACGGCGGCCGCGGCCGGAAATCCGTCCAGTGGATGGCCACCTGCGGATTGCTCGACGGATGCGGGTCGTTCCACATATCCATGGAGAGGCCGTTCAGGTCATAAACAACTTTTCCAGCCCGGATCGTCAGCTCATCTTCCATGCGGGTATCGGCCATAAATTTGGTGTTGTCCATGTCCAGGAAGCCAACTTGCCGTGTTCTTCACTCAAGACGGCCACATCGGCCGGAGCGCCCACGGAAAGGTTGCCCAGTTCCGGCCGATGGATTTCATTTGCCGGATGCCATGTTGTATCCGCGACCACCTGCTGCAGCGTTAAGCCCATCGCCATAAACTTGCTCATTACGTTCAGCATGTCTTTGGTGCTGGAGTTCATGCTGTCGACATGCAGGTCAGTCGAGAGCGAATCGGGCAGAAAACCCGCTTTGATCAATGGTACCGCCACCCTGAAACGAAAGCTGCCGCCGCCCGTGCCGGCGTCAAAATAAATGCCGCGTTTCCGGCCCTTCGACCAGCGCCTTGGATGGTCCCAGCGTTCATGACGTCCTGCTCACCGCGCAAGCCGGAGTAGG
>CAWJPV010000034.1:0-96979 GCA_963844785.1 uncultured Acidobacteriaceae bacterium | reverse complement strand
GGACGGCCTGAGAGTGTGTCGGAGATAAATAGCAGTCGACGAAGAATCTATATGGGCGCGCGCAGGGATTTCGTATGATTCCCTAATGAGCAAACGGTTTCGAGCTTGTAGCCTTGATCAAGTGTTTTTGTTGCCTCCTTCGCTACAAGACTGGCTGCCGGAAGACCACTTGGCGCGATTCATAGCGGATGTAGCGAATGAACTCGATGTGTCTGCCATCTACGCTGAGTACGAACGGAAGGACGGGCGAGGGCTGTCGGCTTATCACCCGTTGCTGATGACCCGGTTATTGCTCTATGGGTATTGCATTGGAATAACCAGCTCCAGGAAGATCGAGAAGGCGACCTACGATGACCTAGCATTTCGCTATCTGTCCGCCGACCAGCATCCCGACCACGATACGCTGGCTGCATTTCGACAGGAGCATCTGGAGGCACTGTCCGGCTTGTTCTTACAGGCTCTGAGGCTATGTCAAAAAGCTGGTTTGGTGAAGTTGGGCAACGTGGCCATCGATGGCACCAAGCTGAAGGCTAACGCCAGCACCCACCGATCGGTGGACTACCAAAAGATCGGCGAGCGTGAGCAACACTGGCGTTCCGAGGTGGAACGATTACTGAATCAAGCGCAGCAAACAGATCAAGAAGAAGACCAACGCTTTGGCGTCGGCCAACCAGCCGATCCGTTGCCCAATGACTTAGCGAATGCGCAAAAGCGCTTGCAGCGACTGCAGCAGGCCAAGATGGAGCTAGAGCGAGAGGCAGAAGAGCAGTTGCAAGCCGTCGCCGCCCTTCCCCTGCGCAAACGTGGTCGTCCCAGCAAAGAGGAGCAAGCCAGTCAGCCCCCAAAGGATCGCAAGCAGCGCGAGAAGGAGAAAAAGCAGCGCCAACGAGCTAGAAAGAATGCTGCTGCGCCAGCCCGTCAGTATAATTTCGTCGATCCCGACTCACGGGTGATGCGAGACAACGGACAGAAGTGCTTTGTGCAGGCTTACAATGTCCAGATCGCAGTGGATGCGCACGCTCAAGTCATCGTGGCTGCCGAGTTAACCCAACAAACCATCGATCGGCAGCAGCTGTTGCCGCTTGTAAAGAGTGTGTGCAGCACAGTCCAAGCCACGCCAAAGACAATCACCGCAGATGCGGGCTATTGGGATACGGCCAGCCTGCTTGATCCGTCGTTGAAGGGCATTGAAGTTCTGGTTTCACCTGACTCCAATCCACAACCGCCCGGAGCGCCGCTGCCCCCCAGTGCACCTCGTAACGAAGAAGCAATCCGCATGAGAGAGGTCTTGGCCAGCCAAGAAGGAAAAGCGCGCTACGCTCTTCGAAAATCCACGGTGGAACCAGTTTTCGGACAGATCAAGGAGGCCCGTGGCATCCGTAGATTCCGCTTTCGAGGCCTGTTGAAGGTGACATCGGAGTGGAAACTTATCTGCGCGACACACAATCTCCTAAAACTATTTCGCCATCGTACTGCTCTTGCCTACGCCTAAACCATCTCAGCATCATTCATGCCGCTTCTGCGTCGCCTTAGCCCTATTTTCCGCCCAAAACGTCGCAAGAACGAAATGCATGTCTGCGCGCCGATTAATCGGCTAGGTGTCCTTCGGTCCCCACCCAGGCACTCCCCCAACGTGGATCTCTCTATTTCTTACCCGAATTTCCAACCTTCTCTCCGACACACTCCTGATCTGCGCGATTTTCCCCTATCTCAACGCAAATAAATCACGCAGGTCAGGCTGGACCGCTTTTTCCTGCACCTGAGGCGCCCGCATTCCCGTTGAGTTGAAGGGACAGAGAGCGCCGGGATAAACCGGCACATTGTAGGGGATGGAAGAGCCCTACGGAAAAGGAGAAGCGACTCCATTCCGGCCTCGAGTCTTGCCTGTGATCTCGTGAGGGATCATAGAGAAGCGTAGACAGAGGGCTGGCGGGCGGGATTATTGAGCTCCGAAAACATGATCTCCGGGCGCCGACCCTTTTCTGTCAGTGGGAAGGCAACATCAGCGAGCCGCGTTATTCGCGAGTGGCCGCTGGGCTCGGCGTAGTCGAAGAGTCCAGGCACGTTAGCAAACAGTGTGCACGAGAACCGGGAGACCTCCAGAGCGTCTGCGCGAGCAGACCGGTCCGGGAAGGTGAAAGACCCATGATCCGGACATGTACGTTTTGGAGGAGTCGGACTGCGCCATAGTACCGATGAAGCTGACGAACAGAGAAGCTAAGACTTCCGCGGAGCCAGTGGAGGGAAGGGCGCAGACCAAGGAGAACGACGTCCAGTCTCACACGTCTCCGACACAGAGCGGAAGTCGCGTGTCCCAGGGGCTAGACGGCGTGCGCCAGAAGGCGCGGACAAGTAAGCAGGAGCGGTTCACCGCTTTGCTGCACCACCTCACGATCGAATTACTCCGGGAGAGCTACCTCGCCTTACAACGAAGCGCAGCGCCCGGCGTTGATGGAGTGAGTTGGCAGCAGTATGAACAAGGCCTGGAGGGTCGGCTTGCCGAACTCCATGGCCGAGTGCACCGTGGAGCCTACCGGGCGCAAGCCTCGCGAAGAGTGTACATACCGAAAGCCGATGGCCGGCAACGGCCGTTGGGCATTGCTTCGCTGGAAGACAAGATTATCCAGCAAGCGGTGGTCACGATCCTCAACCAGGTGTACGAGGTAGATTTTCGGGGCTTTTCGTATGGATTCCGTCCGGGACGTAGCCCCCATCAGGCGCTGGACGCGCTGAACGTGGGCATCCAACGGAAGCGAGTGAACTGGATACTCGATGCGGACATTCGTGGGTTCTTCGATCATTTGAGCCACGAGTGGATGATGAAGTTCGTCGAGCATCGAGTGGCCGACAAGCGCATCCTTCGGCTGATCGGTAAGTGGCTGAAGGCTGGAGTGTCGGAGGAAGGTAAGTGGTCAGAGACGACGGCAGGCACGCCGCAGGGGGCGGTGATTTCACCGCTGCTGGCAAACGTGTATCTGCACTATGTGTTCGACCTGTGGGTTGAGGCATGGCGCCGGAAGGTGGCGAGCGGAGAGATGGTGATCGTCCGCTACGCTGACGATCTGGTGGTCGGCTTTGAGCAGCGCGCAGACGCTGAGCGGTTCCTGAGCGAGTTTCGGGAGCGGCTGGCGAGCTTCGCGTTGGATCTCCATCCGGAGAAGACGCGACTGATCGAGTTCGGTCGGTTCGCGCAGGTTAATCGTCGCCAGCGTGGCGAGGGAAAACCGGAGACCTTCACGTTCCTTGGGTTTACGCACTACTGTGCGACGAACTCCAAAGGCCATTTCGTTATACGCCGTAAGACTGTGGCCCAGCGGATGCAGGCGACGCTTCACGCCATCAAGGTGAAGCTGCGTCAGCGGATGCACGAGCCGGTCAATGCGGTGGGCGCATGGCTGAAGCGTGTGGTCAGTGGCTATTACCAATACCACGCTCTTCCCGATAACCAGCGGGCTCTATGGGGTTTTCGTGATCGGTTGTGCGATCTGTGGCGGTCGATGCTTGGCCGACGCAGTCAGCGCAGCCGTCCCAGCTGGACCCGCATACGCCCGACCTTCGAACGATGGATACCACGTCCTCGCATCCTGCATCCTTACCCGGACGTGCGTTTCGACGCTACTCATCCAAGGTAGGAGCCGTGTGCGGTAATCCCGCTCGCACGGATCTGTGCGGGGGGCGGTCAGCGATGATCGTCCCTACCGCGACCGAAATAACCCCCAAATGTATGTGGCCGTCTTGCTGGAAACCGCTTAAATCCACTTAATAATTCCCCCAGCACAAAATTCATCAATCCATCTGATGATCGATTTGTGGCGTTTTGCTGCACAGGGGATGGACGGCTGAAAGCGGGCGGCAGACTCACACCTGCTCGCCGAGAACTGCAGGCGGGTCAGGTGAATGAATGGTTCGATTCGCTCGTGTCGTTTCTCTAGGCGCTCCCCATCACATCACTCAGCGGGGCAATGCGCGGCGCTTCATCCTCGAAGGTGATAGTGAGCGGAGCGTCTATCTCGATTTGCTGCAGCAAGGCCTCCAACGCCACGGGGTAGAACTGATCGGCTACTGCCTGATGTCCAATCACGTTCATCTCGTTGCCGTCCCACACAAGAGGGACGCCTTGGCGCGTAGCTTGAAGGATGTGCATGGCCGGTACGCCGCCTACTGGAATGCGGTCTACCACTCCAGCGGCCACGTGTGGCAGGGACGCTACTATTCCTGCCCCCTCGACGTGGGACACCTGTGGGAGGCTTTGCGCTACGCCGAACTCAATCCCGTTCGTGCCTGCATGGTGACACGGGCTCCGGATTGGCCGTGGTCCTCTGCGGCTGTCCACTGCGGTACCGCATCGGTAGCCCCTTGGCTGGATATGGACCTCTGGGGGCGTCGATGGTCTGTCGATGACTGGCGCGCTTACCTGCAGGCCCCTCAAGATGAATCCAGCCTAGTGGCCATCCGCGACTGCACTTATAGCGGGCGCCCGCTCGGTTCGGCAGAATTTACCCGTGCGTTGGAGAGGGAAGCCGATCGCCCCCTGACTCCGCAAAAGCGCGGACCCAAGAGGCGGCCTGAGTCCGGTGACGAACAAGCTGTCTTCTCATTCGATTCATTCTGACTTCTAGCTGCGCCAGTCTCACTATCCGGGGTAATTTCGTCTGTCCCGAAACTCCGAAACTCTCGGAGCTTTCCAGGAATGATCTGTAACCGGTCCCGTGAGTCAGTCATACGGAATCCAACTCCGGCTCTCTGGGGGCAACAAAATGAGGTACGTGTTTTTAACCTTGGCCATCTCCTTTGTCTTGGCGATCCCACCTGCGACAGCGCAAGCGCAAGCAGTACTGGGTTTGGCTACCCGCATGGAGCGAGCTGCAAGCTTTTACCAGAATCGCGACGGCTTTATGGGCATGGTGGCTGTTGCCAGGGATCACCAGATCGTCTTTCAGCATGGGTATGGCTACGCCAATCTCGAATCGAAGATTCCCTTCACACTGGACACCCGCTTCCGCATGGGCTCTCTTACCAAGCAATTCACCGCGGCAGCCATCCTACTGCTCCAGCAGGATGGAAAGCTGGACGGAAAGCAGGTGACAGACGGAAAACAGGTGACAGACAGGACGATCACCTTCGAACCATGAATAGGTAAGAATCGTCCTGTCTGTAGTGGACCCCAAAAGTGAGACACGGTGGTCGCCAGGGGTAACCCGGGGACGGTCACCTCGTTTCGGAAGCGATGTCGGGCCTTTGTGTGGGGACGGAGTAATCACCATCCATTTCCGTCCAGAGAACGGGTCGCCTCGTGATTTACGCCGGCTGTCCCTTCAGCGCTTCTAACGGGCTATCTGGCGTTTCCCAGCCGCCGCAGTGCGAGATGGTCGAATGAGCACTTCGGCAGATATGCCGAGCGTTGCATGCAGACGACGAATCATGCTGATGGATAAGCTACGTCGGCGGTTGAGAACTTCGGCGACCCGCGTTCTCGTCCCGATCATCGGCTCTAGTTGTTTGCGCGTCAGCTTCTTCTGGCTCATTCTGAACTTGATGGCCTCGATCGGGTCGGGCGGGTCCATCGGGTGGTGCGTCTGTTCATAGGAATCGATCAGCGTCGCGAGGACATCGAGCCGGTCCCCGTCTGGCGTACCCAGCTTCGCGCCCCACAGGCGCTCGACTTCCAACAGTGCGGCATCGTAGTCATCTTCGGTACGAATGGGTCTAACGTCTGCCATGCTTCACCCTCTTTACGTCAATCTTGTCGTATTCCTTGTGCGTCCCAATCCATTTGATCCAGAGAATGCCTTTTTCGAAATCTACCGCGGTCACCAACCGATAGCGGTTGGTCAGGATATCGAAAACAATCCGGTCCGATGAGATGATGCTGGCCCATGTGTAGTTTCGCTTGACGTCGTCTGTATTCTTCCAGTTCGCCTTCTGCACTTCGGCAAACCATGCATCGAGAGCGTTCTTCAGGGATTTCTGCTCCCGGTGGCCTGCTTTGGAGTCGATGTACTCCCTTAGCGTCCTCCGGGAAATCACGCGCATGTGTTAGATTACCATGCGCCCATTTTGGGCGCAATCGTTCTGCGGAGCGATTGGACCGTGGTGGTGTATTCGTATGTTGTCACCGGAGCAGCGCTTTTCCTGCCTGGATGAAGGGGACGTGGATGAAGGGGACGGGGGAGATCGGGACCACCCGAAGTAACCCCAAACTCCGGCCTCCGTTGGTAGAAGGTGGGACGGTGGCGTATCAAACGTCTCTGCCGGGGCGCGAAGCCGCCTCTTCTTTTGCTTCCATCCAACCACGCAAAATCACAACCGCCGCTACCTGGTCAATCACCTGCTTGCGGTCGCGCCGGTCGTGCCCCGCTTCATCAAGAATCTCGTGGGCTGCTACCGAACTCAACCGCTCATCCCAAAGCTCGATCGGCAATCCTGAACGCGTACCCAACTCCGCTGCAAACGTCTGCACCTTCGCCGCCCAGGCGCTCACCTTGCCCGATAGATGCAGCGGATTCCCCACCACGATTGCCCCAACCTCATGTTTGCGAATGAGCCGCAGCAGACTCCGTAGATCCTCGCCCCGGCTCTTGCGCCACAGCGTCAACAATGGCTGTGCGGTATAGCCCAGCGGGTCCGAAAGAGCGACACCTATCCGCACCTTACCAATATCCAAAGCCATCACTCGCCCCGCAACCATGATCCGCCCCATATTTCGCCGTCAGGCACAAGTCTATCGCCGCCTGAGACCGAAGTCCCGCACCACCTAGCTCTGCGATACCTTAAACGCATGTGCTTCGCCGAGCCGGTCAAGCTGATTATGGAGAAACCATGCCCGCGTATCTTATTTCATTGTGCAGAGACGTCACCGACCGAACGCGCCTGGAAGAATACTGGGCAAATGTTGCGCCAGCATTTAAGAACGTCCTCGCCAAGCCGCTCGTAGCCTACACTCCGTTCGAAGTCCTTGAGGGGGATAGAGGGGTGCGAGGCGTCGTGCTTTTTTGGGGGATCAGCTTCCAGACGAAATAATCACCAAACTCTAGGGTCATCGACCTGGGAGCTATTCTATCCGTCTCGCACCCCCGGCCGGCATCTGGAAGTCGGCTATTCGGACAGATCACTGTGCAAAGCTGAACTCCCGGGTCGGATAACGCGGAAGTTGGTGACGCGGTGTTCAATCCGAATCAGCGGAAAGTTACCACCCGCCCGCCGGCGCGCCGCCCCGCCGACGGTGCAGACGCTTGACGGACAATTCACAAGATTCCGTCTATATAAGCGGTGGGGTGCAGAACCCGGTAGTGCCAACTTTGGGCCGGAGCCGTCGCAAACTCTCGCTCACGCTTCTGGCGGGCGTTGGAGCGGAATTGCTTCGTTCGCCAGACGAACGGAGACATCGAGCGAGCCCG
This sequence comes from uncultured Acidobacteriaceae bacterium, assembly GCA_963844785.1. Classification (GTDB taxonomy): domain Bacteria; phylum Acidobacteriota; class Terriglobia; order Terriglobales; family Acidobacteriaceae; genus PALSA-350. The sequence goes on along the minus strand of CAWJPV010000034.1, from coordinate 89,582 downwards.
GATCGCACCAGTCGATGCGATCGTGGGCGCGGATGATTCCTCCAACGACGATTCTACAGTTGAGCCCCGAACGATTCAGCAGCGCCTTGAACACCTTTTTGGCGATTAGATTTTCGAGATAAAGGCACGGCACGTTGAGCCGCCCGCCATACAACACGCAGTCACCGATACGAAAGTATTGCCCCACGAGATGGCTGAGCGGCACATTGCGCGTCGTCAAGTTTCTCCTATGCTCGTGGGGTGCAAGCTCGATGCCGCGGTCGCGAGCAAGCGCTTCCACCACCTCGGCTTCAATCAGCGTCGCCTGACGATCGATGTGGTGATTCTTCGAGTAGGTCCCCAGCCTCATCGCGTAACGGTCGCCCTCTAGCCCGATGCCGGCGACCAAGCGCACCTCAGAGAGCGCGACCATCGGTGCCGACGCTTTCGGTGCGACGTGGATGTTCAGCAACTCACCTTGCCAGTGCATGCGGTAATCATCGCACTGGTGAATAGCCCGCACAATTCCTAATGCGGCAGTGCCGACCGGTCATCGAATCACCTAATTGGGTGACGGCTTCTCGACGTGATCGATCACCATCACATCCACAGGAGCTTTCTTCGATTCCAGCTTCAGTCCCAACTGTTGCTGCATCGCGGTGAAAATGTCCGGGGGTGCGTCCGCACCGTCCGCGGGCGGAGGACCCGGAGGCATAGCTCCGGACTGGGATGCATCGGGCGTCCACTTCAGGACAAAGTTGTACCGCGTGGAGCCGAGCCCAGTCTGATCGACAACCGGCAACGCGACGGCATCGTTCAGGACAAAGCTGATGAATTCCACGATGGTGGAGTTGATGACGCGCATTCCTCCCCTGGGTCCACCACCATAGCCAGGGTTGCCATTCGGATTGGTGTCGTTCACGGTAAGCTTCGGGCCGCCTTTGGCCACGGTGACCGCGTACACGGGGAGCTCGAGTTTCTCGTGATGGAACGTAAGCTGAAAACGATCGGCCAACAGCTTCTGCACCATCACCCTCATTTGCTTCAGGCTCGGCTGACCCTCGATGTCGGGCTTGGCCTTCAGATCATACTTATCGGTGTCCAGCCAGGCTGGTCCTTTCGTGATCTGCCGGGGAGAAACTTCATACGCGAACTTGATGAGGTAGGCGAGAGACACATCGTTGGCGATGAGCTCGCCGCTGCCGGTGGGATGGATGGTAAAGTGCGTTCCCTCCTGGGTCGGCTTGATCGTGGCTACTTCAAATGTCGGATTGGCATCCTCTGGTATCCGCTTCGGAGGAGGAGGTGGTGGGGGAATTTCCCATGCCGTCTCCGGCGTGGCGTGCACCAGGATCAAAGGAAGCGGCTGCAGTCCCTGCGTCCAGGTACCGGTCATCGTTTTGCCGTCGTCGCTCAGCTTTCCCTCGAACGTTCCACCGATCATCTCGACCGACATCTTGATGTTTGATTCGTGTTGGGTGACCGAACTGACCGGGATCGGCTGCGCGCCTTGATCGATGCTGTACATCTTCGCGGTCCAGGGATCTTTGTCACCTTTGGAGATGGTGAAGATCACGCGCAGGTCCTGCCCGGCCTTCAACGTCCCCTGCCAGTTACCGGAAAGATCCTGCGCCAGTGCGCCCGTTCCAAACATAGCGACTAGCACAACGGCCCACAGCAGCGGCCTTCTCATGGAATGTCCTCCGATGAACGCAGTTTTAGGGGCAAACCTTACGCGGAGCAGTGTACCGTCTTTCGCGGATGCCGGGAGATGGGAAAAAAAAGGAAAAACAGGTGACAGACAAGAGGATCACCTTCGAACCGTGAATAGGTAAGAATCGTCCTGTCTGTCACCTGTTTTTACCTGTTTGAACGGAGTAAACTTCGACCGGAGGTCGGAATGACTAACCAACCCAATCCAATCAACTGGCACCAGCCACAACCGCTACCAAAAGCTCTGGCAAAGTACCTCAAAGCAAATTTCCTTCAAATCTCACAAACAGGCATTTACAACGACCGCAACATAGCTGGAACCAACAAGAAGTCGGCACACGCTGAAGGCAGAGCACTCGATATCCACTTGAGCGTGAAGCGTCCAGAGGAGAAGCTGATTGCCGATAGGCTCTATCGGATTTTCATCGAAGCGGCTAACGAGACCGGCATCGATAACGTAATCTGGCACCGGGAGATTTGGAGCCGTGCGAGGGGAGAGCATGCATATCACGGCCAGAATCCCCACACAGATCACATTCACGTCGAATTTACCAAGCCCGGCAGTCAATTGACCGTTTGGCACCTACTTGACCTTAAGGTCGCGCAACTGAGGACCGGACTCGAAGACTTGTCTCACTCCCAAGCAGATATCGGATGACTTTATCAGGGGAATGCAGGGGGAATGCAGGACAGACTGGAAGTGACCCTAAAGCAAAAGCGCCTGTCTGCGAAACCGTAGGACCACGGCAGACCTTCTGAATCCGTTTCGTACAGCCTCATGGATGTCCCCAAGTCCCACATCCCCAAGTTCCAAGTTCTCCCCCTAGCGAAACAGCAGCGGCGCGAACTGGACCAGGTTATCCCGCCACACGTTGAAATGGTGCGCGCCCGGCGTCTCCACCGCGGTGACGGTAAGCCCCTTGGCCTTCAGATAGGCGATCAACTTGCGGTTCGCGGTCACGAGGTTGTCATCCACGCCGCACGCGATCCACAGTAGGCGCAGCTTCGCCGCATCCACGCCCGCCAGCTGCGTCGCCGGGTCCAACAGATGCACTGCGGAGCTAAAGCCGCCAATGTACGCGAACTGCGCGGGGTGGGTGAGCCCAATGGTAAGGCTCTCCAACCCACCCATCGACAGGCCCGCGATCGCGCGATCTTCACGCCGGGCCGACACCCGGTACTCCGCCTCCACTCGCGGCATAATCTCTGCCAGCAGCGCCTGCGAAAACAAGCTGGTGTTGTGATCCACCAGCACGCGATCCCGCCACACCACGCCGAACTTGCCTAGAAAGCGCAGGTCCCCGTAGCCCAGTGGCATCACCACCACCATCGGCCGAATTTTATGCTGGGCCAACAGATTATCCAGGATGTTGTCGGCCTGCAGCCCAGACGTCCACTCATGAGCGTCCCCGCCCCAGCCGTGCAGCAAGTACAGTACCGGGTATTTCGTCTCCGCGCGCGCATCGTACCCTGGCGGGGTGTAAACGATGTAGTCGTCCTGTTGTGCCGGCAGTCCCTCGACGACCTTCGTGGTGTAGTGGTGCAGGTGCAGCTCCCCGTGGGCCACGGCTTGTATATCCCACATCTGCGGCCCATCGCCCGGCACCTCCAACTGATCCCAGATAAAGGAATAATTGGGCAGCATGTGCAGGTAATTGTTGGGGTCGAACTGGGCCTGGCCATCGACCTCAAATGTGTAACCGTAAATCTGCGGCGGCAGAGGAGGCGTGGTTACCGTCCACAGACCCGCGGCATCTTTTGTCATCGCGAGCGGCTTGGCGCTCGCATCGATGCTAAGTGCAACGCTGGTAGCCCCCGGAAACTGATAGCGGAAGGTGACGCTGCGATCCGGGTGGATCTCTGTCGTCGTGGAAGGGGCCGCTGCCTGCCCAACCAGGGGCCGGGGAAAGGCGGAGATGAGCAGGGCGGCAGCCAGCAGAACAGGGCGCGGTGGCATCAACAAGGAAATTCACTCCCATTACATCGTGACTGCCAATCTATCACTCGGGATAAACGCGGGAAATCCATGATAGGTAAAAGTCAACGGGGAGATGAAGGGACATACCTATTGCGGCAATTCTGGGTGATACGTATCGGTGCCCTTATCTCCTCCCACCTTCCCCGCCCCGAGTTACTCCCCTTAGTGCGCTGTTCGTCCCACGGGCAGCATTCGCTCGGCCCTCCTTGCTGCGGACGACTCAATTCCTGAAAACAGGTGACAGCCAGGACAGGACAGCCGATATCGCTCGGCCTGCGAATGGCAGCCAGGGAAGGTCTGGTAAGCTGGGGTCGCTCTTCAAACGAACTCGGATCGAGGATAGACAATGCGTATTCGTGCTCTGATTCTTGCAGGTGCCGTGATGGTGAGTGGTGGTGTGCAGATGCGGGCGCAGATGAGTGGGCCCCCGCCCTCGCCGCCGGTGGGTACAAAGGAAGACCCCGCGAAAGCCGTGGACGGTTTGCTCTCCTTGCTGGAACTCCAGGTAGTGGGCGCGGCGAAGGCTATGCCAGCCGATAAGTACAGTTTCGCGCCGTCGCAAGGCATCTTTGCTCCGGGCCAGACGACGCAGTTCGATACCGTGCGCACCTTTGTGGCCCAGGTGACGCACCTGGCGCAGGCCAACTACTTCTTCTTCGGCTGGAGCGGCATTAAGCCTGACCGCGACGTGAAGGCAATCGGCTCCATTACCACGAAAGACGAAGCGGTGCCTGCACTGGAAGCATCGTTCGTCTACGCCCACAAGGCGATTGCGACCATCACGACAGAAAATGCATTTGTCGCCATCAAGCCGATCGACGGGTTCAGCACGCGGGCTACAATTGCCGCTTTTGCGGCGGCCCATGGGAATGATCACTATGGTCAGATGGTGGAGTACCTACGGATGAACGGCATTGTGCCGCCGGCGAGCGCCAAGTAGTAGCTGGTTAGCGAGTCAGTAGGATGCGGCCCTCATCGGGCCGCTTTTTTTTTGTTCTTGGTCTAATGCGGTGACAGCTTACCTATGGCAGTGATGGCCCGCGGCCACCGGGAAGGCGGGCAGACTGAGACTGTTGCAACAGGTAAGCTGTCACCGCATTAGACCTGTCCCCGCCGGAATCCTGAGCGCTACGCTGCCAAAGGAACCAGACCTGACTTCACGATCATCTTGTCGTGCGTCAGAAGGCGAATGCCCTCGACAATCGCGGTTGCCCCGATAATTCTGTCCCGCGGATCTTTTGGGTAGGATTTTGGGAACTGAACAGAACGAACCGCTATCTCCGGAGTGATAGGGAGAACCTGCACATAGGAAGCACATTTCTTCACAAAGGAATCGACGCTCACATCGATATCGATTCGCTTGTTCACTGCCAACCATGCAATCTCCCAAAGGCTGATCGCAGAAAGAGCAAGCGGCCCGGATTTGCGGGCCGCCACGATTGCCTTCTTTGCTTTTGGTGAAAGGTTTTCAGGAGCGATCAGAAGCCAGACGAGAATATGAGTATCCAGAAGGATCATTCCACTTCCCAATCGCTGGCCGGAACCGTGTTCTCAATATCGCCCTTGATTCTGGCGATGCCTGCCAAGGCACCGAAAATCTCGTCCTCGCCTTCGTTTGCAGGAACCACCTTCACCACAGGTTTGCCATGCTTGGTAATTACAACGGGGCGGCCACTTTGCGACACCTGATCCATCACAGCTAGGCATTGAGCTTTGAACTGCGCGGCGGCCATTTTTTGCATGACAATGCCCCCTTTCGGTATGACCAGAATAATATGACCACTTTTAGGTGTCAAGTTTCCGTGGCTGACGGAAGTGATGAAAAATCGATTCGGGCGGTAACCGGAAAACATACGCCGCAAAGACTGGAGTGGTTCACACGCGGCACCTCCTGTCGGTTCATTGCAAGCCGTCACCATTTCCGTAGTTCCCCTACCCTTCTTCCACATCCTTTTTTCCAGAACTCTGGATGATAAAACCGGGCTGTAATACCGTTCTAATCAGGACTCCCATGATTTGGGATTCAGCTCATCGAATGAGCCGCGGCACATCGCTTTGTGTCGGGGCACGGGTTTATCCGAAAGCATCGACGGCAGCCCGCAGATGCCGGTCTCCTAAGCAGCTTATGGGGGCGGGAAAAATAAAAATTTGAGCATCTTCGTAAAACAAAGGACTTAGCCAGCACCTCGAGGAAAACCCGGCTAAAGGTAATTCGAGCAAGGGGGCTACCAGTCGGCGCAGACCGAAGCCAAAGCCACACCTCGCGAGCCTGGTCGCGCCGCTGGAATTACGAAACGCTGTAAGCAGGGTGCGCCCAGTGCGTCCTCTTGATTGAGCAGTTTTGACAACTTGGAAAACACCACACCACCGGAAGACCGGCCTGGGGCCTGTTCCAGGCTAAAGATCGAGCGCGATCCATGTTGGCGCATGGTCGCTGGCATTTGCCTGTTCACGTGCCCATCGGTCGACGCCACCGTCCACTAGCCGCTCCGCCAAGTTGGGCGAGAGCAGCAAATGATCGAGCCGCATGCCTTTGTCCTGCGGCCACCGATCAAACTTGTAATCCCAGAATGTCCAGAGCGGCCCATTCGGATGTAGTCTTCGCATCGCATCCGTCCAGCCTTGAGACAGCAGGCGCGTGAAGGCCTGCCTGCTTTCGGGTTGGATCAACGCGTTGTTATCCAACGATCGTGTCGGATAGATGTCCTGCGGTGTCGGCACCACGTTGTAGTCACCCGCCAACACAATGGGAGCGCCGCTCGCCATGAGCTCAGCAGCATGGGCAATCAGGCGTTCAAACCAGGCCAATTTGTAATCGAATTTGGGTCCAGGCTGAGGGTTCCCATTGGGTAGGTAGATAGAAGTGATTAGGACTCCCTGAACAGCCGCTTCGACGTAGCGGGCTTGTTGATCCTCAGGATTTCCCGGCAAGCTGGTGCGAGTCAATACCGGAGCGTGGTCGCGCGCAAGAATAGCTACGCCGTTCCAGGATCGCTGCCCTTGCCAAACTGCTTCGTACCCCGCAGTCCGAAGGGCTTTCTCGGGAAACTCTCCCTGCTCCGCCTTGAGCTCTTGGAGACTCACCACGTCCGGCTCAGTTTTAGCTAACCAGGCAAGGAGATTATCAAGCCGTTTATTGATGTTGTTGATGTTGAACGTCGCGATTCTCAACCGGTCCCTCGCTGCTGCTGCACTTCCGGCTGCCTGCCAAACGGACCAGCCGAGGAAGAGCGGCGCACGGACAGCATACGTATTACATCACTCCAGGGATAGTATGCTGTCCCCGCGTCCCTTCCGCAGAAGGCAGCCTGCTACGGAATCGGAACTCCAACCGCACCCGAGCTGACCTGCGTCAACAACCACTTCCCGTTGATCTTTTTCGCTGTACCGTCAAGGTCTACGTGGCTCTTCGCCGTCCAGTTGGGGAGGCCGGTAGCCGAATTCAAGGACACATCGAAGTAGTGGCACTCAAAATACACCGATGATTTCCATTGCCCGTCTTCATACACAGGGACAAACTTCGTTTTATATTCAGGGGAAAGCGAGACAAACTTGTTCGCCACCTGTAACCCTCCGGAGACATACTTAAAGAATGAGCAGAGTGTGCCCTGTTTACCCCCGGCAGAGGTATCACCCGTGGGTACAGGGCACGTCGCGGCATCGTCCGGATCACCGTTGCCGACATAGTTCCCCGCCGTAGCCGTGCTGCCCACTACTGTAAGCACCGCATCTTCCGCCCAGACTGAAAGTGCGTCTTTAATTCGCTGTGTAACCTCGGCCGCCGAATCGCCATTGACAGGATCGTGCACGCTGACGGCCGCGTGAAAGGTTGCGTGGAGATTATGCAGCTCGGCCATTTGGGCCAGTTGTTCCTGGTCGTGCTCCCAACCGCCTGCATAGGCCGTTCCCATACCGGCGGCGGCCACTGCAGTGAGCAATGCCGCGAAGCGTGTGTAAGTCGCAAGAGTCGTGTTACGCATGAATATCCTCCTAGGTCGCAGTGAAATGCTTGCCTGAAGATCCGGCTTTACTTACCAACGCGACATCTGCGGGAAAAAGGGATCAATTAGGAAGTGAGGAAATGCAAAGATCGTGAATTGGGGGTAGAATCCAGACCAATCAGGGTTGCAGTAACTGCTGTTTTTTGAACCGGATACGGTTGGAGGGTGGCCGCTTGGTCCCGGAACCAGACGTGACGGCCCTGCTGGTCGAAATAGCGAATGGGAACCAAGCTGCCCAGGAAAAGCTTGTTCCTTTGGTCTATGACCAGCTCAAAAGGTTGGCCCGCCGGTATATGCGGCGCGAGCGGGCGAGCCATACCCTTCAGACCACTGCTCTGGTTCATGAAGCTTATCTCAAGCTGGTTGGCCAGCATTCTCCCCATTGGCAGGGCCGCGCTCAGTTCTATGGGGTTGCTGCCCAACTGATGAGGCGCATTCTGATCGACCATGCCCGCCGCCACCTGCGGGAGAAGCGTGGCGGAACCCAGGTGATCCTGCCCTTGGACGAAGGATTGGCTTTTACCCCGGAACACTCTGAAGATCTGTTGAAATTGGACGAAGCTCTCGACCGGCTATCGAAGCTCGATCCGCGCCAAAGCCGCATCGTCGAATTGCGCTTTTTTGGAGGCCTCAGCGTGGAGGAAACCTCCAGGTTTCTGAACGTCTCCCCGATCACGGTCAAGCGGGATTGGGCTGTGGCGAAAGTCTGGCTGTACGGCGAATTGAGGCCCGACCATGCAGATGACGGCAAAACAGTGGGAACTCGTTAAAGAGCTGTACCACACCGCGCTGGAACGCAGCCCGGAACAGCGGGCCTCTTTTCTCGAACAAAACGAGCGCGACGAAATGGTCCGCGCCGAAGTGCGCCGGCTGCTTGGCGTCCACAATCGTTTGGGCAGCTTCTTATCCAGCCCGCCATTTGTTGACCCTCGGCGGACCGGCGCAAATCCCCTGGAACGACTGACACCCGGTGAAGTATTAGCTGGGCGGTTCCGCATAGTCAATTTCGTCGCTGCCGGAGGTATGGGTGAGGTCTACAAAGCCGAAGATTTGCTGCTCGACCGAATGGTTGCGCTGAAACTCTTGCCAAAGGAACTAGCTGAAGATAGGGAATCGCTGGAGCAATTTCTGCGCGAAGCGAAAACTGCTTCCGCTTTAAATCATGCAAGCATCTGCAGGGTGTACGACTTTGGGGAAGATGCCGCGCGAGTCTTCATCGCGATGGAGTACCTGGAGGGCGAGACACTTTCGGCGCGCATCCAGAGGGGACGGCTCCCGACGGTAGAGGCTCTGAAGATCGCGATCGCGGTTGCGGATGCACTCGCCACGGCACACCGTAAAGGCATCGTTCATCGCGACCTCAAACCAGGCAACATCATGCTTACCGAAAGTGGGGCAATGCTGCTCGATTTTGGGCTGGCAAAGTACGAACGATCCGTCGTGTCTGGGGATGAAACTGGTGATATCCAGGTTGTCGGCACGCTGCCATACATGTCTCCTGAGCAGTTGCATGGTCAACGCGTTGACGCCCGTAGCGACATATTTTCGTTTGGCGCGGTTCTTTACGAGATGTTCACGGGAAAGAAAGCGTTCCCGCGCAAGTCCAGTAGTGAAACATTGATAGCAGTTGAGCGGGAGGAGCCCATCCCGCTGCACCAATTCATAAAAGATGTCCCCAATGCGCTGGACCGAATCATTCGTTGCTGTTTACGCAAGCACCCGGAAGAACGCTATGCAAGCATGATAGAGGTTGAGCAGGAGCTCAAGCATTGCTCCGAACTGATTTCGGAACCTGTTAACCCAGGACTGCTCCGGCAAATCGGGCGGCCCTTAGTCGCAGTCCCCGCACTGATTATCTTCATAGCCTTAATGAGCTTTATTGGTTGGGGGATTCACCACAGTTCCAAAGTCAGATGGGCCAGGGAGCAGGCGTTACCGCAGATCGGCAAGCTCATCGAACGGGGCGAACCTGGCCAAGCCTATGCACTTGCTGTTCAGGCCGAGCGATACATTCCGGCTGACCCAACCCTGGCCAGATTCTGGCCCGATATCTCCTGGTCCGATTCCATCATCACCAGCCCTCCGGGGGCGTCCGTCTACCGCAGGAACTACAACTCTCCCAACGCCCAATGGAAATTTGTCGGACTCTCGCCCATCCTCAAAGGAAGGTTTCCCGCTGTGGATTCGAGTTGGAAATTCGAATTGCAAGGATATACAACGCTCGAACGCGCTACCTTCCCGGCCGGCCCGATCATGGTGGCACTGCACAAAGACGGGCAGGCTCCCAGCGGAATGGTTCCTGTTGAGTTCGACCAGGAATCTGTTCAGAGCGACCCTTTCACCCTATGGGGGATTGCAGGCATTGCAGGCTTTCAGGCCTTGCCTGCAGTCCGGGTTGGGAAATACTGGATCGACAAGTTCGAGGTCACCAATCGCGAGTTCAAACGCTTTGTGGACCAGGGAGGTTACAACAAGCAGAAGTATTGGAAACACGAATTCCGAAAGGATGGACGCGTGCTTCCGTGGGCCGAGGCGATGAAACTCTTTGTCGATAAAACGAACAGGCCAGGACCTTCCATCTGGATACAAGGTCAATATCCGCAGGGTGAGGGCGAATACCCTGTCACCGGTGTGAGCTGGTTCGAGGCGGAAGCTTATGCTGACTTTGTAGGCAAGTCGCTTCCGACCATTTATCACTGGGCGGCTGCTGCATCCCCGACGGACAGCCCCAGCCTGATACCCGCCAGCAACTTCAGTGGTAAGGGACCTTCGCCGGTCGGGACTTACCACGGTATGAGTTGGTGTGGCGCTTACGATATGGCAGGCAACGTGAAGGAGTGGTGCGCAAACGAAGCGGCCTCCGGCAGGCACTATATCATGGGCGGCGCATGGGACGAGCCGACTTATATGTTCAACTATCCCGATGCTCGTTCACCCTTCGAGCGGTCCCCTGGATTTGGTTTTCGTTGCGCGGAATATGAGTCGACTGGTAAGGAAGCCGAAGCAGCAGACGCTCCGATCACGGTTCAATTACGCAACTACGGCTCCGAAAAACCTGTTTCTGATCAACTTTTCCGGGCATACAAGAACCAATACTCTTATGACAAGACGCCCTTGCGTACGAAGGTGGAATCCGTTCAACAGACCGAGGATTGGAGGCAAGAGAAAGTCTCCTTCGACGCGGCTTACGGCGGCGAGCGAGTTACCGCGTATTTGTTCCTGCCCAAAGCAGCGTCGCCGCCTTTTCAAGTCGTCGTGTATTTTCCCGGCGCTGCTGCCGCTCACATGCGATCGAGCGCAGAAGGGCTCCCGATCTGTCTTCCAGACTTCGATTTCATTATCAAAAGTGGACGAGCGGTCTTATTCCCTATCTACAAGGGAACCTTTGAACGTGGTGGCGGACCGAAGCCGATTTACTGGCCAAACACCAGCAGTACTTATCGAGACAATGTCATTTTTTGGTCTAAGGACCTCAGCCGGTCGATCGACTACCTTGAGACACGCCAGGATATCAATCCCAACGCGTTGGCCTACGAGGGTTACAGTTGGGGGGCAGCGATGGGGGCACTACTCCCTGCTGTTGAAACTCGCTTCAGGGCATTAATTCTCATAGCACCCGGATTCTATTTACAAGAGCAATTGCCGGAGGTGGATCAAGTCAACTTCGCCCCACATGTGAAGGCTCCTCTATTGATGCTCAATGGCCGTTTCGATTTCATTTGGCCGCCCAGAATCTCTCAAGAGCCCATGTTCCGTCTGCTAGGAACGCCCACAGAACACAAGCGCCGCGTGGTTTACGACACGGGACACGACGTACCGCGAACGGAGATGATAAAGGAATCGCTCAACTGGCTCGACAAATATTTGGGACCCGTGACACCATAATTAGGTGCATACCGGTGCTATAATCGGTGTAAGAGGACAAGGCATGAGAGCATCCGTAACCCTCGATGACGATCTGCTGAAGACGGCGCACGAGTACACCGGGGTGACGGAGAGGGCGGAACTGCTTCGCGAAGCCCTGAAGTCGATCATTGCGCGGGAGGCCGGACGCAGGCTTCTGGCTCTGGCCGGCACTGCTCCGAATATCAAAGATGTGCGCAGACGGCGGGTGGATGAACCATGATCCTCGTCGACACTTCCATCTGGGTTGCAATGTTCCGCAGGGGAAGATTCAAAGCAGAGCTGGAAACGTTAATCGGGAATGACCAGGTCTGCACCCATCCATTCGTAGTCGCGGAATTAGCCTGCGGCTATCTCCCAGACCGGCAGCAAACACTCCTTGAATTCGACAAACTCACTGCACTACCAACGATACGCACGGCGGACGTGCGATACATGATCGAAAGCCGCGGCTTGTTTTCCAAAGGCATCGGCCTCATCAATGCTCAACTCATAGCCTCGTGCATCACCACGCACGGCACGCAAATCTGGACCATCGACGCGCCTCTCGGCAGAGTCGCGGAATCCCTCGGCCTTCGCGCAACCCCCTCGTAACATTGCTGTCGTGGTGTGGCGAGGAATACAGCAATGCGTGCGGAACCTGGAAATTAGATTGAAACATCCGCCTCTACTGCGCGAATCGGTATCCGCGATTGGCGTCGTAGGCGAACTTCATCAGCCCATCGCGGTAGTCGATGCTGACTGTCATCTGACCCAGCGCAGTGATACCGATAAATCCTCCTATCTCCATACTTAAGTTTTTGCTCAACCCGGGTGTCTCAAATGCAACCACGCCATCCACTTTCTGGGAGATGTTGGCAAACCTGAAGGTGATGCTGTCCGCGGTGTAAACCTTGTCTACTTTGCCGCTCACTCCGTGGACAATGATGTTGTCCTCTCTATGCACCTTCGTGACCTCACGCGCAACCTCGGGAGTTACCGTGGTAGAAAATGCTCCCGTGTCCACAATGAAAAGTTTGGGCGGGCCGTTGTTGAGCGACGCGGGCAGTAACAGATCGTGCCCGATACGATAGACGAGTGTCCAATTCTTCATCTCGGGGGCGATATAGCGGTCGTAAGGGCCATGCGCGGCCGGCTTGGGCCCAGGTGCGGGACGCGAGGTCGTGTTGTCCTGGGACTCGTCTTCATTGGTATTGCCGCCGGTCTCGAGGGTGGGTTTTAGTCCGCCCGACTCGTTGGGGCGCGGTGGCAAAGGCGCCAGCAGCAACTTACGCATGGGATAGTCGAGGGTAACGAGAAAACGGGAAAAGACATCCATGCCGATCAGGCCGTCACTGTCGACTACGTTGCCCTTATCGATTACCTCGACGGCGCAATCTTTGAACTCCAGCGAGCCGATCTTGATGTCATCCGCAAATGTGGTATATGCGGCCTTGTTGCCCTGACTCCCGACACCGCCTATCTCGGTTCGACTAAACTGCTTGAGCCCCGCATGATCGGCGACCGAACGGCTGACCAATAAACCGCTGGCGCCCGTGTCGATCTCCAGCCGGGTTTCGTGATCGTTAAGCTTTACGTCCAGTCCGAAGGCGCGGATATGCGTGCCGTCTTGAAATAAGTATTTGAACGGTATCTCTGCGGTGTCTGTGTTGGAGATCAACCGGCAAGCCTTGTGGGGCTCGATCTCCTGCTGCTTCAGGTAGGCAAGGTAAAAGTGGAGACTTTTAAGTGTGTCCGGGTCTTCACCGTTCGCGCTGGCGAGGTAAGCCTCAAGTTCGGTGATGCGTTCTTTTACGGGGAGTGTATCCAGCCAGCGGCTGCGAATTCTCGGATTGGACGGGTCTAATGCGTGCGCGGTGCTTATCTCATTTGCCGCGGCCGCGTAATGAGAGTTGAGGCGAAGCAGCCTGGCACTGAGCAGCCGCACCTGCGGGTTGCACGGATCGAGCTTGATGGAGGCATCAGCCGTGGGGAGCGCGAGCCAGGGGGTACCTGCTCGATATTGCACTTCGCCCAGCGCACCCATCAGCACGCCGGATTGAGGATTTTGCGCGAGCGCCTTGTGCACCAGGTCATCCGCTTCGGTTATTTTTTGTTGCTTCAGGAGGACTTCTACCAGACCCGCGGTCAGTGTCGGGTCGTTTGGCTTTTGTTGAAGCTGCGCCTGGTAGAGCACAACAGCTCGATCGTAATCACTGTGCAGGAAGGCGTCTTCAGCCTCTGAGGGTTTGTGGGCTCCGATGACGTTGCAGGTAGCCGCCGTGGCGGGGATGCTGCGGCAACAGACCGCAATCATGATTGAGATGGCAAAGCAGCGACAAATCCAGCAAATGCAACCGAGCATAAATAGCCGTGGCCTCCGGTCAGGTCTCTGGGCCTGAGAAAGACACGGGGGCAGGCCTTTTTCGGCATTTTACCGATTCGTGCGAATGAGGATAAGGGGAAGATGATACTTGTACCCTTACCAAAGAATATGGAGAGTCTCTTGTACCTGGGACGAAGAAGACGGGCCGAAGGCCCAACGATCGCTTTTATTACCGATCAACAAGCCCCATCATGCGTTCGTTATACCGTGGTCCTGAAATGGCATCAGGGGATAATGCATGATCGAGCTTAGCCATCTCCTCCGTTGTGAGCCCCAGAGCTGCAGCAGCGACATTCTCTTCCAGATAGCTACGCCGCTTCGTGCCCGGGATCGGCACCACGTCATCGCCCTTCTGCAACAACCAGGCCAAAGCAATCTGCCCAGGCTTGGACTTCTTCCGCGCGGCAATCTCCTCCACCAGGGAAGCAGCGCGCACGTTCGCATCGTAGTTCGCGCCCTGAAAGCGCGGATCGCCCCGGCGATAATCACCTTCGGGGTAATCTTCCGCACGTTTAGCTGTACCCGTCAGAAAGCCGCGGCCTAACGGGCTGAAGGGCACAAGTCCGATACCGAGTTCGCGCAGTGCTGGGATGATTCGTGGCTCCAGGTTGCGCTCCCAAAGAGAGTATTCGCTTTGCAACGCCGTCACCGGATGCGTCGCGTGAGCACGCCGGATCGTATTCTCTCCTGCCTCCGAAAGCCCGAAATAACGTACTTTCCCGGCTCGCACCAACTCCCCCACCGTCCCTGCAACGTCCTCGATAGGGACTTGAGGATCAACGCGGTGCTGGTAGAGCAGGTCAATATATTCAATCTGCAGGCGTTGCAGGGAAGCGTCGACAACTTCGCGGATATGTTCGGGACGGCTGTCGGTCCCGGCAATCTTGCCATCCTCTATGCGAAATCCAAACTTCGTAGCGATGATGGCTTGTTCCCGCCGCCCCTTGAGCGCCCGTCCCACCAGCTCTTCATTGATGAAGGGGCCGTAGACTTCGGCCGTGTCAAAGAAATCGAGTCCCAATTCGAGCGCACGGTGAATAGTGGCAACCGACTCGCTTTCGTCTCCTGGACCATAGGATTGGCTCATGCCCATGCATCCCAGCCCAAGAGCCGACACTTCCAATCCCTGGCTTCCCAATATTCGTTTGATTAACATGTCCGTTGGATGCTCGCACATCTCCCGCCGGTGCAGCAGTCGATGGAATTCTGATCACTCCGATGGCCTGCAAAGCGCCATGATATACCGTAAATAAGAGATGCCCGCGCAAGAACAAAATTCCGCCGGTCGATCCTCCTCCGGTCAATCATGGATCGTTGGCGTGACCAGTTTCTTCTTTATCTTGCTGCAGAGTGCCTGCACCGCGGTGATGGCTATCAGTGGTGTGCGCGTAATCATCGGGCTGGGAGCGCTAGCCGCGGCTGCAGGATTACACCGTCCATCGAGCGGATTTCATGCGGATGCGATTCGGATTCCCATGATGGCCATTGCCCTCATCGGGTCATTCGTCAACCTGTATGTGATCTGGAGGATACGCAGCCTGCGCTCCCGGCCTTCTTCGCAATGGCGCACAACCCCCGCAACCCCCAAACAGAAGCGGGCGGAAACCTTCCAGATTGTGCTTGCGGTCATAACCCTGGCCCTGGTGCTGGCGGAGTGGATCACTCACCGCATCGTGCACAACGCTTAGGGCGTCAGGCCTCGTATCTCCTCTTCCAGACGGGCGTGCAGCCGTTCACTAAAGCCAAGGGGTAGCTCAAAGACGCGTTCGTCTGCGGTCAGGATCAAAATGTTGCGCGTTGAGTCCAGAATCGCCGAGCAGATCTCGCAGTGCTCCAGATGCTTTTGCACCTGTTCCAGCACATCCAGTGGAAGCGTCGCGTCCAGGTAGCCGGAGATGTGTTCCCACACGTGTTTGCAGTCTATGACCACGCCCACCACCTCCGTTTGGGAGCTACCTGCTTCAACTCGGGGGCCAATTTCTTTTGCAACATCATACGCGCGCGATGCAAGCGGACCTTCACCGCGGCGATGCTGATGCCAAGCGCCGCAGCGGCCTCGTTGATACTCAGCTGGTCGATGTCTCTCAGCTGGAAGACCTCGCGGTAGATGAGCGGCAGCCCGGTGATAGCCTGTTGCAATAGCTGCCTGACCTCTTTGCGCTCCAGGGCCTCGGAGGGTATCTCCCTCCAGTCTCGTAACAGATACGGTGACGTGTTTCCCTGTTCGTCCGGGGGCTCATCCAGCGACTCCATCTTCATCGTATTCCGGCTACGGATACGGCTGCGTGCCTCGTTCAGGGTGATGCTCACCAGCCAGGTTCCGAATTTGGCTTCGCCACGAAAGCTGGACAAGTTGCGGAAGGCCTTGAGGAAGGTCTCCTGGGCGGTGTCCTCCGCATCCGCCTCATTGTGAAGAAAAGACAATGCCATGACGTAGACCCTGCGTTCATAGGGACGAATCAGCTCATGAAAGAGCTGCGACTCTCCGGCAAGGATCTTAGCGATCATCTGTGCCTCATCCCGTTCTTCGGTGGTTCCCGCCATGCAAGCTCTCTACAGCGGTTTGCTGTCCGCGCCCAGCACTCGTCCGTTGCCCGGCGTCTGCGCGAAGAGGATCAGATGATGTCTTTGCGCTGCCTCAAAAGTGGCGGGAATTTGGACCTGCACTGTCCGCTCCCCCGCGGTTCGCAGCCTGGCCACACGGGAGATGGATCGCGCTACGGCGACGTGTGCCAGTGTCTGACCGGAGTTTTCGCCGCGCAGCACGCTGGAGCGATCGGAGTCGTCGGCGAGAACCGCCATAAGATCGGCCCCTTGCGCCGGCACCTCTCCGCTGAGGGAAAAACTCACCGTCACGCTGTTTCCCACCACCTGCGAGGAGAGAATGCGCACAGACACCCTTGGATGCTGTCCTTCCTCCGCCAGGACCGCGCGCAGCAACGCAGCGCGGTCGCTGCCCACAATCTGCTCGGCGCCGTTGATCACCATCTGCGGCGTGTAAACGCCCTCCAGGTGGAATCGCTCACTATAGGCATTTTGCCGTTCGGTGTAGGCAGGGGAGGAGTAAGGGTCGGACCAGCCAAGCCCATTCCAGTAAGTGACATGCTCGCTGATGCCGACTACCAACTGGTCCCCGGCGGTTCGGCTTCCGTTCACCTGCCGGAGCAAAGCATCCGCCGGAGGGCAACTGGAGCATCCTTCCGAGGTAAACAGCTCGATCAGCACCACCTTCGGCGCCGGGCCGTCCATCGCCGTCTGTGCCTGTAGGGCCACGGTGAGAGCCATGGCTATTGCTGCGAAGATTCGTTTGTACATGGAGCCCTCGGATGCGCGTAAGACGCGCATCCCGGCGGAAGAGTTACAGCCCATCAGTCCTACATGTTGGTATGTCCGGCGCGCATCTCCTCATTAAATGCCGGTTTCGTGAGATCAAGCGCCTCCTGCAGGCGGCGGCGGAACTCGGCATCGCGCGCCAGCAGAGCCGGGGTAACCGCGGCAAACTCCGCGCCCCCCTCTTTTTCCGCGCTCAAGGTCACCAATCCGGTCGCGGCCAGGGCGGCGGCCATACGAACCAGCTCCTCTGGGGTGGTATTGAGGTATTGCGCGTCCCGCGGGTCTGCGATCCACACCGGCTGCGACTTGCCCAACACCCCTGAGAGCCAGAAGACCTTGGCCAGCAAAAATTGCTGCCGGGTCTGGTCATCGGTGTCGCTGAAAAAGAACTTCTTTTGCCAGCGGCTGTAATAGCGCGTAGTCACGGGAACGGGCTGGCGGTTGCCGCTCTTGAGCAATTCCAGTTGGCCCTGATCCAGCGTCTTGCGAATCGCGCTGTAGATGAAGGTCTCTGCATAGGGCTGTTCCGGTGCCGGAACGATCTCCGCAAAGGTCACCGTCATGCTGGCGGAAATCTTGGCATGCAGCAGGGACTCGGTGCCGTCCGCTACGTGCACCACCCCGTGGACGATGTAGGTATCCGCGCCCGAGACAGAGCGATGGAAAGGCCAACGGAAGTCACTGAAAATAATAGGCATACCGGCCATGGTCACGTAGGCATCCGGCCGCGGGTTGCGCAGTCGTTTGGCTTCGTCGCGCAAGTGCGCGGTCATCTCCGGCAATAGCTCAGGACGATTAAAGTCGAAGTCCTCGCTTAGCTCCAGCCGCAGCGTGCGCTCGGCAGGTGTGTCCTCGGAGAGCCCGATGCGGAAGATAGCGGTGGGGCGGCCATTGAAATCGATCCCCTCTTCGGAGGAGACGATGGTCAGGCCGGCGTCGGTGGCAGCGATGCCGAGTGCGGTGCTCAGAGTAGTAATGGGATTTGCGGGCATGGGTCTACTTTCCTGCGCGAGTCGAGACTTTCATTGTACCGGTAGAGGGCCCGCGCAGCGCTCTATGGGCCTTCCTATTGGGCCAACGCAAAGGCCACCAGGGTGCGGCCATGCTTGCCGGAGGATTGCTCGAACTCCTGCACCAGCCCCGCTTCGCGTCCTTCAGGATCGACGGCCATTTCGCAGGCGGCAATCTCCTCCTCGGTGGCCCCGTGGTAACAAAGCTCGCAGACGCCCAGGCCCTGTTCTGAGCGCACGGGCGGTCCAAAGACGCGGCAAGTAGTCGGGCGGTGGAGGTACAGGTCACAGAGGCCGGTGGCGGGATCGAGCGCAGCACAGGGCTCGTCGTTGGCAAAGTCCTCAAAAAGGGTTTCGGCCTCTTTCGAGGGGTCGAGCAGCCCGGTTACAGGGTCACCGGGAAAGCCGTGGCGGAGGCGCTCAACCGACTTCCGGGCACGCTCGCGAACGGACTGGGCTCGCTCCGGTTCGTTCCTCGTAAGCTCCTCCAGCCCCTGCTGCAGACGTGCCGCGTCGAGCTGATGGATAGCAAAGACGCCTACGCAACATTGTGTGCACCCGGGCTTGCAGACCAGCCAATCCCCGCTGCGCCGGGCGGCATCGGCCAGCGCGGCATCGAGGATTTGCACCAGTTGGTGGTCGCCCGCGGGAAGCATCTAACAATGCTAAACCGTTGTAAACCCCGGAAAATATATGGCGTCTATCAAATATGAAGGAATAGTGAATAAAAAAGATGAAACCCCGGCAACTTTTCAGTAGGGTTAAACGTTAGAGAGTGTAGATAAACTCGCGTCCTGAGGAGTTTCGTGAATAGATTGTGCCGCTCCCCCCGCGTTCTGCGTTTCTTATTTTGTTCGCTCGCCGCTCTGCAGATCGCAGTTCTACTTGTCGCCTTTGAACGGCCGGCACGAGCCTACGTCGATCCAGGATCTGGCTTCGTCTTCCTCCAGGTTGCCGGGTCCATGTTCGCCGGCGCGCTTTACTACACGCGCCATCGCTTGAAGCGCATCTTCCAGGCGATGCGCGGACCAGCCGAAATTCCTTCACCCGCCGGTAGCCAGACAGAGGTCGCAGAGAACCAACCATGAGCCAGGGCACGTCGCAGAACATTGCGACGTTTCGCGATCCAGCAGGGTCGCTGCAAATCCATGGCGATCAGGTCCTGCGGACGGTACACCCCCTCCACGCGGCGGAGTGTCTCCGCTTCCTGCAGTCTGACCTAGCCCGGCGCTGGACAGAACAAGGCCGCCTGGTCGCCAGCCACGTGCTGTCTGCGGAAGCAGACCAGCCGCTCCTGTTGGAGCATCCGCGGGTATTTTTTCCTTCCTATCCCTGGGAATGGACGCCCGGGCAGTGGGTCGCGGCCGGGGAACTGACCCTCGAACTATGCGGCCAGTTGCTCCACGAAGGCTGGATTCTAAAAGATGCGACCCCGCTGAACATTCTTTTTGAGGGCTCGCGCCCGATTTTTGTCGATGTGCTGTCCATCGAGCGTCGCGACCCGCGCAGCCCCTTGTGGCTTGCCTACGGGCAATTTGCCCGCACTTTCCTGCTTCCTCTGGCCGCGTACAAGCACCTCGGCTGGCCCCTGGCGGCTACCCTGAATCGCCGTGACGGCTATGAGCCCGTCGACCTGTATCCGTATCTTTCGACTTTGGACCGCTGGAGCGCGCCGCTCCGGTCCTTGATTACCCTTCCTTACCTGTTCGAGAAACGAAAGGGGGGAGGCGGGGCGCCGCCCAGGCTCAATCAGGAGCCGCAAATCGCGGCCGCGGTTCTGGAGCGAAACTTCAGAGGCTTTGCTCGAGCGCTGCACGCGCTGGAACCAAAGGGACGCGATTCGCGGTGGAGTGAATACCAGACAGCCGCGGATCACTACACCGACCAGGAGCGGCAGCATAAGCAGGAATTTGTCGACCGGGCCATGCAATTGCTGCGCCCCGGCTCGGTGCTCGATATCGGCGGCAACACCGGTCAATATTCGCGCATTGCTGCCAGCGTGGGCGCGCGCGTGGTGGCCTGGGACACAGACGTTTCCTCTTCGGACCGCAACTGGAGACAAGCCAGCACCGCTGGACTGCCGATACTGCCGCTGGTCGCTGATGTAGCCCGGCCGACTCCAGCAGTGGGATGGTGGAACAACGAATCTCTCACCCTGCTGGAACGGGCGCGCGACCGCTTCGATTGCGTCATGATGCTGGGCATTCTGCATCATCTGCTGCTTGCCGACCAGATTCCTATCGGCGACGTGGCCATGCTCCTGGCATCCCTTACCCGGCGTTCCGCCATCCTGGAGTGGGTCCCCAAGAGCGACGTGCGCTACATTGATCTTTGCCGCGGCAGAGACGAACTCTACCAGCATCTGGATGAAGATCTGTTCGTTGAGGAGTTCACTCGTCATTTCAGGATCGTCGTTCGTGAGCAATTGAGTAATGGCCGCGTGCTCTTTCTATTCGAGAAGAAATGACCTAACCGAGTAGACTGCTTGCGGTGACGGTGCCCGAGCACTCGCCCAGGCCGATACTCACAAATCCCGTCCGCTCGCAATAGCCGCGAAAAGTGATCTCGTCGCCATCAGCAAGAAAGCCGCGCTGTTCACCTGTGGGTAGAGTGATGGCTTCGACACCGCGCCGGGTGAGTTCGAGCAGGCACCCACGGGACTCGTCCTTTGGCCCGGAGACCGTGCCGCTGCCCAGCAGATCACCCGCCTGAAGATTGCACCCGTTGCTCGCATGATGAGTCAGTAACTGCGCGACGGTCCAGTACATGTCACCCAGGCTGCCGCGGCTGAGCCGGACGGCATCGCAACCAGCCGCGCACATGCGAGCGGACTGGAGGTAAACCTCCAGGGTTAGGTCGATTCCGCCCTGCTGACGATCCGGTTCCGAGTCCAGGTAGGGAAGAGGGCGCGGGTCTCCCGGTGGGCGCGCAAACGCAGGCCTGCGAAAGGGGGCCAGCGCCTCCATGGTGACCACCCAGGGGGAGATGGTGGTGGCAAAGCTCTTGGCGAGGAACGGCCCCAGCGGTTGATACTCCCAGGCCTGGATGTCGCGCGCCGTCCAGTCATTCAGCAGGCACACGCCAAAAAGGTGCGCGGGAGCGCGATCGATGGGGATGGCTTCGCCCTGCTGGTTTCCCCGCCCGATAAAGAAGCCGGCTTCGATTTCGTAATCAAGTGCCTGGGTGGGCGCGAAATGAGGCGGTGCGCCGGCGGCAGGCAAAATTTGGCCGGAAGGGCGTTTCACGGGCGTGCCGCTCATAACAATAGACGACGCCCGGCCGTGATAGCCGATGGGCACATATTTGTAGTTGGGCAGCAGAGGATTCTCCGGCCGGAAGAGCCTGCCTACATTCGTGGCGTGATGGATCGAGGAGTAGAAGTCGGTGTAGTTGCCGATCCATGCCGGCTTGAGCATGGTGGTTTCCGCCATGGCGCGCAGATGGGGCGCTACCGAACGCTGATGAGGATGGCCGGCGCGGAGCAGGTCGCTGAGCAGGGCGCGCAGCGGCGACCAGCTCTCCGGGCCGCCTGCCATGAGTGGGTTCAACGTGGTGGCGGCACAGGCCTCTCTGGTTTCCGGGGGAAGCGACGCCAACAGGCCCGCGTGGCAGCAGCCGCGGAGGTCCAATATCTGGTCGCCGATAGCTACGCCGATGGCGGGCTGCCCTGCACTTTGGAAGACCCCAAAGGGCAGGTTCTGGATGGGGAACGCGCCACCCGGACGATTGGCCGAGGCTACCCAGCTCTGCCGCTGAGGATCATGTGTAGCATTCATGGTTGCATTTACGAAATGGGGCTCCCGGTGAAGTGTTTCTTGAGCGCCTGCCACACTTCGAAGTAATCGCGTTGCAGGTATTCCGTCTCCAGCGCGAAGCGGGTCGGGTGAAGCACCAACTGGGTCTCGAACATGAAGGCCAGGGTGTCGGCGAGATAGTGGGGCTTGAGTTCGGCCTTCTGTGCCCGTTCGAAGGTTTCCGCATCGGGCCCATGAGCCTGCATGCAGCTATGCAGGCTGGCGGAGCCGGGAATAAAGCCTTCGGCCTTGGCATCGTATTGGCCGAAGATCAGGCCCATGAATTCGTTCATCGCGTTGCGATGAAACCAGGGCGGCCGAAAGGTGTGCTCGGCCACCATCCAGCGCGGAGGGAAAATACCAAAATCGACGTTGGCTGTACCCGGCACCGCGGTAGGCGCGGTGAGCACGGTATAGATCGACGGGTCGGGATGATCGAAGCTGACGGTGTTGATGCAATTGAAATTTGCCATGTCGTACTTGTAAGGCGTGTAGTTGCCATGCCAGCCGACCACGTCGAGGGGCGAGTGATCGATCCCCGCGGACCACAGCTTGCCCTGGAACTTGCACAGGCTCTGAAATTTGCCGTCCAGGTCCTCAAAGGCGGCGACCGGGGAAAGAAAATCACGCGGGTTGGCCAGCCCGTTGGCGCCAATCGGGCCCAGGTCAGGCAAACGGAAGGGAAGGCCATAGTTCTCGCAGATATAACCGCGAGCAAATTCTTCGATTAGCTCCACACGCATCTTGAGGCCGCGGGGAAGAACGCAGATCTCACCCGGCGTCACTTCCAGAATGCCGAGCTCGGTGAAGAAGCGCAGTTTCCCCAACTGGGGCACGACCAACATCTCTCCGTCGGCATTCGCAAAAAAGCGGCCGGACATGCTTTGGTTAGCGGCATAGATGTGCACCGCGCACCCTGTCTGGCCTGCCGGTCCGCCGTTGCCGGCCATGGTGATGATGCCGTCGAGGAAATCGCAGGGAGTGGTGGGAATGGGCAGCGGATCCCAGCGCAGCTGGTTGGGGGTGGCAGAGACTTCATTAAAAGGGCCGCTGCGCAGACCAGTTTGTGGGAGCTCGACGAAGGGTCGATGGGTAACCGAGGGACGGATGCGATAGAGCCAGGCGCGCCGGTTGGTGGCTCGCGGAGCAGTGAAGGGAGTACCGCTGAACTGTTCGGTGTAAAGTCCGAGGGACGACTTCTGGGGTGCGTTCTGGCCTTTGGGCAAAGCGCCTGCGACCGCTTCCGTCGCAAATTCGTTGGCAAACCCCGATTGATACTGCAGCTTCGACATAATTCCTCCCTGCTGTAGCTGTATACCGGAGTAGGCATAGCATTGCCAACCTGGGACACTGGTCGGTCTATTAGGCAATTTTTAACGCCACCGGGGGCCCCCGCGGTCGATACTCCAGGCAGAGGCAGGACTTAGGCCCACACTGCGCCCCTCTGGTGCGCTTGAGCATCCTAGCTGGAGCGAGCGGTTGGGAACAATTATCTCGCGTTACGTTACAAGAGGTGCCATCCGTAACCGCCGGCGAAGGAGATGCAGAGGACATTCTGCATCCAATAAGGGCAGACTGAATGCGGTCTCACAATTACGCTGCCCCCGAAAAGAACGTGAGGAGTGGTTTTCCCTGGAAGAAGACCACGAAAAAGCGTGTCGCATAGGTCTTAACCAATCGGGTAACCACAGGGGGCGTCCATGCAAGCAATCGGCTGTCAGGGTAGACAGATAGAGAACCATGCGTCGCTGCGTGGGACAAGATCGCGTGCTTGGATTCCCATGATGGTGTTGCTGGTGTGCGCCCCGGCAGCCTGGCCGCAGGGCCAACCAGGGTTGCCCACCCTTGAAGCCGGCCAGGTGGTGCAGCGGCTGATGGAGAAGAACCAGGAACGCGCGGACAGTCTGCAGCACTACATTGGAAAACGTACCTATCACTTGGAATATCGTGGCTTCCCAGCCTCTGCAGACGCGACCATGGAAGTGGAAGTAAATTTTGACGCACCTGCCTCCAAGCGATTCACTGTCCTCAATGCCAGCGGGTCGAAGCTGATTCAGAATCGTGTCTTTCACCGGCTAATGGAGAGCGAAGAGCAGGCTGGCGACTCCAGCAACAGACAGCACACCGAGCTTGGTCCGGCCAACTACACGTTCTCGCTTGCCGGGACCGATGGCACAAACTATGTGCTGAATGTTGAGCCGAAGGAAGACAGCCGCTTCCTGTATCGAGGCAAGATCTGGGTGGACGCACACGACTTCGCGGTCACCCGCATCGAGGCGCAGCCGGCGAAGAATCCATCCTTCTGGACGACGAAGTCCGTGATTCATCACACCTATCAGAAGGTGGACAACGGGTTCTATCTGCCCAAAGAGAACAAGACAGTGACTAACGTCAGGATGGGAGGGGTGGCCACTCTGACCATCGAGTACCAGTCCTACCAGGTGACCGCGGCCAAGCCCGTTGCCTCGGCGCGACGGGTTCCCTCCAGCGAGGGGGCGATATGGCCAGACGGTGGAATCAATGCGGAAGTAGCGAACTTTGTCTCGTCGCGAAAATGATGAGCATCGCAACCCATCAAAATGTGAGCAGTTTAGATCACGTCGGAGCTGTCGTCGGTGGACAAGATCACGCGCCGCCGGCCAAACATGCGAGCATCCAGCGAATAGGCTCCCGGTCCGAGTAAGCCTAAAGCAGCCGTAGCGACAATAGAGAAGACCATGTGGAGTGCGTCGACTCCTCGCAAGCCGAATATCGCTGCAATCTCGATGCAGCAACCGAGCGCACACAGGATGGGGGTAAATGCTCCCAGAAAGAAAAAGGCTGCAAGCACGGCCAGACCGGCAAAAGCCCATTGTGACGAAATGGCTTCTCCACCCGGGAACGCGATCATCAGCAGCATCGCCGCCGCCGTTAGCCTTAGCAAAGCGAGTGCAATACCCGCTGTCCCTGTGGGGAACATGGAGAAGAGTCTCTGCATTGCACCGACTGTAACCACCTCTTACAGGTTGGACAAACGCGAAAAGGGGGTCCAGGAAGCGATCCTTTTGAGGGGGGTACGCGGGTATTCTCTACCAGCCGCAAAAGCGATGCGTCCTCGTGGTCTCTTTTGAGACACAGTCATTGCTAAACTGCTTTAAAATTGCCCATCGCACCGCGGTGCGGTTGGGAGCGGACCAAAGAGAAGTCATGACCAACCAACACCCCATCCGGGTACTTACGGTAGACGATCATCCGCTCCTGAGGGGCGGCATCTCGGGCGCAATTATGGCGCAGCCTGACATGACCGTGGTGGCTGAGGCGACCGACGGGGACGAGGCGATCGCCCTGTTTCGCGTGCACCGGCCGGATATCACGCTCATGGATCTGCGCATGCCCAAGGCCAACGGGATCGACGCCATCACAGCCATTCGCAAGGAGTGGCCCAATGCTCGCATCATCGTACTCACCACCTATGGAGGAGACGTACAGGCTTTGCGGGCATTCAAGGCCGGAGCTTCCGGATATCTTTTAAAGAGCATGCTGCGGACGGAGTTGATCGATACCATCCGGCTGGTGCATGCAGGCCACCGCCGCATCCCGCAGGAAATTGCCGTCGAGATGGCCGAGCATGTCGCTGACGATGCACTCACCAGCCGGGAGCTGGAAACGCTTCGCGGGGTCGCCAGTGGCAGTTCGAATAAGATCATCGCCGAACAGCTTGGCATCTCCGAGCACACCGTCAAAGGCCACCTCAAGAGCATTCTTTCGAAATTAGGCGCCACCGATCGTACCCACGCCGTCATGATCGCGCTGAAGCGCGGTTTCCTCGACATGTAGCCCCAGGGCTCATTCACTCTGTTTCTATGGCGATGGGCTGATTGCTCACCGGCATGCTCCGGAGAGCCTGCAACTCGGACTGAACCCGGGCCCATTTCTCCGCATTCTTTTTGGTATGAATGGGGGCATTAGGGTCTGCGTAATAGTTCACAATATCGGATTTGAGGCCGGGCGGAACTGTATGGCGGGGGTCGGCCACCAACCGGTGAAGGAGCTTGGCATAGGTCTCATCTGTGAGGCGATAAGCCCCCGGTTCAACCGGCGCGCCCGTATCGAGGTCGCGATTGGCGAGCGTCTGCCCTGGCTTGCCGAACCGGCCCAGCGCGGAGCTTAGTTCGTCAGTGGATCGATTGACGCTGCGAACGTATTCCTCTTCGGTGGTATCGGTAGGACCCTTGATCGACAGCATTTTCAGCGGGCCGATCTTAGGTAAAACATAGATCAAGCCGGCGAGCGAGTAGGTTCCGATGCCAGCCTTCTTACGGTACTGGTCCCAGTTATTTTCGGCTGCTACCTGCGCTACCTCGTCTGCCAGTTTCTGGAGATCGGGGCTGGTGGAGTCCGCCGGCATGCGGCTGCGATGCAGAAGGGTGAGCGAATAGGCGATGCGGGGAATAAAGCTGCGGACGGCGAAGCGATAGCCCCCGACGTTGACGCGCTGGAATCGGGCTTTGGAGAAGTTCTGGCTGAGACCATAGGTCTGGTAGAAGGCGGTCGCCAGCTGCTTGTTGGGCACATTGAGGCCGACATGGCGAAGGTAGTGAACGGGCGCGAATCGGCGATGCGCAATCTCGTTAATGTCGAAGGCGAACTCCGTCTGGATATGCGGATGTTGCCCTTCGCCGAAGGTGACGACGGGCCCATATTTCGCTGCCAGCTTGGGAAACTCCACCGGCACGGCCCGGTTGGTGGCCTGGGAGTGGCCGATGTTGTCGCCGATGTAATGGGAAAGCGCTCCAATGGCAAAGGCAAGCTGGTTGGCATTTTTGGCGTCGCGGAAGAGGTAGACGACGAAGTCCCCTGAGCGCACGTAATGGGTCAGGTCGGAGAAGAATGGGTCGCCGAAGGGATAGTAGCCAATGTCCTGAATAACGCATCCCGCGTAGGCGTAGGACCGGGCCTTTTCCAGCTCCTCGGGAGTGATGTTGGGATAACGGCTGCGCAACAGCGGCGCGATGGAGCTCTGCCAGGTCAGGTCGATCAACTGCTCGTGGGTCAACAGCGAATAAGCCCCAGCGGGCTGGCAGACAAGCAGCAAACACAGCAAGAGCGCGGGAGCCCGGTATAAATAGCGCATCGCTGACAGTATCGCAGCGCCGGCGGGTGCCTGACTATGCTAGTTCAATTGAGCTGAATAGGAAGAGGACGGGTGCCCCAGGTTCGCCGACCTGCCCCGGCTTGCCGTGGGAGCGTACCCCCGGATTTCCTGTCGAGCTTGCTCGCGTTGACGCACCTCATGCGGCTTTCCTTAATGAAAGCCGCACACGCAGCCCTTGGTGGTGCCCCGTGCAGGAAATCCGGGCTTTGGGCCGAAATAGACGGGGCGAAGCCCCCACGATCGCTTTAAATTGTCCGTCAAGCTGGATCCATTCGGTGCTGCTGAGCCGTCCGACTTAAAGCAGTCGAAAAATATCATTTTCGGCCCAGGTACGCTCCCACGGCAAGCCTGGGCAGGTCGGCGAACCTGGGGCACCCGTCCAGTTCTTAATCAGATTTGCTCGGGGCTCAAAAGTTGAACTTCAGCGCTCCCTGTAGGATACGCGGCGCCGCCGCGTTGATGGCGTTGCCGAAGGTCGAGCTGCCAATGTCACCGTCGATTGCAGTGGGGCCGTTGAATTGCGTGTGGTTGAAGACGTTGAACGCCTCCACGCGGAAGAGCAGCGACTTCGATTCAGTGATCGTCAACCGCTTCGCAAGCGCCATATCAAAGTTATCCGCACCCGGACCGTAGAAGAACCGCCTCTTGGCATTGCCTGGGGTGCCGAGCGCATTCATGGAGAACACGCTGGTATCGAAATAATTGTTGTTGTTCTTGCGCGGATTCCCGCTCAGGTGAAGCGGGCCACCGGTGTAATCCGGCTCATCGATGCTGCTGTTGTTGATCCCGTTTGGATTGGTTCCAATCAGTGAATTGTCTCCATTGTTCACCATGGTTACGGGGAAGCCGCTGGAGAAGCGCGTGATCCCGGCCAGAGACCAGCCGCTGGACAGCCGGTTGGGACGAAAGAACTGATCAAACGGCAGCTGATATTCGTAGCTGACCACGAAGTTATTTTTCACATCGAAGGATGAGATGGCATAACTGAGCGCGGGATTGAAAGGGTTCACTTCCTCAGCCGGATTCGATGACTGATCCATGGACTTGCTGTAGGTGTAGGCGGCGGAGAACTCAAGCCGGCCGCTGGTATGACGGGCACTCAGTTCCAATGCGTTGTAGTTGGCATGGCCAATCGTGGATTGCAGCGCATTACTGCCGAAGTTGGAGCCCAGCGGTCCACGCGTGCCATTTACCTGGCCACCGTTAATCGGGTAATACACCGTGTCCTCCCCGTTCGGGCCGCAGGTAAGCGTGCCCGGTTGCACCTCGGTCGCCTGGCTGAGGCTCAGGCAGAGTGAGGGATTGCCTGGATTTGGCTCAATGAGAACGCGCTGGCGATGGCTCGACGTCCCGATATAACTCGCGCTGAAGACGGTCTTCGGGCCGGCCTGCCGTTCAACCGAAAGCATCCATTCCGCGGTGTAGGGGGTCTGGCCGTGAATATCATATCCGGGGATACCTTCGATCGGCTCGTAGGTGCTCCAGTTGATGTTGGGATCGGGATTGCGGCGGGAAGAATTCAGCGGGGCAAACGTATAAGGAAAAGGCTGCCCATTGTTCTGCCCGTTGGCTGCGGTAATGAATGGCGTTGCGAAGAGGGGAGGCGCGGGACTGGTATAGGTGGTGCCATAAGGGGCGTTCGCAGCCAGCACGCCAATCGATAGCGCATCAATCGCGGTGTAGAAATTGCCGAAGCTGGTCCGCACGCTGGTGCTACCCGGGGATCCCAGTATCTTGCCCAGGAAGGTGCCAGCCTCTGCCTGGGGCGTCCAGGCCAGGCCAACCCGCGGCGAAAAGCTACGGTTACTGATAGGGGCGAGCGTATTAGGGATGGTTTGACCGTTGACCTGATCGCCTGGATACAGGATGCCCGGAGGCGCGCCGGGAAATACCACGGACTGCGCCCCGGCAACGAAGGTAGATATCTGGTTGTACTTTTCCGACCAGGGCGCGATGCGATCCCAGCGCAGGCCGTAGTTCAAGGTGAGATTAGGAAGAGCGCGCCAGCTATCCTGGGCGAAGAGACCGACGTATTTGTTGCGCGCATAAAACGGATTGAGCTGGCTCTGATTGTATTGGCTGGGCACGCCGATCAGGAAGTCGGCAAAGTCGACGCCGGTTTCCGTTCCCGAGAAGACAAAGCTGCCATTGAACTGCGCGATGGGGCGGCCATTGACCTGGTCGGCATGGAACTCTGCCCCGAACTTCACGGTGTGCTTGCCCACCACTTTCGAGACCGCATCCGTAACCTGATAGGTGTTATTGACTTGAATGAGCTGGTTGGCCGCGGCGCCGGTGGAGTATCCATTGAAGTTGAGGTTCTCGACCCCCTCTCCCTTGGGATCGAGAGCCAGGATGCTGGGCGAGCCGTCCGCATTCTCGAAGCCCTGCGAGGTGAGGGTTACGCCCAGACCGCCCACGGGCTGCCCCAGATTCGTGTTGTCGCGCATGTAGCTGAAGTGCAGCTCGTTGACCATGGTGGTATCGAAGGCCTTGGTAAGGCCGAGCGCGGCGAGCTGGGCCCGGCCTGAGGTGATGGCATTGAATCCAGGCACGCTGGCCCCGCTCTGCGCCACAGGATACGGATTATCCAGATTGAAGTCGTCGATGAAGTAGTAACCGGAGAGCAGGCCCAGGTGAGTATTCGCATCGATGCGGACGGCTCCCTTGTCATCACGCACGATCTGGTTGAATGATGAGGTCGCATAGCCGTTGGCGGTATTGGGAGCGGGGATGTACTGGAGCATTCGCTGCGCCGGCACCGACCAGGCTGTTTGAGGAATGACAGCGTTGGGAAAGACGCACTGGGTCGAATTGGCGCAACCGGGAACATAGTAAGACTCACCCGAAGTTACGCCGTAGCCGAGCTTCTGGGTGAGCAGGTTGGCGAAGTAAGGGCCGCCGACCACGCCGGTGAGGTTACTGGAAAGGTCGGAGAGATTGCCCACGCGATCGGCGTTCGAGGGCACGCTGATGGTGCCGGTATCGATGCCTTGCGTCTGCCGCGTTCCCTGATAGTCGGTGAAAAAGAATATCCGGTCGCGACGAATCGGGCCGCCGAAGGTCCCGCCAAACTGGTTCTGGCGGAAGGCGCCGCGGGTGGGAGAAAAGTAGTTGCGCGCGTCCAGATCGGTGTTGCGCAGAAATTCGAATGCGTTGCCATGAAATCCATTGCTTCCGGATTTAGTGATGACATTGATCTGGCCGCCGCTGAATTCTCCATACTCCGCGTCGAAGTTGCTGGTGATAATGCGGAATTCATCAATCGCATCCAGGTTGGGAATGACGGCCGTTCCGGCGTTCACATCCTCTTCCACGTCGGCGCCGTTCACGCTGAAATAGTTGGCGAACTCCCGCTGCCCATTTACCGAGAGGTTGCCCGGATTGAGCGTGCCCGAAGGGTTGAGAACGGTGGCGCCTACATCCTGCACGGTAGTGGAAGTGATCGAGGTTTGCGGTGCGACTCCGGGCTGCAGAGAGAGCAGGTCGGTGAAGCTGCGGCCGTCGAGCGGAACCGCGGTCATCTGCCGTCCAGTGATCACCTGGCCCAGTTGGGTGCTGGTGGTCTCGACGTGCAGCGTGTTGTCCTCCACGCTTACCGTCTGAGCGACCCCGCCGACCTGCAGCCCAGCATCGAGAGTGAGCGCGGCGTTGGTATCGAGCACTACGCCGGTACGTTGATAGCCGGAAAAACCAGTAGCCTGCACCTGCAGGTCGTAATGGCCCACGGGCAGGACCGGGAAAGTGTAGAGCCCCTTGCTGTCGCTGTGCGCCTGGTAAGAAATCCCTGTGGTTGACTCGCGAAGAGTTACCTCCGCATTTGGAATCACACGCCCCGAAGGATCCTTGACCGTGCCGGCGATACTACCGCCTACACTGGCCCAGACCAAAGCAGAGGACAACAACGCAACAGCGCATAGGGTTCTCGCCATGTTGACTGCAAGCGAGCTGACTTTCAACGACATAACTCTCTCCTGATTTCTACGCTGCCTGCGCTTACTGGATTGTGATCGGAACATTCACGGTGGTCTGTTGCTGCGATGACCCATTGCTTGCCGTGGCTGTGACCACAACGGTGTAAGTACCCTTGGGCGTTCCGGGATCGGTCTGCGCCGTGCCGCCGCAGCCGATGACTGTGAACAGGATTGCCATGAAGGTCAGGACAAAAAATGCCCCACCGCGCCTCCCTCGGCGCGGTAGGGCAAGCAGAAAGACACAAGCGAAACTTGCGCCACCGCCTGCAGCGATCCATCCCAGCGCCCCCGTGCGACTGCTGCTTTGGGGGTGTGGCGGTGTGGTATTGACGGTGAGCGACGCCTGCCCGGTGCCGGTCATCGAGTTGGGATTCACAAAACATGCCGATTGGGTCAGGCTCGCCGGCATGGTGCAGGTAAGGCTGATCGGCGTGGTGTAGTTGTTGGCCACGTTCACTGTGACCGGCGCGATTGCGGCCGACCCCACGGCAGCCGACGTTCCCGGGGAGGCGAGTGCGAAATTCGAGATTGTAATCGGAACGTTCGCCGAAACCGATTCCATATAAGTCGCATCGCCCTCATAGAAAGCGGTTAGATTATTTGCACCCGAGTCTCCATTCACCGTCGTGGTCAACGCCGCCTGCCCATTGGTGAGTGTTACCGGGTTCCCGACGTTGATTCCGTTGAGTTGAAACTGCACGGTCCCCGTGGGTGTGGAAGATCCCGTAGAGGCATCGACGACACTTGCCGTCAACGTGATTTTTCCGTTGGGTGTAATGCTGCCGGCGGAGGCCGTGGCAGTGGTCGTCGAAGTCAATCCCGAGGAGGGCAGCACTTGAATCGCACCCATCATGCCGGCATCTTCATGCTGCAGAATGTGGCAGTGATAGACGAAGGTGCCGACAATATTCGGATCGCGGAAATCCATGCGTAACTTCACGCTGGGATAGGCTCCGCTGCCACTCCAGAAGGGCAGATCGACGGTGTCGCGAATCGCTGGATCGTTTACCGGCTGGCCGTTGACTTCGAGCACTTGAAAGTGAATCTGATGGATGTGGAAGATATGATCTTCGAGCGCAGTATTTTGTACCACCCAGTCCTCGACCGTGCCTGAATGCACAACGATGTTGGGCGGGTTGTTGATGTTGAATAATGCGGGTTGCTGTCCTTCCTCAGTGATAAAGAAGTTGGTCGGACTATTCGGATCGGTAGGGTCTTCTAATACTTCGGAGAAATACAGATTGCGCTGCGCGATCGGGGTAGCGGCTGCTAACGCTGCGAAGCGGGTGACCCGCGTTTGCACCGCATGCGACGGCAATTGTTTGACCGCGGCGCCACTGCTTGCGGACGAGGCTTCGATTCCGTTCTGGCTCACGATGTTGGCGATGGGCCGAGTGGGGTCGAAGTCTCCATCCGGTCCGGTATCCCAATTCTGAGTAACCAACTGCGCCTGGGCGCCGGCGCTCGGCGTGGTCACCACAAACTCCGCGCGGGCGCCGGGAGGCAACAGAATGCTGGTCTCACTCTCGGATGGTTGTCCGCTGCTGCCCGATGCAAGGGGGTAGCCATCGATCGCCACCACCTGCACGGCCTGCGGTGTTCCGTTCACCACGTACTGTAAATTCAGGATGGTGTCCGCAGCGGTGTTCGCTACTCGCCACAATTCCTGTTGCGATGGATTGGTTTGGATGACGGCCGGTGTGTAGCTCGGATAGGTTACGGGAACATAGTTGATGGAAAGATCCCAGGCAGGAATGTTGGTGTCGTTGGCTTCCGACGCCGGCAGCACTTGGTCGCGGATGACAAAGGTGCGCTCAGTCAGCCCCGCCAATGCGGGATCGACGTTTTGCAGACCTTCGACGATCAGCGCTCCGGTCGCGCCTCCCTGCACCTGTCCTTCAGAAAAGCCGTGCGGGTGCGGATGGTACCAGTAGAGTCCCGGTGGTTCGTTTTGCGGGATTTGTACGTTGTAATCGAAGCTCTGGCCGGGCTGGATCAGCGTGTGGACAACCTCATCCTGTCCGCAGACGGGCGCCACGTTGGTTCCGTGGAAGTGGATATTGGTCGCGGTAGCCGACATCGTTCCATTGCATGCACTGCTGCTGCTGGTGGTCGCATGAGAGGAGAGGCTCATCTTCATGCCGGCCATATTGTCACTGGCGCTGGAGGCGGAAGCAGCAGGCAGGTCATTCTGGAAATGAATAATCAGCTGATCGCCGGGATTCACCCGAAGTGTGGGCGCCTGGAGTCCGGTGTCGGTCACGTAACAGTAGCGGACTAATCCTTGAGAGTCGGTTGCGGTCAGGAACTTGAAGGTCACTTCCAGCACCCCGCCCTGGCTTATCAACTCCGGGGGCGCCGTAGTAGCGGAACCGGAAGCAAAGCGCGCACAGACCTGGTCTGCCGGGTCGGCAGTCGCAGCGTAAGGCGAGGCCACCTTCGCACCTGCCGCTGAGGCCATCTTCGCCATATCTTGCGCTGACATCGCGCCGCGCCCGTTGGCATGTTGCGCGATGGCCGAAAGTAGACTGGAGGAAAAAATGAAAAGGACAACCGCAATGCGAACAAACAGACGCCACTGTTCGCGTGGAAGATCTACCTGATCACTCACACCGACTCCCTAAGCCTCACCAGGCACACGTGTAGTAGGGGCAGGCCCGCGAAAAAAAGCGGCGGCCATCCTAATAGTTGAAACCTTGCGGGCAGGGGACCTATAGTGAATGAAGCCCGCAGTCTTATTTGGCTGTGGCCCCAGGTCCTCGCGGTCTCCGCCAAGAGCTATCCGCGGGGATCTGGTTCAAACTTGCATCAGGAAACTTTTTGCTGCGTTGCGCAGCGCCGGCACATCCCTCCGACCTCGAGACGCATCACCTGTACTTGAAAATCGTTTTGTGCCGCGATCTCCCGCTTGAGACGCTGGAATGTGGGGCTGTCAAACTCCTCGATCTCCCCACAATGAAAACAGGCAAGATGCAGATGGTCTTTCTGCGTCTTGACCTCGTAATAATGTTTTTCTCCGTTGAGGTGCATCAGGTCCAACTCATCGATCAAGCCCAGCCGTTTTAACAGGTCAAGGGTGCGGTAGACAGTCGCGCGATCGATATTGGGGTCCCGCTGGCGAGCGCGAGACAAAAGGGTGGCCGCATCAAGATGGGCGTCTGCCCCCTGGATGGTTTCGATCAACGCGCGCCTCTGCGCGGTCAAGCGAACCCCCCTGGCCTCTACTTCATTCAACAACTCGCAGCGTTTCAACGTCATGCTCTAGTTGCGACTCATTCGCACTAGGTATAATATACGACAACTTTGGTCCGATTACAACCCCAAGCTGAGATTCATCGAATTTACATACTCGTTGGATCATGGACTTAAAGCGCTAGTTGTTGTTCGACCAGGGCGGCCCAGTAGGCGGCGCCGGTAGAAAGGATCTGGTCATTGAAATCGTAGCAAGGGTGGTGCAACATCGGGTTCAGCTGGCCCGGCCGTTTCGCCCCCAGCATAATGTAGGCGCCTTGCTTGACCTCGAGCATGTAGGAGAAATCTTCTGCCCCCATGATGGGGTCCGCCATTTCGAGCACTCCGGCTTGGCCTACCACGGCAGTTGCCGCTTTGCGGGCAAGGGTCATCGCGGCCTCTTCGTTGACCGTGGCCGGGGCTACCATGTGCATCTCCACTTCAGCGGTGGCGCCATAGCTCTCAGCCGTACACTTGGCCATCCTGACAATCGCCCGTTGCATGGCTTCTCCAACTCCGGCGTTGAACCATCGTGCGGTTCCCTTGAGCACCGCCTCACGGGGGATTACATTCGCGGCCACACCGGCCTGGAAGCTGCCGACGGTGACCACCGCCGCATGTTTGGGATCGACGGAACGGGAAACAATGGTCTGCAGCGCGCTTACCAGGGAACTGCCGGCCACAATGGGATCGATTCCGAAATGCGGCTCCGCGGCGTGCGCGCCCCGGCCCGTGATCTTGATTTCGAAGAAGTTGGCCGCGGCCAGCATGTAACCGTTGCGCCAGTAGAACTGCCCCACCTCCATCGAGGGCATATTGTGCATGCCGAAGACTCGCTCCATGGGGAAGCGATCGAACAAGCCGTCGGCAACGACTTGGCGGCCACCGCCGATTTCCTCGGCTGGTTGAAAGATGAGGTAGGCTGTTCCTTTGAATTTGCGGCTTGCGGCCAGATACTTGGCTGCTCCGAGCAGCATGCTGGTGTGTCCGTCGTGCCCACAGGCATGCATGACGCCTGGATTGGTGGAAGCGTAGGGTACTCCGGATTCTTCCGGAATGGGCAGCGCATCAATATCCGCGCGCAGGCCGATTGCCTGGTCGCCGTCGCGACCGTGGATAACCGCCACCACACCTGTTCCGGTGAAGGTATGTATCTCGTCGACCGCGAACGACTGCAGGCGTTCCTGAATGAAAGTGCTGGTGCGGCTCTCGGCAAATCCTAGTTCGGGATTGGCATGCAGATCTCTGCGCCAGCTCACCATCTCATTCTGTAGTCGCTTCATTTCGTCGATCCCCGGCATGGTTATAATCTCCTGTCTCATACTTATATATCGCGTGGTAAGCGAACGCAGGAATGACCAAATGACCGAGCCGCACCGCTGTGCATGGGCAGAAAGCGATCCGCTTCTCCGCGACTACCACGACCAGGAATGGGGAGTGCCCCAGTACGACAGCAGAGCCCTGTGGGAGCTGCTGATGCTGGAGGGGTTCCAGGCCGGCCTGGCATGGATCACGGTGTTGCGCAAGCGCGAGGCCTTTCGCAAGGCGTTCCGTGGCTTCGAGCCGAAGAAGGTGGCAGCTTTCAGCGAGCGGGAC
This sequence comes from uncultured Acidobacteriaceae bacterium, assembly GCA_963844785.1. GTDB lineage: Bacteria > Acidobacteriota > Terriglobia > Terriglobales > Acidobacteriaceae > PALSA-350. The sequence continues at coordinate 53,571 of CAWJPV010000034.1, read as the reverse complement.
ATCGCCCGGTTATTGGCTGACCCGGGGATTATTCGTTCTCGCGCCAAGATCGAGGCGACGATCCAGGGCGCCCGGATTTACCAGGAGATGGAAAGCAGTGGTGAGGGATTCTCCGCCTTTGCCTGGAAGCTGGCCGGGGGAAAGCCAATCAAGAACAAGACTGGCTCTCTGCCTGCGAAGACCCCTCTCTCGGAGGAGATCTCCGCTGCGCTCAAGAAGCGTGGGTTCAAGTTTGTTGGTCCAGTGATCGTCTATGCCTGGATGCAGGCGTCGGGAATGGTCAACGACCACGAGCTACGCTGTTTCCGGCGCAACGTCTAAGAAGCATGCCACTGGTGTTCTTCATCAGCGGAGTAAGTTTCCTAACAGAACCAGATAGAAATCGGACGGGTGAGTCAGTCTCCTGACAGAACCCATTAAGAACTGGACGAATGAGTCAGTTTCCGAACAGAACCCAATAGGAACTGGACGGGTGAGTCAGTGTCGAACAAAACCCAATAGGAACTGGACGGGTGAGTCAGCCACCTAACAGAACCCCTTAAAAACTGGACGGGTGCCCCAGGTTCGCCCACCTGCCCCGGCTTGCCGTGGGAGCGTACCTGGGCCGAATAAGACGGGCGAAGCCCACCACACCTTTTTGCTAATCAATCAGCTAAAGCAATCGAAAAATATCATTTTCGTCCCAGGTACGCTCCCACGGCAAGCCGGGGCAGGTGGGCGAACCTGGGGCACCCGTCCAGTTTTTAAGGGGTTTTGTTGGGCGGTTGACTCGTGCGGGTGTAGTCGCCGCTCTTTCCCCCTGATTTCCGTACCAGGACGATCTCGCGAATGGCGATGGATTTATCCAGAGCCTTGCACATGTCGTAAATCGTGAGCGCGGCCACTGCGGCTGCGGTCAGCGCTTCCATCTCGACCCCGGTGCCCGCGACCGTCGCAGCGGTGCTGCGGATCTCAATGCCGCCCGCGACAACATTCGCCGAAACATCGATAAAGCTCAAGGGCAGCGGATGACACATGGGAATCAGGTCCGCGGTGCGCTTGGCCGCTTGAATGCCGGCAAAACGCGCGACCTCCAGCGGGTTGCCTTTAGGATTATTGGGCAGTGCGGCCAGCACGGCATCAGAGAGCACAACAAAGGCGGAAGCTTCGGCCTCGCGCCGTGTGGAGGCTTTGCCACTCACGTCGACCATGTGCGCACTGCCTTCGGCGTCGTAATGCGAGAGCTTGTCCATCGTGTCGTCAGGTTAGCAGCACCGAGATGGTCTCACCAGCCGCGAGATGCGGCCGGTCAGGGGGCACCACAAGAAAGCAATTGGAGCGGCTGGCGCTCGCTATATCTCCGGAGCCCTGCCAACTGACCGGCTCTACCGTCACATCGGTGGACACAGAGCGCACCCTGGCGGGGAGGAAGCGCGTAAGGCCGGTCTTCGCCCGGACGTCGCTGACCAGGCGAGCCTGCGCGAAACGGGGTTCGCGAAAGGGATCGCCGCTGAGCGCTCCCAACAGCGGATCGACAAAAAGTGAGAACGTAACCATGGTAGATACAGGGTTGCCGGGCAGCCCGAAGAAGTAAATCTGGCGATCCTCCACCACAAGCCTTCCGAACACAACCGGCTTGCCGGGCTGGATCAGCGCCCCGGTAAAGAAGAACTCAGCGCCCAAAGCGAGCAGAACCTCCTCCACCAGGTCGTACTTGCCCATGGAAACCCCGCCGGAGAGCAACAGCAGATCGGCCTGGAGCGCGCTACGGATCACGCCCTCAAGATCGCCGCGCTCATCGCGTGCAATCGGGAGCCGCACTGGCTGAGCTCCAGCGGCGAGAATCTGCGCAGCGAGGGAATAACTGTTGGAGTTGCGAATCTGGTGGACCAGGGGCTGCTGATCCAGCTCCACAAGTTCGTCGCCGGTGGCGACGATGGCGACGCGCGGTTGGGCGAAGACTTTGAGCTGCGCCGCACCACTGGCCGCGGCCGCGGCGATCTGGGCGGCGGAGATACGCGTGCCTTGGGGCACGATCACTTCTCCGGCCTGGGCCTCGGCTCCCTTGGGAACGATGTTTTCGCCGCTAGTGATGCTGCGGCCAGGAGCCAGGCTAAGCGCGTCGCCATTACGCAGCACATGTTCCACCATGACCACGCAGTCGGCGCCGCCGGGTACAGGCGCGCCGGTCATGATTTCGACCGCCTGTCCCGAATTGATTGCGATGGGGCCGGTCTCGCCGGCGCGAATCAATCCAATGACCGTAAGCGGCAGGCTGGCCACAAGATCAGCGGCCCGGCAGGCGAAGCCGTCGCGCGTGGAACGGGGAAACGGCGGCTGATCCCGGTCGGCATACACCGGCTCGGCCAGCACCCTGCCCAGGCTATTGAAGAGAGAAGTCAGCTGTGGCGGATGCCGCGGCATTCCGGCGAGCCGGTCGGCATGCTCACGGACAATCCGGCTGGCGTCGGCAAAGCTGACCACCCGGGATGGAGCAGAGTTGTTCACAATAGCGTGCAAAGAGAAGGGACGCCGCTAGAGCTGATGGCGTCCCCTCCGTTAACTGCCAACCACGTTTAGTGCGACTTGGCTTTGTAGCTCGTGGTCTGCTTCTCCCCGATCTCCGCCAAAACCGACTTTGCTTCCGGCGCCATGGGCCCGTTGGGAGCGAGCTCAAGGTACTTGTTGTAAGCTTCCGCGGTACCCGGAGGAGCAACGATCTTCTGTGTCTTGGGGTCGACGGTAGCTTTAGAGATAAGTGCCTGTCCTTTCAAATAGTAGGCAATTGCCTTGGTCGGGTCAGCGGCGATTGCCTTATCTGCGGCGGCGATGGTGGCATCCGTTTGCCCCGTACGGCTGAGCACGATGGTCTCATTGGTGTAGAACATACCCGCATTCGCAGGTTGGAGCTTGGCCGCGGCGTCATACGCTGAAGTTGCGTCAGGAATCTTGTTGGTGTTCGCGTATACCTCGCCCAACGCGTTGTTGTCGGCTGCTTCCACATCAGGATTAGGCTTCTTTGAATTCGTATCCAGATCCAGCGCCTTCTTGAGCGACACCATGGCATCGTCGTACTTCTTCTGCCCGGTCTGAGCTATACCCAGTTCCAGCCACAGAACGGCGGCGTCCGGTTTCAGGGTCGTGGCTTGTGTCATGGCTGTAGCCGCATCGTCGTATTTCTTGGCCGCGTTGTCGGCGCGCGCCTGCTTGAGCAGGTCATTCAGCTTGCCGACGTTCTGGTTCTCTTTATTGATTTCCGCATTCTTCTTCTTGGCTTCTTCCAGCGCCTTCTTTTGATCCGGAGGCAGCTTATTCACGTACTCGGCGCGGCTCAGGTCGAAATCCTGCAGGGCGTCCTCGCCGGAGGTAAACTTCACGTTGTCAAAGCGGTCCACGGCCTTTCCCGGGGTCGCGTAAAGAGTGACGTAGTATGTGCCGGGCTTGATGCCCTCTCCCTTATAGTCGCCGTTCTGGTCGGTGGTGAAGGTGTATAGGGGAGTCTTGCCATCCGTGCTAAGTATCACCTGGCCGTTGGGGATAGGGGCGTTGGCCGGGTCTTGCACATGGCCGTGGATCTTGGCGGGGACATCCTGGGCGACCGCTAGGGCCGGAACGAGAGCAAGCGTGACACCCGCGAGCCAAAGAATGAGTTTCTTGCGCATGGTATTTCTCCTCGAAGCGGCAGCGATTGGCTGGCTTGCTGCCGGAGTGACCGGCTGCCGGGTCTGTGACGAACGGATAGTCCGCCCGTATAGCACGACTAAGTTAAATGGAAGGCAAAAACAATTCAAGGCCGGGACATCCCCGGCGGCCTTTCGTAGCTATGTTGGATGTGTCTTAGCCCACAAGCGGCAAAAAAAATTCCCTATCGTCATGCCGGGGAAAGCGCTGTCTGTTGCTGCCACCAGGCGTCAAATAGCGCCAGCGCGCGCTCGCACTGCAAGCGATGCCGTTCTCGCTTGTCGCGCACTTGCTTGCGCAGCGACTCCTCCAGCGGGAGCAACAGATCAAAAGTAATATTCGCTGGTTGGAAGTCCTTGGCTTGGGCATGGGTAATGTAGTGCACCAGCGAACCCAGTGCGGTTCCGCGAGGTACGGCGGCAGCCGCATGACCCTGGGCCAGCTGGGCGGCATACAGGCCGGCGAGCATGCCGGTGGCAATGGATTCGGTATAACCCTCCACCCCTGATAACTGCCCCGCGATCAGGATTTGGGGATGGTCACGGAGTGAGAGCGTCTCCGTCAACACGCGCGGCGCATTGACGTAGGTATTGCGATGAATCTGGCCAAAGCGGAGGAATTTGGCCTTCTCCAGGCCAGGAATCAGGCGCAGAACCCGCGCCTGCTCGCCGAATTTCAGGTGGTTTTGCAGGCCGACCAGGTTGTAGGAGTCAGCGCGCAGGTTCTCACAGCGCAACTGCACCACCGCCCAGGGCATTTTTCCGGTGCGCGGATCGCGCAGCCCGACCGGCTTCATGGGGCCGAAGCGCAGCGTCTCTCGCCCGCGCCGGGCCAGCTCCTCGATGGGCAGGCAGCCTTCGAAGTATTCCAGCTTCTCCCATTCCTTGCTCTCCACGGCTTCGGCCGAAACCAGGGCCTCGTAGAACCGTTCGTACTCCTCCTTGGACATGGGGCAGTTGATGTAATCGGCGGTGCCTTTGTCATAGCGGGCGGCGAAGTAGACGCGCTCCATGTCGATCGAATCGGCTTCGACGATCGGGCTGATGGAGTCGTAAAACGCGAGCTCTCCGCTGCCTGTGAGCCGGGCAATCTCGCCGCAGAGCGCAGCCGAGGTGAGTGGGCCGGTGGCCACGATGGTGAGCTGCTCGGGATCGAGTTCGGTTATCTCTTCCCGAAGTACCGTGATCCGGCTTTCCTGTGCGATGGCGTCAGCCACCCGGCGGGAGAATTCCACCCGATCGACGGCCAGGGCGTGGCCGGCGGGTACCGCGCTCGCATCCGCGCAGGAGAGGAGTGCGCACCCGGCGCGGCGCATTTCCTGCTTGAGCAGCCAGGGGGCGCTGTGTTCACTCTCTGACTTGAGCGAATTGGAGCAGACCAACTCGGCAAAGTCGGCCGTCTGATGCGCCGGCGTGGAACGCAGCGTGCCGTCGACGACTGAGCGCATCTCGTAGAGATCGACCTGGCAGCCGCGCCGGGCCGCCATCAGGGCCGCCTCCGGGCCGGCCAGACCGCCTCCGATGACCGTAATACGGCGGCTCACCTGGTCGGCTCCAACGTTGCCAGAGAATGAATGGCCTCGTCGTTGACGCGCATGATGCGCCACTCATCGAGAAACTGCGCCCCCAGGCCCTGGTAGAAGTCGATTGCGGTCTGGTTCCAGTCCAGAACGTCCCATTGCAAGCGGACACACCCCTGCTCTGCGGCGCGAGCAGCGACCCTCGCCAGCAGTGCCTTGCCAATGCCTTGCCCGCGGAAGCGGGGCAGCACAAACAGATCCTCCAGGTGAATACCGGAGCGGCCCCGCCAGGTGGAGTAGTTGTAGAAGTAGAGCGCAAAGCCCGCCGCTTCCGGCTCTTTGCCATCCGTAGTTTCTGCGATCAGGCACTCAAAGCAGGGATGCGGGCCGAAGCCATCGCGCAGCAGGTCGGCCTCAGTGGTCTTCACTGCGTTGGGCGCTCGCTCGTAAGTGGCGAGAGCGCGGATTAGATCAAGAATCAAAGGAATGTCAGCGGGAGTAGCGGCGCGGATCGAAGGCATCGTCTGAGACTCAGTTTATAACGGCATTTCCTGCAGGCGTGCCTGGTGCCTGCGCGCCTTCATCCGGTTGCCGCAGGTCTTCATGTCGCACCAGCGCCGGGTGTGGTTCTTGCTCAGGTCCAGAAACAGCCAGCGGCAGGTTGGATCGCCGCAACCTTTCACCAGCCTCGCATCCTCCGACACCAGCAGATCGGATGCTGACTGGGCCAGCATCCACAGCGGGAGCTCCGCATGTTGCTCCTGGCCGGCCCAGCTCCAAACCAGGCGCTCATCGCCGCTGCCAAGGCTGCGATGCAAGGCCGCGGCATGGAAGTGTCTTTCCAGGATTTCTACCTGCCCAGTAGCCGGCTTATGGCCGTCCACCCACGCGTACAGGACCGCCGCCAGCGCTTCGCGTAGTTCGACAGCGGATGCCAGTACACGCTGTCCATCCTGCACGCGGAGGGTGCGGCCGAGTTTTCGTGCCTGCTCCGCTGTGATCAAGCGTAATTGCGCAGCAAAGCGGAGGAGATCCGCATAGTTGGGAAGCAGCTCTTGTGGAGTTGCAGAGAAGCGGAAGTCCAGGGTGTTGACGAGCTCCAGGGCCGGGTGTCCGGCATGCAACTTAAACGGCTTGGGAAGGGAACTGCTCACAATCAACAGTATAACCCCTAAAAATATCTTTAAGGGTTAGCTGGAACTGGTTTACAATATAACCAGTCATGGCAACTACAACGGTTATCGAGAGCGGCGTCGCGAAGCACAAAAGCAAGATCGACCTGCGCGTCTATCTCGCGTTTGCGGCCATTTACATCTTGTGGGGATCGACCTACCTGGCGATTCGTATCGCAGTACAGGAGGTGCCCCCGCTCTTTGCCGCCGGGACGCGATTCTTCTTTGCCGGCACTTTGCTTTACGCGGTGATGCGCATTTGCGGCCGCCCGCGTCCCACGGGCAAAGAGTGGGGCAGTCTGCTCTCCATCGGCTCGCTGATGTTCGTGGTTACGTATGGCGCGGTGTTCTGGGCAGAGCAGTACGTGCCTTCCGGCTTCACCTCTGTGCTCGAGGCCACGTTGCCGCTCATCACCATCGCCCTCGAGGTCTTCGTTTTTCGCCAGCAGCGCTTCCGCTGGAGCCTTCTGGTGTCGATCGCGGTGGGATTCGTGGGTGTCCTCTTATTGCTGCTGCATAATGCGCAGCATGTTGCAGTTCTGCCCTGCGCCGCCATCCTGCTGGGAGGAACGGCCTGGTCGCTGGGTGCTGTGCTCACGCGTTCGTTGGTGCTGCCCAAGTCAAAGGGAATTACCGCTGGAGCGGAGATGATGCTCGGGGGTGCGATGCTGCTTATCCTCTCCGCTTTGACTGGGGAGATGCACCCGTTCCCTCATATTTCCACCAGAGCCATACTTGCACTGGGCTACCTGGTGGTGGCCGGCTCCTTGCTGGGATTCAGCGCCTTCGTGTGGCTGCTAGGCCGTATGCCTGCCACGCGGGTTGCCAGCCATGCCTATGTCAATCCTGTGGTTGCGGTGGCTCTCGGCTACTTCTTCGCCGGGGAGTTGGTCACGCCACGGATGCTCTTAGGCACCGCGCTGATTGTGGCCAGCGTCGCACTCATCCTCATCAAAGACAAGGCCGATGAGCCAGCGCCGTAATCACAGCGATTTCCCTAAAGAATACGACGGGTAAGGACGGGTGCCCCTCGTTCCCTGGATTTCCTGTTGAGTTTGGTGGCGTTGACGAACTGCATGCGGCTTTCCTCGATGAAAGCCGCACACGCGATCCTGTCCGGCGCCGCGTAACAGGAAATCCAGGTTCGCACCAGCGTACCTGGGTTGAAAATGATTGGTTTCGAATGCTTTCAGCGGATTGCTCATCTGAGCTTGCTTTCCCGCAAAAGAAGAGCGATTGTAGGGGCTTCGCCCCGTCTTTTTCGGCCCAGGTACGCTGAGGCGAACCTGGGGCACCCGTCCTGTCCCTTAAGCTCAAACTTAGCCGAGATACACCTGGTTCGCTGAGCTCACGAAATCCTCCTACTAGGGCGTCTTCACCACCGGCAGTTCGATGAAGCTGGCTTGGCCGGGCGCGTGATAGATGCGCTGCGTGGCCTTTTGATAATCAGCCGGCTTGGCCCAGAAGATGTTAGGCACGAAGGTCTGCGGGTTTCGGTCGTATAGAGGGAACCAACTCGACTGTATCTGCACCATGATGCGATGCCCGGGCAAGAAGACGTGGTTCGCCGTGGGCAGCGCGTAGCGATATAGCAACGGCTGGTTGGCCGCAATGGCCTTAGCTTGCTCCAGGCTTTCGCGGTAGCGTCCGCGGAAGATGTCGGCGGAGATCATCAGTTGATACCCGCCTAGCCGAGGATCACTCGCCACCTCGTCGGGATAAACGTCGATGAGCTTCACCACCCAGTCAGAATCCGTGCCGCTGGTGGAGGCCACGAGATTAGCGATCGGTTGCCCGCTGATCTTCAACGGCGCGCTCAAGACATCGGAGACGAAGACCGCAACATCGGGCCGGCCGGATTGCTGGCGCTGGTCGTCGACCAGCCATTGAGACCAGGTCATCCCCGCCGAGTAGCCCATGGGCTGGATGGGCCGCGCGCGGTAAGGAACAGGTTTCGCAGGGTCGGAGACGTATTCCTCAAATGCCGCGTCGCCCGCCTTGGGAGCGGTGAAGCTCAGTTTCAACCCTTCTGTGAGGTAGAGCGGCGTTGCCTGAATCCCGCAACCGGTTGTGCACCCGGCCGGCCAGGAAGGTAAGCTCCGCCAGACGTTGGTTCCAGTGTCGAACGCAGTGACGGGTGCAATCTCTTCCTTAGGCGTTTCGTCTTTCAGATAGCGGGCGAGAAAGGGGCCAAGGATCTGCTGGCGGAAGTAAAGCCCGGTGTCAGCGCCGAAATTTAGAACCCCCAGGGTGCTGGCGTCTTCGATCTCCTGCCCGTGATGCCACGGACCAATCACCAGAAAGACCTTGTTGTTCTCCGTGTCCTTCGGCTTGATGGCCTTGTATACGGCCATGGCGCCATAGATATCTTCCTGATCCCACAGGCTGTCCACCAACATGGTGGGTACTTTGAGTGGTTGGGCGGCCAGTATTTTGTCCATGGCCTGATCGCTCCAAAAGCTGTCGTAGCTGGGATGCGCGAGAACCTTACGCCAGAAGCCGACCTGTTCGAGGCCGTGGCGTCGCCCCAGTTCACCCGCGGATCCTGCCTGCATGTAGGTGTCGTAGTCGTCCAGGGAGTCGGTCCACCACTTGGCTGTACCGCCGCGAGTCGCTTCCTGGTCGTAGATGTAGGGGAGATTCTGCTCGCGGAAGGCGCCATTGTGAAACCAATCATCGCCCATCCAGCCATCGACCATGGGATTCATGGGGACGGCGACCTTGAGCGCCGGGTGAGGATTGACCAGCGCGGTGAGAGTCGTGAAGCCATCGTAGGAAATACCCAGGATGCCGACCTTGCCGTTGCTTTCCGGCACATTCTTTACCAGCCAATCGATGGTGTCGTAGGTATCCGTCGCGTGGTCGACCGGCGTCGGATTCAACGGACCGCGCATGGGCCGATTCATCACATAGTCGCCCTCGGAACCATACTTGCCGCGCACATCCTGGACCACCCGGATATAACCGCCCTCGATGATCACCTCGGTAGCGTTGTCGTAGCCCTGCAGGCTGGGCCCCAGGTGGGCGCTGCTCTCATGCGTGGTGAGTGCGCTCGCATCGTAGGGCGTGCGGGTAAACAGGATGGGCGCGCCCTTGGCCCCTTTCGGCACCAGGATCACGGTGTGCAGCTTGACCCCGTCGCGCATGGGGATCATCACTTCACGGCGTATGTAATCGAAGCCGGCGGTGGGTATCTCCAGCCTGGCTGGGGTTTCACTGGGCAGGGCAGGGTATTTGTCAGGCGAGGTTGCGGTTTGCGTCCAGGCTGGTTGGGCCAGCAACCAGGCGCAGAAGAGCACCGCGACGAAAGCGCAGGGGCGCGCGTTTTTTTCCATACGCAAACGTACTACGGAACCGGCTTAGGAAAAGTAAGCGGCGAGTACGCGAACCATGGATCAGTCGTAACCGTTGTTAGCTCTAGTACCTGCGCAGCAGCCGCGAGCCGAGCTCACGGTTGGCCCGTTGCAGTTTCTCTTCAAAGAGGACGCCGACAGAGAACGGCCCGATGATCAGGCCCATAATACAAAACCAAGAACCAATGGAATTCCACATTGCCCTTACTCCTTGCTCATCATTGGACGAACGTCGATAACGAATTCATCGACGATCCCATGAAAAATAGAAGCCGGGAATAGCAAGAAAGGTGCACGTGACCCAGAAGAAAACAACTTTATTTATCGCGGGAACGGACCTTGAACCAGATGGGGGAACCCCGAAAACCGAAGGCGGCACGAATCTGGTTTTCCAGGAAGCGCTGGAAGGCGAAGTGCAACTTCACCTGCCGGTTGGTAAACAGGATGAAGGTCGGAGGCGCCACGGCAGCCTGGGTCATGTAGAAGATCCGCATCTTGTTTGCCGCGGGGACGGTGGCGCGCTGGAAATCGATTTTTTCCAGGAACCGGTTCATCTGCCCGGTGGAGACGCGTTTGCGGCGCTCGGCGGCGACCTCTTGCACCAGCTTGAGCACGGTGTGGATGTTCTTACCCTCGGCCGCGGAGATAAACACTACCGGCGCATAGGCCAGGTATTTGAGCACCTTGCGCAATTGCTCTTCGAAAATCGCCTTGTCGGCAGGTGGCTTGCCGTCGGTTCGTCCGGTAGTCACCAGGTCCCACTTATTAACCACCAAAATTACCGAGCGGCCGCTCTCATGCGCATAGCCGCCGATGGTGGCGTCGGAAGAAGTAACGCCTTCGGTGGCGTCGATGACCAGCAGAGCAACGTCGGCCGCCTCCAGATGGCGGCGCGCCATGACCACGGAGAGCTTCTCCGCCATCATTTTGGTTTTGCCCTTGCGCCGGATACCGGCGGTGTCGACAAAGCGCAGCAGGCCGCCGTCGTATTCGATCACCTCATCGACGGCGTCGCGCGTGGTGCCGGCAACCGGGGAAACGATAGCGCGCGAAGAGCCGGTGAGGACATTGAGCAGCGTGCTCTTACCCACGTTGGGGCGGCCGATGATGGCGATAGAAGTCTCGTGCTGCTGAAACTCGCCGTGGGTTCGGTGCTTGCCGTCTGCCACCTCAGGTTCGGCTTCCACCGGTGCTTCCATGCTGCTTTTGGCCTCAGGAAAGGTGAGGGTGGCGAAGACGTGATCCAGAAGATCGCCGATGCCGACTCCGTGCTCAGCGGAAATAGGCAGCACCTCGCGAATGCCCAGGCGCCGGTACTCGGCGGTCTGTTCTTCCATGCGCTCGGTGTCCATCTTGTTGACCGCCAGCAGCAGAGGCTTGCCGCCGCGCAAGAGCAGCCGGGCAAGGTCATAGTCGGGCGCGGCCAGGGGAGTGCGTCCATCCACCACCATCACGATGGATTCGGCCTCATCCAGCGCCACCCGGGCCTGGCGAAAGATCTCCGACGGAATCAATTCCGGTTCGTCGGGCAGGATGCCGCCGGTATCGACCACGCGCGCATGCTGGCCGGCCCACTCGATCTCGCCGTAGATCCGGTCCCGGGTGATGCCCGGTTCATCGCCCACGATGGAGCGGCGCGAACTGGTCAGACGGTTGAAGAGGGTGGACTTGCCCACGTTGGGGCGGCCGACGATGGCCACCACCGGCCACGCCGAAGTATCAACCGCCGCCTCGCGCCAGATTGGGGGGGCTGCCGGAGCCAGCGGATCGGGTAGCTCGGCCTCAATGCGGCGCATAGGTTGCATCTGTTGCATCAGGTTCTGGCGTTGCACGGGACGTTTGCGGATCTTACCCAGGCGCGCGGCCGCGCTCGCTTCAGCGGCTGCCTTGGCAGCAGTTCCGCGCTTGATCTCGGCGCGCGAGTGCTGGCCGCGGGTGGCCGGCGTGGCTCGGCGAGCCGCTTTTGCCACCGCCGCCCGCTTGCCTCCCTTGGAGTGCGGTTTGGGCTTTCTCGCCTTGGTTCCTTTTAGGGGTTTCATGATGGAAGCTCTCTTCCAGTCTTTCATATATCTACCGGGTCACCGTATAGACTTAGAGTTTCACCGCCTTGTCTACTGCTTCCATCTCCGCCCAGCCGCTGCCTTCGCTGCACGACTTCTTCTCCCCCGGAGGCATGCTCTCGCACTCCGCGCTGCCCTATGAGTTCCGGCGCGGGCAGTTGGATATGGCGCGGGCAGTGGAACGCAGCCTGCAGGAAGGCAAACACCTGATCGTCGAGGCCGGCACCGGCACGGGCAAGACGCTGGCCTACCTGCTGCCCGCGCTGCGCACCGGCCAGCGGGTCATTATCTCCACCGGAACCAAGAACCTGCAGGAGCAGCTCTTTTTCCGCGACGTGCCCTTTCTGGAGTCGTTGCTGGGACCACTGCGGGTTTGCTACATGAAGGGCCGGGCCAACTACCTCTGCCGCAACAAGCTATATGCCCTGCGCGACCAGCCCATTCTGAATGGCCTGGAAGAGATTGACCAGTTCCAGCAGATCGCGACCTGGGAAAAGACGACCCAGACCGGAGACCGAGTGGAGATCGACGCCTTGCCCGAATCGAGCCAGGTATGGTCCAAAGTGGATGCCCGTGGAGAGGCCTGCCTGGGGCAGAGCTGTCCTGATTACGAGCGCTGCTTCATCACCGAGATGCGCCGGCGCGCCCTGGAAAGCGATGTGATCATCGTGAACCACCATCTCTTCTTTGCCGACCTGGCCATCAAGCAACAGGCCAAGTCAGCTCCGGATGCCGGTGTACTGCCGGAGGCCGCGGCCGTGATCTTCGACGAGGCGCATGAGCTGGAAGATGTGGCATCGAGCTATTTCGGCATCAGCCTGAGCAATGTGCGTCTGGAAGAGCTGGTGCGCGACATGGAGACGCTGCTGCGCGCCAAGCAGGCTCACTCCAGCGCGCTGAAGGGCTGTGGAGAGATGCTGCGCGAGCGAGCGCGGATGTTCTTTGCCGCCCTGCCGCGCGGCAGCGGGCAAGGCGAGGGACGCATGCCCTTCGAGCAGCGGGAGCAGTTTCTGGAGGAACATGGCGACGTTTACCTGGCGGTGATGAACGCGCTGCACCGCATGGAGGGCGAGCTGGAAAGGCTGCGCGGCGTCGAAGAGGCGCTGGGATTGAAGAAGCGCGTAGCCGACATTCGCGAGCATTTGCGGTTCCTGATGGAGGCGGAGAGCGTCAACACCGTCTTCTGGATCGAGCGCAGAGGCGGCTCCCCTCGTCAGGGAGGACGCAATACCTACCTGCAGGCGACGCCCATCGATGTCTCCGAGTTGCTTTCGGAGCTGCTTTTCGAGCAATACCCCAGCGTGATTCTCACTTCTGCGACGCTGACCGTGCAGGCTGGGTTCGGGCACCTGAGAAAGCGGCTGGGGTTGCGCGATGCGCGGGAGCTGGTGGTGCCTTCTCATTTCCGTTACCAGGAGCAGGCGCTGCTCTACCTGCCGCCCGGGATGCCGGACCCGCGTGAGCCCGCTTTTGCCGCCCAGGCAGCGCGCAGCATCCGGCGCGTGCTGGATATTACCCGCGGCCGCGCCTTCTGTCTCTTTACCAGCTACCAGCAGATGCGCGACCTCTATGAGCGCTTGTTGCCGGAGTTGGATTATCCTTGCCTGCTGCAAGGGACAGCGCCCCGCAAGGCGCTGCTGGAGGAATTCCGCAACACCCCCAACGCCGTGCTCTTCGGAACCTCTTCTTTCTGGCAGGGTGTGGATGTGCAAGGTGATCAATTGAGCTGCGTGATCGTCGACCGTCTGCCCTTTGCGGTGCCGACGGACCCGGTGGTTTCGGCACGTATGCGAGCGGTCGCGGCCAGCGGAGCCAATCCCTTTTTTGACTACCAGGTGCCGGCGGCCGTGATCACGTTGAAGCAGGGCTTTGGGCGGCTGATCCGCTCTCTCGAAGACCGGGGCGTGCTGGTGCTGCTGGATCCGCGTATCGAACGACAACGCTACGGAAAGGTCTTTCTGGAGAGCCTGCCACCGTACCGGCTCACCCGCGACATCGCGGAAGTGGAGAGGTTCTTCGAGTAAGGTTGAAAATGTTCGGTCCTAATGTAAGCGCCATGCGTTGGTGGTGGGACAAATCTCTCGCTTCCTCACCAGCTTTGCCCCCTGGACGGGTGCCCCATGTTCGCGAACTTTCGCGTACATGGGTTGAATACGATGGGCGTAGCCCATCATTTTTCTTTTCCTGTAGTTCGGTGTAGACCGATGGTGAAAGCATTGGAAAAAAGTCGTCTTCAACCCATGTACGCAAAAACGCGAATATGGGGCACCCGTCCAGGGGGAAGGCTTGGTGGGAAGCCGGGAAAGCAGAGGACGAAATAACAGTCAACCTCCCATGAAAGGCGCCATGTCACGCAACCTCTACCTGCTGGCCGCTTCACTGCTGCTGTTTTCGCTCGTTTCCTGCGCCATGAGCCTGATCCCGAACAGCCTGCAGCCCGGCCTACCGGTCAACGGCTCGGTGTGCAAGACCATCGGATTGTTTTTTCTCGTGGCCGCCCTCCTTTCCGCCCTGGCCGGGATATTGACTGCGATGTTCGAGCAGGTGGAGCGCAGGAACCAGGAACGCATGCGACGCGAGCTGAACGAGGACCTGGCCCGCCTAAGCCGCAACAAAGCCCGCAAATAGAGACCAGCTACAATCAACTGAGGGCAATACAGGCCATGTACGAAGTTACGGTCGAATCGGGATTCTCTTCCGGGCATTACCTACGCAACTATCACGGCAAGTGCGAGAACCCCCACGGCCACAACTACAAGGTTCGGCTGACGCTGCGCGGCAGCTCACTGGATCCCACTGGGCTGCTACTGGATTTCAAGCTGCTCAAGCAGGTGATGCGGCCGGTCATCGACCGCATCGACCACCAGATGCTCAATGACCTCGAACCCTTCATCGAGCTCAACCCCTCGGCGGAAAACCTCGCCCGTTACTTCTACGATGAAACCAGCCGTCAGTTAAGCGAAATGACCGGCGGCCGCGTGGTGGTAAAGGACTGCACCATCTGGGAGACGGACGCAACCACGGCCACCTACTACGAGTAGAACCGCTCTATTTCGCCGTAGCGCGCTGGGCGGCCAGGTACTTGTCAAAGGGGATCTCGAAGTAAAAAAGCTCTTTGCCGTCGGAATTGCGCAGCATGCGCAGATTGAGCTTAGCGCCTGCCAGCGGATTGGCGAGGTCTTGCACATCGTAGAAGAGAAAGCCGGCGCGGGTGGTGTGGGCCTCAACCGCCACGGCCGAGTACTCAAAGGTATGAAAGTCTTCCTCGACGTCTTTGTTCTTGTTAGAGGACTTGTTCCCGATCCGCGGCAATGGGCCAGGCAATTTGTAGCCGCCGTCGGGGCGCTTAATTCCGCCGATGCGGCGCTCCACCTCTTCCGGGGTAGCCGCTGGAATCTTGTCCCCCGCGGCAGTGATGAAGTTGATGCGTGAGTCGATCAGGGAGATAGGCTTATCTCCGTTATTGGTGACAATGATGCGGATAGGCATAAAGCCATAATCCTGGTATTTGAAACGGAAAATTGATGCCTTCTCCTTGGTGTTGTAGGGATCGGCGGCGATCGCCACCTGCTCGTTGGGATGCTGGTCAAAAGCCGGATAGCTGGTCGCTACTCCCGCGGGAGGCGGTTCATGATCGCCGGCGCGGGCCCGGAAGAGCAACAGCGGAGACGAGAGCAGCGCAACGGCAAGCAATGCAGATAGAACGAGTCGGCGAGGCATTCCCGCATCCGATTATGAGCTTCCCCGGTGTCCCGAGTAAAGGTAGGGCGCGTAAAGAGGCCGGCCATGCCGCTCGTCATCTATAGCTTCCTGCTTTTTGTGGTGCTGGCGTTGGGCCTGCCCTACTACCTGCTGGCCATGGCCACCAACGGCAAATACCGCGAGGGACTCAGTGAGCGGCTGGGGTGGGTGCCTGCGCGTCTGCGAGAAGGGGACACCCGGCGGACCATCTGGGTGCATGCGGTCTCGGTAGGCGAAGTGCTGGCCGCCAGCCGCCTGGTCAACGAGCTGAGCGCCTGCGCGCCGCAGTATCGCGTGCTGCTCTCGACCACCACCCGGACCGGGCAGAGGTTGGCCAGGGAGCGCACCGGCGCCGACCATACCTTCTACTTCCCGCTGGATTTTCCCTGGATTGTGGGCCGCTACCTGAAGCGATTGGATCCCGTACTGCTGGTGCTGGTGGAGACGGAGTTTTGGCCCAACCTGCTGACCGCCTGCCGCCGCGCTTCCATCCCTGTAGCGGTCGTCAATGGCCGCATCTCCGATCGCTCCCTGCCGCGTTATCTGCGCCTGCGTTTCTTATGGAGGCAAATCCTGGCGGGCGTCTCCATCGTGCTGGCCCAAAGTGAGGAAGACGCGAAGCGGATGAAAGCGATTGGAGCACCCGCGGGCCGGGTCTCTTTCGGGGGCAATCTGAAGTTCGACGTACGCAGTGCCGAGCCGGCCGCAATCACCACCGCGCTGCGCGAGAAGCTGCCCAGTGGAGCCCGCGTGCTGGTGTGCGGCAGCACGCTAGAGGGCGAAGAAGAGATCCTGCTGGATGCCTTTGCCCAGTTGCGCAATACCATCCCCGACGCGGTCATGATTCTTGCCCCGCGCCATCCCGAGCGCTTTGGCAAGGTAGCCCAGCTTTTGAAGAACCGGAAAGAGCAGAGCGTGCGCCGTTCGAATTGGATGAAACGCCCGGCAAAGATTAAGCCCGGCTCGGTGATCCTGTTGGACTCGATCGGCGAGCTGGCGTCGGTCTATGCGCTGGCCTCGGTCGCCTTTGTGGGCGGGAGCCTGATTCCGGCGGGAGGCCATAATCCGCTGGAGCCGGCGCAATTCGCCGTTCCCGTTGTCATGGGGACGCACTACGCCAACTTCCGCGCCATCATCGACACCCTGGTCTACGCCGAAGCGCTGAAGTTGGCCACGCTCGAGACCCTGGTGCCCATTCTGGAAAATCTGCTGACCGATGACGAGGCCGCCAACACCCTGGGCGTGCGTGCGCTCGAGGTCTTCCATCATCAATCCGGGGCCACCGGCCGGGCAGTCACCGCGCTCCTGGGCTTGCTGCCCCAGCAGCGAGCTTCATGACCCCGCTGCTGGCTCCCTTCGCGCTGGTTTATGGGTCGCTGGTACGGGCCAGAAATGCCCGCTTTGACCGTATGGCGGCGCAGCGCCTGCGCTGGCCGGTGGTCAGCATCGGCAACCTCTCCGTGGGGGGTGCAGGCAAAACTCCGCTGGTCATCTGCCTGGCGCGGCTGCTGGAACGCGACGGTTTCCGTCCCGACGTTTTGTCGCGCGGTTATGGGCGGTCAACCAAAGGCGTTCATCGCGTGGATAGCGCAGGGGATGCGGAGCGCTTCGGGGATGAACCCCTGCTCCTGGCGCGCGCCGCTGGAGTCCCGGTGTACGTCGGCGCCAGCCGGTACGATGCCGGTCTGCTGGCGGAAGCCGAAATGGGGGGAGAAGGCCGCCATGTACATCTGCTGGATGATGGATTTCAGCATCGTCAACTGGCGCGAAACTTGGATATTGTGGTCATCCACCGGAGCGATCTGCAGGGGCGCCTGCTGCCCGTGGGACGACTGCGCGAGCCGCTGTCTTCACTGGAGCGGGCAGATGTGATTGTGCTGCGCCAGGAGGACGCGGAGCTGGAGTCCAAGCTGCGTGCTTATGTGGCAATGGGATGCCGCTTTTGGCGCATGCAGCGCACGCTCAGTATCTCGCTTCCTGCACAGCGCGCGCTCGCCTTCTGCGCCATTGCCCGTCCGGCAGAATTTTTTGCTGCACTACCGGCGATTGGGGTTGAGGTCGTGGAGCGGACGACCTTCCGCGATCACCATCGCTATACAGCGGCCGACATTGACCACTTGGCCGAGCTCGGCCGGCGTCGCGGATGTGATGCATTTGTGACCACGGCCAAGGACGAGGTAAAGCTGGACACCGCCATGCGCCTGCGACTGGAAACAGTGGCGCCCTTGCGCATTGCATCGCTTGTGGTCGAGATGCAGGACGAAGATGCGATGCGCAGCGACCTCGCTGCGAGACTTGTCTAACTGTCCGATGGCGAGTTAAAAGTGTTCCGGAGGTTGGCTGTCGTGTCGTCCTCCGCCTTCCCGGTTTGCCACCCGTCCAGGGGGCAAGGCCGGTGAGAAAGGGAGAGATTTGGCGCACCACCAACGCATGACGCTTAGGGAGCGGGGGGGCCGACTGAGCTCCGATTTATGAGAAAATCGACCCATTGTCACAGCAATCTGAGTCAACCCGCGTCCTGATTGTGCGGCTGGGCGCGATGGGCGATATTCTGCATGCCCTGCCGGCGGTTGCTGCTCTGCGCAGGGCCCATCCAAACTGGTATCTGGGTTGGGCGGTCGAGCCTCGTTGGCGCCCACTTCTCTGTGGAGACGACGGCGAGATGCCGCTGGTGGATCGCACGCACCTGGTAAATGCCAAAGAATGGGCTCGCGCTCCGCTGCGAGGGGAGACGCTGCGAGAGATCGCGGCTTTGCGCCATGCATTGCGCGCGGAGCACTACGACCTGTGCATCGATCTACAGGGCGCAGTGCGTTCGGCGCTCGCCGGGCGGCTGGCTGGCGCCCCGCGGATGATCGGAGAAGACCAGCCGCGCGAGTGGGCCGCGCGCTGGCTTTTTGGCGAGCGGGTGGCGACCCAAGGAGTGCATGTAATCGAGCAAGCCGTGGAAGTTTGTGCCGCGGCTGCCGGGGACTCGCTTTCTCCGATTCTTCCCCCTTTGCCCTGCAACCGCGAGGCGGAAGAATGGGCGGGCGAAGTGCTGGGCGGCGCCACCGGACCGATCGTCCTGCTGAGCCCTGGAGCGGGCTGGGGAGCGAAACGTTGGCCAACAGAGCGCTACGGAGCGGTAGCAGCGGCCCTGCACGCCCAAGGCTGCATGGTGCTGGTTAACGCCGGCCCGCAGGAGCAGGGGATCGCTGCCGAGGTAGTGCGCGCCAGCGGGGGTGTTGCCCGGGTGCCCGAGTTTACCTTGGAGCGGCTGATCGCCCTGACCCGCCGGGTCTCCCTGGTCATCGCCGGGGACACCGGACCGCTGCACTTGGCCTGCGCACTGGGCAAGCCGGTGGTGGGTATCTATGGGCCAACCGATCCCAGGCGGAACGGTCCCTTTGGGGTGCCCTTCCGGGTCCTGCGGCACCCGGAGAGCAAGCGCGACCACTCCCGCCATGCCGAGCCGGAAGCGGGACTGCTGACCATTGATCCCCAGCAGGTTGTGGCCGCAGCGAACGAGCTGCTGGGCAAACCATGCTGAGTAACTGGAGCCGGGTGGCACGGCGCATTCGCGTCCCAACTGGATTTCTCTTCGCCGCTTTTTATCTGTGGAGGGCCCGCCCCAGCCTGGTGTCTCTGGCGTGGAGCCTGCTCCTGGTCGTGCCCGGACTCCTTTTGCGCGCCTACGCCTCGGGGTATGTAAAGAAGAACGCAGAGCTGACCGTGACTGGCCCTTACGCGTACACCCGCAATCCCTTGTACCTGGGATCCGTCCTGATGGCCTTCGGCTTTGCCGCCGCCTCCCGCAGCTTATGGATCACGCTGTTGCTGGCGCTCCTCTTTACCATCATTTATGTGCCCACCATCCTCTCCGAGGAACAGTTCCTACGTGCCACCTTTCCCGCGTTTGCCGGCTACGCCCAACGCGTGCCCCGCCTGCTGCCCCGGCTGACCCCGGCCCAAATAGGGGATGAGGGTTGCTTTTCTGGGACGCTCTATCGCCAACACCGCGAATACAATTCACTCTTGGGTGCCTGCGCCGTTTACGCTGTACTGGTAGCCACACTGTGGCTGCGCCATTGACCCCGGGAGAGAGTTGACGGTGATACGGTATCCAAGACTTGTCGCGTCAATGGCCTGTTGCTGCGCGGCGTTGGTCGCCATTCCGCAGACCCTTCCTCCCTTGCTTCCCCCGGCAGCAAATTTCTCCTTTCCCACAAAGCAAACGCTCACCTATGCCGTGGATTGGCGTGTCTTTCCTGCGGGTACCGCCACCTTCCACCTGGAGCAGGTGGGAGGGATGCAGCACGTCGTAGCCACCGGCGAGTCGATCGGCGCAGTCAACCTGCTGTTTCGCGTAAATGATCGCTTTGAGTCGAACTTCAACCGCACCACCGGGTGTTCCACCAGCTTCGCCAAGCAGCTCCAGGAGGGCAGACGGCAACTGGTCAGTACCCTGCGCTTTCTTTCGAGCGAAGGCAAACAGGTGCTGGAAGAGAAGAACCTGGTGACGGGAACCAGCAAGCATCAGGAATCGCCCATTCCACCCTGTGTAACAGACCTGATGTCTGCCATCTTCTATGGCGGATCCCAACCCCTGCAGCCGGGAGGGATCTTTCGCATGCCTGTAGCAGATGCCATGCGGGTAGTCGATGTGACCATGAAAGCCGAGGCCAAGGAGCAGGTAGTGACCGGGGCTGGAACCTTTCAAACCATCCGGGTGCAGCCGATCGCCGATGCGGGCGTGGTCAAGAACCGCGGCAATATCTGGATCTGGTACACCGACGATGACCGCCGCATGCCGGTGCAGATGCGTGCCCGCCTGTTCTGGGGAACGATCACCATGCGCCTGGTAAGCATGGCGGCAAAGTAAGCTTATTGAATGCGATAGCGCTCGCGCATCAACCGCTGCAGCCTGGGCTTGTAGATGATGTTGTAAGCCAATTCTTTATCGGGAAACATGGCCAGCGCGGCCCGCTTGCTGTCCGCTACCAGCTCCGCGGCCTGGTCTACGGTAAGGCTCCCATCCTGGCTGATCACCGACATGACCATGTCCATCATCATCTGCAGGCGGCGGATCTTGCGCTGTTCCTCCATCTTCTCCTGCGCGGATTGGGCGGACTGACCAGAACTAAGCGTGTGGGGGGAAGATTCTTCGTTGCGACCGGACTCGCGTGACCCCATGGGAAACCCATCCTCCGATTTTTAAGCTGGCTTTGTTGCGAATCGTATAACGGAACCGGTGGCAGGGAAACACAAAAAGCTGTCTTTGCGGACACGGGGGGCGTGTTCCACCAGGTTACTTTGCAGCCAGGGGCTCCGCGGTAACCGAGCTGCCATCCAGATAGAAAGACGTGGCGCCCAGGGCATCGGTGCGGAAAGTGCGGACATGGTCGTCCTGCAGGCGATGAAGGATTTCTATTTTGGGATGGCCGTAGGGATTGTGGTGAGCAACGGAGACAACGGCATACTTGGGCGCAACCGCGGCCAGGAAGCGCGGAGTGGTCGACGTCTTGCTGCCATGGTGGCCAACCTTCAGCAGATCAGAGTGAAGCGCCTCCCCCAGCATGTGTTGCTCACTGGCCGCCTGGGCATCGCCTTCGAGCAGCACCGAGGTTTGCCCGTAGGCCACATGAAGCACCAGGGAGTCGTCGTTGCTGGCCCCAGGACCGGGGACGTAACCGGCTGGTGGGGCAAGCACCTCGACCTGCGCTCCGCCGAACTCAAAGTGGTCGCCCGCAGCCATGGATTTGACTTGGATATTGAGCCGCCGAGCCTCGTCCAGGAGCGCCTGATATGCCGGAATGCCCGGGTTGCTACCCACCCAGAGCACCCGGGGGCGAAAATTTTTGAGCACGGAAGGCATGCCGCCCATGTGATCGCTATGCGCGTGGGTGAGGGCAACGGCATCGAGCCGGCGGATATTGCGTGCCCACAGGACAGGGGAGACAACGTCTTCGCCGATTTCAAAGTTGGCGTTGGAAGCCTGGGCGCCCCCGATGGGGCCGCCGGCATCGATGAGCAGGGTTTTTCCCTGGGGCGAGATCAGCAGCAGAGAATCTCCCTGGCCCACATCGATCGCGGTGACCTCGAGCACGCCCGGATGATAGGCGAGCGCGCGGGGATAAAAGACACACGCCGCGGAACAGGCCAGGGCAACGATCGGACCCACGACAGGGAAGCGGCTGTTGCGTGCCGCCCACACCGCCAGCCCGATCAACAGTAAGCCGGAAACGATGGCCAGGCTACCCGGGCTGGAGAGGCGAATGTCGCCCGCCCCCATGGTGCTGAAGAGCTGCACGATGCCGTTGATGGCGTGCAACAACGCCGCGGTTACGGCCGCCGGCACGATGGCCAGTGAGGGCCACAGAAGCAGGGTGGAAAAGGTGATGAGGGCCGAGGGAAGCGCCAGCCCGATCAGCGGCACCACCAGCAGATTCACGGGTAAACCGACCGCCGTGACGCGGTGGAAATAGATGGCCATGGGTAGCGACATGGCGAGCTCGATCAGCGCCGAGACCAGCAGCAACTCCAGGATGCGGAGCATTAGCCGGACCAGGGCAGGGGGCAGGAAGCGGGCGAGGCGGCGGCCGGTAAACGGTTGCAGGTGATCGGCGATAAGCCGCAGGGTAACGCGAAACTGCGCCAGCCTGGGTGGCAGCTCAGGGTCAATCGCGACCAGGCCCAGGTTCCTCGCCGCCTGCAGGTAGGGGCCGAAGCTGTGCTCGGCCACAGGAACCGCAACCCCGGCGACGATCAGCACCGAGAGCAACGTCATTTGGAAGCTCGCCCCCGCCATTGATCGCGGATCGAGGGCGAGCAGGCAGACGGCGGCGAAGCCAATCGCGTTGAGACTATTGCGTTCCCTGAAGAGCACGCGCGCGAGCAGATAGAGGGTCACCATCCAGAACGATCGCTGTACCGGCTCGCCAAATCCGGCGAGCAGTGCGTAGCAGAAGGAGCACGCGATGGTCACCGCCGTCGACCAGATACGAGGCAGCCGCAGCAGGGCAGCCAGGGCGAAGACGCATGTAGCGAAGATCGCCAGGTGCATGCCGGAGACGACCAGCAAATGAAAGGAGCCGGTACGTTCAAAGCCCACGCGCGCCTGGTGTTCGAGGTAGGTGCGGTCACCCAGGATCATGGCGCTCAGCATGCCCGCATCCTGGTGGCTGAGCAGCAGCCATGGCGGTAGGCGCGACGCACTGGAGGAGCCGGCGAAATCGATCAGCCGCTGGCTCCCGGCCTGCTGCACGGAATGCAGCCAGCAGTCGAAGCTGCCGGGTGCGGGCCCATGGGTGAATGTAGCGCCGGAGGCCTTCAGCGAACCGACCACGCCGATGCCTTGCTGGCGCAGCCACGCGGTAGCGTCCCACACGCCGGGGTCGAGATAGCGCTCCGGCAGATGCATGGCGATCTGGGCGTGGATTTGGTCCCCGCAGTGGATGGACGGGAATGCCTGATCAGCGCTGCCGTAGAGAGTGGCCCGCAGACCGCCTTCCACCGCGCGGCCATCCACGGAAGCGATGCGCAGGTCCACACTCTCACTCTGTTCTTCCCTGGTGGTGTTGCCGAACGGGGAACTGGATTGCGTGAGACGAATAGGCGTGGTGCGGGTAACTTCACCGTCGATCGTGGTGGCGCCACCAGCGTCCGCTATCAGGCTAAGTTGTCTCTGTGGGTCAGGAGAGGGTTCGATCTCGCTGAGCAATAGGCCCAGCAAGAGCCAGGTGCAGGCCAGGGGCAAGAGGGCGATGCGCAGGGCCTTCCGCGCCGCCAGTACGGACAGGACGGTGAGCAGCAGAGTAGCGGCGATCAGTACGCCAGGAGTGATCCAGTTACAGGTCGCGAGGATGATGCCGCCGGAGAGCCACAAGGCGGCGTAGAGCGCGGGCGCGGTGGCGAAGGAAAGCCGTTCGACCACAGCTTCTCCTGTCCGGGAAGGGCACTGTTGAGGCTAATCATCCCACGAGCCTTCAGGCCGGCAACACATTAATTACGATTAATGAAGGTTACAGTTTCCATGTGGAAGGTTTGTGGGAAAAGGTCGACCAGTTGAATCATCTGCACGGAATAATCAAATCGTAATAGTAACTGCAAATCGCGAGCGAGGGTCGCCGGATCGCAGGAGATATAGACGATGGAGGGTGCGCCGATATTTCCCAGGAGAGTGCAAATCTCCTTGTCCAGCCCGGCACGTGGCGGATCAAGCAAAATAAGTTCGGGCTTCGCCCGCGCCGGGCCGCGGGTCTGGCTGCGCAAAAAGTCGAGTGTGCTGGAACGGACAACGCGGTGTGCCTTGCCCGTCAGGTTATGCTTCAGGTCGTCAGCTGAAAACCCAGCGGATTCAACCGCGGTTACGTTTTCAAAATCGAGCGCCCGCGCAAACAGTCCGGCGCCGGAATAGAGATCCCAGGCCAAGCGGCCCGATCGCTTTTCTACCGTCATCTGCAGCAACCCTGGCAGCAAAAAGCGATTGACCTGAAAAAAGCCGCCGAGGCTAGCCTGGTAGGGATGTCCAGAGACCGTGTAGCTGAGAGAGCGCTCCCCCCAATGCATCATCTCGCCCTCTGCAAAAAGCCCCACCCCGGTGAGCACGGGCAGCTGCGCATGCAGTCGTTCGGCGAACGCTTCGAGAGCCTGCTCACGCAGCCGCGCCGGCTGTCGAAGTGTGCGGGCTCCCGGCCAGAGAGAGACGAGCAGCTGGTCCTGCTCGCTGTTGGTAAAGAATTCCACTTCATCGCACAGGCCCTCGAGCTCTGTACCAACGCTTGTGACCGCGGCAACCGCCTGCTCGAGCAGGGGAGCCGCGATCGGGCAATGGGTAACCGGCAGCAGGTCGTGCGACCCTCGCCGGCGATAGCCCAGCACGATGCCGGCCCGTTTCATCACCTGCAGGCGAATCCGGTTGCGATAGCCCCACGGTGGCCCACTCAGACTCCCGATCTCGGCGGGCACAGGGACGTGCGCTCGCGCCAATGTCTCCTTCAGGATGTCGAGCTTCATCTGCAATTGGAAGGCAGCGTTGGCGTGCTGGTATTGGCAGCCGCCGCAGTGCGGAACATATTCGCAGCCGGGTACGACCCGCTCCGGCGAGGGCTCGAGGATGGCATTGAGTTCACCGGTCGCGAAGCTGCGGCGGTCCGTGGCGATGCCGGCTTCTACGAGTTCGCCGGGCAGCGTTCCAGGAACAAAGACCGTCTTGCCGGCGGATGCGGCCTCGTCCGCAGCAATGCGCGCCAGGCCGTCGCCGCCATAGACCGCCTTCTCGATACGCAGCTTCATGCCTGGCTCATATAGAACAGGCTGAGCCGGGGCAAGTTGAATTTCTCCAGCAGCCGCTTGTGCAGAAATTGCTGCTCCACCTGCCGTATCTGCATTGCGGGCATGCGGCTACGGTAAGGAGCCAGCTCGGCAACGGCCTGTTGCCGCATCGCCAGCAACACGTCTTCCGGGGTGGTGGTAAGGATGATGGCGAAGAGCTTTTCTTCGAGCACGGTGAGGGATTGCTCCAGCTCTTCGAGGTGAGGCAATGTGGCTCTCACCTCGCCGGCGAGCGCCTGCAGCCGATCGGCGATTTCCGCCACTGAGCCACCTTGCGGCGCAGCGCGCAGCTGCCGCGCGGCTGCTTCCAGATGGGCTGCGATCCGTTCTTGTTCGAAGCCCTGGTTGGCCGCTCGGTCCGCGGGGCTTGTCGGGGCAGCCGCAGCTCCGACGGCAGCTTCCTGCATATCTTCCACGGCAGAGATCACTTCCTGGGCGCAGTAAGCCAGTCCGTTCACCCGCCGTACGCGGGCCTTGTTCTTACGCGCGTCGTATTTGTCGAATGCGGTGTCGATGCCCTTAATCACCGCTGCCAGCGGGATGCCGGCCTCACGCCAGGTTTCGATCAGTGCCCAGTCGATGGTGGAAAGCAGAAGCAACGAGCCCCGTCGGCGCTGGAAGTGTTCTTCAATCTCAGTAAAGTAGTTGAAGTAATTTTGCACGACCGCGTCAGGCGTGCTTTCCGGCAGCTTCGCTGTGGCTGTGTTTCACCTTAGCCACGCGGTTGCGTTCGTAAATCAGGCGTAGCCCGTCGAGTGTAAGCATGTCATCGATGGTATGGATGAACCTGGAATCATCGACGATGAGGCGCGCCAAGCCGCCGGTGGCAATGATCTTGGGGGGCGGAGGAGCTCCATCGGATGCCGAGTCCGGGCCCTGGGTTTCGTTCAGCATGCGTTCCAGGATGCCATCCACCAGGCCGATGTAACCGTAGTACAGGCCGCTCTGTATATGCGCGACGGTGTTGGTGCCGACCACTTTGGCCGGCTTCTTCACGTCCACCCGGGATAGCCTGGCAGCGCGGGCGAAGAGCGCCTCGGCGGAAATCGCCAGCCCGGGGGCAATCACGCCACCCAGGTATTCGCCCTTGCCCGATATCACGTCGAAAGTGGTGGCCGTGCCAAAGTCGACCACAATACAAGGACCGCCGTATTTGGCAAAGGCCGCCACGCCATTGACCAGGCGGTCGGCGCCCAACTCGGCCGGATTGTCGACCAGGATGGGCATGCCGGTTTTGATACCGGGTTCCACAAACATCGGCTTCAGGTTGAAGTACCGCTCGCATACCTGGCGCAGTGTGGACTCGAGCGGCGGCACCACGGAGGAGATGATGATCGCCGAGACGTCCGTAGCTTCCACTTTCCGCATGGCAAAAAGATTGAGAAAGAGCACCCCATATTCGTCCGCCGTCTGGGTCCGGAGCGTGCTGACGCGCCAGTGGGTAATCAACTCATCGGAGGGCAGGCGGTAAAGCCCGAGGACGGTATTGGTGTTGCCTACGTCGAGGGTGAGCAGCATAGAGTTTCCGTCATTCATCCCGAACGCCACCGGAGTGTACGGTACAAAGGCCTTCGGCTGTGCGCACCTGAAGAAAACCGCGCGCGTCCAGGCCCGCGGTGATGCCGGAGTAGCCTGGGCCCTCATCTACATGCACGTGCCTGCCGCGAACCCAGGTAGAAGCGCTCTCCAGGCGGCTGAGGATGTTCAAGGCCGCGCCGGTGGTATCCGCACTGAGCGCTTGTCCCTCCCGGTAGAGCGATTGTAACAAAGCGATCAGAAGATCCTGCCGGGCCCACGACTTCCCGGTTTCGCTGCGCAGGGAGGAGGCGATGAGTGCCAGTTCGCCGGGGAAGCTCTCCTGGTGCACGTTGATGCCGATGCCCACCACTGCATGGCGCACGCGCGTGACCTCGGCGTTGAGTTCGGTGAGGATGCCACAGAACTTTTTTTTGCCCAGGAGCAGGTCGTTGGGCCAGCGAATATCGGCCTCGAGGGAAGTGACCTGGCGCACCGCCTCACGCACCGCGAGACCTGCGGCCAGCGAAAGCCAGAGGATATCTGCCGGCGCAACCCGCGGACGCAAAAGAATGCTGACATAGATGCCGGCGCCCGGAGCCGAGTGCCAGCTATGGGCGCCCCGGCCGCGGCCGGCTGTCTGCTCGTCGGCAACGTAGACCCGGCCCTCCGGCGCGCCTTGGTCTGCCTCACGCATGGCCAATACATTGGTGGAGTGGATGGAAGGGAAGTAGCGAATCTTGCCGGCAAAAGGCGTCCCCGCCAAGGCCTCGTCGATCGCGGGCAAATCGTAAGCGTCGTCTTGGGCGAACCGTGTGGGTTTCAAAGGCAATCGAGTTGGCCTTGATTATCGCCAATCAGCATTCGCGAGCGGTCCAGGTTCCCCAGGACTGACGTCCTGGGGCATTCTCAGCCGTCCCTGCGGGACTGGTCTTGGTGGAAATGTACACCCAGGACTGACGTCCTGGGCTATTCTCAGCCGTCCCTCCGGGACTCAGAAAATATCCGTCGTGACCCGCATGCTCAGCTCCACCGCAGCAGCGGATTGCGTCAAGGCGCCAACCGAAATGAAGTCCACCCCAGCGAGGGCATACTTGCGGATATTTTCCAGGGTAATGACCCCGCCTGAGGCCTCGAGCCCGATCATAAGACCGCGCCCCCGCACCACCCCCACTGCCTTCTTGGTCTCAGTTGGCGACATGTTGTCCAGCAGGAGCGACTCCGCGCCGCCGTCCAATGCCTGCTCCAACTCCGCCAGGTTGCGAACCTCGCACTGTACCGTCTGGCCCGGCGTTCGCGCGGCAAGGGCGCGGGCCAGAACCTTGGCAATGCCGCCGCCCAGCGCGATGTGATTGCTTTTGATCAGAATGCCATCGGAAAGATCGAGCCGATGGCTCTCGCCACCGCCGCAGCGCACCGCGTATTTGTCCAGCAAGCGCAAACCGGGAACCGTCTTGCGCGTGTCCAACACCTTGGCTTTGGTGCCGACTACGGCGTCGACGTACTCCCGGGTGCAGGTGGAGATCCCGCTCATGCGCTGCATCAGGTTCAGGATGACGCGTTCGCAAGCCAGGATAGCGCGCGCGTTGCTCCGGATCACGGCCACCGCCTGACCCTTCTTGACCCGGACCCCGTCGAACATCTCGGGGTGGTTGATGACCTCAAAACGGCTGGTGTTCTTCTTATCGAGCCGGATGAAGATCTCCAAAAAGCGAGGGATACAACCCAGGCCGGAGATGACGCAATCCTGCCGGGCGAAGACCGTACCCGACGCCCGCAGCCCGGGTTCTATGGTCAGGGCAGTAGTCGCGTCGTTGGTCGCCCTATCCTCTACCAGGGCCGCTTCCAGGGTGGCCTCAACCCGCCTGCTCTTCCAATCCATGAGCCTTCCTTAGTGAAGCAGGCGCTTATTGCCCGCTATCGAGGTTCTCGAGCGCACTGCGGGTCTTGGGAATCAGCACGCTCAACTCGGCGGCGCGGCGGCGTAGTCCTTCTACCACGCTCGCCGGAGCCTTGGCCAGGAAACCCTCATTCGCCAACTGGCGATCGGCATTGGCTGCTTCCTTCTCCAAGCGTGCCAGCTCTTTGGTCAGACGCTCGCGTTCCACCGCAACATCGATCGTACGCTCATAGATGACGGCCACGTCGAATCCCGCAGCGGAGCGCACGCCCGTACCCTCGGGCATGGCGTCGATAAACTCAATGGCCGATACCTTGGCCAGGCGGCCGACGATGTCGCTGTTCTGTTCAATACCCGCCCGCTCGTCGGGCGCCACCCGGAGCCGGATGGGCACCGGTGCCTTCTCTTCCACTCCCAGTTGCCGCCGCATATCGCGCACCGCAACGATCAACTCCTGTAGCCGCTTCATCTGCTGCTCAGCCGCCAAGTCAAGCAGATCCTGTCGACCTTGAGGATACCGTGTGAGTGCGATCGACTTGTCGGGAGCACGATTTTCGTGGAGCGCCTGCCAGATCTCCTCGGTGATAAAGGGCATAAAGGGAGACAGCAGGCGCAGGGCCGACTCGAAAACGTTAAGCAGGGTGGCCAGCGCCGAGCGCGCTGGGGTGGGAGGGCCGCTGAAATCGAGACGCAGCTTAACCACCTCGAGGTACCAGTCGCAGAAATCGCCCCAGAAGAAGCTATAGAGCGTGTTGGCCGCCTCGTGGAAGCGATACTCCTGCAACGATGCGTTGATCGAGAACGCAGTGTCTTGCAAGCGCGACAGAATCCATCTGGCCTCGACTGGGGCGGCGGAATCCTCGGCCGGTCTCTCCGCTAGCTGGCTCAAATCGATGGTGATACCGGCCTCCGCGGCTCGCTCCATTTGCATGAAGATGAACCGCGCTGCGTTCCAGATTTTATTGGCGAAGGCGCGATAGCCGTCGGTGCGGTCTTCGCTGAAAGCGATATCTGTACCGGGTGCGGCCATGGAGGCGAGGGTGAAGCGCACGGCATCCGTTCCGAAGCGTTCCACCACCTGGATGGGGTCGATCACGTTGCCCTTGGTCTTCGACATCTTCTGACGGTCCGCATCGCGCACCAGCGCGTGGATGTACACATCGCGAAAAGGCACCGCATCCTTCAATGTGCGCTTGCTGCCATCGGCCATAGGCTCTTCCAGCATGAAGTGGCAGCCCAGCATGATCATGCGCGCGACCCAGAAGAAAAGGATGTCGAAACCCGTGACCAGCAACCGGGTGGGATAAAAAGCGTCGAGATCCGGCGTGTGTTCCGGCCACCCCAGAGAGGAGCAGGGCAACAGGCCGGAGGAGAACCAGGTGTCCAGAACGTCCTTCTCCTGCTCGATGCGATCGCTGCCGCAGTGAGCGCAAACCTCGGGCGTAGTGCGGGCCACAGTAATTTTGCCGCAGGCAGCGCAATGCCAGGCAGGAATGCGATGGCCCCACCACAGCTGGCGCGAGATGCACCAGTCATGAATATTGCGCATCCACTCGAAGTACGTTTTGGAGTATTGTTCCGGCGTAAAGCGGATAAAACCTTGCTCCACCGCGGCAATCGCCGTGTCGGCGAGCGGCTGAATCCGGATAAACCATTGCGTCGAGAGCAGGGGCTCAACCACGGTTTTGCAGCGGTCGCACTTGCCGATGGAGTTCACATGGTCCCGCACCCCGGCCAGCAAATTTTCCGCTTCCAGATCGGCCAAAACCCGCTGACGCACCTTGTAGCGATCCAGACCGGCATAAGCGCCGGCGGCGGAATTCATGTGCGCTGTCTCGTCCATCACGCTGATCGAAGGCAACCCCTGGCGTTGCCCCAGGGCAAAGTCGTTGGGATCGTGCGCGGGTGTCACCTTCACCGCGCCGGTACCGAACTCCCGGCTCACCCAAGTGTCCGTCACGACAGGAATCTCGCGTCCGGTCAGCGGCAGGCGCAGCATCTTACCGTGCAGGTGAGCATAGCGTTCATCGTCCGGGTGAACGGCGACCGCCACGTCGCCCAGCATGGTCTCCGGCCGGGTGGTCGCCACGGTGACGAAGCCAGGTTCGCCCACGACGGGGTAGCGAATCTCCCATAGCTTGCCCTGCTGCTCCTCGTGGATTACTTCCAGGTCGGAGATAGCGGTCTGGCAGCGTGGGCACCAGTTGACGATATAGGCGCCGCGATAGATGAGCCCCTGCTCGTACAGCCGGACGAAGGCCTCGCGAACCGCTGTGGAGCGAGGCGCATCCATGGTGAAGTACTCACGCGACCAATCGACGCTGGTTCCCAGCCGGCGCATCTGGTCGAGGATGGCGGCGCCGTAATGCTGCTTCCATTGCCAAACCCGTTCGACAAAGGCCTCGCGGCCCAGCTGCTGGCGCGTTTTATGCTCTTCGGCAAGCTGGCGTTCGACCATCAACTGCGTAGCTATGCCGGCATGATCGGTGCCTGGAATCCACAGCGCCAGGTCCCCGCACATGCGGCGCCAGCGAGTGAGGATGTCCATCTCGGTGTGTTCCAGCATGTGCCCCATGTGCAGCCGGCCGGTGACATTGGGCGGGGGCAGCAGCATGGTGAAGATGGGCGCAGAGGATTCGGCTTCTCCGCGCGGTACGGAAAAAAGATCCTCTTCGACCCAATAGGCTGCCCAACGATCTTCGATGGCAGCCGGGTCGTAGGCTTTGGGTAGGTCACGAGGCATGGGGATTTGCTTTCAACGCCAGTGCAGGGCACACGAGCTTCAGTGGCGGGGAAAAAACTCTATCACTGTAAAAGGTACGGGGCTCACACACACTGTGAGCCCCGTACCCTTCGATCGGTTGAGGGAGGGGTTCCTAGAATGGATTGAGCTTATCCAACCCCTTCTTTTTCTTCTCTTTGCTGCAAGACTCATCGCTGGTATTGCATTTTGGCGCCTTAGGCTTCTTCTTGCCGTTAGTAGCGCCGGCATCGGTGCCCGTCTGCACCTGGGCAGCAGTCCCGCTCTTCACATCGTTGGTCTGTGCCGGAGCCTCTGCCGGTTTCTCCACCGGAGGCAGAGGCTGGTTATTGGTCGGGGCGACCGGCGCCAATCCACCAGGGTTCTGAGCGCCGGGTACTCCAGCCGCCTCAGCCGCCCTGGCAGCGCCTTCCGGCGTCACCGTGGGCCCTACCGGCGCGGGTGTAGAGGTAGGCGGTCCCGATTGCGTGGGGGCCGCGCCGCCGGAGCTACCTTCACCCGTGCTGACGATACTTGCACCGATACCTGCTCCGCCACCGCTGGGTGGTCCACTCTCCGCGGCGGGCACATTCTCCAATTGCAGCGTGCCCCCGGAGCCGGCTTCGGGGGTGGCAGCGGCTTCACTCGACGCTGCGGCTGCCGCCGGCGGTCCCAGCGGAGGAGCTGCGGGCAGCGGCTGATTGTTGAGCGCCGCGGTAAACAGCGCTGTGTCACGTTTATGCACCTCGGGCGCCGTGATCGCCGGCGGGTCGGTGAGGGTCGGTTCCCCGATACGCGCAGCATTCACCGTGACCGGGCCGCGCTTTACCAGCAACATCGCACGATCCTTAAAGGTGATACCCGTCCGGCTTTGCTCCTCGGCTTCGCTTTCCGCGAGCTCTTCCTTGGTCGGTTCGGGCACGGGACGGTTGAGCGCGATCAGGCGCTCCCGGGCATCCTCCACATGGGCGGCCATGGAATAGTGCGTGACCACGCGGGAATAGGCATCCGCAGCCTGGTCATCGTAGGCCTTCATGAGTTCCTGCTTGGCCTTGGGATTGATCTGGTTCAGGCCCTGAACATAGCGGGCTTCGGCCGCATAGGCATCGCCCAGGCCGATCAGCGCCAGATCGCTATGGCTATAGAGCGGATAGCTATCGGTAACGGTCTGCAGGCGGGCAATGGTCGCCGCCCAGTTCTCGTGCGTAGCATAGAAGCTCCCCACCTGGTACTGGCGCTCAGCCAGCACTTCCTGCACTTCCCGCAGCCGCTGCTTGGCCCGGGGCACAAAGGTCGAATCGGGGAACTGCTGGATCATGGTGCGGTATTCCGCCTCCGCTTGATCGGCATTCTTGGGGTCGCGGTCGGGCTTCTCCATCTGGTCGTAGTAGATGTCGGCGACTTTCATCTGCGCTTCGGCGGCTTCCGGCTGGTTGGGAAAGAAGGTGATGAAGTCCTTGTATTCCGCCTCTGCCTGGGTCAGCGCGGCGGTGCCCCCTTCCTTGAACCAGCTATCGCCGACGGCCAGCTTGGCGCGCATCTGGTATTCGGATTCCGGATAGGTATTCAGGAGTGTCTGCAAATCCAGCCGAGCGACGTCAAACTTGCCCTTTTTCATGGCCACCATGGCTTTGTCGAAGAGTTCCTTATCCGGCTGCTTGGACGCGTGGCCGGCGAGCGGGTTGTCGGGCGTCGGCGTGGTCGCCGGTTTGGAAGGCTTGAAGATGCCGAACTGAGCGGGCGCGGGGAGCGCGCAAAGTAGACACAGGGTGAAGAGCCGGAATAGAAAACGCTGCATAGCACCTCATGGGCAGACACTCGGCCAGGGAAGCCGAATTCTTTGACCCGCAGCGGTGCCCTGCCACTGCCGGCCCATTAACATTACCTAATGTTAAATGGCCGCAGCCCGTGCGGAATGGAAATTTTGGCCCTGGCGGCGCTGTTCGGCCTCGAGCGCCAGGTTTAATAGCGTCCGCGCCTCTTTTTCGGGGTGTCCGGAGTCAAAAACGGCGCTTCCGGCGACCAGCAGGTCAGCGCCGGCCTCGACCACCGACGCGATGGTTTCATGAGCAACCCCCCCATCGACCTCAATTCCGAAGTCAAGACCAAGTTCGGCACGTAGTTCGGCTACGCGTCTGATCTTGTCCAGGGAGAAGGGAATGAATTTTTGCCCCCCAAAGCCCGGATTAACGCTCATCACCAGCACGTGGTGAACCATGGGCAGGATTTCTATCAGTAACTCAGGCCGGGTGGCTGGGTTGATGACCACGGCGGGTTGCATGTCGTGCTGGGCGATCGACTCCAGGGTGCGATGCAGGTGACGGCAGGCCTCGTAGTGGACACTGATCCAATCGGCGCCGGCATCCGCGAACTCGGCCAGGAAGTCGACGGGATTGTCGATCATCAGGTGACAGTCGAGCGGCAGGCTGGTCACCTTGCGCAGGGACTTGACCACGGGAGGCCCCATGCTGAGGTTGGGGACAAAGTGGCCGTCCATAATGTCGATATGGATAACAGATCCGCCACCGCGCTCGGCGGCCTCGATTTCCGAGGCCAGCTTCGAGAAATCGGCAGAGAGGATGGATGGCACCAATTTAACCACGGTTACCCCTCAAGATGCCCTCAGTGTAGCAGGAGTCTGTTAAGGGTAACGAGGTCGGCTGCACCCAAGCATTTCCTGCTCGAAGCTGGACGGGTGCCCCACGTCGCCTCAGCGTACGTGGGCCGAAAATGAT
Organism: uncultured Acidobacteriaceae bacterium; assembly: GCA_963844785.1. Lineage (GTDB taxonomy): Bacteria > Acidobacteriota > Terriglobia > Terriglobales > Acidobacteriaceae > PALSA-350. The sequence continues at coordinate 19,861 of CAWJPV010000034.1, read as the reverse complement.
ATGTTTCGATTGCTTTTAGCTGATTGACTAGCAAAAGGCTGTGGAGGGCTTCGCCCGTCTTATTCGGCCCACGTACGCTGAGGCGAACGTGGGGCACCCGTCCAGTTCCTAATGGTTCTGTTAGGAGACTGACCCCTGCCGGGGAACGTTCTCACGCAGAAACTGAAACCCACTTTTGTTCAGTTCCTTTACGGCCCGAATCCGGTATCCGCCCTAAGCGTGCCACTGGATCGGCGGCTTGGCCAGTTCTTCCGGGTTGGCGCTGTTGGCTCGGGCGGCGACGCGGGAGATAGCGCGCAGCAAAGGCTTGCGCGGCACCTCTCCATCCGCTCCAGCGAAAAGCATCTCTCCTGTGGAGCGCCCTGCAGGCCGGTAAAACCATTGCGTGAACAGCGCCACGTGGTCCGATAAAGTCTGCGACGAGATCGATTTCGGGGCCGCCTGAGCGAGCGCCGACAACGCCGCATCGAGACGCGCCTCCAAGACATCTTTCGCGGCTATGGCCGGCGTGCCCTCCAACGGAACAGGCTCTAGCGCAACCGGATGAGCGAAGAGAGAGCTGGACCCCGACCGCTCATTGGCCAGCCGCATGCCCAGGATCGAATAGGGAGCCGGCCCACTCCACACTCCGCGGCGCAGGGCGAACAGCGCCACATGGTCAAGCTCAGCCGACGGCTGCACCAGGACACCGGAAAGCTGTGCCAGGGGATGAACTGCCTCGCTGGCCAGGTGGGCTACGGCCTGAACCTTCTGCATCCGCTGATGGATGGCGGCCGCCTGTTCAAATTCCATCGCTTCCGATGCGGCATTGCGCTCGCCCTCCAGCCTGGCGAGCATGGACGCGCCGCGGGTGGAGAGAAAAGCAAATACCTCTGCCGATTCCTGCCCGTAGCGCTCATCCGAGCACCCCTTGTAGCACGGCGCAAGGCACATCTTCATCTCGGAATAAACACAACCGGGAAATGCCGGATCGGGGTTGAGGTCTTCAGTGCAGCGACGCAACAAAAACAGGTTCAGCATCTCGTCCGCGTACCGCTCGGCCGCTGCGCGCGAGGGAAACGGGCCAAAAAGCGCGTTGGCCGCAGTCTTGCTGATCTTAGCCGTCACATAAACTCGGGGATAGGGGTTGTCCACCGACATCCGTAAGAAGACCGGAGGGCACAACCGGAGGCGCTTCTTTGCCCGGTCACCAAAGGCCCGCACCGAGGCTTGATACAGACACAAAGAGGACTCGAACTCGGAGCCGGTGACCGTGTACTCAATGTGGTCGACCAAGTGCGCCAGTTGCAGGCGCTTGGTCCGAGGCGCTTCGCTTTGCCCCTCGGCAATTTGCGGTCCGCGCAGAAAGCGCATCAGGCGGCGGCGCAGGTTGGGCGTCTTGCTCAGGTAAGGCTCGGCTGCGGGATCGGCCGCACACAGCGCGAAAACCGCTGGAGCCTCAGGCAGGCCGCCCAGGCTGGCGCGGGGATCAGCCGGATCGAAGCGGATGGAGTTGGCTAGACCGGCTCTCATAGGCCCCCGGAAAACTCACTCGCCGGGCAGTCTCTGCCCCACGAGATGATTATTCCCCGGCGATGGTCATTCCGTCGATGCGCAGGGTGGGTGAGGTAACCGACCCACGAAATTCCAGGTCGTCGGCGATGGCCGTGATGTTGTTCAGCATCTCCTTCAGGTTGCCGGCGATGGTGATCTCCTCTACGGCGAAGGTCAGCTCCCCATTTTCGATCCACAGACCAGCAGCGCCACGGGAGTAGTCGCCGGTCACCATGTTGACCCCGAATCCCATCAGCTCCGTGACATAAAAGCCCACCTTGACGTCGGCCAGCAGCTGCTGTGGTGTAACCGTGCCTTGGGCCAGAAAGAGGTTGCCGCCGCCGATGCCGGGAGTGCCGGCTAGTCCGCGCGAAGCATTCGCGGTGCTCTCCATCTTCAGTTTGCGCGCCGTGTAGGTGTTCAGCAGGTAATTCTTCAAGACGCCATTTTCGACAATGACGGTTCGCCGCGTGGGCAGGCCTTCTCCATCGAACGGCGACGTCCCAAAGAGGCCGGGTATAGTGCCGTCATCAATCACCGTCACGTTTGAACTCGCCACTTGCTGCCCCAGCCGGTTGGCCCAGAAGGAGGCGCCACGATAAATGCTGTCGCCATTGGCGGCTTCAAAGATGTTGCCCACCAGTGAGCGGGCTATCTCCGGAGCAAAGACAATGGGCACGCTTTGCGTGGGGACGCGGCGGGCATCCAGGCGGCGCAGCGTGCGCCGGGCCGCCTCGGCGCCAATACTTTCAGGAGATTCGAGCCGGGCCAATGTGCGCGCGCTGGAATACCAATAGTCCCGCTGCATTCCTTTCTCTGTCTCCGCGATAGGCATGGCAGAAAGCGAGCAATAGGAGCGGCGATACTCACCCACAAAGCCGCGGGAATTGGCCATGACCTTGTGCCCCGTCGCTACGTCAAAGCTGCCGCCGTCGCTCTTGGTGAGCCGGGGATCGGCAGAGAGCGCCGCTGCCTCGGTGCGCCGCGCGTACTCAATACGCTGCGCCGTGGGCAACCCATAGACGTCGTCGTAGTAAAGCGCGAGGTCCCCCGATAGCTGGCCCATCGCGCTCGCCTCCGGCATGCCGGCGAATGGGTCTTCAGAGGTGACTTGGGCCAGATCGATGGCGCCGGAGACCAGGTGGGCCAGTCCCGCCTCGGAAAAATCGCTGGTAGAGGTGCTGGCCGTGCGATGAGCTCCGCTCGGGCCCATAAAGACGCGGAGACCAATGCCCCGCGCGCCAGACTCCTTCAGCGTTTCCACTTGCCCCATGCGCACCAGGGTGGAGAATTCGTCGCCTTCACGGATCACTACTTCGGCTTCGGTGGCTCCGGCACGGCGCGCGCGCTCGACCACATCGGTCGCCAGCTGCTGCAGGTCCGTTTTGCTTTCCGCTGTTGGTACGGGTGTGGTTGTGGACATTATCTGCCTGTGCCGCCCACGGTCATGCGATCCAGCTTGATGGTTGGCATGCCCACGCCGACAGGCACGCTCTGCCCGTCTTTGCCGCAGGTCCCAATGCCTTCGTCCAGGGCGAGGTCGTTACCCACCATGGATACATATTTGAGTGCTTCCGGCCCGTTGCCGATGAGCGTGGCATCGCGCACCGGAGCGGTGATTTTGCCATCCTCGATCAGGTAGGCTTCCGAGGCGGAGAAGACGAACTTGCCGCTGGTGATATCCACCTGGCCGCCGCCGAAGTTCACCGCGTAGAGTCCTCGCTTCACGCTGCGCAGGATATCCTCCGGGCTGTCTTCGCCGGAGAGCATGTAGGTATTCGTCATGCGCGGCATAGGGATGTGCTGATAGCTCTCGCGGCGTCCGTTGCCGGTGTCGGCAATGCCCATGAGGCGCGCAGAAAGCTTGTCGCTGAGATAGCCCTTGAGGATGCCGTTTTCGATGAGCACGGTCTCCTTGGTGGGCGAGCCCTCATCATCAACATTTAACGACCCGCGGCGCGACGGCATCGTACCGTTGTCCACCACCGTCACCTTGGAGCTGGCGACCTGCTGCCCGATGAGTCCGGCAAAGGCTGAAGTTTTTTTGCGATTGAAGTCGGCTTCCAAGCCGTGGCCCACGGCTTCGTGCAACAGAACGCCGGGCCAGCCGGGTCCCAGAACAACCTCCATGTCGCCCGCCGGAGCAGCAACGGCATTGAGCTGCAGGATGGCTTGGCGAGCGGCTTCCGTGGCGAAGTGCTCAGGCGACTTATCGCCTTCAAAGAAGTTCAATTCCACTCTCCCGCCGCCACCAGACCCGCCGCGGGAGTTTTTCGATCCATCCCGCGCGATGACGTAGCAGTTGAAGCGGGCAAGCGGCTGGGTGTCGCTGGCGAAGGTGCCATCGGAGGCGGCGATGAGAATGTGGCGAAGCTCATCGTTGTAGCCGGCGCGCACCTGCACAATGCGCGGGTCATAGGCGCGGGCTGCGCGATCGGCGCGCATGACTAATGAGAGCTTAGGGGCGATGCCGGCGTCGGCATCCACAGCGGAGATAGGGTAAAGGCTCGCCTTGGGCGTCTCGCGGAAACCAGCAACACTCTGCTTGGTCGGTCCATCGGCGATCAGGGCCGCAGTGCGGGCGGCGCGCATGAGCCGTTCCGCGGACAGGTCATCGGTGTAGGCATAGCCAGTGCGATCTCCGGAAACGACGCGAATACCGCAGCCCGCGCTCACGCCCTGGCTGGCGGATTTGACCAGCGACTCATCTACCGAGATAGCGGTGGAGGTGACAGATTCAAAATAGAGATCTGCAAAATCACCGCCGGCTGAGAGCGCCTCGCCCAGGCAGCGTTCGATCAGGCGCCCGGTCAGTCCAAACTTCTGGAAGAAATGGAGTTCATGCTCGGGAAAGGTCATAGGCGGCCTTGGAACGAAAAATTCACCATTCTTCCATTCTAGGCCACGAAGACGGGCAGGTAAACAGCGGCCCTGCCGATTCAGCTGCTGCTCCGCAAACGCAATTAGTTACGCGTGACGTACAGAGTAAAGGATGCTATCTTTTTCGTGTGATCGCCAGCTACCGGGACAAGCGAACGAGCGACTTCGCGGCCGGGAAGAGAGTAAAGGCCTTTTCTGCTTTTGAACGAACAGCCCGGCTAAAGCTGGATCGGATGGAGGCTGCGACTGCGCTCGGAGATCTTTCGGCATTGCCGGGCAATCGCTTTGAACGCTTGAAGGGTGACCGGAAAGGTCAATACAGCATCCGGATCAACGAGCAATGGCGGCTTTGCTTTGAGTGGCCGCAAGGCGCGACGGGCCCAGCTAACGTGGAGATTGTGGATTGTCACTGAGTGGTGAAACGATGAAAGCGATACATCCGGGCGAGCATCTGGCGTTGGAATTGAAAGAGATGGGCATGAGCGCGGCCGAGTTCTCGCGGCAGATAAGCGTGCCCACCAATCGCGTGACGCAGATCTTGAACGGTCGGCGGTCTATCACCGGCGACACCGCCCTCCGGTTGGCACACTTCTTCGGCACAAGCGCTGAGTTCTGGCTCAACTTACAAGCCCTATATGAGATCAGGTTGGCCCAGCGGAAGTCGGGGCCGGCGATCAGGACGCTGCCCACGATCAAGGATTTTGAAACGGCAAATCCTCGATCGGCCGCCGGTTGATGTCATCCCCCGTAAACGTATGGTGCTACTCAGCCCGCATCACCGCAGTAGGATCCGCCCCAACCGCACGAAGCGCAGGGAACAAGGTTCCCAACAGCGTGGTGATGAGACACAGCGCCGCCGCGGCTGAGAAGGTAAGGGTGTCGGCTGGCTCCACGCCGGCAAGCAGGCTCTGCAGTAACCTTGCCGCGACGTAGGCAAGTGCCAGTCCCGGCACCAAGCCGGCCACTGCCAGTTTGGCCCCGTAAAACAGTACCAGCTTGAAGAGATCGCCCGGGCCGGCGCCTAAAGCCAGGCGAATGCCAAATTCCTGCTGCCGCATGGAGACCATGAATGCGAGCAGTCCGTATAGGCCCAATCCCGCCAGCACAATGGCGACGCCGGTAAAGACAACCAATACTCGCATCTGGATGGTTCGCGATTCCGTTTCTCCGGCGAGCACATCCTCCATGGTTCTTATGTTCGAAATCGGCTGCTCCGGATCAGCCTGGTGAATAATCTGACGGACTGCCGGCAGCAGAGTTTCCATAGTCTGCATTGACCGGATCACCAGATCCTTAGGCGCGTAAAAAGTGAAGCCATCATCGGCATCCTGTTTGGAGCTGAGATATACCTGGGGTTCGCTGGTTCTCTCCAAACCCCGTGCACGGATGTCGCCCACTACCCCAATGACCTCGTGGTCGTGAGCAGCAAATTTGAAATGCCGTCCGATGGGCTGTTCATGCGGCCAGTATCGTCGTACGAACGATTCACTGACCACGGCAACATAGGGCCGGTCCGCGGTGTCGGATTCGCTGACGGCGCGTCCGGACTTAAGGGGAATACCCAGGGTGGAAAATAATCCAGGGGTTACAAAGCGCATGCTGGCTACATTGCCTTCGCTGCGAAGCTGGCTGCTCCCATTGACCAGGACGGGCCAGATGCCGCCGCCCCACGTCATGGGAAGAGCGGTGATGTACGCGGCGTCGGTCACGCCAGGCAGCCTGCGAACATCCGTCAGCACCTTGCTATAGAACTGATCTCGAGTACTGGTTTTGTTGTATTTTGGGAAGGGCAATTCGGTACGCAGCGACAGGATGCCGCTGGTTCTGAATCCTGGGTCTACGGATTGCACCTTCCACAAAGCGCGAATCAACAATCCTGACAAGACCAGCAGCACGACGGATGCTCCGAGTTCCACAATCACCAGCGCAGATCGTGCCCGGTGATTGCCTGTTCCTCCTGTGCGCACGCCTACGCGGAGCCCGCTTAAACCTGCATCCCTGCACGCCCGCAGTGCGGGAGCGACACCGAAGGCGATCACGGTGATCAGGGTGAGACCCAGAGCAAACAGTAACGTCTGTGCGTCTACGGGAGGCACTTGCTGAATCGGAAGTGCGTTGGGCACCAAACGCGCGAGCAGCGGCAAGGCTGCTATGGCGACAGCGGTTGCGCTGGCGCCTCCGGCAAGCCCGAGAAGAAGGCTCTCGGAGAGGAGTTGGCGCAGAAGATTACGCCGGCTAGCGCCCAGCGACAGGCGAATCGAGAGCTCTCTCTGCCGTGCCAGGGAGCGCGCCAGCAGAAGATTTGCCAGGTTGGCGCAGGCGATGACCAGCACACACAGCGCCGCCCCACACAAGCCCGTGAGCAGGAGGCGAGACTCAGAGGAGAGCTCATCGCGGACCGCGACCACGGATAGGTCGACGGATTCGTTCTCTCTCGGATATTGCCGGCGCAGGCGGGCAGCGATCAGTAACAGTTCGCTCCGCGCCTGCGCCAGCGAGACACCGGGCTTGAGCCGTCCGATCCCTTCTAGATAGTTGTTGTTGCGGTCCTGGTAGTCTTCTTCCTTAAACCTCTGAGTGGTCCAGAATAGTGTCTCGCGCGTGGGAAAACGAAAATCGTGCGGCATCACGCCAATCACCGTGTAGGGCTGATCGTCGAGCGAAACGGACTTCCCGAGTATGTTGGGATCGCCTCCGAACGCCGTCTGCCAGAGCCCATAGCTCAACACCACCGTGCCGGGGGCGCCGGCCTGGTCGTCCTTCTCGTTGAAGTAACGGCCAATCAGCGCCGCCTTTCCCAAGGTGGGAAAGAGATTTGCAGTCACCTGGCGCCGTCGATTCTTTGCGGCTCTCCCTGGCCAACCAGGGATGCCGAGGGCCGTTGTAGGCAGCCAAAGTGGTAAAGGAATGGCTGGCTGCGATGACGTCGCGATAATTAGCTGGAGAAAGTTCCATCCTCGAATAGCCCGGGTGATTTTCCCAAACTTTCATCAGCCGTTCCGGCTCAGGGAAGGGCAGCGGCCTCACCAACACAAAATTCGCCAGGGTAAAAACGGCAACATTGGCGCCGATGCCGATGGTGACCATTAGAATCGCGGTCAGCGTAAAGCCAGGCGAGCCAAGCAGCGAGCGTGTGGAATGAAACAGGTCCCGCTGGGCAATTTCCCAATGCACCATGGCCGCGTTGAACACGATCTCGACGACTGCAGAAAGCCAGAGCCGGCACCTGCCTGCCATTCCGCTGCGGCGGTCAAGTTCTAGGGCGAATATGGCGCTCATCTCGTCGCCATATTCCGCCCGGAACGAGGAGGGATAAAGATGGAGAAGCATTCGATAGAAGTTCATCAGGTCGTCCTGGGTGCGACGCCGCACAAGCGCGCCATTTTGAGTAAGTCGCGCAGGCGTCCTGCTTCCGCCTCTGCTACCGCTTTTCCCAGGGGAGTTATGCGGTAGTATCGGCGGCGCTCATCATCCATCTCCGGCGCCGGCCTGTTCCGGGTCTCGGTGATGAGGCCGGATTCGAGCATCCTTTGAATGGATCGGTACAGTGTGCCTGCACTCAGCTTCAGTTCTCCCTGGGTGCGCCGCGCAACCTCGAGGATGATCGCGTAACCATGCCGCTCTTCGTCCGTCAGCGACAGAAGAATATGAAAGGTGGTCGGTTGTAACGGAAGAAGAGATGTGACACGTTCATCGGCCATGCCGCGATACTATATGCGGTGTGGCTATATGTGCAAGGAGTATATGCGGGTCGCGACCAGTTTGAATGATGTTGCGCATTTGAAGCGTCGACCTCAAAATGGGTGCGATGCCGAAACCTCGACCCAATAAGGCCTTTTCGCCCTCGGACGACAGGATCTTTCCGGTGAAACGGCGCAAGGCCGTCCCATATGAATTCGTGCTGGATGCCCTTGCCAACCTGCCCACCGAAACCCGCACCATGTTCGGCTGTCTCGCCGTTTACCTGGGAGACAAGATTGTGCTCATCCTTCGCGAAGGGCGCGAACCTCCGGCGGACAACGGTGTATGGCTCGCCACCACGGAGGAGCATCACCCGAGCCTGGTTCGCGAGTTCCCAAATATGCGATCCATTCAGTTATTTGGGAACAAAATCACCGGCTGGCAGGTTCTTCCGGCCGACGCGCCGGATTTCGAGCAAGCAGCGCTGCACGCTTGCGAACTGATCATCGCCCGGGATCCCCGCATCGGTAAGGTCCCCAAGTCCCGGCAAAAATCGATCGCCAGAACCGCCAGCAAGACGAAGCGACGTAGCTGAGGCTGACCCCTGCTACCAGAGACGAACCTGGGGGACCCGTCCAGTTCCTAATGAGTTCTGTTAGGAGGCTGACTCCGCCGGGTTGAGTTTTCACGCAGACTCTGAAACCCTCTCGGATCGGATACTGTCGAACCCGCTAATGTATACTTTAACTAACTGGTTAATCAAATGAGCAGCAGAACTTCCCCCGTGAATCGCGCCGACCGCACGCGAAAGACCATCCTTCGCGCGGCCATCCGTGAGTTCAGCGCCCACGGACTGGCAGGCGCGCGCACCGACGCCATCGCGGAATCGGCCAAGGTCAATAAGGCCCTCCTCTACTACTACTTCAAGAGCAAGAGCGGTCTCTACGCAGCGGCCATTGATGAGGTCTCGACCGCCGTCGCCGAACGCGCGCTCGCCGCCTTAGATTCCAAACACAGCGCGGGAGAACGCGTGCTCCGCACGGCGTTGAGTCACTTCGATCGCATCCTGACCCAGCGCGATTTTCAAAGCCTCATGCAACAGGAGATGGTCCGGATGCGGCGCGGAGAAAGTGAGTCCCTGCCAACCATGGTGGAGAACGTCTTTAAACCCCTGCTCGGCAAGTTAGAGGAGGCCGTCCACGACGGCATCAAGACCGGCGAGCTCTGCCAGGTGGATTGGCTTCAGGTCGTCTATTCCGTGCTCGGCGCAAATGTTCTCTATTTTCTTAGCGCACCCATGATGCGTCTGATGCTTCCGTTCGACCCTATGGACCCCGCCGCCATCGAATCCCGGCGCAAGGCCGCGGCGCAATACATTGGCAACACGCTCTTTGTTGACCGCGCCCATGGCGCCAGGCTGGTCAAGCGCGTGCTCGCCGATATGCCCATGCCTAAGGCCAAGAACGCTCGAGTTTGGAGAAAGTGTTTATGAATGCACGCAATCGGATCTTTATCCTGCTCGGAATTCTGTTCGTCATTGCACTCTGCTGGTACTTCTTTACTGCCCAGCGGTCGGGCGATCTGCAGCTCATCGGTACGGTAGACGCCAACGAGGTGATCATCAGCTCGCGTATCCCAGGCAGGATCCAAACTCTTACCGTAGATGAAGGCGACGACGTGCGCGCCGGGCAACTGATAGCCACTATTCAAAGCGATGACCTGGCGGCCGCGCGGCAGGCTGCCGAGGCGACCGCGGCCAGCCAACAATTCAAACTCCAGGGAGCGAGCGATACCGAGCGCCAGACCCAGGGGGACACCTCAAGTCAGGTAACGAATGCCGAAGCGCAACTGCGCAGCGCGCAGGCCGCGCTGGTCCAAGCCCAGGCGCAGTATCAGCATCAGAACGCCGACACCTCGCGTACGGTTGCATTGGCGGAACAGGGAATCATGAGCTACCAATCACGCGACGAAGCAGCCACAGCGCTGCATGCCGCCCAGGCAGCTGTCGACTCCGCCAGGGCCAATGTCGCGGCCGCGCAAGCGTCTCTGAAAGTCGCAATCGCGAATACTATTCAAGCGCAGGTGGCAGCCAAGACGGTGGCGGCGACTCGTGGCGACATGCAGAATGCGCGCGCCCTGCTCGATCAGGCGCAGGTTCAACTGGGATATGCGCGTGTGCTATCCCCCATCTCCGGCAAGGTCAACGTGAGGGCGGCGCGGCAAGGCGAAGTGGTCGCCGCGGGAACGCCAATCGTAACCATCACAGATTTGACCCAGACGTGGATCTACGCGCCCCTTCCTGAGACCGAGGCAGACTCCGTGCAGCTCGGGGACAGCTTGCGCGTCGTGATGCCCAGCGGAGCCACCATCCAGGGCAAGGTGATCGCCAAATCCGCAGAGGCGGACTTTGCCACCCAACGCGACGTGAGCCGCCGTAAACGCGACATCAAGACCGTTCGCCTGAAGCTGCTGATTGACAACCCCGGCATGCGCTACGTGCCCGGAATGCTGGCTGAAGTCTATATCCCCAAGGACAAGCTGGTGACCCGATGAGTGCCGGCAAGCCCCAGCCGGCGATCGTTGTCGAGAACATCGTCAAGCGCTACGGTGATTTCGAAGCCGTCGCCGGCATCAACTTCGAGGTTGCCGAAGGGGAGATTTTCGGCCTGCTGGGACCAAATGGCGCCGGCAAAAGCACACTCATCCGCATGATGACCACGCTGCTGCCGGTCACCAGCGGGAAGGCAACCATCGCCGGCCATGACGTCTCCCGCGAACCCGATGCGGTCAGGCGAGCCATCGGCGTCATTCCCCAGGCCCTTACCAGCGACATCGATCTCACGGTCGAAGAAAATCTGTCTATCTACGCCAAGCTCTATGAGGTTCCCAAGGCAGAGCGCGAGCGCAATATCAACGATCTGCTGCAAGCAGTCGATCTGCTCAAGTGGCGCAAGGCGCAAACCAAAACGCTTTCCGGCGGTATGCGGCGTAGGCTCGAGATTGCCCGTGGCCTGGTCCACAATCCGCGTATCTTCTTCCTCGACGAACCGACTACCGGGCTCGATCCGGTCTCGCGCGTGGCCGTGTGGGAGATGCTCAACCACCTCAAGAACACCCGCAACCTCACCATGCTGATCACCACCCACTATATGGACGAAGCCGATCGCCTGTGCGACCGCATCGCCATTGTCGACCACGGAAAGCTGGTAGCGCTCGATACGCCGATGGCGCTCAAAGAAAGTGTTCCCGGCGACAACGTAGTGGAAGTGCATTTCACTCACGAATCTCCGCAATGGTCTGAGCGGCTGAATCAGCTAGCCGGTATAACCGCTGTGGAGTCGAAGAGCGCAGGCATGTACAGGCTGCTTACCTCCAACGGCTCGCTGACCACCACCCAGTTAGTGGAGATGGTGAACAGGGTTGGCGAAACCATCAAGTCGTTGACGGTGCAGAACACCACGCTCGATGACGTCTTCGTGCATTACACGGGGCGCGCGCTTCGTGACGAACAGGTCAAGGCGCTGGGCTTCGTCATGCCGCCGCGCCCAGGGATGCAACCATGAAACGAATGATGGCGATTGTCGAACGAGAGATGCGGAAGTTTTTCCGCTCACCGACGCTGATGATCATGTCGATGGCGCTTCCGTTGGTCCAACTGGTCATCCTGGGGAACGCCTTCGGGGGCAAGATTCGCGGCGCCCGCATGGGCGTGGTCGATTACGATCGAGGCTCGCAGGCGCTCAAGATCGAAGAGGCCTTCAATTCCATCGCGGTCAATATCCGCACCTTCACCACCGTGGCCTATGACGATGAGCAAAAGGCCAGGGAAGACGTGCGCACGGGCAAGATCGATGGAGCAGTGATAATCCCCGCGCAGTATTCGCGCCGTGTTCTGGCGGGTGATTCTCCGGCCATCGGCCTGGTGGTGGACAACAGCGACCAGACCATGAGCAGCAGCCTGGAAGCAGAGATGCAATCGCTGGTCGACGCCTTGAATGCTCCCGTCATTCAGCAGAAGGTGGTGCAGCAGATCGCCCTTCAGATCGTCGAACTTTATCCTTACGTGGAGTACATGAAATATCTTCTCGCCGGCTCCGTGGCCCTGGCGATGTATGTGGCCGTGATGATCGGCGGCGGCATGCTGTACATCGACGACAAAGCACGCGGAGTGCACGAAGGCTACCTGGTGACACCCATCACCAGTCTCGAACTGGTGATGGGATTGAATCTCGCCGGCACCGTCAAGGCCGTGTTGTCGGGCATCTGCATCACCGTCATCGGATCTTTGCTGGCCGGACTGGGCGTCATCTTTCACCCGGAGTCCGCCTTCTTGCTCTTATTGCTCATCATCGCCACCTCCATGGCATTTAACGGCATGATGTTTCTCATGATGGTGCGGGTCGAGGATCCCCTGGTGCCGCGCATGATGTTTGGAGTACTGAATACACTGCTCTTCTTTCCCAGCGGAGCTATCTCTCCTGTCTCAGGCTTGCCCAAGTGGCTGCAGGTAATCGCCCACCTTGATCCCTTTACTTACGCCGTACACGGTTTCAAGTCCATTCTTCTCAAAGATGGTGGCTTTATAGCGATCCGCATGGACCTGTTCTTCCTGGCCGGCTTTGGGATAGTTACCCTGTTGATCGCGACCCCCCTGTTTAAGCGTACTTTGTAGTTATCCCGGCCCATCCACGCGCTGTGTAAAACTATCTAGACAAACCCTTGTCTAGAACACATGGCAGCGATAAGATCTTTATTGGCAAAGTTGACGTGGATGAGGTGACCGCAGCCCCATGGGAAAGCGCACGCCCGATGATGGTCAGCCCGCGGGACCGGTCAGTCTCAAGACGCTTGCTGCCTATCTCAAGCTTGACCCCACGACTGTTTCTGTTGTTCTGAATAGGGTACCCGGGCGATCCATTCCTGAGGCGACGCGGGAGCGAATCCGCAAGGCGGCGATCAAGTTCAACTATGAACCCAGTTTCGTTGCCCGCTCGTTACGCAATCGCCGCACCATGACCATCGGCATCCTGGTTCCGGTACTTGCCGACGGCTATCACGCAGAGGTGATGACAGGCATTGGAGATAGGCTTCTTGAGGAAAACTATTTCTACTTTATCGCCCATCACCGTCATCGCGCCGACCTTATCGAGCAGTACCCGCGCATGTTAATCAGCCGCGGCGCCGAGGGCCTGATCACGATTGATACAAATCTGCTGGGTAAGCTTCCCCTCCCGGTGGTCGCCATCGCCGGCCACCAGCGTGTGAGCGGAGTTACGAATGTTGTCCTGGATAATCACCGGGCCGCGGAACTATCGCTGCGTCATCTTTACGATCTGGGACACCGCACGATTGCCTTCATGCGGGGGCAGCCTTATAGCGCGGATTCCGACGCCCGGTGGCACGGCATAGTTCAGGTGGCACAGGACCTCGGCCTCTCCATCCGGCCCGAAATCACCATCCAATTGGAGAAAGACCTGACCTCGCCCGAACTGGGATACCCGTTAGTGAAGCAGCTGCTCGCGCACCACCGCAGTTTTACTGCGGTTCTCTCTTTTAACGACATTGCCGCCATCGGTTGTATTCGCGCCTTGCATGACGCGGGCCTGCGAGTTCCCCAGGATGTGTCGGTAGTGGGATTCGATGACATTAAAGAAGCGGCGTTTCAGACGCCGAGCCTGACCACCATTCGCCAGCCCCTACACCAGATGGGCGCGTTGGCTGTCCAGACACTACTTGAGCAGCTTCGTCCCTCGGGCGCCAGGGAGTGTGCGCAGATCGCCGTGGAACCGGAACTGATCGTCCGCGAATCCACCGGTCCCTTGCGGAAGAGACTGCGCACACGAGCGTGACCCGGCGGAGTAACCACCCCGAGATCCCACCCTTTAGTTGGCGTCGCCAAAAACCGTTGGTTGGACGACAATTCTCTCGCTTGCTCACAAGCCTATCCTCCTGGACGGGTGCCCCATGTTCGCGGACTTTCGCGTACATGGGTTGAAAAAGATGGCGAAGCCCTCCCTTTTTCTTTTTTGTAGGTAGGCGGAGACCGGTGGTTAAAGCATTGGAAAAAGGTCGTATTCAACCCATGTACGCGAAAGGCGAACATGGGGCACCCGTCCAGGGGGAAAGGCTTGGCGGGAAGCCGGGAAAGCGGCGGAGGGAACAAATGGTAGCGTGCCAACCTTGCTGGTGGCAAAAGAAAACGGGGTAGCGGACTAGCCGCTACCCCGGGAGAGGATTTGTATCAGAACGTTAAGTGCGCACTGAGCTGCAACGTCCGGCCATTTTGAGTGCCTCCAGTAGCCAGGCCTGTAATCGTTGAGGTTCCAGTTGCGATCGCGCCGTAACCACCGCAGCCACTGGGCAGCACACCGGAGGATGGGCAAACGGTGAGGCTGGTGTTGGGCAGCCCCAGGGTTGGGTGGTTGAAGGCATTGTTGGCATCGGCCCGCAGCTCTACGTTAACTCCTTCCGTGAAGTGGAACGTTTTGCCCAGCCCAAAGTTGACTTGCTCGAACCCAGGGCCAGTCAACTGATTACGGCGCTCGTCCCCGAAGGTCCCTGGGGCTGGTACGGCAAAGGCAGCCTCATTGAACCACTGATTAGGACCACGGTGCTGCAGCGTGGGGTTGCCGATCACGTTGGGAAACCATTGGAAGTTATTGCCAGCCAGCGAGTAGGAGTTAGTGCTGCTGGACATGATCGGTGTAAAGGGCTGGCCATCCTGCAGGATGAGTGTCCCCGCAAGTTGCCATCCCCCGATCACTGCGTCCAGCGGGGTGCTGCTGTTCACGAACTGGCGCCCTTTGCCGAAGGGTAGCTCGTAAATTGCATACCCCCTGAACGCGTTGCGAATGTCGAAGTTAGAGTTCCCGTAGTTGGCTGACGGAACAAACGAGTTTTGAATATAAGTGGCCCCCGAGTGGCTTCCCCAGCCGGCAGAGTCGGCGTCATCGAGAAAGTGGGACCACACGTAGCTGAACTGGAGACTGAGACCCTGGCTCATGCGTTTCTCGATCACCGCCTGCAACGAGTTGTAGTTGGAAATAGCATTTTCATTCGGCGGCGTACCCGAGGTGTTCAGCGAGCCAAATTGCGGGTAAGGCCGCAATCCCTGGTCGTTGGCGGAGAGCAGAGCTTGCGGCACCTGGTTAATGTCCACGGGCCAGGGCAAGTTATGACCATGTGTGGCGACGTAACCGAGCGAAGCCACGACGTTGTTTGCGATCTGACGTTCTGCCCGCACGTTCCATTGATAGGAGCCGCCGACCGGTTCGTGGTAGGCGTTGTAGTTGAAGCTTTGTCCGTTGTATGCACCGGCAGCGTTCGAATTGGCTACATACGGCAGGTTGGCGCCACTTTGGGAAAGAATCACGACTGGAGTTAGCCCGTTCGTGTTGTCGTTTACGTTGCCCTTTGAGCCGAAGGCCTGACCCATTCCGCCGCCATATTGGTCATTGCTCCAGTTATACGCAAAAAGACCAAAGCCACCATTAATCGTAGTTTTCTCATTGAGCTGATAGGCGAAACCTACGCGAGGAAGAAAGGTGTCGTAGACCGGATGTTGCAGGTGTGTGCGGCCATTAGCATGCGTAGAGCCAAACCAGATGGCGCCCGCCGTATTGGTTACAGGGTTGGTCACGGTTGGATCGAAAGAGGCTTCGTTGCCTTTGACTTCACTCCAACCGGTCTGAATCTGGTAACGCAGACCCAGGTTCACGGTCAAGTTGGGTTTGATCTTGTAATCATCCTGAATGAATATCTGGGGAAGTTTCTCGCGGCCGCCATACTCCGGCGTTACGCCCGCATTCCAGTTCTGCGTCTGTCCCAGAAGGAAGTCGGCATAGCCGACGCCGCTGGCGCTGTCGCCGATGAAAGCCTGCGTATAGTTCCCGGTATAAGTCATATTCCCCGCGTTCAAGTTCCCCCAGGCGGTGGAGTTGTTTTGGTAGATCAGGAACTCGCCCCCGAAGTGCAACACGTGCTTCCCAACGATCATCGTAACCACGTCGGACGGAGCAAAGGCATGCTCTTTGTACACCGCGTTGATGTTCGAGGTCAGAAGCGAGCTGTTTGGATTCGAGCCGGCGAAATTGAAGCCGGTGATCGTAATAATGGGGAAGTTATCCGCTTTAGCGAATTGCCATCCCAACTTGGCTGGGTAGCCTTGGTTAAGAGTGTAGGGCACGAAGAAGTTAAGCTGATTGGTATAGCCCAATCTCGCTTCGTTGGTGATGCGCGAGCTGATGCTCCACACGTCCGTCACCTGGCTGTTGATCCTGCTGACATCGCCGCTCTGGCAATCAATCGGGCAGTCTCCCCAACCGAAACTTTTGCCGGGATTGTTTCCCTCGGTGACCGACCCATTGATCTTGTTGGTGGAGGTCAGGTTATAGTCGATGCGCCCAAAGAACTTGGTGAACGGATTGATATTGGGAGGAGTGTAGGTGTAGTTGTTGATCACCTGGCCGTTGGAAACGGTTCCGGCGGTGTTGGCAGCCGGGAAGTACTTCTGCAGGTTCGCGGCCACGGGATCAAAGCGGTCGGCCGGAATCTGGTTGTTGGGGAAGGGCGTACGCGAGATGCAAGGGCAGGCGGTCGGTGTACTCGCGCCAGGATAAGTATAGCTGCCCGTCTGCTGAAATACCGTGGTGCTGGCCGGGTCGTAGATAGTGGGCAGACCGGCAAAGTTCCCGCTTAGTTCCGCCGGCGTGGGCGTGGTGTAAAACGCGGCCGCGCTCCCCCCATTGTCGATAATGTGATCGTAGTTGAAGAAGAAGAAAAGCTTCTGCCGGAAGATAGGGCCGCCGACCGTGCCCCCAAACTCGTGGAAGTGAATTTGCGGCTTGGTCGCGGTCGAACCGAAGGTGTAATTGTTCGCGTTCAGAGCGGTATTCTGGAAGTACTCATACGCCGAACCGTGGAAGCGATCGCCGCCCCCTTTGCTGATCTGGTTGTAGAGAATGCCCCCAACCCCATATTGCGCAGAAAAAGCGGAGCTGCTGGTCTGTACTTCCTGGATGTCTTCCTGAACCGTGATATCGGAGTTCGCGCTGGCCGGTAGTGTGGTCTCGGCTCCGTCTGCCAGTACCGTGCTGAAGGGCAGGTTGCCGTTTACCGAGAGCATGGTGCCGTTCGAAGTTCCTGTTCCCGTTGACCCCTGGGCGCCCCCTGGAGCTCCCGCCTGTCCCGCCTGCAGAATATTAAAGCTGGACCAATTCTGGCCAATCGACGAGACCTGTGGCAGCTGGTTGATGGTCTCGTAGCTCATCGTGTTCGATAGCGCCCCGCTCTCAGTATTGAGCAGTGGCACATCGCTACTCACCACTACTTGGGTGTTCACCGTACCCACCGCCAGTTGCGCATTGAGCTGCAGCTGCCCCACGTTCACCGTGATCGAAGAGTGAACCAGCGAGGTAAATCCCTCTCTTGAGAACGTGATCTTGTAATCGCCGGCTACGATGGAATTTGTGTCGTAGATCCCAGCCGCATTGGTGGTGTAATCGTGGCTGACTCCGGTACCGTTGTTTACTACCGTGACGGTGGCGCCGGGTATGGCGGCCCCGGTTGTGTCGGTCACCGTGCCACTGACGTCACCGGCATTGGTGGCTTGCGCCATGGCAGCTTGAAAAGAGCCCAGGGCCAGAACAACTCCGGCCAGTACAGTCAATACCAATCCTCTTAACTTCATGGGTACTACCTCCAAAAATGTTGCCGATACATCGTCTTATTTCTGTTTCTCGTTCTACTTGCATCGCACACGTACAGGGACTTCCCGGGACAAACCACGATCATGCGCTCCGTCCTCCTTATTCGTGGAGCGGCTGTTGACATTCGTATAGTGGCTGTTGACGTCACACATCAAGGCTCCGCTGCGACATGCGAAGCAACTGGATACCGCCAGCAAGGGGGAGGAGGGGAACAAGCGGTGGCCGTCAGGCCGGGTCGCGCTTTCAAGTCATTTCGGTCTGCAAAAATACCCCCTGGTCACCCGAAACGCGCTCAATCTGGAAGAGATCTGCTAAGACAAACGTTTGTCTGAAAAAGCCAAAGCTCGCGCGCCAGCAATATAACAGGAAGCAATGTGACGTTGTCAAGAATTATCTTGCCCCCTTTGCAACCCCTTCTAGATGCAGAACAAGCGTGTGTCTTGCGGCTTCAAGCCGTCTCGTGTCATGCTCCGAGCCGGGGCGCGGCAGGCGCCGCGGCGGCCTTGAAATGGCCGCGGGGAAGTTAGCGGGTGGGGTGCCTTTCAAGCCTTTGTCTCCCATCTTGCTGGCGGGGTATCATTCGAAGGCGATGTGTGTAAAAAAAAACTCTGTACTCTCTTCCTGGTGTTCCTAGCCATCATTCCGCTCCGGGCCCAGGGGCCCCCGGGCGCCCAGGACCAGGCCGCGCAACATGCCAAGCTGGCGCAGCAATACCTGAACCAGCAGCGCCCTGATCTCGCCATTCCGGAATTGAACGCACTCGTTGCCCTCGAACCCCGGAATGTAGATGCGCAGGGCAATCTCGGAGTCTTGCTATTTTTTCAGCGCGATTATGCCCAGGCTGCTCCTCATCTGCGAGCCGCACTTGAGCTGCAGCCGAACCTGCCCAAGATCCAGGCATTGCTGGGGATGGCCGAGAAGCGATCGGGAGATACAGCGCGCGCCGCCATCGACATGGAAGCCTCATTCGCCGCCACCACGGAGCCAAAGCTGAAGGTGCAGATCGGTATGGAGCTGGTCGAGCTCTACACCGCAACCCAGGATCTGGAAAAGGCCAGCTCGGTCGTAAATGCACTGCGCCGGGCGGACCCAGCCAACCCGGCAGTGCTCTATGCCGCGTATCGCGTCTACTCCGACCTGTCTGGCGAAGCCATGCTGAGCCTGGCCCTGGCCGCTCCCGACTCTGCGCAGATGCATCAGCTGATGGCCCATGAAGAGGCGAGACAGGGCAACACCGCCGGCGCCCAGCTGCAGTTCGAGAAAGCCCTCGCCATCGATCCCAAGCTTCCCGGCATTCATTTTGAGCTCGGTGAGTTGCTCAACATTTCTGAGGATGCCAAGACCAAGGCCGGAGCCGAAGCGCAGTACAAGGCGGCCCTTGCCGAGAACGGATCGGATGAAAAGGCGGAATCCAGGCTGGGAGATTTTTCCAGTCACCAAGGGGATTCTGCCCAGGCCCTGAAGGACTACGCCGCCGCCCTCCGCTTACAGCCCGATGATGCGGAGGCACAATTTGGCATGGCCAAGACCCTGATCGCCATGAATGAGCAGGCCAAGGCCCTGCCGATTCTCGAACGTGCAGTCCAACTGGAGCCGACCAACGCGGCCGCTCACTTCCGCCTCAGTACCCTTTATCGCGAAATGGGACGGACCGCCGATGCGCAAGAGCAGGTGGAAGAGTACAAGAGATACAAGGCAATGAAGGAAAAACTTGAGGCCATTTTCAAAGAGATGCAGTTACACCCAGCTGGGCTCACCAGCGAGCAGCCAGAGGAAAAATAGCGAACCTCGTCGTGATGCTGTGGGAAGGGAGCCCGCGACCTGGATGCGAGGCGCACGAATTCGCACAGCCGCTATGCTGTTATCGGCCGCGCTGGTAGTTTGCTGCCAACCGGAATCGAGCCCGGGTCAGGCCAACACCAAGCCACTGCAGCCGTCTTCTGCGCAACCACACTCCGAGCTTCCCCAGCTTGTCGACATCACACGCTCCACGAAAATCCAGTTTGATCATCTGTCTTCCCCAGCCAAGAAGTACATTGTGGAGTCGATGAGCGGCGGCG
>CAWJPV010000033.1:0-324876 GCA_963844785.1 uncultured Acidobacteriaceae bacterium | reverse complement strand
CCCTGCACCTGGCGATTTCGAAGCAATGGAAGATTCACTATTTCAGCGCCGACATGCGGGACCGCGCCGAGCATCGCGCGGAGGAAGCGAAGTTCCTGGCCGATATGCCGGAAGTACTGGGCGCCAACGCGATGGCCGCGCTGCAACAGTTGTCGGCCGCGCTCGGACTCGATTATGGGGGCATCGACTTCGCCCTCAATCAGGGGGGCGAGATTCTGCTCTTCGAAGCCAACGCAACCATGGTAGTGGAGCAACCGGATGGAGATCCGCGCTGGGATTACCGGCGGGCAGCGGTGGAGCGAATCCATGCCGCGGTGCGCGATCTGCTGCTGCTCGGCGCCGGCGCCCCGCCATGCTGTAACTCCGACAAAGCTTTAATTCCTGGCGCGCCTCACTCCTAAGTTCTGCTTCCTGTTTGATAGAGACGACCCCGGGGGCCGATAGGAAGTTGCGGGCAACTTAGCCTGCACCCGCTGGGAGTCGGATCATCGTGCACCAGATGTCGGCAACATACAACTATTGGCTGCTCGCCTATCTTTCGGGGGTGGCGATGGCAACTTCTTACACCCTGACACATTTGCGAGTGGGCGTTGGCAACCTGGTCATGGGTAACACTGTTGCGGCGATACGCTCCATGGGAAGGGCCGCGATTCATGGATACGACAGCGCCCTCTGTTTTATCAAGGCGCCACCCGCCAGAGGGGAAATCTGCCCATGCGGGGATGGAGAAGCACTGCGCGAAACGGAGCGAACGTATCGCGGCATGTTCGACCAGGCCCTGGTCGCCATGTTCAGGATTGGGCCCGACGGCCGCCTGCTCGAAGGCAACCCGGTGATGGCCAGCGTGCTGGGGTATGCGAGCCCGGAGGAGTTACTGGCCATGATGAACCAGCCTTTGTGGACCATCGCCGTCTCTCGCAAACGGCAGCGCGAGTTGAGGGTCAAGGTGAAAGCGACCGGACAAGTCCAATCGCTCGAGCTGGAGGTCTTCCGCAAGGACGGAAGTACGGTGTGGATTTCAGCCAATGTGCGGGCTGAGTACGTGCATGGCGCGCCGGTTGGTTTTATGGGGTCGTTTGAGAACATTACCGAGCGCCGGCTGGTGCGCGAGCAGTCGCTGCAGTCGCAGAAGCTCGAATCGGTAGGACAGCTGGCAGCCGGCATCGCCCACGAGATCAATACTCCGGTGCAATACATCGGCGACAACATTCGTTTTCTTGCCGACAGCTTCGCTGAACTGATGAGTCTGAATGTTGGATATGCCCGCCTCCTGGCCGCAGTACAGAGGACTGAGGTGACTCCGCAGATGGTCGAGGAGATGGCACAAATGGTGGCCAAGGCGGATGTCGCGTACCTGCTGGCGGAGATTCCCAGAGCGCTCGAGCAGACCTCTGAAGGGGTATCGCGGGTCTCTGAATTGGTGGGCGCAATGAGGGAGTTTTCCCATCCGGGCACTGGAGAAAAGGTTCCCTTGAATCTGAATCGCGCCATTGAGAACACCATCACGGTGGCCCGCAATGAGTGGAAGTATGTGGCCGACATGAGAATGGAGCTCGATTCCGCTCTGCCACTGGTCTCTTGTCTTCCCGGTGAGTTTAATCAGGTGGTTTTGAACCTGATCGTCAATGCGGCTCATGCCATTCAGGATGTCGCCGGGCGCGAGGGCACAGAGAAGGGCGTCATCACTATCCGCACTCGTCCTCTTACGGATTGGGTGGAAGTGAAGATATCCGATACCGGCGGGGGGATTCCGCAGGCTGTACGGACCCGCATCTTCGATCCTTTCTTCACCACCAAGACAATCGGCAGAGGAACCGGACAGGGACTGGCGATTGCGCGCTCGGTGGTGGTCGATAGGCACCAGGGCACGATCGAGTTCGAGACGGAACTTGGACATGGCACCAGCTTTATCATCCGCCTCCCCTGTGTGGGGGCCCGGCCCCGGTCGCCGAATGAGGCAGCAGCATGAAACGAATCCTGTTTGTCGACGATGAAGAAAATGTTCTGGACGGGATACGGCGGATGTTGCATCCATACCGGGATCGTTGGAAGACGGAGTTCGTCACCAACGGACAAGATGCCTTGCTGGCCGCGAAGGAGCGGGCCTTCGATGTCGTGGTCTCCGATTTACGTATGCCGGACATGGATGGGGCCGAATTGCTACGGCACTTCCGTGAGCAGTTTCCGGGCGCCGCGCGCATCGTTCTCTCCGGATATTCCGAGCCGGGTCTGGCCGCAAGAGCTGCCAAAGTCGCTCACCGCGTACTGGCAAAACCCTGTAACGCAAAGGAATTCAAAGACACTATCGAACACCTCTGTTACTTGCAGGACATATTCCCGAGCCCATCACTGCGCCGGGTCACCGGCAGCACGAGCGTGCTTGAGGAGCTGGAGGCGCGGAGCGTTCTGGAGCAATTCACCCGGCTGCGGGAGCGGGCGCCTGGACTCAAGTAGCCCTAGCGATGGAATCGGTTTCTGCCGATGTAATCCAAGACGGCCACGCGCTTTCGCTTGCGAGGAGCGCCTGGTTCAGGAGAGACATTGACGGCAAAGATTCTTCTCGTGGACGACGAGCCCGGAATCCTTGCGGGTTATGCAAGAACGCTACGTCATGATTTCGAAGTCGACACCGCCGAAGGAGGGGAACTGGGGCTGGTAGCCCTGCGCGACCGCGGGCCCTACGCCGCCATCATTTCAGACATGCGCATGCCTGGTATGAGTGGGGCGCAGTTCCTTGGCCACGCACGGCAGGCAGCACCGGATACGGTGAGGATGTTGTTGACCGGCTATGCCGACATAAGCGCGGTCATGGATGCGATTAACCAGGGAAATATCTATCGCTTTCTGACCAAGCCCTGCACCAAGGAAGTGATGACGGAGGCCATCCACTCGCCGTCGAGCAGTATCAGCTCATCCGCTCGGAGAAGGAGCTTCTGGAAAAGACGCTGGTGGGCAGCATCAAGGTCATGGCGGACTTTCTCAGCGCCTCGAGCCCACAGGCATTTTCCCGGTCGCTGCAGATCGCGCACTTTGTCCGCCATATCGCGGCTGACTTCCACTTCGATTTCCGCTGGCGCCTGGACACCGCAGCTACGCTCTCCCAGCTGGGTTGTGTAACTCTCGACCCCGACCTTATCCAGAAAGCCTTTGCGGGCAAGAACCTGTCCCCGGAAGACCAAGCCCGCTTCGACGTTCATCCGGAAGCCGCCATGCGTCTGCTGGCAGGCATTCCCAGGCTGGAGCCAACTGCCTGGATGATCGGTCAGCAGCTTATCCGGGAGATTCCGACCCAGGTTCCCGAGTTGCCCGCAGCAGCCATGAAAGAGACGGTCTTGGGGGCCAGGATTCTCAAACTCGCGGTCGGCTTCGATCACTTGCGGGTGAAGCTTGCTTCGGAGCAAGCGGCCATCGCTCGCCTGGGCAGCCGAAGCAGCGAATTCGGGCGCGAGCTCATCGATGCTTTGGCCGGCATCAAGCCGGTGGGGGGAAGGATGGAAGCGCGCCGCTTGTCCACTCTCAAGCTGGCAACAGGTATAGTGCTGGACCAGGATATTCGCAACAAGCAGGGTATGTTGCTGGTGGCAAAAGGTCAGGAGATTACAGGCGCGGTTCTCATCAAGCTGGAACATTTTGCCCGGGCGAGTCTGATTGACAAGGAAGTCCATGCGCTGATTCCGATGTAATACGCAGTTTGGGTACCTTGGTTAAGGCCAGGAGAAGAACACGCAGCCAATCCAGCGGCTGCTGTCTTATTTTGGCGCAGTATGTTTTTTGCATTCCGGCCGATAGGACTAAAAGAGGTACCCACCGTGCTGATTTGCGTTTGTAAGGAACACCCATTAAGCAGGCTTGGGAGCGCAATATGCGTCAGAGGGCATTCGATCCGCGTGTGCGTTGAACGGGATTGTCTGGATCGGAACACTAGCTGCCCCGTACCAGGGTGCGGCGGCCTGGTCGCGGTCTCGAGACCAGTGAACACACAGTTGCCGCTTTCCTCGTCATGGTAGTCGAGCCGCACAGAGCAATCAAGCCGAGTATGGTTTGATTCAACAGCCTTGCCTGACCCGGTGAATTCGTCACATCACACGTATCGCGTCGATCATGTGTGTGATTGCAGATAGCCGCAGATGAGGCACATATTGCGCCCATCCCGGGAACGCACTGTTATGCTGCCGCAATGCGGGCACGACGTGTGTAACAATCGCCGTACTACTGGCTGTGGTTCCAGGAACTGAGACTGCTTCACGTCCAGCGATGGTCGAATACCGTCCAGCACGATGTCGTTCGGCGGGCTTACCATCCGCTACCCCCTAGTTCCATGGACTCCATCTCGCTTAGCACCGCGTCCCAGCTCTGCCGCAGCCGCATCTGCTCACCTGTGTGTTTCGTCTCGTCGGTGTCTGGATAGCAAGTCATTCCGCAGGAGTTATACGGCCCGCCGTACAAAGCGAGACCGGTCATCGGGGTATTGCATGCTGGGTACAGCAGTGGGTCTTCGATGGACCTGATTTTCATACCATTTCATCCTTACTAACTCATCGGGACAAAGAGCTAAAACTTCCAGTTACGTGTGTTGTAGCACAGTGTTGCGCAAACTCCGCGCATCACGGTCACACTCTTGGCCACTCGGGCTCAGAGGGTGGGAGAAATCTGTTGTTGTCCCGCCTACAACCAAAGGCTTCGCACTACCTGGTAAAAACGTCGCCGGCCCCTGTACTCACCTGCCGTATTGCCGATAGCGCCATATCTAAGATTGTCGCGCAAGACCTTTGGGTCAACGCACAAAGGAACACTGGCCAACATGACCAAGTCTCTCGGAGCAAAGCTGGTGCAGCGGTCTCATCGGTTCATACCCTTCACGGCAGCTTGCCTGGCTGGCCTGCTGTTCTCGGCGGCAGCGGCTGAGGCGAACGCGCAGCAAGTTTTATCAGGACATGTTCCGCATGCCGTGGCAGATTCGCGGACGTTCAACCACCTGACGGAAACGACGCGGCTAGACCTTGCGATAGGATTGCCGTTGAGGAATCAGAATGAACTCGATGCGCTGCTGACACAGCTCCAGGACCCGGCGAGCCCGAACTTCGGACATTACTTGAGCGCTCAGCAGTTCGCGGCGGAATTCGGTCCGACCGAGCAGGATTATCAAGCGCTGATCCAGTTCGCTCACGAGAACGGACTGGTGGTAACCGGTACCCATTCCAACCGCCTCTTGTTGGATGTCTCCGGTGAGGCTTCTGAAATCGAGAAAGTCCTGCACGTCAAGATGATGGTCTATGACCACCCGGTCCGTGGCAGGTTCTATGCGCCGGATCGCGAACCCTCGCTGGACCTTGAAGTGAAGGTACTGGACATCAGCGGGCTGGATAACTACGCCCTGCCGCAACCGATGGGGCTGGAGAAGATTCCCCTGGAAAAGGCGGATCCGTATGTAACCGGCAGCGGTCCCGGCGGATATTTCATCGGCAAGGACTTCCGCGCCGCCTATGCGCCTGGGGTTTCGCTCACGGGAAACGGCGAGGTGGTCGGGCTGCTTGAATTTGACGGTTTCTACCCGGGCGACGTGCAGAAAAATGCTGCCCAGGCGGGGCTTACGCCTGTACCCACGCAGACCGTGCTGCTTGGTGGATTCAACGGAGCACCCGGTAGCGCAAATATCGAGGTGATCCTCGACATCATGATGGCCTCATACATGACTCCCGGACTCTCCAAAGTGATGGTCTATGAGGGTTATACCCCAAACGACGTTCTCAACCGTATGGCAACCGACAATCTGGCGCAGCAGCTGAGCTCATCCTGGGGATACGGCATCAATGCAACCACAGAGCAGATTTTCAAAGAATACATCGCCCAGGGACAGTCGCTGCTGCAGGCATCCGGCGATAGCGGCGCATACAAGAATGGGGTGATGACTCCTTCTGACGATCCCAACCTTACGGTGGTGGGGGGAACGAGCCTGGCTACTTCGGGTTCAGGGGGACCGTGGCAGTCTGAGACGACATGGTCCGGCAGCGGTGGAGGCGTCAGTACCGTTTACGCAATCCCAAGTTATCAGCAGGGGCTCAGCATGGCCGCCAATGGCGGCTCCACGAAGATGCGCAACATTCCCGATCTAGCTTTGACTGCCGACCTTCAGATGTACCTGATCCAGAGCAACGGCAGGCGGTGGTAGTGGGCGGCACCAGTGCCGCGGCGCCGTTGTGGTCAGGGTTCATCGCACTCGCCAACCAGCAGGCAGCCGCCAATGCAAAGCCGCGCATTGGATTTCTCAACCCGCTTATCTACGGGATCGGAAAAGCAGCAACTATGCGACCGATCTCCACACGTCAGAAGCGGGAACGACGGCGGGTTCTCCGCGGTCAGCGGGTACGACCTGGCCACCGGGTGGGGCTCTCCCGCGGGACAGCATCTTATCAACGATTTGACCGGCACATCGGGGCAGCCTTCCTTTTTACTGTCCAGCTCCGCGTCGGCGCTCAGCCTTAACCGGTCCAGTACAGGCCTGGCAACGATTACAGTGACGCCTGAGAATTGCTTCAGCGGCAACGTGATTCTCGGTGTGTCCGGGTTGCCGAGCGGAGTGACCACCTCCTTCAGCCCAACGACCACCAGCAAGCACCTCCTTCAGCCCAACGACCACCAGCAAGACCTCCACAGTTACGTTTACGGTTAACTCTTCAGCCACGGCCGGCACCTACCCGCTTTCCATCACCGGAACCTCGGGAAGTCTTAGCAGCGCGACGACCATCGCATTGACCGTGGTTGTGCCCAGCTTCAGTCTTACGTCCTCAGCCGCCAGCCTGACCGTTCCGCGTTCGGGCAGCGGTAGTACCACCATCAGCGTGGCCGGCAGCAGCGGCTTTAACAGCACTGTGGGTTTGGGTGTGTCCGGCTTGCCGAGCGGCCTAACAGCGGCCTTCAGTCCATCCAGCACCACCGGCAAGAGCTCCCTGACCTTCAATGCCGGCAGCTCCGCCACTGCGGGAACAGCTACTGTGACTGTGACTGGAGTATCGGGCACGCTCACCAGCAATACGACTATCGTGCTCACCGTCACCGCGCCGAATTTCACGCTGTCTCTTCTGCCCGCCACCCTGGGCCTCCCGCGCGGAGCATCTGCGGCCGGTACGGTAACGGTCACCGCGCAGAACGGTTTTAACAGCAGCGTGGCGCTATCTGCGTCCGGACTTCCCAGCGGAGTGGCGGCAGCGTTCGCGGCTCCGAGCGCCGCCGGGACGAGCTTGGTGACCTTCACCGCCAGCAGTACCGCAACCGTGGGGAGCTTTCCCATCGTCGTTAGGGGAGTCTCCGGTGCGCTGACCAGTAGCTCGGCCCTTACGCTGATAGTCCTGGTTCCATCGAGCGGCACCAGCCTGGTGAACCTGGCGCCTGCCTACAACATCAACGCCATGGTGCTGGACGGCTTGCCTTTCGCCGGAGGCGGTCTGGATGGAGGCCTGAACGGCAGCAGCACAGCGTACTCCGCCAACCTTATCGGTGTGCAGCAGACTATCGGCGGGACTCTGTTCTATTTCGGGCCAGCCAATGCTCCGGATGCGGTGAGTGCGAAAACATTTTCGCTCGCACCTGGTCAATTCTCAAGTATCAGTTTACTCGCCACGGGTGTGAATGGGAGCCAAGTTGCGCAAGTGTTCAAAGTGACGTATACGGATGGGACATCGTCCATCTTCACCCAGAACCTGAGTGACTGGTTTACGCCGCAGACTTTCTCCGGAGAAGCGAAGGCCATGACCATGCTCTATCGCGACAACGGGCAGGGACAGCGGGACAATCGCACCTTCTATCTGTACGAGTACAAATTTGTCCTGAACGCGACCAAGACCGTAGCCACCATCACGCTGCCCAACAACCGGAATGTTGTCGTTCTCGCTGCAACCCTATGCAGTGCGACGAGTTCGATCCGGTAGGGCGCGCGCGAACCCGGGGATCCAACACACCCTGCACAAAGTTCTTCGGTTGGCTGGGCATAACTTTAACTCACTTCTGTACTCCGTCGTCATTACCTATCGATGAGATATTCGGCGTAACTCGCCCTTCATGAAGACGAAAACACCCGGCATACCAGCCGGGCCGGTCGATCCGGGCATCACGCTCAGCCTTAAGCCAGGTGAGGACATCCAGCTGCGTAATCCTGGCTCCACGCCAGGCGGGGTAGTGCTCCCCAAGGATGGTCGCGATGCGATCACTATGGGCAGAATCAGATGAACCGTCTCGCGAACGACCACGTATCCAAGGAAATCCTTCGGCTTCGTTAACCCCGGGCGACTTTGCGCACGCGCCCAGCCCCATGGTTTAGTTGCCGGGATAGCCTTGCGGTGGATTGAAGCCGACGCCGATCTGGCGATTGGCTTGAATGGTGGAGCGAAAATTTACTTGCTCCAACCCCAGGGAGCGATGTGAACCGTTGGGCATGGTGAACATCATTCGTTCCCCCGAATACCAGACATTGGTCACATAAGTAGTTTGGCCATTACTCAGAATCAGGGTAGCGGCGCGGCTCGTGGGTTGAGCCTGTGGTTCCCGCAGCGCGGCGTAGCCGACCGCTGCCGTCTTTTGGGCCAAACCATATTGGTTACGAATCGCAGGAGCCATGTTGGCAACGACCAGATCGTCCATCGCTTTGATGGTGACAGGAACGTACGCCGGGCGAGGGCTGACCGAACCCTCGTCGTCCGATTTTTGACAGCTGAGATTCCCTTCGTGAGCGTTTACGCCGCAATATTGCTCAACCGCCTTCACTTTGAGCTGGACCTCATCTGGCGCTGCTGATTGGCTTGTGGTTGATGCAGAAGCCGCCGGGGCTGCGGGGCTCACCGGAACCGGTGAGGAAGTTACTGGTATGGCTTCCGGTTGCTCGACGTCTTTCTCCACAGTCGCGCGGTCTTCAATTAATGGAGCCGGTGGCGTAGGGGAAGACACGGAAGCATCTGATTGTGAAATCCCAGACGGCTGCTGCGTGAGGGACGTCGGTTCCTCATTGGAAGCGTCTACCTGGCCCGACGGGAAGAGGATCGTCGTCAAATATAGAAAAAGCGCGAGAACAAACAGAACACAAAACCCGGCAAACAGGCTCCAGCTTTTTGTGCGAGTCCTCAACACCGGTTGCGCCTCGGTGTTTTCCTTTCCTTTATCAATCTCCTGGTGTCGTTCCACAACTCCGCGCCACGCCGCATCAGCTTCGGCTTGCGTTTGATCCGCTTTGTCTGCTTTCCTCATGGCCTCCATAGCTTTCCTGAGACCTTCGTTAGCATGTCTGAGGACTTGCGGCACTTCGGCTTCGCTCGTGCTATTAGGGTTGGCACTGGACGATGCGTAAGAAGATGAAACTGCTGCGTCACATTGAAGCAAGTGATCGATGGCAACGTTGATGTTGGCGAGCTGGTTCGCCGCGCCCTTCCAGCCTGGCCGGTTCTGCCAGATATCGGGGTGTAGGTTTTTGGACCACTCTTTACGCGCCGACCTGACGGCATCCTTAGATGAACCGACGCGAAGCTCGATCAGTTCGTAGGCTTTGGCACAATCAGTACATCCCATGTGGACCCTCTGCTGACACTCCCCTGAGACTTCATTGTAGGGATGATCAATTCCGTCGTGTTGGAGCGATCCACGTTCTGGCAAACTATAGACTTGCTGAAACCCGAAATGGATACACCTTGCTCCCGAGGCTGCTGAGCTACCCAAAGGATCAAATCGCTGACAGCATTCATCGTTGTGGTGCATGCGATCGAATCAGATTGCGTCGTCCTGGCCGGGGGCGATTCCTGAGCAAGTAACACTTAAGTTTATTTTGTCGCAGCTTGGGAATGTCGAGCGGTCTCAAAGGTCGCTGCGCGTTCACTCATAGAGCATTCGATGATGGGTGTGAACGCATGGGCCATACCTGCCGATGAAGATGTGAAGCAGCTTCATCGGCCGCCTGAGGAAAATTGCAGATTACCAGCGTTCCACCCTTTGTACTATCGGCAGCAGGGCGTTGACGGAACCATGATCGTCCGTGGCAGGCGCGGCCAAGTTTACGAGCACGACCACCGGCAATTTCGGACGATGTGTCTTGCCGGGCCTTGCCGATTACGAATCCTAAGCTTTTCCTGTATTACGCAATGCTCACGGTTTCCATGGCAGCAGGCATGTATCTGGGCTGGTGCTGGTGACTAGACATCGGCGGCACCCGTTGAGCAAATAGATGAGCTTCGGCGTCTCTGGTGCCCTGGTGCTTCTTGCTCTGTACTCACCCGGGCCTGGGCCGTGGGGTGGTGCTGCGACTGGGTAATCACCCCTGGCTTCTACAACGTCCGTTACCCGTGTGACGCCGGAAAAGTGCCGATACATCAGCATGAAGAAACTCGTCGCCATCGTGGCAGCCTTCCTCGTCGTAGCGGCAGGTGCCACAGCTCAGCACCTATATAAAAAACACCTGCGTTCCGGGCACGCTCCGCTCATTAAGGTAGTCCTTCCGTCTTCCCACCACGAAGAACCCGCTGTAAATACCCATGATGTCCGAGTACCTGTCCAGACCGAGAAGGGCCATCCGTCGGAAGCCAACCTGGAGCCCACAGTCGCTGCTTGTCCGGAACCTCATGTTACTGCTAGACAAGACACCTTCGCTTGGACGTCCTCGAACAATGAGGCAATGGAAGAAGTCTTGCACCAGCGGCAAGTAGAGGCCTTCCATGCGCAAGCAGGCTGCCAAGCTTATAACTGAGGCTTCTACACAATAGAGGGAGCCAGACTCTACCACCAGTTGCAGGCAATTGCGGGAATCATGTCGACCCGGTGGCGCGGTCTGGAACAACTGCCGCACAGTGCGCTGTCCCCAGAATCCGGCGATCCACAAAGGGCCACGGTCGGTCGGTGTATATCACGACGTGGTCAACCTAGCTGCCAGTCATATTGGCAGACGGGTCAAACGTTGGGTGAGTAAGGCAAGCGACTGCCGTGCCAGGGTGTCGGTCCTCAGTACACAGCAGCTCCGACCGGGGGTGCGCGATCGCCAGCCAAACCTAAACTGAAGATCGGCCCTTACCTATTCTGCTCACAGTCTTGTGACCCATTTTAGGAAAGCGCGCGAGGTGCATTCCAGAGGTAATACGGTGCAGCGCTAATATTGCTTGGGCTCCTATTACGCCAGCTATGATCGAAACATGGGAAAGACGGTCCTTTTCACGCTGGTTATGCTATTAACGGCTGCTGCGTTTGCAGAACCGCACCATCGCCACCATCGCCATCATGGCATTGTGTTACTCGTCAATTAGGTTGGCAACCCAATCAAGACAGCCCCAACCTGAAAGGAACGGCTTTTTCTCTCAGTTGAAAGATCATGCAGGTTTTCCAACCGCTGTGCCATCCAAGCACCGCGATTCCGGGTCGATCAGATACAGCGCTCGTATCCGACCGCTGTTCTCGCCACGGGATTAAAAGAGTTTCGACAGGGCTGGTAACTGTTATGGCGGCGAGTCAGTTCGACGAATGGATGGAAGACTATGAAGCGAAGTTGCGCGAGGGAGTGCAGAAACGATTCGGCCTGACGGATGTAAGTTGCGATAAGACCAGACCGGACGAGGAAAAACGGGAGAAAGATCAAGGTGAGCCGCCAACTTCATAGCGACCTCCAATCCACCCAAGAGTCGCCCGTCTATACACCAAGCCCCTCTATCCTGAGGAGATTACCCCGGGCATCCTCACTGTAGTCAATCAGATCCCGGAAGGCGGCAAGGATACGAGCATCGATAGGGACAAAGGAAACTTGTAAGGAAGAAAGAGTGTAGGCTTGGCGGACGAGCCGATGATGACGATTGCGCGTTAATCATGCTTTCGCAGCCCTTGAGTCCTTAACCAAGGACCCACTGGGCTAACCGCCAATGAGGACCCCGCAAACAGGAAGGGATCCAAGCCACGCCGCATGCGCTCGATGAGCTTGTCTGCGACAGCGGCAGAACTCACGTAATAGATATCGTCCGTTGACGCCTTTTTAGTATCCGCGATCTTTTTCATGTCAGAGCCTTTCAAACTTTCTCAACGCACTAGTGCATTCCAGATCGAACCGCTGCGAGCTGCAGGAGCTTCTGTTCAGTTTTTCGCCACTCTGGACCCTACTCAATATAGCCGTATAGTTGCATCCCATCGAACCTAAGGGACGGCAAAAGAGATGCCGGCGAAGCTGACTACGCTGTTTTCATCGATATTCCATTGCTCGTAACGGTGCAGCGTTCCCCGCGCCTGCGGCACGGCCCTCATAAAGGTGTAAATTGGCGAAGATCCGCACCACTTCAGGTCGTCTTGATTCTCCCTGATTAGATCCCAAAAACCTCGAGCATCCGATGCATTCATTCGCTCGATCCGGAGATTGTCCCGCTCTTTCACCACGTTCATCTCATCCCGGTTTGCATGGGCCGCACACTTATCCCCGAATCGCATACCCATATGGGCCATATCGACACCGAGCACCCAGAACAGACGTTCTTTCTCCCGCTCAGCAATCTCCCCCAGCGCCCCAAGAAAGCGCTTGACATGCTCGTCATCTTCCGGAAATCCCCCCGCATGCATACTCCTTCCGAATGATCCGCATAGAAGCGGAAGTATGCACACGTCTGCTCCGTAAATGGCTTGCAGAAAGATCACCTGAAATTCGATCGAATGCTCGACCGCATGGCAATAGTCCTCCGGAAGTGCCGCTGGTTGAGCTTCTAACTCAGCCACCAGGGTCTGGTCGATTCTGGTTCTTCCAAATGGAGTTTCGAAGGGCTTTCGCGTCAAGCCAAACTTGCCAGGTTGTCCATAGTGTGAGGTTCCCAGCACCATGAAAGTCCGGTCCCGCAAATCAGGGGTTAATTCCTTATAGGCGGCCCGGTAGCTTTGCCAGCCGCCTTGCGGACTGACATGCGGCGCGGCTATCCCCATCAATCCCTGCTGGCTCGGAGCCGCTCCCTCGAGATACTGCTGCATCGGTTCCGCAGCGGCCCGATTTCTCCTGGATATGCGGATCCCGCATGAGCCGCCTGCCGCACCGGACTTTCGGTGAAGGCCAAAATGCGTCCTTGCTTAAGCTTGGCGTAAGTCTCGTCCTCGAGAAAGCCCGCTTGGCTCAGTGTCTCAAGCAAATGTCCAACCGCACTGCCGATTTCAGGGCTTCCCAGGGAGCGGGTAAGCTCCCTCTGCAGATCCAAGTCTGTTCGCGTCCCATCGAACAACAGAAGGCCTGGTATCAAGAGCGGAGGAATGATCAGCGTAGCGTCCGAATATCGAAAGCGGTCGCGAATCAACAGCCCTGGCCGGTCCGTTACCGGTGACAGCATGATATCCAGGTCCGTTCGCAGCTTGGGCAGGATCATTTTTAGAGAACCAGCATCCTCTGATAGGAATTTCCGTTCACCGGCGGTCCCCTTGCTTGTAGCCAATTGGGAACCCCTAGTTTCCGGATTTTGCGTTTGCATCGGTCAATATTGGATCCTTGGGCTCCAATCCATCCGGGTTACTCTGGGAAAGAATCTCCAGTAGTTTGCTTTGATCGATGGTCACTTCCCGCAGTTCATCAGCGCCCGTGATTTTTGGCTGCATGTTGAGGGTCACGCTCAGCTCTCTCAGCGAGGTGGCGGAAACAACGTGCTCGTAATCCAACTGAAAGAAATATTCTTTGCCCGCTACAGCTTTAAATGAAGCAGTCGGACTAATCTCACCAGATTGCATGGTCAACTCATGGTAGCCGGGGACCAAATAGAACGTTGCGCTCTTGTGTGGTGTCAGCGCAACCACTCTGTTCCCATCGGCAAATACAGAGACCGCGATCAATAGCCTGCCCTGGCGATACACATGCACCGTGGCAACTTTACTTGTATCGATGGATTGCCCGCGAGTAACGAGGAAAAGAGCAAAAATAGAGCGAAATTCCTGTAGCGCATAATGTTATCCCCTCGCTGGCAGTAAGCTATGAGGCTTCAGAATGCCTCATAAGTCTCTTTGCCTGTAGAGAAGAACGGCTTTTTGCCCGTTTCTTGCATGTTGCTTAAGTGCCATGAACGGAGACGCAGATGACCACCAGCGAAACTACGGTACCGGGCATCCGGCCGCATATAAGCGCGAACTCACTGAATATGAAGGACTAACAGTCCGCCCAGCCGGATCACAGCATTTGCGCCTGCAGGTAGAGCGTCCCCGTATAGGTGCCCGCGGGCAACTGTGGCAGGCCTTCCAGGTTGATCTCCAAATTCAATGTATCCGCGCGGAAGCCATTTCCGCCGATCATGAAGAGCTCGCGATATAAGAGCAAGCTGGCGCCGCCAATCGGATTGCTCTGGGTAAATGGGGTGTACTCCGACGGGGAACCGGTAGGCACCTGGCCCAGTACCGCTGAAGTAGGGATGTTTACCGCGGGAGAGCCGCCGCTAAGCGCCGCACCGGCGCCGGAAAATAGCCATAAAGGTTCAACTTGCAAAGCCGCCTGAGCCCCGTCCATGTTGTGGTCACCCCAACCCCACTGGAACCGGCTGGCCACGCCCTTTGATATCAAGCGGAAGCTTACGAAGGCAGGAGCGGCGGTCACGGTCACCGAGCCGCCGAGGATAGCCGCCGGTCTGGCTCCGTCCTGGCCAACCCGAACCGCCTGCGCTGCCGCCTCCCCCGATCGAAGATACAAGACCAGGCAGAGCACGAGGCCAATTTTTCTTATCTTCATACCCTTCCCTCGGCAACGCGGCCCTTTCACTCGGGCTACAGTTCTGAATGCCCAGCGCTGTTTACTGTGACCCGCTTAACGATGATCAGAGTCTCCGGTTCCGCCGCATTTTTTGTCGCCTTCACGGTGGCCGGAGCGGATTCCACTTCATAGCTGCCACCATTCAAAAAATTGTCCGGCAGCACCTGTAGTTTGTGGGTATGCGGCCCCCGCTCGCGCAAAAAAAAGCGGCCATCGGAATCCGTAAACACGGGAACCTTGTCGATAAGCAGCGCAGCCCCTTCCACGGGCTGGCCTTTGGTATCGACCACCCGTCCCTCGCAGGATGCTGCTGCCGATGGAGTAATGCTGTACCGAACCGCGGCCGTCCCCTGCCTCACGCGTCATAATCCCCGTGGCGTCGGCGGTATAGCGGAGGCTGCCGTCCGGCGCCACAAAGCTGCCGCCATGCAAGGCTAACACCGCGAAACAGATGGATCTGCAGATCGATAATCATCGCCTGCACAAAGGGAGATGAATTGCGCTGCGGAACGTAATAGGTCTCATACTCCGCGCTGACTGACACCAGGTTGGAAAGGAATCCGCCGCCAAAAGAAACCTTGGTTTGCTCGTGCGAACGAGTGAGCACTTCGGTGATATTCCATCGGGGCGTGAGTACCTCAGAGAAGTTGGCGATGAAGGAGCGCGTTTTCGCGGCATCGTTGGGCCGGCTCTCCAGGTAGCTGGCGGTGGCGTGGAGGCGGTTGGTAAAGTCCCGACTCGCAGTGTAGGCGGTGGAATTGTTCCAATTGCCAAGATAAGTCGAGTGATAGAACGAGGCAACCAAGCCTACTCGGGTAACATCGAGGCTTGCCGTGCCCTGGTCGATGGAGCTGCGAACATTATTTTGCGAATCACTGAGCGGGGTGAGAAAGTTCTGCCGTCCCGCGCTGATACTGAAGAACCCGGTCGGCTTCAAAGTGATCACCGCGTTTTCCCGGTCGGGTTCGCTCAGCAACGGCGCTTCCACCACAGCGCGCCGGAACTGGTCTCCCGCTTCGATATAGGCGGCCTGCACGATGATCCATTTCCGCCGGAAATCGAGGCTCGCCGCACCATAAGGCTGGTTGGCGCCAACCCCACCGGAAAATCCAATCTTCAGCCTGTCGGCGGCCGCCCAGTCGAGCCCTTCGATGGCGGTGATCTGTCGGGAAAAAATCATCTTCGACGAGATGGAAAGACCCTGCCCTAGGCGACGATCCAGAAAAAGAAGGAAGGCCGGGTTCTCTGCCCGAGCACCTTCGAACAGCGGGCTGTCGAACTCCGTGGAGGTGGCGCCGGCAAAGGCAAACACGCCTGTGTTCCGCTAACGTTGTCAAAACACCCGCGCCCTGGGCAACCACATAGTGACTGGTGTCGAAAATATCCGTCGGAAGCACGAAGTGAATCAAGTCATCTCCCATGATCCAGGTCGATCGGCCCACCACTTTGGTGAAGTTGGCCCCGCCTACAAACCGCCCGGCTACCGTTCCAGCGCCCAGTGAAGCTTTGTAACTGGGGCCGCGAACCGACAGCGTTCCGCCCTGCGCCTGATAGAGACTGGACGCGCCTCCATTCACTTGAAACACCTGGCCGAACAGTTGTGGCGCCACTGCTGCCAGTAGCCAGATCACGCATAGACGCGCACGCCGTACCCCGCCCATAGGCAAAACCAGAATCAGCACCGAAATCATTTGCCGCCAGGGACGATGGGCACGTTCAGGGTGAAGTGCTCAAAGCGCAATTGCAGCGTATCAGGCGGCTGCTTCTCTTCCCAGTTGAGCTCCAGGTGGCGCCGGCCTAAAGGCAGAAGCGGAAATCCCGCGCTGCTCTCAGACGCGTGCGCCCCGGTGATGCGCACCTCCTGCACCCGCGCCAGACTTTCGCCGTGGTTTTCCACGTCGCAGACGATGGTATTCGTCGCGGCATACCAGGTGGCTGGAGGGATATTGATCTCTTCTTTGTTCAGAGCATGCTTCTGGTAGAGATAGACCGTGTGAGGAAGCATGATGCGCACGTCCAGGCCGGCATGATGCTGCACCGAGGAAAAGGTGGAATACACGGTGAACCATGCCGGCAGTTGGTCAGCATGGGCCTTATAGAAGACGTAATAGGTTTGTCCAGGTTCGAGTCGCGCGCTCATGGCAGAGAGATCCACATGGATATCTCGATCGAGCGGGCGGAATACTCCCTGGCCATCCGGCGTGATGCTGAAACTTTTCGGTTCCAGCACCACCACCATGGGCGTCAGGGTACCGTTGGTCAGGGCAAACTTCCCGTCGGCCTTCACCTGGTATTCCGAAATCACTGGCTGCACCGTCTGGGCGAGTACAGAACTCCCTATCAGCAACCATGCAGAGCGAAGCAACCCTCGAAGCGGCAAAACCTTCCCCTCCTCATTCCCCAGATCCTTCCCCAGCTCATTCCAATGAGAAGTGCGACGCTTGGTGATGCTGGGCTTTCGGGTCGTGGAACCGGGTCCGGTTGCACCGCATGCAATGGCTTCCGCACTTCCTGTGCAGAGATCACAGCGCCTGAGCCTGAATATTCAGCGTGCCGGTATAGGTACCGGCGGGTAGCAGAGGCTGGCCTGCCAGATTGATTTCGAGGTTCAGGTTGTCGGTCCGGTTGGCGGTTCGGTTGGTTCCGGAAAGCCCCTGGGTAAACAAAGTCAAGCCCGCTCCGGCTGCGCCCAGGGGCGCCGTCTGGGTAAATGCGGTGAAGGATGTCGGGGTTCCCGTAGTCACCTGGCCCAGCACTTCGGAGGCGGGAATATTAACCGGTGTCGTGGCTCCGTTGGTCAGCGCCGCTGTGGCGCTCGAGAAGTAGCCAACCAGCCTGACCGTGGAGCGGCTCGCATTCAGCACCCAGGTGGTCGTGATCGCCACCGGGGAAGTACCGGCCGCGGTTCCGCCCGAAACCAGCGGAATGGCAACCGTGGAAGGCGTCGCCGCGACCGTAAGCGATTCACCCAGGGTGGCATTCGAGCGCGACGCTTGCGGTGTTGGAATTCAATTGGCAGAGAGCGGCTGGGATGGCCAGAGCCAGCAATGCAAGCGCGGGAATCAGCTTGGAGGACAGTACTCTCTTGCGAAGGGACATTTGCTATTGCTCCTCGACATCATCTCCCGTTCAACATTTGACCAGCCGTTCGAATCAGTTTCATCGATCTAGCAAGCCCATCAAGCAGCGGGGAGGGCACCAATGATGCACCGGTACCGTTAGGATGTGTTCTGCAAACTTTATCGTCACCCGAACCGAAAACGTTAACCAGGATCGCCTGCAAGGGGTGAAGGGATATGGCGTTAGCCAGTGGCGGCACCAAAAAGGGCACTGACCTGAGTCGCAACAGAGCCGTTCCTCAAGTTCTTCATTTTGGAAGCCGATACAAAAGTAACGAGAGCTTTCGTGTATGTCAGGGCCTGATCGTCATATCACTCGCCAGCTGGTATTTTTCAGATGATTGAGCCGGAAACGAAATACAGCGGTAGTGTCGGAACGGCTTCCTGTTGCGATAGTAGCGTTCCGAGGAATGCTCAGCCTAAACAGGCGAAGGTTCATTACAGTCACGGTGACAAATGAATCGCACACCACTGGTAGTGATTATCGTCGGAGTCGCCGTGCTGATAGCCCTGGTCGATTTCTGGATCCCCGCCCAGCTTGCCGGATCAGCCTTGTTCACTTTTCCACTCGTCCTGTGCATCATCCGGCGTTCCACCTGGCTGCTCTGGGGCACCGCCGCCATAGCTGCCCTGTCCAGCATCGCCGCGGAAATCTGGGGTTTCCATCGTATCGCGCTTCCCAGCCCTTGGGTTGCTTCGACCAATCGTGGACTTCTCCTTGCCGTCCTTCTTACCCTTGCGGCACTGATCCATCTGTGGATGAATAAGAGTCAGAAGGCGGCGCTTGAGGCCGTGAAAACAGAGCGTCACAGCAACAGTTTGGTGGCCCGGAATGAGCAGCTCGAAATCGAATTGGCGAAGATCAAGACCGTCAACAAGGGGAAGCAAAAACCGCTCGTTCTTACCATCAAGCAATATCAAGCGTTCGCCGGCCAGCTTTCCGACCTGCACAGGACCATGGTTGTGGCGGCCATGTGTTCGGGAATGCGAGTTTCCGAAGTGCTTGGGCTCAGGTGGGATCAGTTGGATTTAACCAGCGGCCTGATGTCTGTACAACCACGGGTTGCCAATAGCGGGACCTTTGCGACCGAAGGGTCCGAAGGACGGCTTCCTATCGACCCTGTTTTGCTGGAAAGCTTATTGGAATGGCGGAAAAAGACTCCGGGCAGCGGGCTGGTATTTCCGTCCCACATCACGGGTCGCTGCTACTATGCCGGACCAATCCAGCAGGATTACTTCAGACCCGCGGCCCGGAAACTCGGCCTGGTGGGAGTTTGCTGGCACACGTTTCCCCATTCCTACAGGAGTTGGATGGACGAAGACGGAACGCCTATGGAAGTGCAGCAGAAGCTCATGCGTCACGCACCCGCGCCAAGCATCATGCATAACCATGGCAACGGCTCAGCGAAGCCCAAAGCAAAGGCCAACGGTAAGGTCGTCCGGCAGGTTTCAGCTGCTTCGTTGTTCCGTGATGGCGCTTCCGCCGATGCTTCGTAGCCTATTTACGCCATGGCCGCACGTCGGACCTTTTGAGTACCACTCCCGTGCGCGGGAGACGCCGGCGTCTATTCTCATTGACCACCTCCCCCCACCCTAAGCTCGGAGTAACTTCGCGTGAGATTACAAGGAGCTTCTTACTCTTTCCACCACGGATTGCCAGTTGCCGAGTTCCGTTTGCCGGAATAGGCGCATGCTGGGATACCAGAGGCAATCCTCTCGATCCAGCAGCCAACGCCAATCGGGCGCAAATGGCAGCAGGACCCAAACCGGAACGCCAAGCGCGCCGGCCAGATGCGCCGTCGAGTTATCGATCGTGATCACCAGGTCCATAGCCGCGATCTGCGCGGCGAAGAGATCGAGGTCTGAGAACTGATCGACGGTTCGATCGATGAGGATGGGCTGCGCCTGCCGCCTCTGCCTGGTTCTTCAACATTCCGGGATCCCCGTATTGCAGGCTTATCCATCGAAAGTCCGCTCGAGTAAACAGTGGAGCGAGCAACGACAGATCGATGCAGCGAACGCGACCGGTTTTGCTGCTTTTTGTATACCAGGCTAGCCCTATCAGTCGCCGGCCATCGCCATACCGAGCGCGCAACCGTTTCCTCGCGGTCGGATTGGCAATGAGGTAGGGCGAGGTGGTCGCCGCAAAAGCCGAAATCGATGTTCGGAACAATCCTGGTAGGCTGCCGGCCGGTAGCTGTGAAGCGATTTCCAGTTCTGGATGACAATCCGGGTTGCAACCGGGGTATACGTTGACTCCCGCAAATGAGCGTGTGAATAAAGCTTTGAGTCGAGCGTCGCAATCCAGGATGCAATGGTTGCCAGTGCGGATCACATCCGGAATAAGTCCCGCGAACATGATTTCGTCACCAACTCCCTGTTCGCCCCAAATCAAAAGGCTCCCGGATGACAACTTTTCCCCCGCCCAGGCGGGTTCCTCATAGATACGCCTCGGGGTGTCGTGATCTGTAGATTGCCAGCGCCGTTCAAAGTTATGCCAGCCTGTCGCAAAATCCTCTTGAAGCAGTTGGACCAGCGCCTCAGCAAAACCCGCTTTTTCGTAATGTGGCCGGAGCATCAAAGCACTTCTGTACTTGGCCAATGCGTCTTTCAGGTTGCCCTGTTCGCGGAGAACGTTGCCTAGATTGTAGTAGGCCTCAGCATATTCAGGATTGATGGTCAGTGCTTCTTGATAACGTGTGACAGCTTCATCCAGCTTGTTTTGGTCTCTGCTGGCGCTACCCAGGTTGTAATAGACCTCGGCGTAATCCGGCTTAATCGCCAGGGCCTGCTCATAGCAGGCTATGGCCGCATCGATCAGGCCCTGCCTCTGTCGCGCGTTGCCCAGGCTGTTGTATGCCTCGGCACACGTTGGCTTGAGAGCCAGCGCCCGTTCATAGCACGCGACGCTGCCATCAAGCTCGCCGCCAGCCAGTAGAACGTTGCCAAGGTTCAGGTGGACCTCAGTCATGTCTGGTTTGAGAGTCAATGCGTGCCTGTACAGTATTTCAGCCTCTTCCAATTTGCCTTGAGCCTGGAGAACGGTCCCAAGGTTGGCATAGTAGGATGTCCCCCTGCTGTTGATCGCAATCGCCTCCCGAATCATTTCGGCGGCAATCTCAAAACTTCCTTCCTGGTAGGCGATCATCCCCAGTAAGTGCAGGCAGTCCGGATGGCGAGGATTGATTGCTAATATTTGCTGGTAGAGTTGCTGGGCTTCGGAGATCCTGCCGTCCTGATGAAGATGAAGAGCATCGTCCAGCATTCGTTGAGGGGTCTGGTTCTCCTGGGTCAAGGTGGGATACCCTCTAGAGCATTTCACTTCTACTCTCGACAATCGGGTTCAGCCTGGCCCCGCCGTTACTTTTGGAAGAGGGCTTCCCAGGCGGAACCACTAAGCAAGGTTTAACGTGGGTATGACTCAAGCCAGCTCTATGGCGTTGATTTTGCTGGAGACCTCGAATGCAAGGATTTCCCTGTCGGGAGAGAACGCCTTGCACTCCCGCTCCGGGAGTTCGCCCAGCAGATCCGCATAAGGGGTCACCTCGCACCTCGGGAACACGGCGAATCCGATGGTATCGGCCATTCTGCAACTAACGTTGATCAAGACGGGCAAATTCCAAGAGTCGTGCTTTTGCCTCGGGGAATGATGATCAGAGACTATGGCCTCGAACTGCGCGGGCAATTTCCAGTCCGCGATGAGATGCCTTCCCGCATCACAATGATCAAACCCGAATAAGTCCCGCTCCCGCGGGAGAATGCTGCTGGGATATCCGCTATGCGTCATCAACAAAGCGTCGTATGCCTCGGGGCGTATAACCACCATAGCCAAGCGGCCGATATCATGCAGAACACCGGCAGTGTACGCAGTGTTTCTGTTTCTCGAGTCCCCTTGGGCCAGCTGTTCTGCTATCAATGCACACGCCAAGCTGTGGCGCCAAATAGCCCGCGACGACAGACGGTTTAGCGACTTGCCAAGGTAGGCTCTGACTCCAACGGTTAGACAGACGCCTTTGAGGCTGTTAAGCCCAAGAACGGCGATGGCCTGCAGGATGCTCGTAACCGGCGAACGGGGGGCGTACAAGGCGGAATTTGCGATCGTGAGCACTTCGCTGCTGAACGAGGGATCGGAAGAAATGAGGTCGCCGAGCTGACGCATCGACACATCCTCGTTGCTCATCAGTTGGAGAACGCGGATGGCGATTTGAGGAAAAGAGGGGATCCGCAGATTGGCCCAGGGTATTCTGGCCGCCTGATCACTCGGTAGTTCGATCTGCACAGTCTGGGCATCCCTTCGTGATGCAGTGTTCGACCAATCGTACGAACATAGCGCAATCCGCCAGACGGACTGTCAGGGCAGGCTTTATCGATTCTGCGCTTCTGAGATCGATATCGGCAGGCCCATCTATCGTCTTCAGGGTGTTCAGTCACTCCGTGTTCTTGGGCTTGGTCATTTCCTGTCCTAGAAGGAGACGCCTCGCGCTACCACGGTAAACCAGTAATCGGCCAGCGACTGCACTACGCGCAGAACTGCTCGAAGTCCACCGGCTTGGCGATATACGAGCTGCAGCGCAGCTTGTACATTTTCACGATCTCCTCCTCCTCCGTCGAAGTTGTCAGCACAATAACGGTGGCGAGTGTAACGAAGGTCGGCTGAACCCGTCTAGGCCGCCGCGGCACTTCGACCTGGGCGGCGGAAAGCGTCGCGGCGGGTGCGACCGCCCGACGCGCTCCTAGCCGCAATGTCGGTAACGCGGTTACGGCGGCAGAGGTTGACTCCATTCAACAATGGCGCGGCGAGTTGGGCAGGCCGTAGACGCCGGTGGTCCGCTCGGCTTCGCAGGGCATCAGGCCAGAGCCGTTTCAGGGAGGTGCGCAAGTCGTATTCACGCAGGAATGGAATCGATGATTGACTCCTCGACATAGCATTCCATCGCCTGCCGGAGCTGTGAGTCCACCTCGTCCGCGATCGTCATCACTTGAGATAACAGCACGCTGAAGTCGATACTCGCTAGATTCTTTTCAAGCGTATGGAAAATGCAGACCTGCAAAATGCGTGACTCTTCGACCATCATCGCAGCGGAATAACCCTGCCGACGGCGTGTCAACCCATGGTTTGCCGCGAATGTTGATAAGGGGCACACGCTGCCAAAAGGTAAAGCCTTGCGGAGACGAGCGACCAGATCCCGGAACAACTGCGGCAAATGACCGCACCGCTGCTCAGGTGTCAAGGCCACAAGCGACAGCTTGCTATCGCGCTGAACCTCCAGAAGCCAGTCTTCGATACAACTCGGAGCCGCACGCTCAAGTATCGTCGCCACACTCTCAATCTTGGGCTGGGAATACGTAGTTCCACTGGCTATCCGGCGTTCGATCGATTCGACCATCTCCATTGGGTCCGTCCGCTTAATCATGATCTCATCGGCTTGTCGCAAGATCGCCTGGGCTGCAACATCCATCTCTGGAAAGCCAGTTAGCAATACTGCGATTGCGTTGGGATTGAGATGGCGCATTGCACTTATGACGGTGAGACCATCGGCTGCTCCTGGCATGTGCAAATCACTTAGCAGGACATCGTACCGTTCTGAGCTGATGAGCTTCAAAGCTTGCCCAACATCGCACGCAACCGTTACGTCGAAACCCTCGCGCTCAAGCAGAATACGCATAATGGTGTTCTGCAATTCGTCATCATCTACGAGCAGGATCTTGATTGCCGCCATACGCTTTCCTGGGAAAATCAGTTGGGCTGTCATTGTCTTCGGCGCACTGCGCAGGAGACTTAACCGGCTGGATGTTTTTGGTACGGAGACAAACTGTAATAACTGAAGAGCAACGCCATGCCGTGTCATTTTCGAGCACCACCGTGGGTTTGGGGGGGAAACTGACCTTCGGTCCATGAACATAGTCGCCGTGGCTCTTGCTCGTGTCGAGGTGAAGCATGCCTCGACTGGGAGAGAAATCTGGCCACGTTCTCTGTGCGTCTGCAAAGCACCCTGGCAATGTAACGGACGGCGTGCCTGTCGCCGATGAAGCATTCAGCTCCTGTAGCATTTGCGCGAGGTCTGCGAATTCATGGAACATCTGGCGGAAATTACGATTTCGCCACGCGGCCAGCCGGGTGCAGCCGCCAACGTTTCAGGTACCTCCCGCCGGATTATCGGGCTCCCGCCCAGCTGGGTCAAGGGCAACCATCTGACCCGCCCAAGTCCAGGAACGAGCTGGTTGCGAGCCGTACTGGCTGGTGCATTGCTGGTTTTCGGCTTGCTCCTTTGGCTGATCTCGAAAGCCTTGGTGGGCGAGGTTCACTGGATCGTAATCAGCTCGCTGGTAATCGCGGCTGTCGCCCTGCTCGTGGGTACCGCTTTCCTCGTTCATCGCCGTGATGGCGTACCCCAAAAAACAGGGGGGATGCCGCAGTTCGGCCAAATGCAGCTGGACAGACCGCCCGAGGAGCTGGAGGAACCCGAGACGGAAGCCCGGCTACGCTGGTGGGCTAAATCGGCTGTTGCAGCCGCGGTACTCCTGACGGTGCTCTTGAGTCTCCTTTCCTGGCGCGCAGCGCAACAAGCTACGGAGACCGCCGATTCGGTCGCCCTCACCCACGAAGTGATGACTGAGCTGGAGAGCGCACTCAGGCACTCGCTCGACGTGGAAACCGGTGGCCGCGGTTTTGCCGAAACCGGAAGCGTGCCATTTTTGCAGCCTTATGCGTCAGGAAGACTGGCGTTGATTCAGGATCTGCATGCATTGCCGCTTCTCCTGGTAACCCAGGATCAACTGCAGCGCTTGAAGGTGCTGAAAGGGCAAGCCAACAACCAGGTCGAGGACGTAGAAGCGATTGTGGCTGCACGGCAAAACATGGGGACG
The DNA here is from genome assembly GCA_963844785.1 of uncultured Acidobacteriaceae bacterium. Taxonomy (GTDB): domain Bacteria; phylum Acidobacteriota; class Terriglobia; order Terriglobales; family Acidobacteriaceae; genus PALSA-350. The sequence goes on along the minus strand of CAWJPV010000033.1, from coordinate 300,183 downwards.
ACTCCCTCCGTGGTACTTTTTGAACACGGGAAACACGACATGGATGCGGTGCGCATCACGGTCGAACAGATGGAAGTGGCGGAACGTGAGTTGCTGGCGCTGCGGACGCAGCGTGCCCGCGCCGCGCAGCGTTCCTCTAATGGTGAGATTGCGTTGGGCTCGCTGTTGGGCGTGATCTTCCTGTCCATCGCCGGGATGACGCTCAGCCGGGAGATCGGCGTCAGCGCCAGAGCACGGGCCCAAGTCAAGGCCCTGAACACCAGTCTGGAACAGCGCGTGGAGCAACGCACGGCAGCCCTCGAGGAGAGCGAGGCAAAGCTGAGGGCCAGCGAGCAGATGTTCCGAACGCTCCTCGATGGAGTCAAGGATTATGCCGTTTACATGCTCGATTGCGACGGCCGCGTGGTCACTTGGAATTCGGGCGCGGCCCGCATCACCGGTTACCAGGCCGAAGAGATTATCGGAAAGCACGTCTCCTGCTTTTACATAGCAAGTGACCTTCAGCGCTATCGGCCGTCAGAGGCGTTACACCAGGCCGCAACCACAGGGCACTTCGAGGAGTACGCATGGCGGGTACGCAAGGACGGCTCGACCTTCTGGGCCAACGTCGTAATCACCTCTGTGCACGATGGGAACGGGGGCTTGAGCGGCTATTCCAAAGTTATGCGCGACATCACCGAACATAAACAAGCCGAGGACAAACTAAGAAGCCACGCGGCCCTACTGGACCAGGCCAGCGACGCCATCATGGTGCGCGATCTGGAAAGCCGGGTAATCTTCATTAATCGGGCAGCGCAGAATATGTACGGGCTGTCCACCGAAGAGGCCAGCGGTCGAGTGAGCCACGAACTTCTGCAGACCAGGTTCCCCGTCCCGCTGACCGCGATCGAGCTTGCTCTGGCCACCAAGGGAGATTGGGAAGGAGAGTTGCGACATACCACCCGCCAGGGAATCGAAGTTGTGGTAGCCAGCCGCTGGACGCTGCAACGGGACGACCAAGGCGCGCCCACGGCGATTCTGGAAATCAATCGGAACATCACGGAGCGAAAGCACGCAGAAGAAATGCGGGAACGGCTGGCCGCGATCGTTGATTCATCCGATGATGCCATTATCAGCAAGACCCTCGACGGGACGATTACCGCCTGGAACCGGGGGGCGGAGAAGGTGTTTGGCTATCGGGCAGCAGAGATCGTGGGCAAACCAATGCTGCTGCTGTTACCGCCGGAGGCCGTCGAGGAGGAATCCGATATCCTGGCCCGCATCCGGCGTGGCGAGAGCATTGAACATTTCGAAACTGTGCGGGTCAGGAAGGACGGCACGAACATCGACGTTTCGGTGACCATTTCGCCGATTCGAGACGCCAATGGCGTAACTGTGGGCGCCTCAAAAATTGCCCGCGATATCAGCGAACGCAAGAAGGCAGAGGAACAATTAACCCAGTCGGCAATGGAATTGGCCCGGCAAGCCGATGACCTTGCTCTCTCGCGCGGGGATCTGGAGGCGCAGACCTCCATGCTCAAACTGGTCCTGGAGAACATGGGTGAGGGACTGATCGCCGCCGACCGGGAAGGTCACTTTCTCCTTTGGAACGATGCCGCAAACGCGCTGATGGGACGTGGAGCCAGCGACTTGCCCACCGAGCAATGGACCCCCCACTATCAGGTCTTCCTGGCTGACGGAATCACGCCCTGCCCACCGGATCGCGCTTCCCCTGGTTCGGGCGATATACGGTGAAGCGGTAAAAGTAGAATTGATGGTTCAGCCACCGCAGCCTGAACCGGGAAAGTTTATCGAAGTCACGGCACGGCCACTGAAAGACGCTCGGGGCAACCTGCGCGGAGGGGTCGCGGTCCTCCACGACATCACCGAACGGAAACGGAGCGAGGCCGACCTGACCCATCAGGCGGACGAATTGCGCCGCTCCCGCTTTGCCCTGGAAACCCAGGCTGTCATGCTCCAGACCGTACTGGATAGCATGGTCGAGGGATTGGTCGCTGCCGATCAGGACGGGAAATTCATCCTCTGGAATCCGGCGGCGGAGAAAATCATGGGTCTTGGGCCGACGAACCAGCCCTCCACGGAGTGGAGCGCACATTACGGCCTCTTCTTGCCCGACACGGTCACGCCGATACCACCCGGGGAAACTCCTCTGGAACGCACCCTTCGCGGGGAGGCTGTTAACACGGAGATATTTTTGCGTCGTACCGGAATCAACCTGGGAGTCTGGCTTGAGACCAACGGCTCACCTTTGATAGATAAGGACGGAGTCAGGCGCGGTGGGGTGCTCGCTTTCCGTGATATCACCCGCAGAAAAACGGATGAACTGGTGATCCGCAAGCTCAACGAAGAGCTGGAAGAGAAGATAGCGAAACGTACCGAGCAACTGGAGGCCACCAACCATGAATTGGAGGCCTTTTCCTACTCCGTTTCCCATGATCTGCGCACCCCACTCCGCCACATCGCCGGTTTTGCCAGGATCCTGGTGAATGACTTTGGCCCGGTGATGGCGGTGGAAGCACGAGAGCATTTGCAGCGCATCGAAGACGCCGTTAGCCGGATGGGGCTGCTGATCGATGCTTTGCTGAAGATGGCAGTACTCCGCCGGCAACCCTTGCGGCTAGGCCGCAGCGAACTAAATCCCATCGTCGATGATGTGATCTCGATGCTGAAGCCAGAGTGCGATGGACGTGATGTGGAGTGGCGCATTGCGAAGCTGCCCGCGCTGGACTGCGACCCAATCTTGATGGCCCAGGTCTTCCAAAACCTATTGGGAAATGCTCTGAAGTACTCCCGTGGCCGGGCCAAGGCCGTGATCGAAGTCGACAGCATCCAGCGACCGGGTAAACCGGCAATCATCTTCGTGCGAGATAATGGCGCGGGCTTCAATATGAAATATGCCGAGAGACTGTTCGGCGTGTTTCAGCGCTTCCACACCGACTCGGAATTTGAAGGAACCGGGGTGGGTCTGGCCACCGTGCATCGGATCATTCAAAAACATGGGGGGATGATCTGGGCCGAGTCAGAGCCCGATCACGGAGCCACTTTCTATTTCGCTCTGCAAACGACCGAACAAATCGGGACGATACCAAAGGCAGCTTCATGACCTGGCCAGGGAGCCCTAAACCGACCTGGCCCGAAACGTTAATCAAGTAACCAGCTCCTGCGACCGATCTAGGACGAAGGAGCCAGGAAAAGAGCCTATGCAATTCTCTCCGGAGAGACAGTTATCGATACCTCGAGCGGCAGACTTCCCGCGAGATGAGCTGATGGCCATGGAAGGTGATCCGATCGCCAGGGGGTTACGATGATGAACACAAACAGGATGATCCTCCTTGTCGAGGATGACGATCTCGATGCCGAACTGGCTTCAAGAGCGTTCCAACGAGCCCACGTCACGAATGCGTTGGTGCGGGTCCAGGATGGGATGGAAGCGCTCGACTACCTTTTTGCACATGGCAAATATGCAGCCAGGGACTTACACGACCTGCCGGTGTTTGTCCTGCTCGATCTCAACATTCCCAAGATCAGCGGGTTGAAAGTTCTGGAGGCAATTCGTGCGGATGCACGCACCAGGCATCTGCCTGTCATTATTCTCACGTCGTCCGGCGAGGAGAGGGATCGGCTAGGCGCATATAGTCACTTCGCTAACAGCTATGTAATCAAGCCTCTGGATTATGATCAATTTGTAGCTGCGGCGCTGCAGCTTAGCCTTTACTGGACTAAGCTGAACGAGCCTGCGCCCCTCATACCCTCGTAACCGCTACGATATCTTGTGTGACCTCGTCGGCTCTCTCACCGCGTTCATGGCCCGGATAGCTGAGAAGCTTCACCAAACGACTGCGGTCCGACACCTCAAGCACGAGCTGGCCGGATACCGTTCGGAAGGCGCCGGCGCGTACGTCAGCGGGATGGCCGTTGACGCCGGCACATCAATCTTCCTGAATCACCAGCGATCGCAGCAGACCAAGTACCTCTTCGGCTGAAGCTGTGGGACGCAACATAGCTGTATCCGATACAACAGCAGCAATAACCGAGGCGACCCCGCCTGGAGGGGCAATGCGAGCCATCGACCATTCAGGAAAATCTCTGCGGCCGTCGGTTTGACTGCTGAGCACCGTGACATCCCCATGTCGCGGATCGCGTTGTATCCTTTCGAAGATCTGCTCGATCGCCAGTCTCGGTCCTTCGAGTGCCTGCGCAAAATAGCCGGAATCAAAGAGCAGAGCGCCGGTGACGTTCTGCGCTTTATTTTTTCGCCGCGATGTCTGGAGAATTTGGGTTATCTCTGCATCTCGTTTTGCATCTTCGCCCTCAATGAGGTTTTTACTGCAGTAGAGGATTTTGTAGACGTCACTGTTCATGGATGCTCCGATCTGAGTCGTCCGGTGAGCGTCTGCAACACACTAGAATTAGGCCAACCGCGTCCGTGCTCCTATGGCAGCTTCATCGGCACATCGAGGAGAGAACGGTAGGCATTCTCCGCAATGAGCGAAAGAGGGCCGACCTCCCGGAGAAAGAACTCAGCGATTCATTGACGAATTGAAGCTTGCTTGGAAACTGCCGATGCTTCTATTCAGGGCTATTCATCGACTGGATCTGGCACGGCAAGGGGATTCTGCTGGCGAACTTGCGCGGAACACACGAGTCGTCTTACCTTCGGCCTGGCATAGTTAGCTGGGGATGTTCAGGCAAGGACAAAAGCCTGTAAAGTTTGGAGCGACGCATGATGGTCAGCACAAGCTATCCCTTGACCAACCTTGAAAGCCGGAAAATCTTTGCCGCGCAGATCGCATCGATCTACGCGGAGCAACCAAGCCCGGCCTTCGCTGTGCTGGTGATTGGTATGGATCGTTTTAAGAATATAAACGAACTCTATGGTCATACCTTTGGGGACGAACTGCTTGAAGTGGGGTCTGAGAGGCTGCGATATGCCTTGCGCGAGCAGGATGCGATTCTACGTTTCCACGGAGACGAGTTCGTCGTTTTGCTTCGGCCAAGCCGGTCGGCGGAGGAAACTGGACGGGTCGCGGAGCGTCTCACGAATCTGCTGCAACGACCCTATTTCATCGATGGTGTAGTTCTGAGTAGCAGCGCAAGTATTGGTGTCGCCCAAGGCCCGCGAAGCGACACGGAATCTGAGATCCTGCTGCAACACGCCAGCATTGCACTTCGCGCCGCCAAAGCAGCCGGTCCGGGCACGGTGTATTTTTTTGATGCAGCCATGGAAGAACGGATTGCAACGCGTCATGCCCTGGTGGGCGATCTTGGTAAGGCGCTTCTGCTCCATCAATTCGAGATTCACTATCAGCCACAAATCGACATTCGAACGAGAGCGCTCATTGGATTGGAGGCGCTGCTTCGATGGCGACATCCGAAACTTGGCTTGATTTCCCCGGGGAACTTTATTCCGCTTGCGGAAGAGACTGGCATGATTGTCAAAATTGGGGAATGGGTGTTGCGCACTGCGTGCAAGCAGGCGGCGAGCTTGCCATCGAACATCGTAGTTGCCGTGAATGCGTCGCCGCTCCAGTTCAAGAACGGTTTATTTCTAGACTCAGTAAAGCGTGCTCTGACCCTTTCACATCTTCCGCCGAACAGGCTGGAGATTGAAATCACGGAGGGGTTGTTACTCAAAGACTCGCGCTCTGTCTTATCGACCCTGGATGAATTGCACGGCGAAGGAATACGACTCGCCACGGACGATTTCGGAACTGGCTATTCCTCCCTGGTGCAGTTAGCTAAGCTACCATTTGACACCATTAAGATAGATCGTTCGCTCATCGGTATCGCGGCGAAAAAGCGCGCCATTGTCCGTTCGATTGTGGTGCTGGGCGAAGGCATCGGCATATCTGTTTTGGCTGAGGGAATCGAGACCGAGGAAGAACTTGATGCTGTCCGTTCCGATGGATGCACCCATGCGCAGGGTTATCTGTTCGGCAAGCCAATTCCCGCGACGCATATTCCCAGCGCGGTGGAGTTGTTTTCGAAGACGTAGTTGGACAAAAGTTAAGATTGTGAGCGCGAGGCGAACCACATCGGTGTTGTGATGCTGGAAGTCTACTGCTGGTTCTCGAAGAGTGGGCGGCATGATATACAGTGGGAGAAGGTAGAGCATATCAAGCGGATTGTGACCGGCAGGTTCTTCCACGCGAATGAACATGAACAAAAAAAGAGATGTTTCTTCTGACAAACGGCTCTTGCAAAAAGTTCAGGATCGTCTTGTGACAATCAGTGTGCACGCCAAGACCCAGAACATCGCTCGACCAAGCCAGGGGCCGATGGAGGACGGGCCGTCTCTGCCTTTCTTATACCAAGGCTAAAAACGTCGCGCCGCGGGAGCGCACGCACAGGTCCATTGAGGTACCGGTGCGGAATCTTATAGGGTGCTACCATCCTACCGCCTTCCACCAAGGGATACAGCTTGCCGACAACCTCGTAGACGAACTCACCCTTGACGACATAGAACCATTCGTCGGCATCGCGGTGAATGTGAAGAGGCGATCCTCCCCACGGACTGTGCTCGAGCAGGAGGATGCAAAGGCGCCCTTTGAGGTCTGAAGTCCTTGCCCAGGTAAAGGTTCGGGTACACTGTCATCGACTCGGCGTGGATCGGATCATAACGGCGATAACGCGGCCGATCGTTTCTATTTCTTTCACGTACGCCATCTCCGGCTGGAGGCAGGTGAAAGGGGATGGGGCACCAGGGTCAGTATTTCCTCGAGCGGGTCGAATTCACACCAGCCACAAAAGTAGGCGTCGGCTGTCTTGAGGAAATAGATAGGCCGTCGCAATTCCCGTGCCCACTCTTTGCGCGGCGATATCTCGCGTTTTCGCGTATCGATCTGAACAATAGACCCTGTCGGAATCAAGGGTTCCAGGGTGCGATCGTGCTTCCCGATGATGGCCCACTTATAAGGCGCCGGTAAGAGAGGACTCTCTGGCGAAAGCAGTGTGGTCTCATCGGGAGGCGGATCGCCACGAAGCGAAACCGGATAGAGGGAGCGAAAGAGTTCCTCCGGATGGATACCGTAGATGTGGGCCAGAGCAATTAGTTTGTTAACCGTAACTCCAAGTCGTTTTTTTTTCAGGCGGCTTAGCCCGGTGGCAGAAATTCGATAGGAGTTGTCACCCCTTTCCTGGGCAAAGATGCGACTCCGTTCTTCGACCTCTCGCAACGATAGCTTACATTGCAGGCGAATCGCTTCGAGCGTCCCGCCGATCCATTCCATGAGCAACCTTTCCGGCGCACACCTGGGCAAGGTGGCCGGTGCCAGCCGAATGAGTCGGTTGTAAGTGGATTAAGGCTCTTGCCGCGTACATGGCGATCAGGCCTATCTTGCAAACCGGACAGCTTGCCGCTGCACCCATCTGTCTTGGCGCGCCTATTATGAGCCCGGCAGATCGCAAAGTCGAGAGTGATTAAGGGCCATGTCGCATCGAGGCGAATGGCCCAATATGTCTCAAGTTTCACACCGAAGCCCACGGCTTCAACATCTCGGCTGAACAGATAACCTGTCCGGCTGCACAACAGATTCGGTTGTTTCGGAGATGGCGCACGAGGACCGTGTTGCGGTTGAGGCCTGTTGGACGGGGGTTGCTGCGGTGACAGTGGGTTCGCTGGCGGCGAGGTCGGAGATGAAGGCCTCTTTTGCGATGTTCTTCCGCTTTCGTGAAGGGCGAATAGCAATGCATTGTAACTATGACTGCTTCGATAACACAATCAATCGAGACCGACCAGTTCTTGAAGATCAGTGCAACGGCAGTTGCCTCCTCGACCTTTACCTGGCTCTCGAACCCTGCAACGTCCAACTCAATCCCATCTGCTGGCGACATCGCACGGATACTGGCGAGGTGGTTTTGGGTGCTCCAGGGTGCTTTACGGTACCACACAGCACACGCCAGGATGCAACACCCAGCCCCGAAAAACCAGGAACCTGACATGCCAGACGTCGCGCCGAACGAACTGCATAAAGACCCTGTGGTTCGCCTTTGTGTACCGGCTCATGCCTCATCGTAGGCGAATATAAGGCGAAAGTCATCCCCAAGGCCAGAGGTGTTGCACTTAAAATCTCTTTGGTAGCTAGGGGCCGTAGATTGATCCACGAATCGCGGGGCGGGCACACCGAGACTCAGGGTTTGGCCATTGGGGCTTTGAGTTGAGCCTTTTTGGCCCTTGTTTTCATGGATTTTCTTGTCTTTGAAGGCCATAAAGCCACATCCTACAAGGCTTATATGGCGGGGACGACGGGGCTCGAACCCGCGACCTCTGCCGTGACAGGGCAGCGCTCTAACCAACTGAGCTACGTCCCCAGACGGGGCATGAATCATAGTACTACGTCACATAGAATGAACATTCTGGAATGGATCCCCTGATCGTTCACTTCTACCTTTTAGGCTGCTTCGGCTTTGGTGACCCGCCGACCAACTCCGTCGCAACAACAGCCCTGAGTTTACCAGAAGATTGAGGCTCATTGTTGCCCAAACCTATTACTGGGCGTGCAGACCCCGGGCCGATCAGTATCGCGGACAGAACCAGCTTACGGTCCCTCTAGTCTTCAAGCCGGAACAGCTCAACATGATTTTAACTGGCTGCTGGTGACGGGCCGGATGAAGCCGGGTGTGACCCTGCAGCAGGCGCAGAACTGTTGTGAGGCACCGAAAGGAGGCAGTTTCCACGCAGCCTCTTCAACTCCGGGGCTGGCACAGCTTTTCACGGATTGGCTCAGAATCAAGCTTTAGCCTGGTACAGATACATGGCCTAAAAAAACTTGGTATTGTTTGGCCCTTTCTCCCAGTGGACTCCGCTTAACAGATTGAAGGCGATCAGAGGTCGACGCCTCATGAAAAGGAGAAAAGGTCATGAAACGGATCACAGCAATCGCACTCCTCGCCATCGCAAATTTTGCCATGGCCGGCATGTCATTCGCGCAGTCCAATGGGGTCAAGGCGAACGTCCCTTTCGACTTTACCGTCGCCAACAAGCTGCTCCCCGCAGGTACTTACACCATGATCAGGGAGTCAACCGGGCTCATCGAGATCAGGAACCACGATAAACCCATCGCGGTGCTCACCATTGTCAATCAGGACGTCAACAGGAGCACAGACGGTGGCAAGCTGATCTTCCACAAGTACGGCGACCAGTACTTCCTGAGCGAGATCCTCTCTGACTGGGCGACTATGAACGTCAACGTCCCTCGTTCCAAGGCGGAGACAAGGGTTCGGTTACAACAGGCAATGGTCCACCCGGTCAGCGAGGTCTTCATTGCGACACGGTAACGGAGTCATTGGATGTGGGAAGGCCCGGGGCCCCAAAAACCCTTCGGGTCTTCCTATAGGATCACCTTCCGGCAACACGGACATGGAAGACCGCACTTAGTCCGAGAGATAAGTATGGCGCCGTGGTGCTAGCTTATCGTCGCAGTCACAGTCCCACTTCTTGCCGCAAGCGGAGAAGTTTGTGCTGGATTCGCCTTACCGCACCCTGGCGGGCCGCGGGCCATATAAGCTTGGCGTATTCCTCGCGCCGGAAACGGGCGAGGGCACGGTCTAGTTCGCCGGGCGCGAGGGAGCCGCGATTATGCAGCATAGAGGAGACGTAACGACGGCGGTCGAGCACCGGGTGTAAGAAGGTGTCGCGCTCGCTTGGCCGCAAATCTTCTTCCATCGTCGGCGGAAACCAGTCGCAGTGCGAAACATCGCCGAATTCAGACAGCGACAACCACGTCATGCCCGCCCGCCCGACCTCGCTGGGCACAAACACCTCACTGCTCGGCCACGACCGCATGGACGGATCAGCGTGCATGGCGAGCCGCCGCTGATGCAACATGGTTAATGCCGGAGCCGAGAACAAACACACATTCAGCAGAGCGAGCTTGACCTCGGCTGGAGAATACACATCGCGCTGATACGGCATCCAATGCCATTTGTTGAAGGGCCGCGCAATGGGCAGAGCAACGAAGTCGGCGCCTCGCGAGGCCGCGCTCGAAACAAACTGTTCCAGCGAGCATTGCACCACGCAGTCGTATTCGACGAACAGGTACCAGTCGTAATCCGGGTATTGCGACAGAAACTGGTAGTGCGCGTAATCCGGATTCCACCACAGCACGCCACCCACGGAGAAACGCATCGGCAGACCAGAGGCTGCGAGGCTGGCGCAGGTGAAACGGGTGACACGCTCGAAGGGTATCGGGCCCACGGATCCGTTGGTCTCATCCACCGAAACATAAAAATCCAGAGCACCGGCAGCTTCGGACAAGCGCCGCGCCTGACGTTCTACGAATTCATCCCAGGCGTAAGTTTTGAAGACCACAGCGCAGCGGGGAGTAGTGGGGCTCATATCCGTCCCTCCCTAAAAATGGGTTGCGGCGTGAGCCGCGCTTCACCATGGACCCGCGTAAGGCGGTGGCCCAGATTCGCGCTCGGCGCCGTCACCAAACGGTCGAAGATATCGGCCAGCACGATCGACACAGGCACCACTATCAAAATGAGCAAGGGCAAGGATAGCTCTCCGTGGGTGAGGATTGTCAACGCCAGAACAACCGGGACATGCACCAGGTAAAGGCTGAACGAGAGCCTGCCGAGATAGCGGGGGAACCTCATCAGTAACAACTTCTCCACCCTCCCCGGAGCGAGGGCGGCGCCCAGAATCAGAACAGAACCTACAGCCACCATGAACTCCTGCACCGCATGCAACTGCGACCAGTGCCCCTGAAACACCAACAAACCAGCGCCCAGGAGCACAAAGCCCAACCAGGATCCTGCACGGGAAAAGAATTGGCGGATCTCCCGCAGGCGGGCAGCGAGCACGCTGCCGAATACAAAGAAGCAAGCGTAGTAGGCAGTCCACTGCAGTTCAATCACCAGTTTGTGGGGCAGACTTTGACCCCTGGCCGAAAGCAGCAAGTTACCCAGCGTGCTCAGGTCTCCGTAGATCAGCTGCAGACCCACGATCACGGCCATGAGGCACGCCAGGACGCCAAGCGCCCCCCGCAAACCCCAACGCATAATAGGCATAATGATCAATGGGAAAAGAAGCGATACCCTTATCTCCCAAATCAAGGTGTGGGTGACCCCGTTTATCGTGGCGTGATGCCCGATAATCGCGAAGTGATCGAACATGACGAAGGGCGTGACGGGATTGGTCCAGGTCATGGAATTCACCCACTGGCTTGCTCCGCTCACGTATGCATGCTGCAGTAACACAATGTTGAGCACGCCGGCGAGTATGATGCCAACCACGTAGGGAATGTAGAGCCGGCACATACGTCGTATGGCGTACAACCTGTACTCGGGGGGCCGTTCTTCCACCCAGGGTAATGCCAGCACAAGTCCGCTCAGCACGTAGAACAGGGTGACTGCCTCATACCCCGCCCACACGATACGCGCCGGAGTATAAAGGAAAATCCACGAGGCCACGCTGTCGGCGGGTGTCTTCCATTGCGTAAAGAAAAAATTGCTATAGACGGCCCGGGTTAGAAAGCAGTGGTGGATTACCACGATAAACGCGGCAATCCCTCGCACCGAGTCTAACGCCGCGATCCTGCCGATCTTATTCAACGGCAACTTCCCCTGTGGCGCGACTCATCCGCCCATAAACCTGGGGCACGTGCCGCTCACCGCGCGATTGCCTGGGACGCCGCCTATCCTGCTCCGCGGCGATCACTTCCTGCAGGCATGCAACCACCTGGTCCACCTCATCGTTCGACATGGTGTCGAACAGAGGCAGACTCATCATTCGTGCCGAGACGTCGTCGCAGACCGGCATCGGCCCCCCGACGCAAACCCTCTGGAAATACGGCTGCTCCATCAAGTGTGGACTGAAGTAAGCCCCCGTCGCTATCCCACGAATGGCTAATTCTTCACGGATAGCCGTTCTGCGGCCGCCCAGCCCAGCCGGTAACAATGCCGGCACAAACTGATGCGCCTGCGTGCCTGGCGCCCGCAGTTGAAACTGCCATTCCGGCAGTGCATCGCGATAGCGATTAAACAGCGCGCCCCGGTGGGCCAAAATGGCGTCGTAATCCACCAGCCGTAACCGGCCGACCAACGCCGTCACTTCGCTCAGTTTGCCATTCAGGCCAGCCATGGTCGCGGTGCGTGGCTCCCCAAAGCCGAAGCTGCTCATGGTGCGAAGCCGGCCTATGCGATCCGGATCCGCGCTGTACATCAATCCCGCCTCTCCCACGGCAAATGACTTGGTGGCGTGCATGGAAAAGACCACGCTTCCTGCAAAACCGGTCCCAAACCCGCGTCCGTGCTCGTCAAATGTGCCCAACGAGGCTGCGCCATCCACCACCACGGGCACCCCGAGCTCGGCCGCGAGTTTGGTGTAGCGGTTTAAGTCGATTGGATAGCCGAAGGTGGCATAGGGCATCACCACAGCGATCTGGCCGGCATAGCGGGTGAGCATCTCCGCCTCAGCCGCATGATCGGCCTCCCACGTCTTGGCATCGATATCGCACAACAGCGGGGTCAGTCCACACCAAAGCGCGGCGTGGGCTGCAGCCGCGAAGGTGAAGCTCGGCATCAGGGCAAACTTTCCCGTGGGCCGCTCGCCGACCGCATCCTTGATGGCCAGCATGAGGCCGATGGTGGCATTGCAAACCGTCGTACAGGCGCCTTGGCCGCCAAAGAAGCGGGCCAGCATCTCCTCTTCAAAACGTGTATTGACGGGACCAAAGTTGCTAAAAGTCCCACTCTCCTCGAGCGCGCGCAGTTCTGCGGCAGCGAGGGACAGCTGTGGCGGCGCGGGACGAACCAACGGTATCTTCATACCTCGAGCTCCTGAGTAGCGTTGATGCTCTCCAGGCCCGCAAGCGCGGGCGGTTCAACTGCGTAGTCTTCCCCTTGGCTGGGAGACAAAATGGCATCGGCAATCATGGCGCCGACATCGTTCTGCCACAGCCAGAGCCCATTTGCCTGGCCCCTGAAACTCTTCTCCCCGCCCAGCTTGCCGTAGGGGACAAAGCCCGCGGCCAAGCCAATAGCAAACAACCGAGGCAGCGGATTGCCGCCTGCATCCATCACCCGGCAGTAGTTGTCCACCAGCCGCGCCTGGGGACTGGTTTCGGAATGCAGGGTCACTGCTCTTCCCTCCTCATCAAAGACGGGCAGAGCACGAGGCCGGTAACCCAACGACGCGATCACCAGATCCGCATTGTCAAGCAGCGCCAGGGAAGCTACATCATCGACACCCAGGCGATGCAACTGCAAGCGAGGCTCAGCCGGACGCCCTCCGATGCCCCGCGCACGCATGATCAATTCGCGCGAATCCAGGCGGAAGCCACTCAAACGAAAGACACGCTTGCTGACCGGACAGATGTCATCGGGTCCAAACTCTGTGTATCCATCGGCCAGAGCCGCCTCCGCATTGGGGTAGAAAATACGCAGCTCACGGCGGTGCATGATGGTGAGCCCATTCGGCCCGAACCTGACCTCGGGCATACGGTTCAGCAAAGCATAAGCAACGGCAGCGGCGCTGGTGGAACCGCCGATGATGACTACCCTGGGCGGCCGGCCAAGGCCGGCGAGACGGGCAGAAACCGCGGCAAAACCTGCAGTACTGACCACGTCGCCTGATTGCAACAGGCGTTCGCCACACCGCTCGACGAGGTTAACCCCTGCCACTCTCTCACTGCTCAGGCGCTCGATCGGTTGGGAAGCTCCGGTGGCCAGGACTACATTTCGGGAATCGATGGTGTGCTCTCGCCCAGTCTCAACGTCTCTGATGAGGGTGTGCCAGCCGGTGGTTGTGCGCTGGGTGGAAACTGCCTGGGATCCCTTAAGTACACGGCCGTCCGGTGAGGCTTCAATGACCTGGTTCATCGCTTGCCCGACCAGGCCCAGAAACTCGCCGGCGCGGCCCAAGGGTACGGTACCGTCTCCTAATTCCACGAACTCTTTGGTAAGGGGGTGATTGCGTAGTTCGGCAAGCTCACTATCGCGTGGTCCGGCGAGGCAGTCGGCAAAGGTGAAAGCGGTGCTGTCGGAGTTAATGCACCAGCGGCCAATGGTCCCTTCCCCCACGGAACTCGACTGCTCCACCACGGTGACGCCCTCTTTTAGCAGGTCAGCGAGGCGCCCACGTCTATGCGCCGCGAGCAGGGGCGCCAATCCCGCTGGGCCCCCGCCGATGATAGTTACACCTGTGCGACCGAATCTCAAAGTCACCTGCTTCGGCGCGGCCCAAATTGGCACACGAACGCCATCAAGATTTTTCGGGGGGATAGGTTAGGAAGGACAGTTTCGGGGTCGCTGCGGTTTGGAGTCACTCAAGCGACGCCCTATAAGTCTTCCACGGCCAGATTACGATAGCCGTACCTAAAAAGCAAAATATCTATTGCTCCAAACAATGGGCTTAAACCAGTCAAAGCCAAAGGTTTTAGTCCAATCGAAAATCGTTGCCCATGACGGAGCATACGGCTTCAAACCAGCTTTTGTATGCCCAAGTTGGTAACCTCATCGGTGACCCTGGTAATCAGGGGATCGGTTACCACGCAAAAATTGATAAACGGCCGATATTACTTACTAAAAGTACGTTTCCCCAGGTTGAGTACTATATTGCAGTTATTTGTTACTTACAAAGCGCAAGCCGGCACGTATCCTTGGCGCGGGTCCGACAAGAAAAGGGAAGGGTCTGCAAAGCCGGTTTGATGGTGAATTCCATCCCCCCGCCTCCACCCCTTTAGAATCCTGGACAATAATTCCCGAATCACCCTCGTATTCCGGCCCGTTAAGATACACTTAACACCATTCCACGGGACAAATCCACCTACAAGAAGGCAAACATTGGCCACCTATGTTTCCGCAGGTCGTCGCGCGTTTTTGCTCGCACTCTTAGCGCTGTCGCTGTTTCAGCTTTGCGCTTTCGGTGAGAGTGCTCCATGTGCTCGCTATCAGGCGGGCAGCACAGTCATTGAGCCCACTAATCTTTTCAGCGTGGGGGGCAAGTTGCAGGTCAACTTTACCTATCAGACGCGGGTCGATCAGTTTGGCAATACGCTCTATTGCTTCACCACCCAAGCCGGAGTGGAGTCACCTACTCTGCATGTCCACCCGGGCGATCAGTTGATCATCCACTTAAAGAATGAGCTCCCGAAGTCCAGTTCTACCGCGGTGATGCCTGGCATGACGGTCACCGGGCCCGGCGATTGCGTAAGCAAGGCGATGGACGACACGTCGGTGAACATTCACTATCACGGTACGAACACAGCCCCCACCTGCCATCAGGATGAGGTAATCACGACCGTGGTGAACGCGGGTGATAGCTACGATTACGACGTCCACTTTCCCACCGATGAACCGCCGGGGCTTTACTGGTACCACCCTCACATTCACGGCATCTCAGAGGCCGCAGTGCTGGGCGGAGCTTCGGGCGCTATCGTGGTGGATGGGATCGAGAACGTGAACCCGGAGGTGGCCGGCCTGCCCGCGCGCACCCTTATCATCCGCGACAACCTGGTCCCGGGAAATCCGACGCCGGGGGGCGCGATCCCTTCCTGGGACATCTCGTTGAATTACATCCCAGTTCCCTACCCGAGTTTTACCCCCGCGGTGGTAGCCATGAAGCCGCAGCAGAAGGAGCTGTGGCGGGTGTTGAATGGCTCCGCGGATACCATCATCGATTTACAGCTGCAGTATGACAACGTGGTCCAGCCTCTCACGGTAGTGGCGCTCGACGGGGTGCCGACCGGGTCGCAGGATGGGTTGCGCCTGGGCGGGTCGGTGGTCGCGAAGCATATACTGCTGCCTCCGGCCTCGCGGGCTGAGTTCATCGTTACCGGGCCGTCCTTGAAGGTCAAGAGCGCGGTACTGTCTACGCTGAATATTGATACCGGCCCCGACGGCGACGACGATCCAACCCGCCCGATCCTGGCCATCAAGGCGAGCAACGGAGCGGCCGAGCCGCCGCTGCGGATCGCGAACACTTCTTCGCTGCCGCCCTCCGAGCGCTTCTTTGGGCTTGCCAATATGGCGCCGACGGCCCACCGCAAGCTCTATTTCTCTGAGGTTCTGAGCGATCCAAGTGATCCTAACAGTCCTACTAACTTCTTCATTACGGTGGATGGACAGACACCCGTTCTCTTCGATCCATCTAATCCGCCCGCAATCGTAACCACGCAAGGCGCGGTGGAAGACTGGACGATAGAAAACCGGGCCCTGGAGAACCACGAATTCCATATGCACCAGATCCACTTCCTGGTTCTGGAACAAAATGGTAAGTCGGTGGACACAGGACAGTATTTAGATACAGTGCAGGTTCCGTATTGGAGCGGAACCGGTCCTTACCCCAGCGTCAAGCTTCGCATGGACTTCCGCGGGCCTGTGGTTGGAGATTTTGTTTACCACTGCCACATTCTCGGCCATGAGGATTCTGGAATGATGGCCATCATTCGGGTGCTTCCGGCAAAGTAGGTGCTGGGTTCTCATCCAGTTACCCGAACGATAAGAATGCCAAGGAGCGAAGTTCACTCCTTGGCATTATCTTTTTGATTATAGTCCGGTATTTAGAAGGATAGCCCGCGCTCGCCGACACGCGAATTGAGCCTCGGCAGAGCCGTTTATTCATTCCATCCTGTACCGTAATCGCGAAGTCCGAAGCGCACCTGGACGATGAGCCGGTCGGCGCTCTCGGGACTCATGCCTTTATGGAAACCGAAGATGTCCTCGGCGAATCCAGATCCAGCAGGCCCAGTTAAGTACACCTGATTCTCAGGTCCATAGTGGCCGTCGATTTCCGCGTCCGTCCGTCCCTTATAGAGGGTAAACAGATGCTTCCACGACTTCTTCATATGCGTTCCGCGAACGTAAACATGGGGTCCGGCCGCTTGGCCCACGTCGGTCAGGTAAAAGAAGAATGCCAGACCGCGATATCCATCAATATCGTAATGAAAACTCTGGCCTGCTCCTGCCTTTTCTTCGCTGCCGGCCTCACCCGCCAGGCTCCACCACATGCGGGCGCCGACTAAAATGGGTTCGGTACGGAAATACTTGCGGGCGATTGCGAGTAACTGCTCATCTTTCGCCAGAGCCCCGAGTGCGTGCGAGGCAGTGAGCGCATGGTTATATCTGCCCAGCCGGAACCGCCGCCCTGCCCGTCGTTGGGCCTCGTGCCTGTCGCGATAGTGGAAAGGATATTCTTCGTTCCCTTCGCCGTAACAGGTCGCCATCGAAGAAAAGGTCAGCAACTGTTCTATAACTTCCGGGCGTAGATTTAGACCGGTACAGTACCCATCCTTACGAATCTTCTGAACCACGTCATTTAGATCCGTAGTGGCGACGATACTCGAAGTGGAAGCTGCCGCTGGGATGGTTGTGCGCTGGCTATATCGCCAGACCATGAACGAGCGGACCGGACCAAAACGGCCGAGGATGTACATCACAAGGTGCCGCGGGCCATGAACCCAGTAGCGACGTGATCGGCGATAGTACGTTGGTAGCGCGAGTAGATCCACGGTGGTCCCAACCTCCTAAATCACCGCGATTGTGCCATTTCGCAAATCCCGGCCAGCAGAATTACGAAAGGGTCAACTTAGGGGGTGTTCGCAGCTTTGGTAAAGCATAAACCAAGCGTTTACTACTATCTAGTATTAGTAGCCCATCTACCAATCGATAGTCATCGCCAGGTAACCACTAGATATTACATCCCATCAGCGAACAAGAAAAGAAAGATAAGCCATTTAGTATGCTGCTGGTAGATCAAGCGCGAGTCTTACTCAAAGTTCCCCAACCAAGCCCATTATGCTCCCACCAGGTGGACCCGCCGCTCGGTGCGGGGCTTCTGCCGCCTTCTGCCCTGCGCCGTAACGCCCATCAAGGCGTTGAGGCATTCCACCACGTAATCCACTTCAGCATGAGTCATGGTGTCGAACAGAGGAAGACTGATCATCCTTGCGGAAACATCGTCGCAGACCGATAAGGGGCCGGCCACGCAAGTTCTTTGAAAGTAGGGCTGCTCCATCAGGTGCGGGCTGAAGTAGGCTCCCGTCGCGATCCCCTGGGCGGTTAGCTGCGCACGGATAGCCGCCTTCTCTGTTTTCAATGCAGAGGGTAATAAGGCGGGCACGAACTGATGCGCCTGCGTGCCTGGGGCTTCTAATTGAAACTGCAATTCCGGCATTGCATTGCGATAGCGATCGAGCAGGGCAGCCCGGTGAGCCAAAATGCTGTCGTAATCGGCAAGCCGTAAGCGGCCGAGCAACGCGGTCACTTCGCTGACTTTGGCATTCAGGCCAGCCATGGTAGCGGTGCGTGGCTCACCAAAGCCGAAGCTGCTCATGGTGCGAAGCCGGGCAATGCGATCCGGATCCGCGCTGTAGATCACCCCCGCCTCACCTACGGCAAACGACTTGGTGGCGTGCATGGAATACACCACGCTACCGGCAAAACCACTTCCAAACCCGCGCCCATGCTGGTCAGAGGTGCCTAGCGAGGCTGCGCCATCGACCACGGCCGGTACGCCGAGCTCCGCCGCGAGTTGAGTGTAGCGGTCTAACTCGATGGGGTAGCCGAAGGTTGCGTAAGGCATGACCACGGCGATCTGGCCGGCATAGCGGGAAAGCATTTCCGCTTCAGCCGCAGGATCGGCCGCCCAGGTGGCGGGATCGATATCGCAGAGCAGCGGGGTCAGTCCGCACCAAATGGCGGCGTGCGCAGCAGCCGCGAAGGTGAAGCTCGGCATCAGGGCAAACTTGCCCGAAGGCTGCTCGCCGACCGCATCCTTGATGGCCAGCATGAGGCCGATGGTGGCATTGCAAACGGTCACGCAAGCGCCTTCTCCAGCGAAGAAGCGGGCCATCATCTCCTGCTCAAAGAGCGTATTGACGGGACCGAAATTGCTGAAAATGCCGCTTTCCTCAAGCGCTTTCAGCTCCGCAAGTGCAAGCGAAAGCTGCGGCGGTGCAGGACGAACCAATGGGATGTTCATACCTCGAGCTCCTGAGTAGCGTGGATTTGTTCCAAACCCGCAAGCGCGGATGGTTCGAGTGCGTATTCCTCTGCGTGGCTGGGAGACAAAATGGCATCGGCAATCATGGCGCCGACATCGTTCTGCCACAGCCACAGACCATTTGCCTGGCCACGGAAACTCTTCTCCCCGCCCAGCTTTCCGTAGGGGACAAAGCCAGCGGCCAAGCCAATGGCAAACAAGTGAGGCAGCGGGTTGCCGCCGGCGTCCATCACCCGGCAGTAGTTGTCCACCAGCCGCGCCTGCGGACCCGTTTCGGACTGCAGGGTCACTGCTCTTCCCTCCTGATCGAAGACCGGCAGAGCACGAGGCCGATAACCCAACGCAGCGATCACCAGGTCCGCATTGTCGAGCAGCGCCAGGGAAGCCGCGTCATCGACACCGAGGCGATGCAACTGCAAGCGAGGCTCAGCCGGACGCCCTCCGATGCCGCGCGCACGCATGATCAATTCGCGCGAGTCCAGGCGGAAGCCGCTCAGACGGAAGACACGGCCGCTGACCGGACAGATGTCGTCGGGCCCAAACTCCGTGTATCCATCGGCCAGAGCCGCCTCCACGCTGGGATAAAAAATACGCAGCTCACGCCGGTGCAGGATGGTGAGCCCAGCGGGACCGAAGGTGACCTCGGGCATGCGATTCAACATGGCGTAGGCAATCGCTGCCGCGCTGGTGGAACCGCCGATGATGGCAACCCGTGGCGGCCGGCCAAGGCCGGCAAGACGGGTCGCCATCGCGGCAAAACCTGCGGTACTGACCACGTCGCCTGATTGCAACAGTCGTTCGCCACACCGCTCGACGAGGTTGACCCCAGCCACTCTTTCCCTGCGCAGGCGTTCGATCGGCTGGGAGGCGCCCGGTGGCCAGGACTACATTGCGGGACTCGATGGTGCGCTCGCGTCCGGTCTGAATATCCCTGATCAAAGTGAGCCAGCCGGTTCGTGGTGCGCTGGGTCGAAACCGCCTGGTATCCCTTAAGCACACGGCCGTTGGGTGAGGCTTCAATCACCTCGTTTATGCTTGCCCGACCAGGCCCAGAAACTCGCCTGCGCGGCGCAAGGGTACGGTGCCCTCTCCTAACTTCCACGAACTCTTTTGTGAGGGGATGATTTCGTAGTTCTGCGAGCTCGCCGTCGGGAGGTCCGGCAAGGCAGTCGGCAAAGGTGAAAGCGGTGCTGTCGGAGTTGATAGCCCAGCGGCCGATGGTCCCTTCGCCAACGGAACCCGACTGCTCCACCACCGTGACGCCCTCTTCTAATAGGTCGGCGAGACGTCCACGTCTATGCGCCGCGAGCAGAGGCGCCAGTCCAGCTGGGCCTCCGCCGATAATGACCACGCCTGTGCGACCAAAGCTCAAAGTCACCTGCTTCGGCGTAGCCCAAACGGCAGGCGACGCCATCAAGAATTTAGGGGGGATAAATAGACCGCGGCTGCCATGGGGGATGGGTTTTTGCGCCGCTACTTATTAAAGGAGAATACATGGCGGTGGAAGCATTTGTTACTCAATCGTGAGTAACCTTGGGGTTGTATGTGGTACTCACCGGATGACAAGTGGGACTTGACAAGGCTCTCTGAAATTGTTTTGACTCTGTAGTTGTTCGGCTAAGTGGCTTTAAAGCCGAAACCAAAGAGGACAAATGAAGTTACTTTTGGTGCGGGCTTGTAGCTGTGGGCGGCAGAGAGATAGCCCTGGACGTAGTCCTGGGCTGACACTGGACTGCACGGGAATTATTGGCATCATCCAAGCTATACCGACTCTGAGTGAACATACCTTCTATTGTTGCGCGGTCCTGCCCGCGAATGGCCTTCCACTGGTCGGACAGCTGCGGCGAAAGCTTATCCATGTGGCTCAGGAACGTGGTCACCTGCCACATCTCCTGCTCGTTCAGAAGGGTGTGCCATCCAGGCATTCCGCTGAGGCGTACCCCGTGCTGAATGATGTAGAAGTTCTGGTTCTCCGGCATGTCGGGCGCATCCTCCATAAACTGCGGCGCACGGGGATAGAATGAGTCCCCAAACGCTGCATGGGGTTGATGGACATCACCATGACAACCTGCACAGTTGTTCTGGTAAATCTTCATTCCGGCAAGCAGATTGTCATCTGTTGCTGAGATGGGTTTCGGGCTTCGGCAGCGTGCCGATCCAGCGAAGCATCGAGTGAGGGCATGGCAACCCTCGCGTTCCAGCGTGCCCTCCGGAATATCTGCCCTGGGATCAACAAAGCCGAGCCGGACCCACAGGAACTCGCCGAGAAGTACGATAACGACCGCTGCAATGAACCCGAACAAGAACCTGCGCATGGGAAATCCTCTCTTTGCCACAGAAATTGACAGATCCACGAAGGCTGATTCGGACACATTACTCGGTGCTCGAATTCATTATGTTGGGGAAACAAAGTTCTCGATATCCACGGTGATCCTGTTACTCCAGCGTGTGTTCCCCGGTTACAATTTGACCCTGCGGTGGTGCTGATGATGTCAGCCTTGGATGGATGATGACTGAGCTTCCGGTGATCGATGTTTTGGGCCTGACTTCAGACGAGCTCCCCAGCCGGGCGCGTGTCGCAGCCCAATTGGGCCACGCCTGCCGGGAGATCGGCTTCTTCTATGTGGTGAATCATGGCATCGCCGAGAGCACGCGCGCAGCCATGTTTGTGGCTGCGCGTGCATTCTTTGCCCTGCCTCTCGCGGCCAAGGAGCAATATTCGATCAAGCGCTCGCCGCATAACCGCGGCTATGTCGCGCTCGAGGGGGAACGTCTCGATCAGGCCGCCGCCCGGGCCGACTACAAGGAAGCTTTCAATATCGGGCTGGAGATGGCTGCCGGCCACCCCGACGTGATCGCGGGTAAGCCGTTTCGTGGGGTGAATCTTTGGCCGGCACTTCCTGATTGGCGAGAGACGGTGCTCGCCTATTACGACGCTTGCTGGGCGCTGGGTCGCCGTCTTCACCACGGTTTCGCGCTCGATCTGGGCATTGCTGAGGATTTCTTCGAGGACAAGCTCGACGCGCCCCTGGCGGTTCTGCGGATGCTGCACTACCCACCGCAGCCGCACAGCCCGGATAGGGCTCCCGACAGCGGGGCCGGCATGCACACCGACTATGGCAACCTCACCATTCTGGCCACAGATGGGATCGCGGGGCTGCAGGTTCGCACACGCAGCGGCGCGTGGCTCGACGCACCCCACATCGCGGGCGCATTCGTTTGCAATATCGGTGACTGCTTGATGCGCTGGACTAACGATGTTTATGTCTCAACACCACACCGGGTCGCGATCCCCATCCACGACCGGTATTCGGTAGCGTTCTTTCTGGATCCTAATCCCGATGCCCGCGTGGAAGTGCTGCGAGGTTGTATCGCACCCGGCGCCGCGTCGAAGTATCAGCCCACGACGGGGGCCGATTATCTGCACGAACGGCTGACGGCCACGTACGACCATCTGAAGACCGTTGAGAATTGAACTCAATAGGAACCCTGCTCCAAAAACACCCTCTTTCCTGTAGGCTGTCCTTTCGACCTATGCGAATTTCCTTGGCGTCTTCCACAGTCGTTTTCCTTGCGGGCTCGCTCGCGCTCGCACAAGCACCCTCCTCGACCCAGACTTCCCTTTCGCTCATGCCCCTGCCCAGCTCGATCACGCGCGGTGAAGGCACTTTTACGGTGACGCCCGCCGGGGGCGGCCCTTCCACCTTCACCTACAACTATGGGCAGACGCACGATGCGCGGCTCGAAGCTGCGGTGCGGAGAGACCTCGTCCGGCTTGGCCGTACCTGCGGCGGAGAGGTACTGCGCTCCACCATCGATCATCCGTCTCC
The DNA here is from genome assembly GCA_963844785.1 of uncultured Acidobacteriaceae bacterium. Lineage (GTDB taxonomy): Bacteria > Acidobacteriota > Terriglobia > Terriglobales > Acidobacteriaceae > PALSA-350. The sequence continues at coordinate 277,407 of CAWJPV010000033.1, read as the reverse complement.
GACGCAGGCTTCGCTACTTATCAACGTCACCGGGCCCGGTGAGGCAGTGCAGACGATGGATGAAGACGAGAGCTATCAACTCCGCGTCACTACGCAAGGAGCCACGCTTACCGCGGCAAACGACCTGGGCGCCATGCACGGGTTGGAGACCCTCTTGCAACTCGCTGCCATGGACCACGGCGCCTGCGTGTTGCCGGCGGTGACCATCAACGATGTGCCGCGTTTCCGCTGGCGCGGCTTCATGCTCGATGTGAGCCGGCATTTTGAACCGGTGGGCGCCGTGGAACGCACACTCGATGGCATGGCCGCCGCCAAACTGAATGTCTTCCACTGGCATCTCAGCGACGATCAAAGCTTTCGCGCCGAAAGCAAAAAATTTCCCAAGCTGACCGAGGTCGCATCCGAGGGAGAATACTACACCCAGGATCAGCTACGCGAAGTGGTCGCCTATGCGCGGGCCCGCGGCATCCGCGTGGTGCCGGAGTTCGATATGCCCGGCCATGGCTCCAGCTGGATCCTGGCTTATCCGGAACTGGCCCCTGGGGCGACGATCAAAACGTTGCCGGTAGTCTACGGCATGCCCACCGCGGTGCTCGATCCCACCCGCAAGAGCACTTACAAGTTCATCGATACGCTGGTAGACGAGATGGGGCGCATCTTCCCGGACGCTTACTTCCACATCGGCGGGGATGAGGTGAACGGGAAGGCGTGGCTGGCCGATCCGGAGATCGCCGCTTTCATGAAGAAAAAGGGTTACACCAAGGCGGCTGAACTGCAGGCCTCGTTCAACCAGCAATTGGAACTGATTCTCAAGAAGCACAACAAGAAGATGATCGGGTGGGATGAGATTCTCGATCCTGCTTTGCCCAAGACGATTCTCATCCAGAGCTGGCGGGGAGAGGCTTCGCTGGCCGAGGGCGCTCGACAGGGATACCAGGGTATCCTCTCCGCACCGTACTATCTCGACGGGCAGAAGAGCTCGGCACAGATGTATCTTGCTGATCCGATCCCAGCAGATACCACGCTGACGGCTGAGCAGCAGAAGCTGATCCTGGGCGGCGAGGTGTGCATGTGGGCGGAGCAGCTGAACATGGAAACCATGGACTCGCGGGTGTGGCCGCGCACCATGGCGGTTGCAGAACGCTTCTGGTCTCCGCAGAACGACCGCGATGTTTCGGATATGTATCGCCGGCTGCGCATCAACTCGCTCAAGCTGGAGGATGTAGGACTGCGGCATATTAGCGGTCCTGAGACGGTGCGCCGGAATCTCCTGTTCGAGCGTGACCCTAATTCTCTGGATCTTCTGGCCTCGGTACTGGAACCGGTCGATTTCCATGAGCGCTCGGGGTTGCAGCACACCAATGGGTGGACAGCCCTCGATCGGCTGGTGGATGCCGTGGTCGCCGATCCGCCCTCGCGCCAGCAGGTCGTAGGAGACGTGGATGCGATCGCGGGTCACGTGACGGTGCCGCAGCCCTCCGATCCAAAGCTGCAGCTCGACCTCAGCGGCGATGTGCCGGAGGGTCCAATTCCCTCCCCTGAAGATGCGTTTCGCCGGCTCCGGGTGCGGTTCCTCTCCTGGCAGGCGGCGGAGACGCGCCTGCTAGTGCACGTGCAACAGACTCCGAGACTCAGCGATGCCGCTGTGCGTGCCGAGCAACTGGGCGATTTGGCTGGGGTCGGGCTGTCGTCCTTGGCCTATTTAGAAAGCCGCACAGCGCCTCCGGCGGGATGGCAAGCGCAGCAGATGAGCATTCTCGACGCGGCTGCGCAGCCTTCCGCACTGGTGCGTTTTACAGTGCTCTACTCCATGCGCAAGCTGGTGTTGGCCGCGGCGCAGGGGGAACTGACTCACTCGCCTTAGCAGCCCGGTTGGTTGCTGTTGTTGGCTCTATCCATCCACCTCCACCACTGCCAAGATGCGCCGCCACCCTACAGATGTTAGTTCGTAACCAGCGTGATTGCCTTTTCTGGACAAGCCACTACACAGAGCCCACAAGCCTGACAAAGATCAGCATTTGGCGTATACGCGGTTACCTTGCCGTGAGCACGGCTCTTCAGCTTCCCCAAAAAAGAGAGACTCGAGAAATCTTCGTCGTCGATACGTCTCACTTCAAAAACGTCATAGGGACAGACCTCCACGCAATCACGTTTTCCTTCGCAGGCATTGCGATCGACCACGGGACGATAGGCGCCGGCTTCCGCCCCGCACTTCTCTCCCGGTCTGTCTGGGAGTTTCGCTGCCCACCGGGCTTTCTCCGAATTCAATCGTGGATGGTTCTCCGCTGGACCGGTCATGACTGCTTGCTCCGGATCTCGTCGATTGCCCGACGCAGGATCGCGAAGACTCGCCTTCTCTCCTCAGGCGAAGCGTCGAACTTCTCGTGCAGTGCCGCCTTGAGGTCGTTTCGAAGATCGCGGAATTCCGACTTCATTTGCCGCCAGTCGCTTCTGATCCCGCGCCGTGGATCGGCCCCAAGGTCATCCTCCTCTTCGTTTTCCTCGGTGAACTGCTTTTGGAATTGCGAGACCTTGCGGCCGAAGCGGGCTAGTTGATCGAGCGTCTCCTCAACACTGGCACGGTTTTCCTTCAGATGATTAGTACCCGCCTCAGTGATTCGGTAGAGTTTCTTGGTGCCCTCCGACTCTGACGCCGTGTATCCCAACTCCTCCAGGTAAGTGAGCGCCGGATAAACCATTCCCGGGCTCGGCGAGTAGATGCCACTGGAGTGCTCTTCGATGGCTTTGATGATTTCGTAGCCGTAGCCCGGCTTTTCGCTGAGCAGAGCAAGGATGATGAGCCTGAGATCACCCGAGGCAAGCATTTTTGCTGCTCGCATTCCAGGCCCCATGAAGCCCCCACCCATACGGTCAAATGGTCTTCCCCTCCCTCCAAAGCGACCATGACGGCCTCGTTCTTCGAAAATAGAAAATTCTTGATGATGTCGATGCATGTTGATTCCTTTCTTTAAAATACATTTTGAGATATATCATACGATGCATCTTAATGCAATAATTCCTTATTTGGCGAAGACGTATTCCGCATATACTATTTTCGATATAGTATTGCGAGTACACGATATGACAAAGACACCCGAACACCGCGACCTTTTTCCAGGCGCACTGGAAATGATGATTCTGCAGACGCTGAGCAGAAAGCCGATGCACGGCTACGCCCTGGCGCAGCAAATCAAGCGCGTCTCCGACGATCTGCTCCAGATCGAAGAGGGTTCGCTGTATCCGGCGTTGCAGCGCATGCTGAAGAGCGGATGGCTGGAATCTGAAATGGGTTTATCGCCGAAAGGCCGCCCGGTGCGAATTTTCAAAGTAACAGACGCGGGTACAAACCACCTGCAAAAGGAAATATCGAGTTTTGAACAGATGTTCGCCGGCATCCGCCGCGTACTCGCAACCGCCGAACCTTAGGAGAACTCTCATGCGCTGGTTCAAACAGCTCTTCTCGCGCCGTCGCCGTTACCACGAACTGCATGAGTCGATACAAGAGCACCTCGAAGAAAAGATTGAGGACCTGATCGAAGATGGTATGTCGCGGGAAAACGCCGAGCAAACCGCGCGCCGTCAGTTTGGAAATGTGACTCTCATGGAAGAGCGCAGCCGCGAAGTTTGGCAGTGGCCGAGGTGGGAATCATTCCTGGCAGATCTGAAATATGCAGTGCGCCAATTGTTTCGCAATCCTGGTTTCACTGTGACCGTAATCTTCACCCTGGCGCTTTCGATCGGCGCCAACACCGCGATTTTCTCCATCGTGAATGTTCTCATGCTGAAGAGCCTGCCCTATCCGCATCCGGAGAGGATGGGCACCATCTATACCCGAGTCAGCGGAGTGAGTTCCCGGGATGCCCGCCACAAACTGATGTATGAGCAATGGCAACTCTTGCGCGATGAGGTTCCCGCGCTGATCTCGGCGGTTTCTGGTGCGCGTACTTCTGGCGTCAACCTGCAGGCCGCGTCTCATGTGCAATATCTCCAGGCGGGACGTATTTCGGCCCACTATCTCGATGTGCTGGGCATTCAACCCGCCCTGGGGCGCAACTTCTCCGATGTGGAGGACCGCCCCCACGGGCCAAACGCCGCCATATTGAGCTACAGCTTGTGGCGAAATACGTTCGCCGCCAATCCCAATGTTCTGGGGCAAGCCGTGCTGCTGAAAGGCGAACCCTACACCGTCATTGGCGTGCTCGCCGAGGGGGCGATCACCCCTTTAAATGCCGACATCTACACCGCGCTCCAGCTTGGTCCCGAGGGCGAGGGTAGCGGAACAAACTTCGAGGCCATCACCCGGCTGCGCGATGGCGCGACCTGGCAGGAGGCGGACGCCGAGATCAACCGCGCCTGGTCCCACCGTGCCCATCGCTATGAACTAGACGACGACCCGAACGCACAGGTGACCTACTACTCGGTGCCGCTGCAAAAGGGAGTGACTGCTACGCTGCGCCCGCAAGCCCTGGCTCTGATGCTGGCAACGGGATTCATCCTGCTGATTGCCTGCGCCAATCTTGCCGGGCTGACACTGGTTCGCGTATTGCGGCGGACCCCTGAATTTGCCACCCGGCTGGCACTGGGTGCTTCCCGCTGGCAGATTCAAAAGCAGCTCTGGGTAGAAAACCTCCTCCTGGCATTTCTGGGTGGCACGGCTGGTGTAGCAGTCGGTTTCGTCGCTTTGCGCGGATTGCTCCAGCTTCTGCCCGAGCACTATCTGCCTGTGGCCACAGTACCGCTGGATGGCCGTGTACTGGCCTTTACCCTAGTCATCTCTCTGTTGACCAGCGTGCTTTTCGGCATGTTTCCTGCCTTGGCCATGCGGAAGTTCCGCTCTGCGCTCCGCCATCGCCAGTCATTCCGCAACTGGAGGCGACCCTCTGCGCGTGCGCCAGGCCTTGATCGTGAGCGAGGTCGCTCTCACCGTCGTGCTGCTGGCGGCTTCCGGCCTGCTCATTCGAACCCTCATCCATCTACAGACCCTGCCTGCGGGCTTCGTCTCCACGGGCGTGATGACCGCCAGGGCATCCCTGGACGATGTGCGGTATCACGATGCCGCAGCCTTCCGCAAGCTGCTGAGTGAGAGCACCGCGGCCATGCGGCAGATTCCGGGCGTGCAGGATGCCGCTGTCGGGCTAGAGTCTGCCCTATGAGCGCGCGTGCTCAATCGGAGTAACGATCAGCGACGGCAAAGAAGCAGGACTGCAGGGGATGACCGATGAAGTCTACGTCACCCCCGATTATTTCCAGGCATTGCAGATTCCCCTCCTCGCGGGGCGTTCTTTCACTGACGCGGACGGCCCGGATACGCAGCACGTGGCCATCGTCAACCAGACATTCGGCGCGCAAGTACTTCCATGGAACGAATCCGGTCGGCCACTACGTGAATAAGGACACGAGAATCGTCGGAGTGGTTGAGGATGTGCCCATCGCCCCGGGGATCGATTCCGTTGCCCCTCTCACCAGCGAAGAAACTATGTACATTCCTGCGGCGCAAACCGATCCTCCGTTTCTCGCCGTGGTCCACGTCTTGTTCCAGCCGAGCTGGATTGTGCGCACCGCCGGTCCAGTAGATGGATTGACGGCGCAGATGCAACGCGCTCTTGCCAGTTCCGATCCCGATCTGCCTTTCTCCGGCTTCTACAGCATGCGCGACTTGATGGCCAAGACGCTGGCTACAGCAGCGTGTCGAGGTCGCGCTGCTGAGCACGATGGCGGCGCTGGCGCTGCTTCTGAGTACGGTCGGCATCTTTGCGCTGGTGGCGAATATCGTTGCGCAGAAGACGCGCGAGATCGGTATTCGCATTGCCCTGGGCTCGACCGTTCGCCAAGCTATGTTCCATATCGGAGCTCCAGGAGTGTGGGCCTCGACCCTGGGACTCATCCTGGGCCTGATCTTATGTGCAGGAGCATTGCGTGCTATGCGCAGTGTGCTCTATGGGGTAAGCCTCTACGATGTTCCCACAATCCTGATCGTCATCATGACACTCGCGGGGGTAACGCTGGTCGCTACCACGGTGCCAGCGCTCCGCATCGCAGGGATCGATCCCGCCAAGACGCTGCGCGACGAATAGGGTGGTTAGATCGCAGAAAGGGCTAAAGAGTCTGTGTGAGAACTACTTCTCCAGCACAAAATCGTCATCCTGAGGCCGTCTTTCGACCGTCAGCGTACAGCAGGAGCAGCTAAGCCCCGCTGGCGAAGCCAGTCGAGTACGATTCCCGCCACCGCATCGCTGTTGTCGTCAGACATCAAGGCATGACTGTTGCCGTGTATCCCAAGTGACGGCAACTCTATCCACGTAACATCGCAGCCGGCAGAACGGAGGCTATCTCGCCAGCGTTCCACTGTCGGCCGTGAGTGAACCCAGAAGGTGTGCTTTTCGAGAAAGTCGCCCCACACGAAAAGGTGGGGCACACTTCTAAGTTTCGTGGCATCGTGAAGGCTCGGATCGGGGGCGCCAGAAGGCTCCAGGGACACAACGGCGTGGACGCGATCGGGATGGTTAGCTGCAGCGGTCAGTCCAAAATTACCTCCCTGGCTGTGGGTCAACAGGATGGCGCCGGTCTCCATCCGCTGGACCAGGGAATCGTAGGCCTGTTGGGTGAGTACATCGTTGCAGTCCCAGCGGGGCACGCATTGGCATAAGAAGGCGTCAAAATACTCGATGGGGAAACGCAGGCCGGGATGGGTGCGGCGCAGCGCCGGGTTGGGATGCCATGAGCCCTGTGGGCCGAAGCGGAAGGCCTCCTCCCAAAGGTCTTTTGCTGTGCGGAAATAGGGCGCCGCGCCGTAGACCTGCGGGTAGGGCGCCCAGGATGCACGGCCGCGCTCCACGGCATCTGAAATGTAAGTGTCGAATCCAGAGCGTAGGAAGAACATCTGCCAGCCAGGACGTCCGTCCGGCGTTGTTTCCCAATTCACGCCTGTCATGCCGCCGCCGTGCCACATCAATAGCGGGGCCGCGGCACCCGGCTGGGCAAGCCGTACGAATTGAACATACATCTGCCCAGCCATGAGTTCGCCGTTAGGATCAATGAAATGTACCGGGCCACCAGGGGTGCTGATGCGCTCGCGTTTGGCCAATCCCTCGAGGTGGTGTATGCGACCGCCGACAAAAAAGCTGCCGATCTCGGCGACAGAGAGGGCTGACCGATCTTCAGGCATAAATGTTCTATTCTGCCGCAGGCGCCGGACGCTCGATATCCTCTGAAGGAGTTTCGGAGGCAGCCGGCTTGGGTTGCACGGGAAAGAGAAATTGCAACGGTGACGAGATCATTTGCTTGAACACATAGCGCAGAATCGATGCGCGCTCCTTGTGACCCACATCGTAGGCGCGGAGCGCCACGAACGAAGCAATGGCAAAGCTGACACCAAGATTCAGCACGAACATGATCGCGATGCCGACCATCGCAGAATACAGCCATACCTGCCTGAACGCGGACGGGCCGAAGCGAGCAGCCGCAAAGGCGAACATGCCGGTGTTGAGGGTAACGTGACGAACGTCCAGGGGCAGGCCAAAGAACTCAAAAAAGACCGGCGTAAATCCCAGCAGATAACCGAGCGAGATGCTGGTGCTCCAGGAGCTGATGTTGCGGTCAACCCAGTCGCCAAGCTTCTGCATTCTGCGGACGCCTACGATGTGGCCGAGCCGGTGCTGCGCAATCGATGCGGGAATGCGATGGTAGACAGCAAAGTTCTCGCACCACCCTCCTATGAGCCCGGCAAGCCAGAGCAAAACGCCGGTGAGCGCAGCGTCAATGGCGGTTGCCGAGGCCAAAGGACGCAGTGATAGATAAACCTTTTGTGCCTGTTCGGCGGGCACATAGGGCGTGTGGAAGCCCCTGAGCCAAAGAAGATTGAAGATCACGGCGCCGGCGCTCACGGCCAGAATATTGCCCAGAGCGGCGGCCAGTTGGGTGCGGCTGATGGATGCGCCGTATTGGGTGATCTGGTCGCGGCGGGAATCGCCCCGGTTGCGGCGGATGATGTCCGCCAGCCTGGCACCGGTCAGGGCAGGCTGCTTGGTAGCCAGCGCAAGACCGAAGATCTGCAGCAACAGGAAGCTGATGGCGTAGTTCGTGCCGATAAGAAATGCTTCCATAAAGGGCGGCCAGTGCTCGCCAATGAGATGAAGTTTGATGGCCGCGGTAAAGACTGTGAGAAATCCGCCACCGATGGCGGCGCCCCACATCTGCCAGTATTCCCTGCGGCTGTGAGCGATATAGTGTTCGCCACCGTGGCCGGTACGTTCCACCGTCTTGCGCGCCAGCAGGTTGAAGTTCTGCCGGATGAGCGAGGAGATGCGCGTATCCTCGAGCAGGCCGCATAGCAGCGTATTCAGCAGCAGGCGCACCGCAGCCGAAAGCCTGCTAGTTCGCTCCACCAGGGTGGCGGCTAGCATTTCCATGCGGTCCAGCGCAGCGTCCATGGCGCCCAGATCGAAGACCAGCGGAGAATTCACGCCGGCATCTTCCATATTGATGCGCACAATCGCGAGCTCTCCCCTGCAGGCGTAGACGGCATTGAGCCAGTTCTCCCTACACTCATCCGGGCCGTCACCCGGGATCGCGGAGTGTTCGCATTCGATGAATTTTTCGGTAGCAAAGACCAGGGCATAGGAACGGAGATTGCTCCACCGAACTGCTCGGCGCTACGCTGGCGGACAGCGCGGCTGGTGCCACGGGCAGAGACGCGCGCGGCCAATAAGCGGAGTGCCTCATGGAGGTCCTGATGTACATGGGGATAGGCTGCGAAGCCTTCCGCGCCCCAGAGGTTCGCAGCCAGCCGGGCATGGAGCGCGGCATCCATATCGAGAAAGCGCTGGACCGCGCGAGAGGTGCGAAAGACCCCGGCGAAGAGTCGACCGGTGTCATCTTCGTTGCGTGGCGGAGGCAGCCAGCGTTGGAAAAGACGGCTGGTGATTTCCCGGAACAGCGCATGCTGCGCGGGAATGCCTGCTTCCGCGAAGAAGGCGACAGAATCGAGGGAGCCCAGCATCGACTTCCATCCCTGTTGAAAGCGGGAGCGCAAGTCGTGGTCTTGCTCCAGCATGCCTATCCAGCCGACCAGGCGGGACTGGTAGGCCCGCTCCGAGCGCTGCTGCCAGATGCCGGAAAAAAGCTCGATGAGGCAATCGGTTTGGCTGACCAGGGTGGTCGCAGCGCAGAAAGCCTCCGTCTGTGCGCGCAAGGCTGCCATCGTCCGAGAGGACGCTTGGGTTTCCGGCTGCCAGAGACTTCGAAGATCGGAGATCAGGGCCATCTGCCCTTAAATCATAACTTGAACTTCGGCAGTCCTCACGCAGGGACTAATGAGGCTTTCGCATTTCTTCGCGGAGCGCTAAAGCTCCTTCCCCCACATAAATGCGGGGGCTCCCACCGCGACCGTGGAACTAGGGCTTTACCACCGTTCCGTCAATGGTGCGGTCGGTTGAATAAGCTCCGCCGCCCTTGATAGGGCCGAGCGGATTCTTGGCCGCCAACTCCTCATTGATGTCCAGGCCGAGACCCGGTTTGCCGCTGCCGTAGAGATATCCTTTGCGGATTTCTCCCATGCCGGGGAACATCTCGTGCACGATGGGGGGAAAATGGTTCTCTTCCTGGATTCCGAAGGCGGTGCTGGAAATGTCGACGTGGTAGCTGGCTATCTGGTTCACGGGATCGTTTTCGCCACCTTCCTGAAAGGCCGTCCTGACACCGAAGATCTCGCACAGGGTGGTGAGCTTCTTGATGGGGGTGATGCCACCCGTCGCCGCCACCCGGCAGCGAATAAAGTCGATCAGGCGGTCGGTGACCAGCGGCACCACCTCAAAAGGATGGGAGAAAACTTCACCTACTGCTTGAGGAGTGGTACAGATCTCACGGATATTGCGGTAGTAAGCAACCTGCTCCGGGGGAAGAATGTCTTCGACGTAAAACATTTGGTAGGGCTGCAGCCGACGCGCCAACTCTACCGCGTTCATCCCGCTTAAGTGCGAGTGCACATCGTGGATCAGCTTGGGACCGAAACCTGCCTTATCACGCAAGTACTCGAAAAGAGGAGGAATCGTGTCGACCAGCTGCTGCTCATCAAATGCGACGCCCTGGTAGCCACCCTCCGGGCGGTTGCCCTCTCCCGCCGGAGTGAATCCCCCTCCACCGTAACCGCCGAGTTGGATCCGCACATGGGTGAATCCGTTGGCCAGTGACTTCTGCAGGGCGTCGAGACACTCTTCTTTGGTCTTGCCTCCTTGATGGTCATAGACCGGGACGCCATCGCGCGCCTTGCCGCCCAGCATTTCGTACACCGGCATGTTCGCGCGCTTGCCCTTGATGTCCCATAAGGCCATGTCCATGGCCGAGAGAACGTTGTTGTTCACCGGGCCGTTGCGCCAGTAGGTGCGCATCTGGGCCGACTGCCACAGGTCTTCGATCCGGTCCGGATCCTTGCCGATCAACCATGGTTTCAGATGGTCTTCGAGCGCCGAGACCACGGCCATGGTCTCGTAGTTGTTGTTGGCCGAGCCAATGCCATAAAGACCAGGTTCACTGGTAATGATCTTGAGGAAGATCCAGCGATAATGGCTGCCCCCGTTGGTGGTAATGACCTTGACATCCTTGATGGTCAGAGGCGGCAGGCCGTTGGTGTTCCTGGCAATCTGCTGCGCGCCGGCGACGGAAATAAGGGGTAGCGAGGCAATGGCCGATTGGATCAGTTCTCTGCGATTCATCGTCTTTCCTTGGCTTGAAGTGCTGCCCCAAAACAATAAAGCATTTTCTCTGCCAGGGAAATCGGTGGGGCTCTCCCCAGCCTTCGTTGCCGATGAAAGCTGAGGAATGCGCAGGGTTCGGCCGGCGCGGTTATCCGTCCCACCAGGCGCAGGATCTAACGCAGGAGTTCTTCATCCGGGTGTTGGAAGGCCGCACGATGAGACGCCGGAGCGGATCTTCGAACGGCGTTGGGCGCTTTCGCTGATCGATCGAGTGGTTGAGAAATTGCGAGAGGAGTTCGTGCATCACGGCCGCCCGGAACATTTCGAGCGATTGAAGGTGTTCCTTCTCGGGCACCCCGACGCGCCGTATGCCGTGCTGGCTCAAGAAATGAACACTTCAGAAGGAGCGCTCAAGGTGGCCATTCACAGACTTCGCGAACGGTATCGGGAACTCTTTCGCCAGGAAATCGCTGATACTGTAGCCGATCCCGCCGATGTGGAGTCCGAACTTCGGTTCCTGGCCTCAGTGCTCACGAGGAAGTAGCGCCGACATCGGGTTGCCTATACGTAAGCGGCATCATCCTTCTCCTTATAGTCCACTCCGGGGGAGCTTTCTCCGGCGGAGGCTATATCATCCGCGCCGGTGGCCTTTAGGATGTCCTTCGCCCGGGAGACACCTGGAGAGGAATCGCAATGCACGGAGACGAGAATGCCGCCTTCCTTGACCCGCCCCTCGTACCGTTGGGCCTCATACTCCGGAATACCCATTCCGATCAAAGCCCCAACCAGACCGCCCACGGTGCCCCCAACGCCAATACCCGCTAGCGCACTCATGATCGGACCGGCGGCAATAAGAGGACTGACGCCTGGAATGGCCAGCGCGCCAAAACCAGCGAGCAATCCCAGGGTTCCGCCAACAATGCCACCAACACCGGCGCCAGTTGCGGTTCCTTCGGGCGCTTTTGTGCGCTTTTCAGCTGCGAAGTCCTTGGATCCCCCGAGGTCGGACATGAGGACGGAAACGTCGTCGTTTGAAAAGCCTCCCCGAATGAGCTGGTCCACCGCGATCTCTGCGTTCGCGTGGTTTGAATAGATCCCGTAGGCCGCTGTATTGTTCCCTGCCATTCGATCTCCTTCTCGCGCACTTTAGAGCGCGCCAGGCACAGCTGTTTTAAAGCGCCGGAATGTGATTCCTGCTACTTCATAACTACCTCTCGGGGTCATAAGAGGCCTCGAACCGGGAAGAGGTTGCTACTATTTTTTTTATCAACGCCCCTTTCGTTACCCCCGATTCCCTTTCAGGCGGCAGCTCTCTCGGCCGGAGAGGAGGGCTGCTCGGAAAGCTCTTCGAGGCTCTTCCCCTTGGTCTCGGGGAGCATGAATATGGTGACCACAAGCCCAAGGCAGCTCACGATGGCAGCCGCTCCTTCGGCAGCCGGCAGGCCGTGCCAATGCATGAAGAAAGGGAAGGTGAAGACGCCGACAAAGCCGCCGATTTTGCCCATAGCGGCGGCAATGCCATGGGCCGTGGTGCGGACCTTTACCGGGAAGATCTCGGAGGGATAGACGAAGGTGGTGGCATTGGGTCCGAACTCCGTGAAGAAGTAGCTGAAGCCGTAGATGAGCACAAAGGGCCAGACGAGTTTCTCTACGTTGGGAATGAGAGCGAGCAGGCCAAAGGTGACGGCCATCATGGCAAAGCCCAGGCTCTGAATTGTTTTGCGGCCAAGTTTATCCATGGTGAGGGCGGCGACAGCATAACCGGGCGCGGCGAAGGCGGTGAAGATACCGAGTTGGGTGAGGGTCTTTTGTAGCAGGGAGTGGTCGCTTCCCAAAGCGGAGAGGACGAGAGGACTCGATACAGTATTGCCGTAGTAAGCGAAGTCCATGAGGAACCAGGCGGCACTGGCGCCGAGGAGACGGACGAGCACGAGTTTGTTGTCGACAAGACGATGGTAACCATCCCAAAAAGAGACGGAGTGGGTCTTGGGGTCGTAGTGGCCTGCCTTCTTGAGTTTTCCCGATTCATCCTCTTCGTGACCGACCGCTTTGAGGAACCGCGGCGACTCTTTGAGATGACGGCGGGCACCGTAGACGGCCAGGGCAGGAATGGCGCCAAAGGCGACGAGAATGCGCCAGATAATGTCTTGTGAAATATGAGTTGAGAGCATGGCGGCGGCGAGCAGAGGGCCGACGATGAGGCCGGCTGCCTGCATGGCGAAGACGAGGGTGACCAGCAGGCCGCGATGGGCTTTGCCGGCGTACTCGCTCATGATGGTGGCAGAAACGGGGTAGTCACCGCCAATACCGATGCCGAGTATGAAGCGGAATCCGATGAGCCACCAAATGTTGGGTGAGAAGGCGGAGGCGATTGCTCCGGCCGCGAGTACCAGGACTTCGACGCCATAGATGCGCTTGCGGCCGACCATGTCGGCAACGCGGCCAAAGAGCAGGGCTCCAATGGCAGCAGCGAGTAGGGCGGTGGACTCGACCAGACCCTCTTCGACCTTGCCGACATGCCACATGGGCCTGAGCAAGGCCATGACGACGCCGATGATGAAGAGATCGTAGGCGTCGGTGAAGAAGCCCATGCCGGAGATGAACATGATCTTCCAATGCTCTTTGGAGATGCCTGCATTGTCCATCTCCGAGAAGTCGCTTTGCCTGGTACCGCTCGATGCTGCCATGCCGGTCACCTCCCTAAGGTGGATGCCTGTGGATTGGAACGCGGTTATGAATGCGGTGTGAAAATACGAATGCTGCGGAGACCGTCCGACGCTGTTTTTTGACGCGGACGAAGCACAAATAAGTGCCCACAGCCGGGAGGGTCTATACTTCTCGGACTGGACATTCGTCCATAGAAGGAGGGCTTTGCAATGGTCAAGCCAATTCCCGAAGGTTATACCTCTATCACTCCGTATCTCATATTCGAGGATGCCAACTCCGCGATTAATTTCTACGAGAAGGCATTCGGCGCGCAGGAACTCTTTCGTATGCCCATGGGAAACCGGATCGGGCATGCTGAGATTCAGATCGGAAACTCTCGGATCATGCTAGCCGACGAGGCCCCGCAAATGGATGTGTACGGACCCAAACACCATAACGGCTCACCTGTCAGTCTGATGCTTTATGTCGAAGACGTCGACAATTTCACCAAAAAGGCGGTGGCCGCAGGAGCCAAAGTCCTGCGTCCAGTGAAAGATCAGTTCTACGGCGATCGTTCAGGAACTTTTCTGGATCCATTCGGCTACAAGTGGACGATCGGCACACACGTCGAAGACGTCTCACCGGAGGAAATGGAGACGCGCATGGCGGCTGTGGCTGCGGGCTAACATCTTGCACTCTTCGAAAGAAGATGAACCCTGGGCCCCGACACGGTTCTCGTCGTCGGGGCTTGTTATTTGAGAAGCGTTGGGGTTAGTTAGGTAGGCCGCACGCGGCTAAAAACTCACTGCACGAAGGGCACGGGTTCAGCCGTGCCATAAAAAGCCACAGCGATGAGGGCTTTAGAGGGTGTGTGAGAACTCCACTCGGCAGGAGCCGGTCTCTAGCCGAGTTTAGTTCTCACACACCCTCTTTAGAAGCCCCTGAGGTAGGTCTTTCCGGAGATGCCAAACTAAATCCCGAAAATGCAGACACTAGAAAAAGCCCAGGGGCGACGGTTGGGGTTAGTTCTGTGTAATATGGCTGCACTGCAGGATGAATTCCCCAACGGCAAGCAGGAGCAGGAAGATAAGAATCGGGTTGAGTTTGGCGGCGAAGAATCGGTGGATCATGAGCAGTTCTCCCTATCGCCGTGTTCCGGATACATCCCCGTATTCATGAGCATACCGAGCCGGCAAGCGTTTGATAGAGTTCTTGCGTAACACGCAGGAACATTGTGGTAATGCCGAATGGTAATGATCTCAACACAAGTAGGGTCCGCGTTCTTGTTAACTTATGCTTCCGCGTGCTGTGCGAAGGAAACGTTCCCAGAGTGATCCGCCCACCGTGCTTCGGTAGGCCACTGCCCCGGGCACTCGCAGTTCAACTTCCGTTCCAGCGCCAGGGCGACTGAAGATGGTCAGATGGCAGCCAATTTTCTGGGCACGTTCGCGCATCCCGCGAATTCCCCAATGCCCCTTCTTACCATCTCCTTCGAGGAATCCCTTTTCAATACCGCGGCCGTCATCACAAAGGCGCAGCCGCATTTCATCGCGCCGATAAGCGATTTCAATTTCGACGTGCTTTGCCTGCGCATGTTGGAAGGCATTCGCAAGGGCTTCCCTGCCGATGGAGAGAACCTCGTTCTGGACGATGGGATGCAGGGTTTGCGGATCGCCGTCCACTGCGACCGTGAAATCTGTACCTGTATCGTTGTCAAGAACGAGTTCCCTTCCCGCCCGAGCCAAAGCCTGCGATAGGTCTGTTGAACGATCAGACATGACGCGCAGGTCGTTTACACAATCCCTCCCCTGGACAAGAACCTCATCCGCGCGCTCAAGGGCTCTCTCCAACATTTGACGAGTTGGCTCGGAGCTCGGTATTTTCACCGCCACGGCGTGAAAGCGCAGGATGAGCCCCTGGAATCCCTGGAGCAGCGTGTCATGCAGTTCGCGTGCAATCCTTTCGCGCTCGCTCATACGTTCTTCGAGCCGGTTGCGAACCTCGCGAACGATCTGCCGAACACGAAGGAAATAGATACCTGCCAGGAGGAGTACAAGACCAGTCGCGGCTATAAGCCTAAACCACATCGTCTGATAAAAATAAGGTTGCTGAGTGACTTCGTAGGTAAGACCAACGCGATCCCACACTCCATCCGTGTCTGTGCCGCGAACATGGAGAGCGTGCGTACCAAGCGGGATGCTGGTGTAGATTGCGGTGCGAGTCGAGTCATCATCGAGCCATTCTGTATCGACGCCATCCATTCGGTATTGCAGGCGAACCTTCTCCGGGGACATAAGATCGACCGCGTCGAAATGAAACTCCACGTGATGAGTGCCAGGAAGCAATGACAACGTGGGACCCGACAATTGGCCTTTCCCATCAATGGAGACGGTTCCAATGAATAGATCGGGCCTGCGCCTGGTCCTAAATGGTTGCTCAATGTCCAGCATGGCCAGACCCTTTATGGTTGCAACCCAGAGCTTCCCTCCCTGGGTTATCGCCATATTGGGTTGGCCCCCACTGCATTCTGAGGTATTCAAGCCGTCGTCGCTGCCGAATGTTGTGTAATCGAGGGGCGACTCGCGGTCATGTTCAGCGCGTTGCAGGTCGTTTACGGCAATCCGTGAGATGCCGTGTTTCCCACTAAACCACAAATTTTGTCCGTCGGATTCGACCATGCCCAACGGGGCGATCCCTTGCCAGACATTAATGATTCGATTGCCGTCAATGCGGTTAATTCCGTTCATTAATGAAAGCGCATAGAGGGCGCCGGATGAGTCTTCCCTAAAACTGTCATAGGGTAAGTTGGCCGATTCCGGACCGGCCTGAACCGGCTCAAAATGATCACCCGCAAGGCGATCGATGCCGGTGCTCGTTCCAACCCAGATTCCACCGCCGTGGTCCTGGTAAACGGTGATGATGCGATCGCTTGATAAGCCGTCGGCGGTGGTGTAGTTATGGAAATGGCCGTTCTCCATGTGGCTCAAACCGGCCAGGGTTGCGATCCACAAGGATCCGTCGCGTGCAGCCACAATGGATAGGGCGACGTTGCTGGGCAGGCCCTGCGGGGTCGAATAGTTAGTGAAGCGGCCATCGTGGAAACGGCTGATTCCACCACCCCAGGTCCCAACCCAAATGTCGTTGTTTTTGTCCTCCGCCAGAGCCCACACGCAGGAACTTGTCAGACCAGCGGCCTCTTTGTAAGTCGTAAAGCGTTGCCCGTCAAATCGGGAGAGCCCGCCGCAGTTGCTACCCACCCATAATGTGCCGTCGTGACTGGAGAGAACAGCCATAGTGACGCTTCCAGGGAGCCCATCGGCAGTTGTGTACATGCGTACGACGCGCTTTTTAAGGCGAATGAGTCCTTCATTGTTGGTCGAGAACCATAGATCACCGTCCCTATCAAAATAGATTGCCTTGGGCGCGTCTTGACGGCGCACGACGGGCTGCAAGCTGCTGTCACCGGCGCGAAAAAGTCCTGATTGTGCTGCAACCCACATGCTGCCCTTAGGATCCTCATAAAGACGAAAAGCAGTATAGGTTTGCGATTGCGAATGCCTATAAGGGGCAAGTCTCTGCATGGATCCGTTGACGAAACGTGCAACGCCCGACTCCGTCGAAAACCATCGGACGCCGTGACTGTCTTCTAAAACATGAAAGATTCCGTCGACTTTGACATCGAGCTGCCGTGCCACTTCAGGATGGTCTACGATCCGCTTTCCGTTCCACTCGACAAATCCGTGGGCGGTGATAATGAGCAAGTGTCCGTCCGGCGCCCCTTCGATTCTGGAAATTGATTCTCCTGGGATCACCGGCACAAAGTGTCCCTGATTCAGCGAGTACAAACCGCGGCTGGTTCCTAGCCACAGCACACCAGCCCGGTTCATATGAATGCACATGATCTGGTCGCTCAGGCCTATGCCCAGGTGGTATGTCTTGACCAGTGAGCGATCGAAGTGATCCAGCGCCGCTTTCGGTAATTGTGCAAGCCCGGCATCGGTCCCAACCCACAGATCGCCGTTCGGCGCCTGCAAAAGCGACTGCACCGGGCTTTCGTTGGCCACGCCGCCACGGAGATGGACCGCGGTAAAGCGATGCCCGTCGAACCTGGCCAATCCTCCGTCGGTTCCGAGCCAGAGGAATCCATTGCCCGTCTGGACGATGGCGTTCACTACATTGTCAGGAAGTCCGTCCTCCGTGGTAAACACGGTGCGAAGATAGGGGCTTGCCGGCTGGCCTGAGTCGAGCGCTCTTCCTGAACCCGAAGCGACGGTCAGGAACAGTACAAAAAGGGCCGCAAAACCGCACATGCGCGGCCTGTGGAACGAGCCGTTCTCACGACATGGAACGCTCTTCCGTTCGATAACCCGAGGCAAGCGGGTCCCCTGAAGGGTCCGCAAGATACGATTTGGCGCCGCCGCTCCGTGAGTCACCGCTTTGAGTGCCTCTGCTCGCAACATCCTTTTTAAGCCCTCAATGGCACGAAGCGACTCCCCAAAAAGGATTAAGCAAGCATACCTCTCTTAGAATTTGAAAGGGTGGAGGTTTAGCTTAGATTAGCGTCGAATTGCGCGACGAATACGCCAGAATCCTTGATGAACGTCCGCTCTTGCACCGCGAGTCATACAGGTTCATTCCCCGTTGGCATGAGACGGGAACATGCACTCCACGCGCAGTTCTTGCGCCGTGATGCACTGTGGCGTGCCGACGGTTGTGATGAGCGAGAAGTAAGAGAAGCGTTCATCGCCTCGCCGAAAGGTGATGGAGAGCACCGGGCCCTGGGGCGCCGGCGGGGGCTTCATTCCTGCAACGCCTGGATACCTGCGCAGCCGTTCCAGTAGTTCTGCAAGTCTCGCATCCACCACTTGCCCAACCGCCTCCCGCCGAACTCTTTTCAGCAGGCCGGCTGCGACACTCTCCCACTGCTCAACAAAAGGCCGCATGCCCGCCGGATCAAACATCAGGTCGAGAAGATTGCGCGGCTTTGGTCTGGCTTCCAGATCGACAAATGAGCCAAAGAATCGGGGCGCAGCCTGATTGGTTCGAATCACGTTCCAGTACCGGTCCAGCACCAGGGCGGGATGCGGCTCGTGTTGCTGCAGCATGCGATCAATTACGCGGGTCACGATCGCCATTTGCTCCGCATCCATGCTCTGTTCGCCGTAGAGCGGGGCGTAGCCTGACGCAAGCAGCAGAACATTCCGCTCGCGGAGCGGAATGTTCAGGGCATCGGAGACAATAGAAAGAACTTCCCGGCTGGGAGCGCTCCGCCCGCTCTCGACAAAGCTCAGGTGACGCTGCGAGATGCCTGTATCGAGAGAGAGTTCGAGCTGGCTTTTACCCCGCTCGTGTCTCCAGTAGCGCAACATCTCCCCGAGCTGAGGAACGGTGGAAGCAGATTGCGTTGCCATTTCGATCTCCCTCTGGGTGCTCCGCGGTTATGCTCGCCAGGCGAATTGCTGGAACTGATCTTCCAATGGAGGATCGGCGATGGTTCCAGCATAGTTGGTGATGGTCGAGGCTGCGACCACGGTGATGACCTCCAGGATCTGTTCCCTGGTGAAGCCGGCGGCGAGGAATGCGTCGAGCTCCGGTTCGCTCAGGTGCCCGCGCTTCTCGATGAGCGCCTTCGCCAGGGTGGAAACTGCGCCAAATCGCCGGTCCCTGGGCACCAGCCGCGCACGGATGGCGTCGGTTTCTTCAGAACTCACCCCCTGTTTGAGGGCTAGCGCAGTGTGCAATGCCACCGCGTACGCGCTGGAGTTCGCGACTGCGTCGGTCAGGAGAACGATCTGAATCTCCTGCTCAGTGAGGCTGCTGCTGTGTACCTGCTGAAACACGGCAGCGAAGGCGGTAAGCAACTTGGGCGAATTTGAAATTGCGGCAGCGAGATTGGGAATAAAACCAAACGCCTGCTGCAGCTGTTCGAGCACTGGCCTGGACTTCTCTGGCGCAGATGCGATGGTGTGAATCTCATAGGTCGGCATGCGATTTCTCCTGTGTGGTCTGCAGATGGCAGGCGATCCTGAACATCTACCTTTTCAATATCGAATGGATCGTGGGGCGCAGCAATTACCTCGCAGGTAATCGTTGTGTAGGTCAAAAGAATGTCCGATTGCAGAAGCTTGTTCAGCCACGCTGTCGTCTAACCATCGAGGGGTTTTGTGGGCACCCTATAGCGCGGACACAAAGGTAAATGGGTAGCACCCTGGAGCAGGAGCTCGTTCGCTGCATCAACCCTTGAGTTCCCTGCAAACTTCTGGAGAACAGAGCTTCCACCTGCGAATGTGGCAAGGAAGAAGAAAAGCTCTCAGTCAGGATACGTGGAGCGCAAACATGATCTGGGCACCTCACACCATTTCCTTGAGCGCGGCGAACGTTGATTGCGTCCTTGGTTCCATGCAATCGTTTCTGGCAGGACTTGGCCTCGGGCAATCCAGCCACGCTGTTTCCCTTTGGGTGTTCTTTGCGGCATGCGGAGTCACCGAACTCGGGATCAGCTTTCTGATCTGTACGCCCCTGGAGCGATTTTGGCCGCTGACCGGCTGGCCGAAACGCAATTCCATCGCCGCCGATGTTGCTTATGCGTTTTTCGTCCGCATCGTGCTATTCCCGCTCATAGCGTACTTTGAATTCAATTGGTTGCGTCAGAGCCTGGATGGATTTCTGCAGGCCCACGCGGTCACGCCGCCGTCGCTTCCGGCGCTGATCCCTATACTTGCCTCGTGGCCCGCGGTCGTCTTCATCGCCAATTTCGCCATTCTGGATCTGGTCGACTATTGGCGTCATCGCATCTCTCACAGGGTTGGCTGGTGGTATGGGATCCACTCCCTGCACCATGCCGAAGAGCAGTTGACCTTTTGGTCTGATGACCGGTCGCATGTGCTTGAGGACGCCATCACCTATGTGTGGCTGATCACGGTGGGGTTGGTCATTGGGGTGCCCTCGATGCAGTTTCCCTTTCTCATTCTTTGCTTCCGGCTTCTGGGCAGCATCTCCCATGCGAACACCCGGGTAGGTTACGGATGGCTCGGCGAGCACATATTCATCTCTCCGCAATTCCATCGCACGCATCACGCTTTGCGTGCCGCAGGACGGCGCAGCTGCAACTTCGGGACTACCTTGTCCTTGTGGGACATTTCTTTTGGAACCGCCAGGTTCCGCGACAACACCGTCGAAACAGGCGATGCCGGGGCCGAACCCGCTTTAGTCAACGGCTCCTGGGGTGCACAACAGCTCGCCGGCTTCCGCCGCATGGTTCGCCTGGGGCGGCGAGGGAAGAAAGCGCCCGCCATGAGGACGGCATGATCACTGCCACTCTTGAAGACTGGATGGGCCGTGTTCTCGACCAAGGTAGGCTAGGGTCCCCCGTCAACGACAACTGGGAACTAGAGGCGTATGAACTATATCGAGCCAGGCTTGGCGCCCCTGCGTATCCATGTTTCTTCGGCCAGAGTGGGGAGGCGCGGGGTGAGATGCTGTACACGTTCATTGCGGAGAGCCACCTTCACGAGATGGTGACAAACATGCGGCAATTTGTCACTCTCATTGGTACAGCTCACCATGAACGCTCGAGCCTGGTCGCATTCTTTGAGCCTGATCCCTCGATGACGGATCACATGTCCTTTGTCACGCGGTTTTGGCAGGTACTGCAGTTTCTTCATGAGCACGACCGCCATCTGGCCACAAACAGGACACCGGATGATCCTCTTTGGGAATTCGCGTTTGAGGGTTGCGAGATGTTCGTCGTTGGAGCGTCACCGACCTATCATCGCCGCCGCAGCAGAAATCTCGGTCCAGGAATGGTGCTCATCTTCCAGCCCAGGTCTCTTTTCATCGATCTCACCACCTCGCAACCGATCGCAGCGCCCGTCCGGCAACGCATTCACAAGCGCATGCTTGCCTATGATGGAATGACAGTACATCCCGACATAGGATTCTACGGAGACGATCGCAACCGCGAATGGAAGCAGTATGCGCTTCCCGACGACAACGAACCGGAGACGGGCGCCTGCCCATTCCATTCGCGGACGCTCAGCGGCAAAGCCGAGTTCGCTTCAAAGCATTCACGTACAGGCTGAGGGACGGCTGAGAATCAGAACTGTCCGAATAGCGGGAAGATCCGGTTTTTCGGCGTGCATTTTGTTGAAAAGATTAAGACGAGCAGGGGCGTGAACTGGTTGCCGGAGGATTTCGATCTACCCATCCATCAACGACAACGTTGTATGGAAGCGCGAACCCCCAAAAAGTGAGTCAATTTTCTAACAGAACACCTTAAAAACTGGACGGGTGCCCCAGGTTCGCCAAAGCGTACCTGGGCCGAAAATGATATGTTTCGATCGCTCTTAGCTGATCGATTAGCAAAAAGCGATCGTGGGCTTCGCCCGTCTTATTCGGCCCAGGTACGCTTTGGCGAACCTGGGGCACCCGTCCAGTTTTTAAGGTGTTCTGTTAGAAAATTGACTCACTTTTTGGGGGCTTGCGCTTCCATGCAACGTTGTTGCTGATGGATGGGTAGAGCCACCGCAAAAAACTACTTTGGACAAGACTGGCTGAGAATAGCCCAGGACGGGAAGTCCTGGGTGAACTGGACCACACCTGAATGCTATGGAAATTATCCTAGGCCAACCCGACGTTCCTTCATGGTCAGAACGAGGTGAGCGGTGGTGGTATAGCCGGCAGCCATTTGTAAAATTTTATATTTTTGGGTGTTTTTGGGGATTTGGCAGCTTAGCGGGGGTGGACAAAGGGGTTCTTTATAGAGAAACCCACTCCCAGGTCTGGAACAGAAGCGGAGAGGGGGACATAAGGTTCGAGGGCTTTCGAGGGGGTAAAGCGATTGAGGAAGCCGGACTGGCTGGCGCCAGGTTTCGGAGGCGCCTCTCCCGCCGAACTGGGAGCGAAGCTTTGGGCGGGAGGGGAAGACTTCTTCTCTGAGATGGCGAGAGCGCGAGGGTTGGGGATGAAGTTTTGCATGGCCATGATCATGGAGAGGGCATTGACCTGGCCGGTAATGCTGCCTCGGGTCATTTCGGGGCTGAGGTTGGCGATTTCCCAGAGGCGGTTTAGTACTTGTTCGCGGTCCAGATTGAGCCGGTGTAGTCCGTCTGCTTCTTGCTGAACGAGCTGTTGCTGGACGGCGGCGCGGTGCTGGAGCATGTAAGCGCGGACATGGGGTTTGGCTTTGGTGTAAGCGGCGGAGTCGGGGTTGAGACCGACGGCTTCGGCGGCATGACGGTCGGTCATGGTGCCAGAGAGGACCAGGCGGGCAAAGGCCATTTCCTGATCCGTGATAGGATCGCTGACTTTATTTTTGGGCATGGGTGGCTCCTGATATTTGGAAGGAATTTGAGAGAAGCTAGGGCTTTCGAGTGAGCGGGAAGCAACATGAGACGCATAAAAATCCCGCGGCGGCGGGATGCTTGGATTGCCTTATTTTTAGACAGGGATCGAGTGGGACACCGGACAGCGATAAAACTGCCCTTCGCTCGCGACTAGGCCGAAACTACTGGCAACTGCCGGCAAGCTAGCGGTCACGCGAGAGTCCGCTGGCTGCCGAAATCGTCTGTTAACAGGATATAACGCTGCGGAACCGGATTAGGCGCTGAGACACTTTTCTTAAGTTATCGTTTCGGAGGTTACTTTCGGTTGGCTGGAGACATGGCGGGGTTTATGCGACCGGAATGAGCGCGACAAGCTTGAGATCGGTGCTGATACTGGGAATCAATGACACCTGGGAATAGGTACTGATCGCTCCTGTTGTGGAACGGAATGTACGGGCACCACCCTCTCGTTCCCGCACATCCTGCTCGCTCCAATACCTGGCAAACACTCCGCTGGCGGCCTGCAATTCGGAGATCAGCCTGGTTGTCGGAGGCTCGTTCAAATGCCGCCCGGCATCCGACCGAAACTCGGCCACCAGCCGTTTTGCACGGCTCTTCCAATCCACGATCAAAGTGCGTGCACTCCGATTCAGAAAGACAAAACGAAGCAGATTGCGTTCTTCCGATACCAGCAACCACGGCCGAAAGAGCGTCGCAGCCCTCCTGTTCCAGGCCACCGCGTTCCATTGACGATCCAGCACATAAACGGGGATTGGCATCTGGTCGACCAGGTCCTTCAGACCTGTAGGAATTTCCAACTCATGTTCTTCGCTCGAATCCGGAACGACACAGCGTGCGATCTCAAACAGGTACAACCGCTCGGCACGGGAAAGCTGAAGTGCTTCGGCAATGCGCCTCAAAACCGAGGCCGAGGCATGAACCGGACGCCCTTGCTCAAGCCATGTATACCAGGTGGTGCTTACAGCGCAGAGTTGAGCAACTTCCTCCCTGCGTAAGCCAGGGGTTCTTCGCCGGCCAACGGAAGCCAGTCCAAGCTTCGTGGGCGACAGCCGTTCACGATGAGAACGGAGAAATGCTCCGAGCGTCTGGGTAGAGGATGGGGCAGTTGCGGCACGGAGGGATGGCATCGTTGTTCAGGGTACCAGTCATACTAGGATAAAAGATCATCTTGTACCTGCTTAATTTTCTCAGCTAAGGTCTATTTGTAACCCGGCGGGAGGACGCCCCATGCGGCACGAACAGTCCATATCAAAAAGTTTCAGTTCAAACGCCGAAAGGTATCTCACCAGTCCCGTCCATTCAGCCGGAGCCGATCTTGATTTTCTGGCGCGTTCAGTCGCCGCGTTGGATCAACCGAAGGTTCTCGACCTCGGTTGCGGAGCGGGCCACGCCAGCTTTGCCACCGCACCGTTCGCTCGGGAGGTGGTTGCGTTCGACCTCACTGCAGGGATGCTTGAGATAACGGCTGCCGCAGCCAAAGAGCGTGGCTTCTCAAATATCAGTACAACCCAGGGCTCGGTGGAAGAACTTCCATTTAATAGCCAGGAGTTTGATTTCGTTGTGACCCGTTACAGTGCCCATCACTGGAAGGATATTCCACAAGCGTTGAAGGAAGTGAAACGTGTTCTAAAGCCCGGTGGCCAAGTCTGCGTCATCGACACAACCGGCGCTCCCTCCCCTTTGTTGGACACCCATCTCCAATCTGTGGAGCTGGCGAGAGACCCATCCCATGTCCGCAGCTACACCGACGCAGAATGGCTTTCATTCTTCCAGGCGGCCTCGTTCGAGGCGCGCATAGAACAGAAATGGCGCTTGGCCCTTGAATTTACTTCCTGGGTCTCCCGGATCGGTACTTCAGCCGAGGGCATCGCTGCCATCCGTTCCCTTTGGTCGCGCTCACCGTCCGAAGTACGGGATTACTTCAAGCTGCAGGACGATCTCTCGTTTGAGCTGGATGCCGCGATGATCCTGGCGCACATGGCTTGAGAGCGATAGCTTACTTTTTGGTGCCGACACTCACCAGGCTGACCCCGTTAAAGGTAGTTTTACCGGCATTCTGCGGAGGCGTGCTGCTGAGGGCTATTATGCCGGTGTTCTGAGGCGCAACATGGTAATGCAGTTGGAGGTAGGTCTGGACCAGCGCCGCTCTTCTGCGCGATTGCACCAGCTCATCCGACGGCGATCCTGAAGAAGCGTAGCCTTCGATGATGAGGGGTTTATCGTAGATTTCTTTCAGCTGACCTACTGCCTGATCGATATTCTGCCTGCCGTTCGGTGACAGCACTTCTTCCCCGCTTTGATTGGTTGTGAAAAGGGACGCAGCATCGATCCACTCGCGGGTCTCAGGCAGGGACTTGAAAATCTGCCCGGAGCGATACTGCTCCGCCGGCAGATCGTCAAGGTTGTCGTAGCCGCGGTGCTTGAAGAAGCCTTTGAAGAAGAATTCGTGCTTCAAGGCTTCTGTGTCGTCGGTCAGGTTGCCTGAGGCCTGGTTGAGGTTGGTAAGGGATTGCTGCAGGTTGGTGCCTGCGTCTTCGCCATACTGATCCTGGGCAAATGCGCTCTTCAGCGTGGTATTGAGCTGCTCGCTCGTCTGGTTGAGATTCTGGGTTGCTGCCTTGGCGCTGGTCAGGGTGTCGTCGATCTTGGGGACCAGCTGCCGTGTCTGTACGTCCGCCAGGAGATTGTCGACGCGAGTGGTGGTGGTGTTGAGCTTCTCAGTAGTCTGGCGGACATTCGTGAGTGACTGCTTTACGTCTGCTGCGGTTGCTGGATCTTCGAGCAAAAGACCTGCAGTGCCTTTCCCGTTTCGCACGTCGAGCACCACTCCGTTTACGTTTTTAATGGTTCCGTCTGCGGTTCTTAGGGTGCCGGTGGCGGTGTCAAGCGTGGTGTCAAGGCGGCCGCTTACATCTTTCATGGTGCCTTGCAGGGCGGTGAGGGTGGTGCCCGCCTGGTTGATGATGCCCTGGGCCTGCTCCAGCATCTTGGTTAAGTCGAAGGCCTCTTTGCTGGAGAGAGTGCTATCCGGCGTGGCTTCGGGAAAACGATCAGTACCAGAATGGATGAGCACGAATTTATCTCCCACCAAGCCCTCGGTCTCGACGGTCACGAACGAATCTTCGCGGATCAACCCATGGAGTCGATCCTCGACATCCAGCTTGAGGCGGAATTTTTGTGCCGGGCTGGCGGGGATCTGGATATTTACCACCTGGCCCGCATCCATGCCATTCACTCGGACTGTCGCCCCCTTGGGAAGGCCATCCACACTCTGGAAATTGGTGTAGAAGACGACGTGACGGTTAAACGCCCGGTGCTGATTGCCAATCAGAAAGAGGCAGGCGCCGAACAGCACGATCGCGACGGTAACGAAAATCCCGATGACTACGTTGTGGTTTTTCATGCGATTATGCAG
The DNA here is from genome assembly GCA_963844785.1 of uncultured Acidobacteriaceae bacterium. Classification (GTDB taxonomy): domain Bacteria; phylum Acidobacteriota; class Terriglobia; order Terriglobales; family Acidobacteriaceae; genus PALSA-350. The sequence continues at coordinate 251,311 of CAWJPV010000033.1, read as the reverse complement.
CGCTCCGCTATGAATTGTTGCAACCGCTTGTCATCCCTTCGGTCAAGTTCCTCCGGCGTGCCGAACCCCAGGAGCCGGCTTTGATCCAACACAGCAAACTTGTCCGCGATCTTGCGCGCTCCTTGAACGTCGTGGGTGACAATCACCATGGTGGTGTGACGCTCGGTCTTGACTTTCATAAGAAGGGCATCAATCTCAGAGGCGGTGATTCGGTCCAATCCGCTAGCGGGCTCATCCACCAGCAGAATTTCCGGCTCAAGCACCAGGGCCCGTGCCAGCCCGGCTCGCTTCTGCATACCGCCGGAGAGAGCCGACGGCATTTTGTTGCCATCCTTTTCCAGCCCGACTTCTTTCAAAACCTCCTGGACCGAGCTCTTGATCTCCTCAAGAGATTTGTTGCGGTACAGCCGATGAAGAGGCAGGCCGATGTTCTCATTAAGAGTGAAGGAATCAAGCAGCGCTGCGCTCTGGAAGAGATAACCCATTTTGCGGCGGACTTTCACTAACCCGTCTTCATTCAGAGTCGACATATCTTGTCCTGTCACCAGGACTTTTCCAGCGTCTGCCATCATCAGACCAATCATCAGTTTTAAGGTCACACTTTTGCCGGTCCCGCTTCGGCCCAGGATGCAGACTGCTTCTCCCCTAGCGACGGTGAACGATACTCTATCCAGAACTTTCCTGTCGTCAAAACCTTTTTCCACTTGTTCAAACGTGATCATGACCTCGTTGGCTTGCGTTTCGTTCATATGGCCTGTTCCGGAAAGAGGAAGAAGATGCATTTGACCAGAATCACGTCCGCCAGGATGACGACCAGCGAAGAGACGACCACGCTGTTGGTAGCCGCCTTGCGGACGCCATCTGAGCCTTCGTTGGTGGTGTAGCCATAGAAGCAGGAGATGATGGCGATGAGATAGCCAAAGACCGCGGTCTTGAGAGTAGGGGGAAGGAAGTCGGCGAGTGCGACTCCGTCGAAGGCACGCTGCATGTAGAGCGTCCAGCTTAGATGTGACGAGAAATGCTCGGAGAGAAAGCCACCGAAAATACCCGCTGCGTCCATAAAGATAGTCAGCAGCGGAAGCATGAGGGTACAAGCGATAACCCGGGTGACGACCAGCAAATTAAAGGAGTTGATGGAAAGGGTTTCAAGAGCGTCGATCTGCTCGGTGGCGCGCATGTTCGCGAGCTGCGCTCCAATGCCGGCGCCCACGCGTCCCGCCATCAGCAAAGCGGCGACCAGGGGGCCAATCTCATTGAAGAACGCTAGTGACTGGAAGACCGGAATTTCTGCGGTTGCGCCAAACTGCACCAGGGTGCTTCGCGTGTGCAAGGTTATGACCACGCCGAGCGCCAGGCCGGCGGCCACGACCAGGAAGAAGGAGCCTACCCCGATCTCATAGATCTGCATGAGCAGGTACTCGCCTTCAAACGGCGGCACAAACACATCGCGGAGGGCCTTCGCGCCAAATAACGCCACCTGCCCGATGGACTCGAAAAGTGATTTCAGCAAATTGACTGTCCCTCGCCGTCTGGGCTTTTGATGCGCTTCCCACTTTTAGGTATCACAGTTTATCAGGCAAATTTATGACTGCTGGGAAGTTAGGAGTCGGGCAGGGTTTTCGTTCGCGGTGAGGGGGCCGGGGCAGGCGGGGTGGGCGGGGTGGGCGGGGTGGGCGGGCTTGGAGCAATGGACTTCAGTACCCACAGGGAATCCGGGCGAAGCCCACCATAGCTTTTGCGAAATGAATTGGAAAAAGCAATCGAAAAATATCATTTTCGGCCCAGGTACGCTGATGCGAACCTGGGGCACCCGTCCAGATCCTAACGGTTCTGTTAGGGCACAAACTCGGCCGAGATCAAATTCCTAACCGGAAGAGAAACCGCAGACACTATTTTTACAAAGCATCACAAGTTGGGACGCTGAGCATTCTGCGTCGCCCACCGCTGAAACCTCCAAAATCATTTATTCCTTGACAGTCTAGGAGAGTCGGCGGCATTCTCTCCTAGATAGCCGAGGAGAGATCCAGAATGCCCCAGCAGGTCGACCTGATGCAGGGAACGTTGGAGATGCTGATTCTTAAGGCGGTCTCGCTGGGTAAGCTGCATGGCTACGGCGTCTTGCTGCGCATTCAGCAGATTAGCGGAGAGCAGTTGGTGATCCAGCAAGGTTCCCTGTACCCCGCACTCTATCGTCTGGAGCACGTAGGCGCGATCAAAAGCGAGTGGGGCGAAAGCGAAAACAACCGGCGCGCCAAGTACTACAGCCTCACAGCCGCCGGCCGCAAGCAGCTGGCCGACGAAACGGAGAAATGGAACCGCATGGCCGGCATCATCGGCTCTATTCTGCGCCTGACCACCGCGGAGAATAAGTCATGAAGCCCTCCTGGTCGCGACTGAAGTCCTGGATACGCTCCGTGTCGAGGGGGAAGCGCCTGGAAACCGACATGGAGGCTGAAATCCGGTTCCATCTGGAGGCACGCGCGGCAGACCTGGTGCGCGAAGGCCTGGATCCCAGCGAGGCTATGCGGCTGGCTCGGCTGGAGTTCGGTACGGTCGCAGCCCACAAGGACGCCATGCGAAGTTCACTGGGTTTGCGCTGGTGGGACCAGTTACGCGAAGACCTTCGCTACGGTTTTAGAATCCTGCGCAAGAGCCCTGGCTTCACTTCGATCGCTGTAGCTTCGCTCGCGCTGGCCATCGGCGCCAATACCACCATCTTTTCCGTGGCCAATGAGATGTTACTGGAGCATCTCGATGTACCCCATCCAGGCCAACTGCGGCTGCTGACCATGGGCGGGGATGCGAAAGTCGTGATTCACATGATCTGGGGGAATGCGGATGAGCTTCCCGATCCCCAACACCAGAACCAGCTCGTACGATACGACGGATTTACTTACCCCGTCTATCAGCAGCTCCGCGCCAATAACCATGTGCTCCAAGATCTCTTCGCGTTCAAGAGCCTCGGCCGCGTAAATGTAACCGTCAATGGTGCTGCGCAACCAGCTGATGCCCAACTCATCTCCGGGAACTTCTATCAGCAGATGCAAGTACAGCCGGTCCTGGGGCGGTCGATCCTTCCCTCGGATGATGGAGCACCCGGGAGCGGAACGGTAGCCGTGATCAGCGACGGTTTCTGGAGCCGGGCTTTCGGCCGGTCACCCGCTGTTCTGGGCAAGGTGATCGACGTCGATATGACGCCAGTGACTATCGTCGGCGTAAATTCTAGGAGCTTCTCCGGGGCGGAGAACGTGCAGCAATCGCCCGATCTCTTCATGCCGCTTTCGACCATGCCGTTATTTCGAGCACCCTTTGGGGATTCGGCTCCAGTCCTGGCCAGCACTAAGCTGTACTGGTTGCAAGTGATGGCTCGCGCCCGGCCGGGTTTATCAGACGAGCAGGCGCGCGCCTCGCTCGATGTAGCCCTGGATGCAGCGGTACGGGCCACCACGACCATCAAGAAGGGCGACACGCTGCCGCACATCCGAATCGAGAGTGGCAGCAAGGGTCTGAATTACATTGCGCATCAATATGCCAAGCCACTTTATGTATTGCTGGTGATGGTCGGCGCCGTACTGTTGATGGCCTGCGCCAACATGGCCAACCTGATGCTTGCCCGCTCCGCGGCGAGACAGCGGGAGATGAGTGTTCGGCTGGCGCTCGGCGCCGGCCGTTCACGCGTTCTGCGCCAGGTGTTGACCGAGAGTTTATTGCTTTCATTCATGGGAGGAATACTAGGACTACTCCTCGGCTATCTATGCCGGAGCGCATTGCCTCACCTAATCGCCAAAGCGTGGGATTATTCCTATATGGAGGTCCCCTTCCATTGGAAAGTATTTGCCTTCACCGCGACCATTACCATCGGCACTGGGATTCTTTTCGGTATTTTGCCGGCCTGGGCGGCGACGCGGGCCGAAATTGGCACCGCTCTCAAGCAGAGTGCGCAAACTGCAAGCCGCCGTCGCCGCGCCTGGAGCGGTAAAGGGATCGTTGCCTTTCAGATCGCGGTATCGACAGTGTTGGTCATCGCGGCCTGGCTCTTCCTGCGAACGCTTATTAATCTCAACCGCGTCGATCCGGGCTTCGCGGTCGATCATCTTATCCTTTTCGAGATCGACGCGCCCAGCCTGCGCTATCCGGCTCCTAAGGATGTGGCCCTGCACGCGCGGCTGGAAGAGGCATTGTCCGCAGTCCCCGGAGTTGAGGGCGTGACCGCATCGGACGCTCCTCTGCTGGTGGGCATGCAGATGATCACAGGCTTCCATGTCGAAGGAACGCCTGAGGTTGAACTCACGCCCTCGCCGGAAGATATGAGCAAGTTTCCCAGAGCGGCCGACGTGGGAACGGATTTTATTTCCGTGATGAAGATTCCGATGGTTGCGGGCAGGGCTTTCACCAGGCAGGATACCGAGACTTCTGCCAAAGTGGCGATCATCAATCAAGAGCTGGCAAAGCGCTTCTTTCCCCATCAAAATCCCATAGGCAAACGCTTCAGCGCGGGACCGACAGGGAAAGATACAAAGTGGATAGAGATTGTCGGCGTCTGCGCTGACACCCGTTACGACGCACTGCGCAACAATCCTCCACCCATGCATTTCGGTCTGTACCGTCAGCAGCCTGAAATGGGGGGTCTAACCTACATCATCCGCACGCCGATGAAGGCCGAGGCGATTGTGCCGTCGCTGCGAGCGGCGGTGCAACACATCGATCCGAATCTGCCGCTGTTGGATCTGCGCACGCAGCGGCAGCAAATCGACGATGACCTGCAGCAGGAACGAATATTTGCCAGTCTAAGCACGGGTTTCGGGCTGCTTGCACTCGCCCTTGCCTGTGTCGGGATCTACGGCATCATGGCATATACGGTTGCCCAGAGGACCAATGAGATTGGCATTCGCCTGGCGTTGGGCGCGAGACGTGGCCAGGTGCGTGGCATGGTTTTGCGCGAGTCCGGGTGGCTCGCTGGGGCCGGGGTCGCCATTGGAATTTTAGTTGCCCTGGGTTTAGGACGCTTGGTGGAGTCACTCCTTTATGGAGTAAAGGCCACCGACCCGCTATCCGTCCTCGGCGCCTCGCTGTTATTGCTGGCAGTCGCTCTTAGCTCTGGATGGATACCCGCACGCCGCGCCTCCCGCCTGGAACCCATGGATGCCTTACGCCACGAGTGAGTTGAAGTAGTCGAAAGTGCGCCTCCTGATACAGCGTGACATCCAATATGTAAGAGGTAGTTTGATGAGGACCCTAAGCAGCAGGCCGATTCTGGCTAGGACTTCTGAGGGAGAAGCGCTTCGCTTAGATGATGGGCAAAGCGCTGTTACCGACGCTAGGAATGGGCGACGGCGGCCTGAAGTGGCCTAGGGCTAACCCCAGCATGCAGATCGCGCTGAAACCAAAGTAAGAGCCCAGCCAGTGGAAGGTCTGAGCGGATGGACTCGGGTCGAGTTGAATCCACCGAAAAACAAAGCCAAGGAACACCCCGGCGAAACCAACCGAGACCACTCCGGCCGCAGTCAGCAGCCATTCGCCGACTTGATGTACGCGCAACGTTTTTGCGGCTACCAACTCATAGAAGCCGATACTCACCGCCATCACGACAATCACAAGCGCTATGGATCGAAAAGTGATTGGCCTGCTCGCTCCGAGAGCAACCATGGTTCCGAGCGCACTGCACGCCAGGCCGTTCAACACCAGAAGCCAGGAGTTGGCCTCTCTTGCATTCCAGATGCCTGTCGCAACAGTGCAAACGCCCGCCGCCATCGCCACCAGGCCCAACTGTTCGATGGAGCTTCTGCTATGCGCAAATGTACGTAGCATCCGAAACCCATCCGGGCTCCAAATGAACAAGATCATGAAGGAGAACGTCGCATAAAACAAGCTGCTCAACACCAGCAGCGACCAGCGCTTGATCAGCTTTTGACTCACGGCGCACCTCCCGTTAGTGGCACAGCCTTTCGTGGGAGAACCAACACCGGATCATAGCACCGGAACGCGTCGCCTAGACAGCTTAAGGAAAAACTGTTCGGAGCGGCGGTTGCAGTGTGGCCCGACTTCTCCCGCCATCAGCAAAAATTGTGCCTGTACATTTCCCTGCCCCGGTAAAGCTGCTCGCGGCACTTTGCCGTACACAAGCCGAGGAATCGCGGTGTAATCTTCAATCCAGTCGAAAATTTGAGTGGGACCAACTGAACCTGGGAGCCCGCCGGTATCCGGCCCGGCTCTGCAAACGAAGAGGAGCGCCTGCGTGCATTCAGCGAAAATCAATCTTTCCGTACTGTTCGTTGTACTGCCTTTTTTCTCAGGTTGCGTCACCGCGCTTGCTCAGTCAAACCCCGCGGCGCCGGCCGGACCTGTCACCCCGCAACTCGATCATTTCGATGTCACCCAGGTCGACCGCAGCGTGGATCCCTGTAACGACTTCTATCAATACGCCTGCCAGAAATGGATCGCTAAGAACCCCATTCCGCCCGACCAGGCAAATTGGTGGCTTGGCGCCAAACTCATGATTTGGAACCAGGCAGTGGTACGCGACATCCTCGAAAAAGCCTCCGCCGACGATCCGAAACGCAGCCCCTCGGAGCAGAAAATCGGTGATTACTACGCCTCTTGTATGAACGAAACCGAGATCAACGCCAAGGGAATCACGGCCATCCAGCCGGAGTTGGAGCGAATCGCAGGCTTGCAGAGCAAGACTCAACTCCCCGAAGAGCTGGCCCGCATTCATCGGATTACGTTCACTTTGGCCCCGGGCACGGATTCCGGCGCAACCAGCGCGCTCTTCGGATTCAGCTCCGGTCAGGATCTTGACGATGCGTCGCAGGTAGTCGCGGTTCTTGACCAGGGTGGGCTTGGCCTGCCGGATCGGGATTACTATCTCAAGACCGATGAGAAATCAGCCACTCTGCGCCAGCAATACGTGCAGCACTTGCAGAAAACATTTCAACTGCTGGGGGAAACGCCGGCCCGAGCCTTGGACCATGCCAAGACGGTGATGGACCTGGAAACATCTCTGGCCAAGGTTTCGCTCGATATCGTTAAGCGGCGCGACCCGGCCAATCTTGATCATAAGATGTCACTCCAGGAAGTTCGCGCATTGAGCCCGGCATTTTCCTGGGACCAGTACTTCAAGAGCGTGAACGCTCCGCAGACTGACCACTACCTGGTGATGACTCCTGAATTCTTCAAGGGTGTCGACCAACTCATTGCCACCGTTCCGCTGGAAAGCTGGAAGACTTATTTTCGTTGGCAACTGGTCAACGCTTCCTCCTCTCTTCTTAGCGATCCGTTCGTGGAGGAAAGGTTCGATTTCTATGGCCGGACGTTAACTGGGCAAAAAGCGCAGCGTGCCCGCTGGCGGCGCTGCGTGCAAAGCGTGGATCGTGACCTTGACGAGGCCCTGGGGCAGGAATATGTCGCGCGCGCCTTCGCGGGCGATAGCAAGGAGCGCATGCTGAAGATGGTGCATGCCCTGGAAGCGGCACTGAACGCCGATATTCAGCAGGTGGATTGGATGAGCCCTGCTACCCGCAAGGCGGCCATCGCGAAACTCGAGAAGATGGAAGACAAGATCGGGTATCCGGACCATTGGCGCGACTATTCCAGCTTGAAGATCGTACGCGGGGACGCCATGGGCAATGCCTATCGCAGCGGTGAATTTGAGCTGCACCGCCAGCTCTCCAAGATAGGAAGACCGGTGGATCGAGCGGAATGGAGCGTATCGCCCTCGGTACCCAACGCCTACTACGATCCCCAGCTCAATGCGATTACTTTTCCCGCCGCCATCCTGCAGCCGCCGTTGTTCGATCAACAGTCGGATGATGCCGCGAATTTCGGGGCAATCGGCGCCATTATTGGACACGAGTTGACCCACGGTTTCGACGACGAGGGCCGGAAATTCGATGGCGCCGGCAACCTTCGCGATTGGTGGACTGCGGAAGATGGCAAGGAGTTTGACAAAAGAGAACAATGCTTCGCGGACGAATACTCCAACTTCGAAGCAACCGAGGGGGTGAAACTCAACGGCAAGCTCACATTAGGAGAGAACACCGCGGACAACGGCGGTCTGCGGATTGCTTTCATGGCTTTCGAGAGCACTCTTTCCGCCGAGAACGGCACCCGGACAGATGTGGACGGATATACCCCAGAGCAAAGATTCTTCCTAGCTTACGGCGAAGCCTGGTGCTCGAATGCGGCGCCCCAATACCTCCGCATGCTGGCGCAGTCCAATCCTCATGCAACGCCGCGAGCGCGGGCCAACGGAGTGGTATCCAATATGCCGGAGTTTCAAAAAGCCTTCGGCTGCAAGAAGGGGCAGCCCATGGTGCGGGAAAACGCCTGTCACGTTTGGTAGGTGGAGAGCGCGGGTTGATCTGCTGCAATCTTCAGGATGGCAGCCACACTGCGGGTAACGTCGAGGTCCGTCGTGGCCCAAGAGGACACGCTGATCCGCATTGCTTTGCGCCCTTTCCAAACAGTGCCGCCACACCAACAGGTTCCATCTGCTTGCACAGCATCGATCACCCGAGTGTTGATTTCGTCGTCTCCGAAGGAGACCAGCACCTGATTCAGCACAACGTCGTTAAGAATTTCACAGCCTCCGGCGCGAAGGGCATCTGCGAAGGTTGCAGCATGGTGACAGCAACGGTCGATGAGGTCGGCCACACCTTGTTTTCCGAGGGAACGCAGTGCCGCCCAGATTTCCACTGCTCGAGCGCGACGCGAAGATTCAGGCCCGAGTTGCATTGGCTGCCGTTTCGCGTCAGCGTCCGGAGGATAATAAGATGCTGCAATCGCCATCGAGCGACCCAATGCATCTGCATCCTTTACGATTGCAATTCCGCTGTCCTGGGGCACGTTGAGCCATTTATGCGCATCTGTTGCCCAGGAATCGGCCCGGGCGAAACCCTCCAACAAATGCTTCCGATGAGGGCTGACGGCAGCCCAGAGACCGAAGGCGCCATCGACATGTACCCATGCACCCATTTCGTGCGCAATGTCGCAGATCTCAGCGACCGGATCGCAGGCGCCAGTATTCACGTTACCGGCCTGGACACAGACGATCGCCGGCCCGGATACGCGAGGCAGAAGCGAGGGTTTCATGCGCCCCTGAGAGTCAGCTGGAACGATATGCACGCGGCCTTTGCCGAAACCGAGCAGTGCCAGGGCTTTGAACATCGTCGCGTGCACCTCCTCGCCGACGATTACTGTGATTGGAGGAGCTGAGAATAAGCCGTCCCGTTCGACATCCCATCCTGTTTTCCGCAGGACGCTGCTCCGCGCCGCGGCGAGAGCGGTCACATCAGCCATCTGTGTGCCGGTCACAAATGCTCCGGCACAGTTTGCCGGCAGGCCAAGCAAATCGAGTATCCAGGAAAGAACGACGTCTTCGAGATGTGCTGCGACAGGCGAAATATCGTACAGACAGGCATTTTGATCCCAGGCATCTGCCAGCCAGTGAGCCGCAACGCTGACTGGCAAAGCGCCGCCAATGACGCCTCCGAAAAAGCGCCCACCCATGCTCGCTACCGTCGCCGGTGAACCAGCGTCGTCGAGCAGCTTCAGGATTGCCAGTGGATCCTCTCCCCGGGCGGGCAACGAACCGCCGAGCACACTCAAGCCTTTGATGGATTCGGGTAGCACCCCGGCATGGCGCTCTCGAATGGTTCGCAAATAGCGCCGAGCCTGTGCCGCCGCTTGCGTCAGAACGTCTTCATACAGATCGTTTGAATCCACTCTTTCTCCTGGTTTCGCTTGGACTGGCCGCAAGGGATCATGGCAATTTTACTAACCATCATAATGGCATTTTGCTGGTTATAATATGGACGTCGGCACTGCTTGATGAATGAGACGATTCGCTTCTTTAGCCCGGCCAAAAACTTTACCGCTGCCCTCGGTTTGATGGCGCGCGAGGCGTTCTCCGACACTTTTGCACATATCTACGATCCGGTCCCATTCAAGCAATTCTTAGAGGAGGCGTATGGGCCGGGGGGCAAGATGGAGCGTGATTTCGCTGATGCTTCCATTCGCTGGCGCGTCGCCGCGATCGACGACCAGCCAATCGGCTATGCCAAGCTCTCTCCGTTGGTAGCGCCCGCACCGGCGCCTCAACCGGGGGCGATGGAGTTGCGACAGCTCTACGTCCTTCGGCCGTGGCACGGACGAGGGGTCGCAGAGGAACTCATAAACTGGGCGATCGACACAGCACGTGATGAAGGGGCACCGGAAATCTATTTGACCGTGTTCGATCACAATATGCGGGCAAAGCGTTTCTACACCCGTCATGGTTTCTCTGAAGTGGGACATTGCACCTTCAGGCTAGGGAACCGCGTCGACGACGACCGCGTGTGGCGAAAGACGTTGCTTGGGTCCGCCAGCTGATAAAGTCCGTCTCTTAACACAACCCCTTAGGAACTGGACGGGTGGAACGAGACCTCCATTTCCTATTGGGTTCTGTTAACAGAGTGACTCCTACCGGGTCGAGTTCTCACGCTGACAGGGTGCTTCGTCAGTTTTGTAATGCAAAGCTAGCCAAACAGTACTTTGCTTCTCGTCTGTCCATTCAACCCTATGCCGTGTGTGCGCAGGGATGTTCACAAAATCTCCGGGATGTAACACTCTTAGACCCTCTTCTCCCTCGAAACGCAAGCCCGCTGCACCGGATAACAGTACAACCCATTCATGCTGCTCCTGGTCATACCATTGCCCACCTGGTGTTGCCTGACCGAAGGAGATGATTCGTTCCAATCTAAATCTTTCGCCGTGGATTATTTCCTGAAAGACTTCGTCCGATAGTGATTGGGGCAATGTGTCAAAAATATTCCCAGCAGCGTTAACCATCATGCGGTCCACCTCTGGATTCAAGACGTAAACGGGTCAATCATTTGAATCGAGCCGTCCGCTTCGAAGTGAAGCTCTGTCACCTTGACGTTGCGCAGATGGTTCTTGTTCGAGAGCTGCGTGTCTGCATAGAAGAGCCACCACTTACCACCCCACTCCACGATCGAGTGATGGGTGGTCCAGCCCTGCACGGGAAGCAGGAAATGGCCTCTGTACTGGAAGGGTCCTTTCGGCGTCTTACCGGTCGCATACGCGAGAAAATGCGTGTCGCCCGTCGAATACGTGAAGTAGTAGAGGCCGTTGCGCTGGAACATCCAGGAAGCCTCGAAGAAGCGGCGATTATGGTCGCCACCAAGCAGCGGTTTGCCGTCTTCGCCTAGTATGACCACGTCGCCAGGCTGTTCCGCAAAGTGCTTCATGTCGGGAGCCAGCCTTGCCACCTTCGCCATCAGCGCGGGTTTGTCATCCTGGTGTAGATCTGTAGTCGACCCGGCAACGAAACGTCCGCTAGTCCAGTTCTCGAGCTGCCCTCCCCAGATCCCGCCGAAATACATATAGCTCTGGCCATCCTTATCTGTGAACACCGCAGGATCAATGCTAAAGCTGCCTTGAATCGGTTCGGGCTCAGCGTTGAAGGGCCCCAGGGGATTGCTCGACGTCGCGACTCCGATGCGGAACACTCCTTGCTTGTCGCGGGCTGGGAAATACAGGTAGTAGGTTCCATTGCGGTATGCCGCGTCGGGCGCCCACATTTGCTTGGATGCCCAGGGCACGTCCTTTACGTCAAGCGCGACGGGACCTATCCTCACCGGCCCGCCGATACGGTCCATTTCGAGCACGCGGTAATCATGCATCGCGTATTCGCTGCCCAGGTCATCGTCTGGAATATCCGTCGGGACGTCATGAGAAGGATAGACGTAGATCTTGCCCTGAAACACATGGGCAGACGGGTCCGCGGTGTAGATGGAGGTGACCAGGGGCTGAGATAGATACTGCCGCCCGTTCGGCGCTTTGGGCCCGTCTCCCCGGGCAGCGGTCAGCGACAACGCGCCCAGGAGCACGCAAGCATAAGTCCACTTCACGCGATCACCTCCGAATGCCGGGATCATGATACCAAGCCATCCCTACCGGTCCCGCGGGCCTAATCGTCACGTGGACGCCCTCGACACTACCGGATAACTGGCGGCTGCTCCGGGATCGCTGGATGAGGTTCCATGTGACTCGAGTGATTGCCGGGGTTGCGAGTCTTATCTTTCTGCTGGTCGCGGCACTGTTCTGAATCACCGGAGAGTCAAGGCGGCTTAGTATGATGAACTTCTCGGAAATGCGGGGAGGTCATGCATGTCGAAGGCATGGAATAAGACGCGTGTCTCGCAGAAGCTTGGAATCGACTATCCCATCATCCAGGGACCTCTCGGAGGTCTCTCTTCGCAGAGGCTGACAGCGGCGGTCTCTAACTTGGGTGGGTTGGGCTCGTTCGGGGCACTCAGCCTGGAGCCGTCGGCAATCGCAGATGTGATCGGCGAAATTCGCTCGCTTACGACAAAGCCGTTCGCGATGAACCTTTGGGTTTCCATGGAAGACCCGGGGGCGGCCACTTCGGATGCAGCCGCATTCCACCGGGCCGCTTCACAGATCAGGCCACACATCGAAGCGCTGGGTGGCGCGCAGCCGGCATTCACTTCTTACAAGGCGATCCGCTTCGAAGATCAGGTGCGCGTCCTGCTGGATGCCAGGGTGCCAGTCTTCTCTTTCATTTTTGGCATTCCGGCGCAGGAGATCCTCGAGGAGGCGAGGAGACTGCGCATCGTAACGATAGGAGCGGCGACGACACCAGAGGAAGCGGTCGCTATCGAGCAGGCCGGCATCGATCTGGTGGTCGCCTCCGGCTTTGAGGCAGGCGGTCATCGTGGGTCGTTCCTGCGCCCGGCGGAAGATTCGCTTACCGGCACCATGTCCCTGGTACCACAAACGGTCGACGCGGTGACCATCCCGGTTGTGGCAGCAGGCGGCATTGCGGATGCCCGTGGTATCGCCGCAGCGTTTGCGTTGGGCGCGGAAGGGGTGCAGATGGGAACCGTCTTCCTGGCCTGCGAAGAGTCTGGGGCACATCCGGTTCATCGCGAAGCCATCCTCGGTGGCCGGGCAGGACACACGGGGCTCACACGCGGCTTCACGGGCAGGCTGGCGCGCGGCATTCACAACCAGTTGCTTCAGGCAATGAACGAACCAGGCATCCAGATCCTTCCCTATCCTTTGCAGAGAGGACTGATGCGCAGTCTCGCTTTGCCCGCGCAGAAAGCCAATCGACCCGAGATGCTGGCCCTATGGGCAGGACAAAGTGCCAATCTCGCGCGTTGCCCGAGTATCAGCGAACTGCTCCAGTCGTTAGTGGATGGCGCTGCCAACCTCATTCCGCCACGCCGATTTGCCGGAGATGATGGCGCAAATGGGTGAGGTAGTCGGACGCTAAGAAGCCCAGAGTTACGGGTTCTCCGGCTCCGATCCGGCACGGTATGTCTCGTTGAGAAGGTGGGATGTGCGCGATGAGATGGGCAAGATAGCGGTTATAGGCTGCCCATAGCGAGATGAGTAACACCCAGTCCGCCTCCTGTACCGCTTGCACGCGTATGTTGCCTTGTTGGTCGTAGCCGGGGAAATCCAATGACGACTGTAGCATCGCACGCACAAAGCGCTGGTGATTGTTGGAGGCCGAATCGATGAGATGTCCAAGGACCTGCTTCCGCGACCAGCCTCCAGGCAAGGCGGGCGACATACTATCCGATTCAGGGATTTGTCGCAGCGCTGGCTCCGCGGCTTCCACCAGACGTCGCAGCTGGTCACTTAGCTCTCTCATCGGCTTGGCGCAAGTCTATCAAAGGGGCCTGAGCCGGCTTCCATAACGCGAAAGCCTATAATGACGTAATGGAGATCACGGTCGAGGAAACCGGTCTTGAGGTCCTCGATCTGAGGGCCGACGACGCGTTTGCGAGACGGAATCTGCACTCCCGAGATATCGGTACCCAGATGGCCGGACTGCAAAGGCTCTCCCGTGCATTGGTAGAGCAGCCTGAGACTATTCTGCAGGAGTTGGTCAGTGCGGCCGTCGACCTTTGCGGCGCTGATAGCGCAGGGATCAGCATCGAGAAAGAAGATGGAAGCGATCAGGAGTTCTACCATTGGATCGCGACCGCGGGAAATTACTCGGGCTTTCTGAACGCTATTTTGCCCCGCTATCCCAGCGCCTGCGGTGTGTGCTTAGAACGTGGACACCCGCAGCACTTTACTGTCTCGAAGAAGTTTTTTGAAATCCTCGGTGTCGAAGCGCCCTTGGTAACAGATGGCATCTTGCTTCCCTGGAAGGCTGCAGAAACACGGGGCACGATTTTTGTCATGGCCCATGGCCGAACAGAAGCATTCGACGCAAATGATGCGCGATTGATGACCATGCTGGCTGATTTCGCGGCCATGGGTTATAGACAACAGAAACAACAAGCCAAAATCATTGCTCAAGAGCGCGCCGCGGGCGCCGCTCAAATGGCACATAAACTTGCGCACGAGATAAATAATCCGCTTCAAAGCATGACGAACGTTGCGTATCTCGTCGAGCAAGGCTCAGAACAGGATCCTAAGATGCTGGGCCGCGAACTTGCAAAAGATATCGATCGTCTCTCCGGGCTGGTTCGAGAGATATTGTCCCTCCCTTTTGAAACGGCAGGATCCGACAAGCTGTAGTAACTCCTATTTAGGGCAGAGCGCACCGGCACGCTGCGGGCAGCCGCCGGTGCTCGTTGGCCGACTCAGGCTTGCGTGTAGTCCATGCCGTCGAGGTCCTCGATAAGGCTCGGCCCGGTTGGCTTCCAGTTCAGCTTTTGTTGCGTGAGCTCGCTGGAGGCCGGCATATCGACCTTGGCGAAGTGGGCAAGCCAGCCGAAGTGTGCCTCAGCTTCTTGGGGCTGGATGCTGACCACCGGTATCTTCAGCCCGCGGCCGTGCGCCTCGACAATGGCTTTCATCGACACACCCTGCTCGTCGACCGCGTGGTAGATCGCGCCCGGCTCCGCTTTCTCGAACGCTAGACGGTACAGCTGCGCCGCGGCCGAAACGTGGGCCGCCGGCCAGCGGTTGCTGCCGTCGCCGAGGTACGCCGAGACTCCCTTCTGGCGCGCCACGGCGAGAAGGTAGGGCACCAGTCCCTGCTTACGCGTGTCGTGAATTTGCGAAAGCCGCACCACCGAAGTGTTCACTCCGCGCGCCGTCAACTCCTTCACCGCCGCTTCCGAGGCTGCGCGCGGGTTCCATGAAGTTGTCGGGCTCTCCTCCGTGGATGGCTTGCCGTCCACATTGGCTGCGATCGCCGTACCCGAGGTGATCACGAACGGCCGGTTCGAGCCCAGTAAGACGTCGCCAATCGCCTCGATCGCCTTGCGGTCGTCATCACAGATCTTCTGGAACTGGGAGAAGTCGTGGTTGAAGGCCAGATGAATGACGCCGTCCGACTTGGCCGCTCCGTCGCGCAGACTGTCGAGGTCTTCGAGGTTGCCATGCTTCACATCGGCTCCGGCTGCTCGCAAAGCGTCCGCTCCGGCGTCTGATCGTGTGAGCCCCAGCACTTGATGCCCTGCCTGAATTAGCTGGGGAACAAGCGCCGAACCGATGAATCCCGTCGCCCCGGTCACAAAGATACGCATAATGATGTCTCCTTAAGCCCCTTGAATAGGCGGCCGATCTGCGCCGTCCATCACTAGATGGATTTCGGCCCGCGGACGATCCATTCCGAAAGTCCGTATAATCGGTCCAATCGTCCCGCCAAATCAGAACGCCGACTGACTCGCCTCCAGATCTGCTTGCATAGGCGCGGAGCCGCTGTCTTGGCTCATGCTGCTGTTTATAGAGGCGCTCGGAGGTTGGATTTATGCAAGCATCACGTATCGCCATCATTGGAGCGGGCCTGGGCGGCCTGGTTCTCGCTCGCATCCTCCAGATCCATGGCATCCCCTCCACGGTCTACGAACTTGATGCTGCGGCCGACGCCCGCACGCAAGGCGGGTTGCTCGACATGCATGAGGAGTCCGGACAGCTTGCACTTCGCACAGCCGGCCTCTATGAAGAATTTCGCCGCCTCACGCAGCCACAAGGCGAGACGATTCGGGTTCTCGACAAGGCCGGCAGGGTCTTCATCCACCGCGCACCTGAGAGCGGCGAGGGTGGACGGCCCGAGATCGACCGGAGGGCTCTACGCGACCTGCTTCTTGGCTCCCTCGATCCGGGAACGATCGTATGGGGCCACAAGGTGTCCGCTGCCAGGCGCATGGGAGAGGGCCGGCATGAACTAACCTTTGCGGAGGGCAACAGAACTACGGCCGATCTGCTGATCGGAGCAGACGGCACCTGGTCGAAGGTACGTCCTTTGCTCTCGGATGCCAAGCCGGAATACTGCGGGATCTCGTATCTTGAACTGCACCTTTCGGAGGTTGACGAGCGCCACCCGGATTCAGCGGCGCTGGTCGGTCCCGGATCGTTCTTTGCTCTCGCCGACAACAAGGCCCTGATGGCTCATGGCGGCAGAAACATCCATCTCGGAGCCTCGCTTCGCGTTCCGCAGGAATGGACGGAGAAGATTGCGGTCGACTGGTCAGATGCTGCCGCCGGCCGCGAGATCCTGCTCAAAGAGTTTGCTGATTGGAGTGACGAACTGAAGGACCTCATCCGCAACTGCGACGACACGATTATCCCGCGTTTGATTTACGCTTTACCGGTCGGGCATTGCTGGGCACGCTCCCCAGGCGTGACGTTGCTGGGCGACGCCGCACATGTGATGTCACCGTACGCCGGCGAGGGAGCCAACCTCGCCATGCTCGACGCGACCGAACTGGCGTTGGCCATAGCCGGGCACGGCGATGACATCGAGACCGCACTGGCGCAGTACGAGTCTGCCATGTTTCCCCGCAGCAGGGCGGCGGCCGAGGAATCCGCGCGGGGCCTCGAAATGTGTTTCGCCGCGGACGCTCCGAAGGGGTTAGTTCATTTCTTCGAAAGCATGGGAGTTCCCAAGGAGCACTGAAGCAACGAGGTAGTTCTCACCCAAGCGGAAACAATGCCGGAATCCCGGCTATCCTCTCAAGAGGCGGGAGACAGTCAATGACCTTTTTCGAAAGCCTGCTTGCACTCCTGCTCATCGCCATCGTCTTATTACAGCTCGCTCGCCGCCTGTCACTGCCTTATCCGACGATGCTCGCTGGAGCAGGCGTCATCGTCGCGATGATTCCTAATGCACCGTTGTTTTCGATCGATCCCTCGACCTGCCTCGCCCTCTTTATAGCGCCGGCTGTTGTCGATGCCGCATTTGATTTTCCACCAGACGCGACGCGGCGTTTTATTGCTCCGCTGGTCACCTACGCGGTCATCGCAGTGGTGTTGACCACGGCGGTTGTGGCCTGGATTAGTTGGGCGCTTCTTCGCTTGCCTCTTGCGGCGGGGATCGCCCTGGGCGCCATTGTCTCTCCTCCGGACGCGGCCGCTGCCATCGCCGTGCTCAGAAAATTCTCCCTGCCTCGCCAAACCGATGCCGTGCTGAAAGGCGAGAGTCTCTTCAACGACGCAACCGCCTTACTCCTCTTTGGCGGCGCTTTAACCGTTCTGCAACGCGGAGGGCTTTCTTTAGCGATAGGTTTGCGTCTGGGATTCGCAGCGCCTGGCGGCCTGCTGTTAGGAATTCTCTGCGCGTATCTCTACGTCCACGTCAGCCGCATGGTGAGGGACACTTTGGGGGGCGTTCTGCTCCAGTTCGTGAGCGCTTTTGTTATGTGGGTCACCGCGCAGCACCTGGGTCTCTCGGCCGTACTTTGTGTGATCGGATTCGCCATGACCCTGGCAAGCAAGCTTGGCCCGGGGGATCTGGATGCGCGGATGCGGGTTCAATCGTATGCGGTATGGAGTGCCGTCGTCTTCACGCTGAATGTTGTTGCGTTTCTTCTGATGGGCATGCAGGCGAAATCGATCGTAACCCAAATGCAGGGACCCCACTTGCGACATGCTCTCGGATTCGCAGGATTGGTTGTCCTGGCAGTTGCTTGCACTCGCATGATCGTTGTTCTTGGCTACAGTTACCTGGCATCGCGGAGAGAAAAATCCAGCGGGACATTGGGTCAGGCGGTGTTTATGGGATGGTGCGGCATGCGAGGGTTCGTCACCATTGCGACTGCCTTCGCTCTTCCTGATTCATTCCCGCACCGCGATACCGTCGTCCTCACGGCGTTCTCAGTGGTTCTGGCGACTCTCGTTCTTCAGGGCCTGACGCTGGCGCCGTTGGTGAGACGTCTGGGGCTGGACCGCTCCGAGGAGGCACAGCTTGAGCTTGCCTCTGCCCGCGTCACCCTGGCACGTACTGCTCTCGCGAGCGTGGCAGACGAGCAAGGCCCAGAGGCAGAGAATTTGCGGTATCGGCTTTCCCTGAAGCTGCAGAGATGCGTTGACAGGGAGAGATGTGCACCGTCAGATCGCATCCACGAGCTCGGACTAACAGCAATTCATGCAGAACGCGCCGAACTCGAAAACCTTCGTGGCGAGGATAAGATCGGCCCCAACGCCTACTTGGGGTTACAGGAACAACTCGATTGGAATGAACTCACTCTGCTGCGCGATGCGGAGCGCCAAATTGAAGAGATTTAAGAGTCACCCGTCCTGTTCCCATTGCCGGTAGGGGCGGATCTATCGTTCAGCGGGCGGTGGGACGTCGAGGTAATGGGCGACAAGGCCCAGGATGAAGCACCAGAGCATGATGTCGAGAATGTAGGCGGCGCCCAGGCGGGCGAATATGCTGAATGTCTGGCCTACCAGACCTGCTGATGGCGTCCAGCCGGCGAGAGCCCAGGTGACTGCGGAGGCGCCCAGGCCGGCCACTAAGACGCAAAACCAGTAGAGCCAGTGGCGATAGGCTCGCGCAGCACGGCCGAGCCAACCGCCTTTGAGTCCGCAGGCAGAGGTCTCCATGGCTAGCGGAAGCAACAGCCCGCCCCAGAGCCATTGCGCACAGTCATAGAGACGTTCCTGCCAGGCTACTAAGGACGAGTAGCCGAGATGCGCGCGCAGCCAGGGCGGCGATTGCGAGTTCCAATAGCCGGCATATAACGATTCATGCGCCCGGAGCGCGTCTATCGGCTGCAATAGCAACCACCACAGTGCTACGAAGACCGCTAACAGAATCCAGCTGAGCCAAAGGGGCGGCCGCGCGGCGCAGGGTAGCAGGCGGCGGAAGGTCGATGTGTAGAGCCAGAGAAAGGCGATGACCAGGAGCACCCCGGAGAGCATCGAGAACGCGAATTGCCAGGTATGCGAGTCGGGAATTTGCAGCCAGCCCGCGGCCAGTAACATGAGCAGGAAATTTCCCAGCAGTTGAGCAAGGATAAGACGACCGGTGAACCTGGCGACGGCGCCGCGGAATGCTTGCATCATTTCTTGTCCTCCGGCGCCGGATCTACTTGCAGGTGCAGTAAGTCGCTAGTGGCCTGAATGCCGGGCTGGTACATGGGCTGCACGTTGGCCGGGCTGATGGCAAAGCTTCCCGGGTTGACCACCTTGAGCAGATAGAAGGATTCATGGCGGCCACTAAACTCAGTTGCGAAAATGGCCGCGCGGTCATCGAAAAATTCGCGCCGCGTATACCAGTACTGCCAGGCACTTGGCTGCTCCAGGAGCTTGTAGCTGTCCTCGTGCTGCACGAATTCCGTTCCTGCGGGGATTGGATCCTCAATCAACAAATACTTCGCTGGCGAGCCGTTCACCGCCAGATGAACGGCGAGCGTGTCGCCGGGCACAACGGGACCTTTGAGCGGTTCGAGCCGGTAAACGATCTGCCCGTCCTGGGTGGTGGGCACCAGTTTGAAGTAGTCGCGGGTGAGGTTGAGCGAGAGCGTGCCTTGCTGATAGAACTTCTGCTCGGTGGAATAGTACTTGCCCTGGACCGTCCAGTAGGCGCGCCCAGTTCCCTGCTTGGTTACGACTACTGCGTTGCTCCCAGGATGCAACTGGGCGGGCGTCACATCGAGCGTGAGGTCTACCCCCGAGGCTGCATCGGCCGCGGTGAAATGGTGCTTGCCGATGGAGGCGCCGTTGAGCTGCACGTCCACATCGAAGTCCGCGTTCAGCTCCTGTGAGGCAGCTAGATAGTCCACCAGGCCAAAGAGCACCATGGCTGTTTGCTCGGTCGAGCTCCACCAGTAGCCGCCGTTGCGATTGAGCACCAGCCACTGCGCTGCGCCTTCTAGCAAGGGGCTCTTGGCATCGGCATGGGTGAGGAAGCGCAAGGCGAAGGCCGTGCTCTCTGCGCTGTTGTCGTCACTCAGCTCAAGCAGCGGGTTGTAGGTCGATGGCCAGGAGACGAGGGTTCCGGTGTGCTTGGCTTTTGCTTCCAGCAATTGGGCAATCTGCGCAGACCTGCTGTCACCGGTACGTAGCATCACCATGCCGGTAAGGGCCAGGCCTTCCGGGGAGAGGTCGTTGCGGCGCGACCATAGGGTTTCGACCCCAGGGCCCAAGTCTTTCGCGCTGGCCTCGCTGAGGGCATGGAGCACGTAGGCGCGCAGTTCAGGGAGCATGCGCGGATGCTGGGCCAGCTGCTTCTGCAGATAGCTCACTCCCCCGCCCAGGTTGGCGTCGGCTTTGGCATAGCCTGCAGTTTTCGCTTCCGCCAGGCCGGAGACAACATACGCGGTGATGAAGACGCGGCTGGCATCCTCTTTCCACCAGCCCCAACCGCCGTCGTCGTGCTTGAGGTCGTTCAGACGATCGAGGCCGGCGTCGATCTTGGCTTGCAGATCGGGTGGGCTCACCAGGCTGGAGAGGTTGAGCTTCTTTAGCGTCTCGGCAACCACCAGGTTAGGCAGGAAGCTGGACATGGTCTGCTCGGTGCAGCCGTAGGGATAGCTGGTGAGATAGCCGAGCGCGGAGAAGAGGCTGCCGGCTATCGATGGAGCAATCTCGAGATGCAGCGTGTGCGTAGCGGGATCGGTGTTTCCTGGGAAGTCAATGGTGGTGGAAGCTGGTCCATTATCCGCGATGACTCCGGAGTTGTTGATGGTGCGCGGCACGCCGATCGGCTCCACTGGAAACGTCAGCTCTAGAGCGTCTGACTCTTCGTTGGAAAGGGCCTTGACTAGCAGGCGCGCGTTGCCGATCTTCGAGGCTTTGACTCGCCACAGTGCGGTGCCTTCGCCCTTGCTGGGAACAGTAACAGTCTGCGGCGCGCCGGAGACAGGGTCGAGGCCATTAATGTCGAGCGAGAGCTGCACTTGTTTGGCCTGGTCGAGGTAGTTGTGCACGATTACGGGGATGGTGACTTCATCCCCCTGGCGCAGGAAGCGGGGCGTGCCCATGCGCACGATGATGTTCTTGCGCACCAGCACACGATTAATCGCGGAGCCCGCCCTGGAATCGAGGGTGATGGCGTGCACCGTGCTCCGCCAGGTGGTTAGCGAGTCGGGGAAAGTGAGGGTGACGTGAGCATGGCCGGTGGCATCCGTATGGATGGAGGGCGACCAGTAGGCGGTATCTGGAAATGCTTTGCGCACGCGGGGCTGCACCACGTCGTTGCCGGGCTTTACCTGGGCCAGCTGCGGGCGGTAACGTGACTGCCGTTCGGCCAGCTGCGGAGATTTGAGCCCCGCCTTGCCGCTGAAGTAATACTGCAGCGACGAATCGACGGCGGCGTAGACGTAGCGGTCAGGGTAAAGCTTCTTCACCATGTCGCCGCTGTTATCGGGATAGAGCGAGTAGATGGCTTCGTCGACTACCCCAAAGCTAAAGTCGGCGCTGACCGGCTTGCCTTGATAATCGCGCGCAAATACATCGTAGGAGGCTGTTTGCTGCGGCTGAAAGACATCCTTGGCCGGGGTGATGTCGATTTGTAACTGTTCCTGCACGGGCGGAACCTTGATGCTGAGGGTGGCCTGGTAGAGTTGATCGTTGCGGATGAAGGCCGCGGTTACCTCGAGGTTGGGCTGCGCATCCGCGGTGATGGGCAGGTCGAAGGTCAACGACTTGCCGGGGGAGAACATGACCTTGCGGAACTCAACTGTATTTCCGGTAGCGATTACCAGGGGGTGGATGTTGTCGACATTGGAGAGGATGCTGAGGTGGGCGGTGTCTCCGGGGGCGTAGCTCTTTTTGTCGGCGACCATCTGAACGGAGCGCGATGCCCCGCCCCATCCTTCTTCGCTGTTGCCCGTTACCCAGAGATAGCTGAAGTCGAAGACCTTGCGACTTTCAGGAGTGGTAGCGCTCGCCTCCACCTCGATGCTGCCGCCCTGACTGACCAGGATGGATCCCTGGGCCTTTCCATTGGCGTCGGTGGTCACATCCGTAGCGGCGCCGCGGATGATCTCGGTCTTTCCATTGCCATACTCGCGCGTAACTAGCTGGAGGTGCACTCGGGTTTGTACCGGGTGGTTATCGTAATCCACCGCGGTTACATCAAAGAGCGCGGTGTCGCCGCTGCGAATGGCGTAGCTCACCGGCTCGACGCGGATGCGGAAGGTGCCGCGGGTGGCAAGGAAGCGTCCGCGTCCGGTGATCTCCCGGTTGGCCTGGTCGGTGACGGCGGCCTCCACGGTGTAGTCCTGGTCCATGGCGTGGGTTGCGTCGGCTGCGTACTGCGTAGGGACATTGATGGTGAGCTTTCCATTGGCATCGAGCTTGCCGGTCTGTTCGGATTGCTGCGCGGCGTCGTAGCCCAGCGAGGCGTTGTCATCGCCGCCCCCCATGCCCTCGTCATCACCGGTGGCTTCGTCATCCCACCAGTAGTGGGGCGAATGGTAGACGCGGTACTTGACCACGGCATTAGCGACCGGCTCGCCGAAGAAGTAGCGGGCGTCGATCACTACCGGCATGGTCTCGCCCTGCAGCAGGCGGGGTTTGGTGGGGCTTACGCGCACCTGGTACTCGGGTTTGCGGTAAGCCTCCACACGGAACATGCCGGTACCGCCGTCGTTGCTAAAGTCGTCTGAAAGGGGCCCGTTGCGGAGATGGATGGTGTAGTAGCCCAGGGTCGCGGTGGCCGGCAGGGTCAGATCGCCGTATACAGCGCCGGCGGAGAGCGGCATGTCCTTGTCGAGCAGGGCATGGTCATCCTGGTCGGCGATGGTTACGTGGATGGTGGCGAGCTTGGGCAGCTCCAGGTGATTTTCCACCTTGGCGCGCAGAATTCCCTTCCAATGCACTACGTGGCCAGGACGATAGACGGGGCGGTCGGTATAGATGTAGGAAGACCAGCGGCCGCCCTGAAATCCGCTGAGGGCGTAGCTGCCAGGAGTCACGGCGGCCACGTCATCGCCGGTTGTGGCCAGCACCCAGAAGTTGTCCTGCTGCACCTTGGGCGCGGTCAAATGGAGATCGGCGAGCCCGTCGGCGCCGGTGTTGCCGGTGACTTGCTGCTGCTGACCGAAGCCGGCGTTTACCTGCACCCCTGCGATGCCCGCTCCGGAGACACGGTCGACGCAATAGGCGAGCACACTGCCGTTGCCGGTGCGGGTGACCACGGCCATGCGGCTTACCATCAGGAGGGTGTAGGCCTTGTAGTGGCCGTCCGTTGCCTCGATCAGGTAGAGGCCGGAAGGCAGCGGATCAATGGGCAGTTCCTGCGAATCGGAGACGTAGGTCGGAGGCAGTTCCTGGCGCCAGCGCGCGACCAGTTGGTGGTCGTTCAGCAATGGGATCTGGGCGAACTGGGCTACGCCGACGATGCGGCTGCGGCGGGCCAGGTTCGCTTGACGGGCGCGCAGACGATCGCGGTTTTCGATGGTGAACTGGCCGCGGAAGAAGCGGCGGATCAGAAACCAGAGATGATGCTTCCAGTCGTGGAACTTCTCCAGCCAGGTGCGCTCGTCGATGCGCTCTTTGGGGCCGAACGGGGTTCCGTTGTCGAAGCTGTGCAGGTCGGGCAGGCCGGCGAGGAATTTTGCCGGGTTCTGCACCCGGTAGATGCGGAACTCCAGCTCATCGACATTCTGCGCGTAGAGATGGATGGTGGGTTTCTCGGTAGGCGCGAAGCTGCGGTTGGTGCTTAGGTTGAATGAGACCGGGCGGGCGGCTTGCAGCTGCGCGGGGAGCAAAAGCCCAAGCAGGAGCAGGAACCCGACGCTCAATCGCCTTCGCGCAGAATATTCCAACGGTAGACTCCGAGAAAGTTTGCGTTTTCCTTGAGCGGACGCCAGCGCGCGTCCGGGTGGTGCAACAAATCACTCAACAGCAGGCGGCGCATTTCGCCTTTGCCATGGTTTATGGGCCCGGTGTGATAGACGACACCCTTTTCCCCACAAAAAATCATGGAGTGAAAGGGAGAGTGGTAACGGGGAGTGCCCGGGACATCATACGGTGAGTCCTGGTCCAACTGGCGATAAAAAATCAGGTCGCCGGGGCGAGCCTGGCGGAGGTCGCGTCCTAACAGGTAGGTGTTGTGTTGCATGAGGGTTTGCGCATCGGCGAACTGGGCGAAGGCGCCGCTGTTGAGGTCTGTGGGTAGGAATGGGCCGGGGCGGATGCGGAAGAGGTTGGCTCCCAAGGGGGTTTGCGGGTAGGTGTACTGGCCGATGGAGGGCGCGGAGGACTCGAGAGCATGGCCGCTGAGCCAGGTTTCGTCGTGGACGTGGAGCGCTTCGCGATAGGCGTAGCGGAGGAGGGCGGCGCAGTCATTGATCTCGGGCGGTAGTTGGGCAGGTTGGTCTACCTGGCGCTCGGCGATGGCGGTAAACCAGGCTCGGAAGGCCTGGCGATCCTGGGCGGTGTGGAGGCGTAGGAAGTCGGGGGTTCCGTCGGCGTAGGTGTCGGTTGGGTCGAAGACGAAGGTTACGGGGATGCGATAGAGGTGGTGGCGCCAATGTAGATTGAGTTGGGCGTGGCCGGGGTTAACCGGAGATTGAAGCATGCCTTCGATGGCGTCTTTGGATTCAAGCAGGCGTAGGCTTGGCGGTTGGTCCGTGTCTTCGGTAACAGTACCACCGGGCCACGGTAGCCGGATGCGGAATGCGGGGTGTTCAGCGCCGTCGGCCGGTAGCGTGACTTGTCGGGGGTCGATGCTAGGACGCTGGCGGCTGTAGATGATGACTATGGTTGCGGCGATCAAGGCGAGGGTAACGGCCGCGAGCCGCCTTCCATGCCGGACTACCGCAGCAAACCTCACCTTTGTTGCGTCCTTCGGCTGAACAGCAGGTCCCTCCACTACGCTACGCTCCGGTTGTAATGCGGTTCAATTCTTTGGAGGTTGCGCTTTCATTAGGGCGACGAATTTGCTGGTGAACTTGGGAAGATCCAGGTCCATCTGCGCGTGCACCAACTGCACGTCGGTCTCGGGCTTAAGGGGCGCAGTCCAGGTGAGCGTGTTGCCGTAGCTTGGGCCGTGGCTCAGGTCCACATCCATATAGAGCAGGCGCTCCTTGGTGATGATCGACGGGTCCAACAGAGTGCTGGCCGCTAGCTCGTCCCACAAGTAGTAGCGATCCTTGGAGAAACGCCCGATGTACTGCGCCGCCGGGGTGGAGGATTGCGCAATCTCGTCCGCCATCTTCTGGGTGAAGTTTCCCTTGATCGAAACGTCCACCGTGGTTACATCAATGCGCGGCCAGTGGGCACGCAGGACAATGTGCGTGGCTTCAGGGTCGAACCAGAAGTTGAACTCATGGCGCGGGTTGGAGGAGAATTCCGGATCTTCCGTCTGCGGATCAAGGCTCCCACCCATGAGATAAATCCCCTGCGTCAACTCAGCGAAATGGGGATCGATGGATAGCGCAAGAGCAATGTTGGTCAGCGGACCCAGGGCGCAGATGGTGACTTGGTGAGGATGCGCATGCACTTGGGAGATCAGAAAGTGGGCGGCGTCCTGGTCAAGAGGTAGAGTATGCGGCGAGCCTTCGGGCAACGAAGGCACGAAGTAGGGATCATGGCTGCGCGATGGATCCCCTTCGTGACCGGCCTGCTGGTCAAGACTGGAGGGTCCGCCTCCAAATGCGCCCAGCCAAGTCACTTTGCCATAAAGCTGGGCAGCCAGGCGAGTCTCCTGCAGCGTGCGCACCAGGGGAAAAACCGCACCCGGAACCACCGGGACGTCGGTTTTTCCAATGAGCTCGAGCATGCGCAGCGTGTGCTGCACTTCCTCATCACGCCAGGCATCACCGGTCACGACAGTGATGCCCAGGACTTGAACATCTGGTGATTGCAGCAGGACCATCAACGACATCTGATCCGATCCCCCGGGACCGAGGGCGTCCTGGTCGACCAGGACCATGCGCTTCTGCGCCGACGCGAGCGGAGAAAAGGCGAGGAGAAGCAGGGCTAGAAAGACAGGTTTCATCAGTGGTCTTATTCCTTCGCTGGATTGCGCAAAGCAGACACCGTGCCCGGAGGCGCGGTCTTTACCAGTTGGATTTGTCGTTCGACATCCGATAAGAATATCCGGTTCCTGGGCAGCGTCTTTCTGCGCCAGTTCATACCAGTGCAGCGCCCTCGCTGTTTCGCGCCGGGCAAGAGCAAAGTTGCCCAGCTCGATGGCCGCGGGCGCAGAGTCAGGATCCAGAGCAATGGACCGCAAGCAGGTACTGTTCGATTAACTTTGGACGGTGCCCGCCTCGTCCATGGTGACTAAGGCCCGGAACCTCAGGATCGATGCGGCCACGCGAGGTAAGGGCAAATTACCGTGGTACAGCAGCAGATTGCCGAAGCGGGCCATGGGCTGCACGGTGCGCATCGTGGGCATATCATGCCAGTCGCGCAGGGCTATCTCCGGAGCGCGGAGGCACAACCAGCCATTCAGGTTTCCGTCGCCGATCTCTTCCGGCAGCGGCTCCCACTCCTTCACGCCTGCGGCCTGCAACTGCTCGTGCAGGGCCATGTAGTCGATCATCACTGGGGCCGGCGCAATGTGGCTTTTGTAGAAGGCGATAAATTCCGGTGTCCGCTGGCCCAGGTCGACACTTTCGTTGTCGAAGTCTTGCCACGCGTTCCGCGACCCGCCAGCAAGTGCGTTGTGATATTCCCAGATGCGCCGCTGGGGAAGCACGGTCGCGGCGATCCACAGAATTGCAGCAATCGCTACGGCGCGGCGCCATAAGATAGGAGACCGCCAAAGAAACCAGGCTCCGCTCGCGGCGCAGACAGCGAGCAGGGGAACCACGAAAAGCCAGTGCCGCAGTCCGGCGTAGAAGATTCCATTGTGCGCGATGAACAGCATGAAGAACGCCGCCATGCCGGCGAAGCCCGCCAGGGGCAACGAAACCGTCGTGGGCAGGCACCGCAGCGAGAGCAGCGCAATGCCATAGTCGCCAGCAGTAGAAACGCCGGCGGCAGCTTGACCACCAGGTCTGCAAACGGAACCCACCATGGAGCCTTGCCCTGGTAACTATGGCCGAAGGCGTCGATCCAAATGGGCGGCCTTCCACACCGGCGCGCAGTGTGTCGGCCAAGCCCCAGAGATAGGCGCGCGGCACCAGGTGAAGGTTTTGCGCGATGGTCAACGCGCGGCGCATCGCGGGTGAATGAAGATCAGCAATCTTAGCTGCGAGCGGACGGTTGAAGGTCTCCGCGGGCTGGCCTTGCGCATTCAGCCCGGGGCTCTCGCGATAATGAAATCCGTAAGTGCCCCACAGCACCACCAGGCTCAACACGCAGGCTGCCGCCAGGCCAAGCGCCTGCCTGCCAACGGATTGCTTATGCCCCGCCTGCCAGACGAGAACACCAACGCAACCAATCAGTATCGGCAAGACAATCAGCGGCGCCGAGTGCTTGGTCGCCAGCAGTAACCCGGTAGCGACGCCCAGGAGAATCCAGTCGTGCCAGAGGCGGTTGCGCAGAGCGAGAATGGCCAGGCAAAGCTGAATCGTGCCCAGCAAAGCCATCGGCAGATCGGTCATCACCACCGGCATATGGGCGGAGACGGTGGGGTCGAGCGCCAGCAGCAGCAACGCAGCCAGGGCAATGCCGGAGCCGAAGATACGCCATAACAGCCACGCCAGCACTGCCAGCAGTAGGGTATTGAAGGCGAACAGTGCCGTTCTCGCCCGCCGTTGCACCAGGGCGCTGTCGCTATCTTCAAAGACTGCTTTCTGGGTGTATTCGCGCTCTTGCTCCTTTTCGTTGAGCAGACGCAGCGGAGCAAGATGCAGCACGCTCGGCGGCACAGCCAGCCCCGCGATCAGCTTCACCAAGGGCGGGTGTTCGGGGTTCAACCGATAGTCTCCCCAGCGCAGGTAAGAAGCTCCGGCAGCAATGTGGTACGGCTCATCGATGGTGAATCCATCGAGGCTGGTGGCCCAAAGGGAGTGTCCCAGCGCCAACGCAAGCAGCAACGGCAGCCCAATCCAAAAGAACCGGTCCGGGAAGCGAGATAGGCTGCACCTGCGATGGAAGAGTACTGGAGGTGGGCATTTTGTCCCAACTATAGACGAACAGTTGGAAATTACCAGCCTACAAGGCAGGGACGCTTGGGGTGAAAGGTCCAGCCCGGGCACCAGGGACTGCATCGGCGTCCGGTCGTCGCGGTCTCCCAGGCCTAGCTTCTGATAAAGCGCATGTGCGGCCTCGATGCGCTCCAGGTCGATCTCGATGCCCAGCCCGGGGCGAGTGGGCAACTCGATTGCGCCGTTCACGATGGGGAACGGCTCGCGAGTCAGGCGCTGGCCGTCCTGCCAGATCCAATGCGTATCGATGGCGGTTACCTTACCCGGAGCGGCCGCAGCCACATGGGTGAACATGGCCAGGGAGATGTCGAAGTGATTGTTGGAGTGCGATCCCCAGGTGAGGCCCCAGTCACGGCAGAACTGCGCCACCCGCACCGAGCCCTGCATGGTCCAGAAATGAGGATCGGCCAGAGGGATGTCGACCGCGTCCAACTGCACGGCGTGCTTGAGCTCTCGCCAGTCGGTGGCGATCATGTTGGTCGCCGTGGGCAGGCCGGTGGCGCGGCGAAATTCCGCCATGATCTCCCGGCCGGAGTAGCCCTGCTCGGCCCCGCAGGGGTCTTCCGCATAGGCCAGAACATGTTGTTTGCCGCGGCAAAGCGCCACTGCTTCCTCTAAGGACCAGGCGCCATTGGGGTCGAGGGTGATGCGTGCCTGGGGAAATCGCTCCGCCAGCGCGGTCACGGCTTCCATCTCTTGCGCGCCGGCAAGCACTCCGCCTTTGAGCTTGAAGTCGTGAAAGCCGTAGCGGGCTTGCGCAGCCTCTGCCAGGCGCAGCACTGCGATGGTGGTCAGCGCCTCTTCATGGCGCAGGCGCAACCACTCGTCGCCGGCCTCCGGTTCGCTGGCATAGGGTAGGTCGAGTCTTACGCCGGTCGCCGACGAAGAACAAGTAGCCGAGCACCGGTACACTCGTCCGCTGCCGTCCCTCGCCCAGCAACGCGGCGACCGGCAGGCCGACCCACTGGCCCAGCAAGTCGAGCAGCGCACACTCGACCGCTGTAACCGCGTGCACCGTGGTGCGCATATCGAAGGTCTGCAGACCACGTCCGCCGGCATCGCGATCAGCGAAGCGCTGCCGCATGGCTTCAAGAATCTCGCGGTGAGCAGCGATGGGGCAGCCGACGATTGCAGGAATGGCTTCTTCGAGAACCTGGCGTATCTTCTCGCCGCCGGGAACCTCGCCCGCGCCGGTGTGGCCGGCATCGTCGGTAAGCACTACGACGTTGCGGGTGAAGAAGGGCGAGTGGGCCCCGCTCAGGTTCAGCAACATACTGTCGCTGCCGGCAACCGGAATCGCCCTCATGCTGGTGACACGAGGAGAGGAGTGGCTCGCCTGGGAAGAGAATTCCTGATTTCGCACCAACGAGAGTATCGCAGAGCTCGCACGAGCTTAACAGTCTGCGGAAAAGAACTCTGTTGGGAGCGGAAGGCATCCCTCAGCGGCTAAAGCCGGGTTCGTTGCAAAGCAATCACGTACGGGCTGAAGCCCGTACCCTTCAGGAAAAACTCTGATCTCTGCCTTCAGGAAAAACTCTGGTCTTTGAAGGGTACGGGCTTCAGCCCGCACGTAAGTCATTAAAAGCAGGAACGGCTTTAGCCGCTGAGGGAATGGTTTTCTCCTTTGAACCGACTTTTTCAGCAGCCTGTTAAATCGAAGGTTGGGGCAAAAGAGGAATTATCGGCTGGCGTATTCTGCCAGGGGGCGTTGAGACTGCTTGAAGGACTTCATCAGCAGCGACGAGGCAGCCTCCGGGGTCAATGGCCGGGCGAAGAAAAAGCCCTGTATCAGTTCGCATCCCACCCGGCCTAGTTGAGCCAACTGCAGCTCGGACTCCACGCCCTCAGCCACGGTTTTCAGGCCCAGCTGATGTGCCAGCCCGGTGATGGCCCGTACTGTGGAGAGGTTGGCAGCCGAGCCGTCGAGGCGATGGATGAAGGAGCGATCAATTTTTAGAGTGTCCAGCGGCAGCGCCTGAAGGTAGCTGAAGCTGGAGTGGCCGGTGCCAAAGTCATCGATGGCGATTCCTACGCCCAAGTCGCGGAGCTTCTGCAGCTTGGCGGCTGCGCCTCTAAGGTCGGAGATGACCCAGCTTTCGGTAATTTCCAGCTCCAGGCGTCCGGGCGGAAGGCCGCTGCGCTCGAGGGTCTGGGCGATTTTGGAACCGAAGTTGGGACGCGCCAATTGCGCACCGGAGATATTGGTGAAGAGCTTGACCGAAGGTACTTCGGCAGCGTTCCATGCCATCGCCTGGCGGCACACCTCTTCAATGACCCAATCACCAATAGAAACGATCAGCCCCGTTCTCTCCGCGACAGGGATGAACTCCTGGGGGGTGACCGGGCCCAAGGTGGGGTGCTTCCAGCGCAATAATGCCTCGAAGCCTGCGATCTCCCGCTGCATGGTGTAGATCGGCTGGTAGGCCAGACGGAACTGATGCCGGCTAACTGCCTCAGCCAGCGCATCCTCCATCTCCGCTGCCCGCCGGTTGTGGCGGCCCACACGCGGAGAATAGATCTGCACCTGTCTTCTGCCTGCGCGCTTTGACTGCACCAGCGCCATATCGGCATTGCGCAACAATAAGTCCGAGGTCTCCCCATGATCGGGAAAGATGCTGATGCCTATGCTGGCGGTTAGGGTCAGGGCATGGCCGTCCAGCAGCATCGGCGCGCTTAAGTCCTTAAGCAGCCGGTTGCAAATGGCAGCCGCATCCGATATCGCGGCGAGGTCAGTCAGGACGAGGATGAATTCATCTCCTACGTGGCGGACGAGGATGTCGACCTCACGAATCATGGCCTTCAGCCTCTGGCTGACTACTTTGAAGCAGGCATCTCCCAGTTCATGTCCCAGGTGGTCGTTGATTTGCTTGAAGTGATCCAGATCGATGCAACACACGGCAATGAGCTTGCCCTGGCGCCTGGCGCTGACCATTGTCTGGGGCAAGCGATTCTCCAGAAAAATCCGATTGGGCAATCCGGTCAGGCTGTCATAATGCGAAGCCTGTACGACCTGGTCACAAAGCTGTCGATGTTCAATAGCCATGCGGCCGAGATCGCAAAGGCCGCGGATGGTTTGGCGGGTGGCGTCGTCCAGCAGGGCCTGGTGAGCGTCGAACACGGTGACCAGGCCTTTCGCTTCTCCAGAACCAGAGATCAGGGGCCAGGCCAGGCAGAGCTTAACGCCCGTTTCCAGAATTTCCTGGAACGCTGTGACATCCCGCGCGGCGGAAACGGTGGCGAGGCCTAGGTCCCCTAAGGTTCCCTGGGTCGGGGGGGCAGACGCCAATGGAGGGACGGGCCGGGGAGGCAATCCCGCCTCGGCTTCGATGTGGAACTGATTCCCGGCAAGCACGAAGATGGCGATCGATTTGGGGGGATAGAGAGCCACGAAGGCGTCCGCCATCAACTGCATGGTCGAGGGAAGCGAATCTTGGGCGATGATGGCGGAGACTATGGCGTTCTTGCTCCGTTCCCAGCGTTCCTGGCCGGCCTCTGCGAAGTCAAGGGGGTTCCTGAGGGAACCAGCGACCGAGGGAATAGCATCCGCGCTGTCCATAGTGACATGATCGTCACCCCGTAATCAGGACTTTAGCGGTCGTTAGCAATTGAGGCCGCGATCGTAATCGGAAATGGTCTCTGGTTCCCTAACCAAGGACGGGCGACGCTTAGCGGTGCTTTTTGGCTGGAGCGGCTTTCTTCGCCGGGAGCGTCTTTTTCGCCGGCTCGTGGTTCTTGTGGGCCTCGTGGTTCTTGTGGGCTTTGACAGGCGATTTCGGCGGAGCCGCCTTCTTCGCCGGGACGGCGCTCTTGACCGCAGGCTTGGCAGCCGGCGCCGCTTTCGTAGGCACATGCTTGGCTACCTTGGACGGGACTGGCTTGGCCGTGGCCGCTTTGGAGGGTGCCGCTTTGCCCGCGGCCCCTTTCATGGGCAACGCCTTCTTGCTCGCCGGGACCGGGGGATGAGCGTGGCTATGAGCGTGGCTGGGCGGCGGTGGCGCGGGTTTGGCCGCCGTTTTGGCCATCACGTGGACCTTGGCCGGTTTACTCGGCGCTACCACATGGAGCGTGGGAGTTGGCGCTGCCTTCGCTGCGGCCGGGCTCGCCTTAGTCACCGGGGCCTCGGGCTTGGGAGCGGCCTGCATCTTCGCTCCATTGCCAGATTCACTTGCCGGGAGGGTTTTCTTGGGCGCCGGTGCGCTCTTCTTGGCTACGGGCGGAAAACTATCCTCGGGTTCGGGTTCGGATTCCGCTTCCTCATCCTCAACCTCCTCGATCGGTTCCGCTTCCTCATCGTCCAGGTCCAAAGGCTCACCGTCAAACCCGGCATCTTCCACCGGGATCTTGGCCTTGGCTTCCCCGGATTTCTTAGAGCCGCGGGTGCGACGTAGGGTCACCGGAGGCGGGGGGGCCGGCGGCGAATAGGGCTCGAGGAAGGCACGCAGTTGCTCCTCAGTCTCCAGCTTGCCGTCAATGACGCCGAGGAAGAGACCGGACATCATCTCCTCATAGCCCGGAACCTCCGGAGTGATGCGCATCTCCTGGAACAGAGCGTGAGGAACTTTCTGGCGCGCTTCCGGCCAAACGGTGAAGAAACTCTTATATTTGGCCTGGATCGCCGGGGACTTGGAAGTTAACCCTAGCCATAAGACAGCCTGCGGGTCAGCCGTGGTAAACAGCTTCCAGGTGGCCGAAGGGGTGGCGGCTTCTTTGCCACTGAGCTGTTTATTGAATTCACGGGCGGCATGGTCGAGATTGTCCCATTCTTCGACGAAGCCGGGGCGAACAAACATTGCCTTGAGCGCAGCCAGGTCCTTGGGTGAAAGCTTGGCTGTAAGAAAATGCATTGAAGCCGCAGAAATATCAGGACTTACACTCTGCACTTGCAGCTGGGTGACGAGCTTGCGCATTTCCTCCAGGCCGGGCGCATCCGCCGACGCGGTGCTCCAGGCGGGGAACAAATGATGCATCCAGCCCTGTGACTCCATGGCAGTAAGCACCCGCAACCCGTCGTCTTCATGACCAATCTCTTCTAACTCATAGCCCCGGTGGTAGGGGGAGAGAGCCTCAATGGCATTCTCTTCCTTGGCATTCTGGAATCTTGTCTGGGTGCGCTCATCCAGCTCCCATCCCAGGCGCGCCACCAAGCGGGTGGCCCGTAGCAGGCGGGATGGTTCCTCCAGGAAGCCATAGTTGCTCACCAGGCGCAGCTGCCGGGCTTCAATGTCGGCGACCCCGTTGAGCGGGTCCATCAGCAAGCCGTAAGAATGCTCGTTCAGCGACAACGCCATGGCGTTGGCGGTGAAGTCACGGCGGCGCAGATCTTCCAGAATGGTGTCCCAATGGTAGACGGGCTTACCCGGTTTGGGGTATTCCTCGCGCCGTGCGCTCGAGATCTCTACCGTGACCCCGACCGGAAAGCGAAAAAAGAGAGTGCGTGAGGGCTCGTGCTCGCCCCACAGCTTTGCTCCCGCTTTCTCCAGCGGTTTCTTTAACTTAAGAGCATTTCCCTGAACCGTTACGTCAAGATCGAAGACGGGCGAACCACTGGTCAGGTCGCGCACAGCGCCACCCACCAGGAAAACGGTCATCCCGGCATCGCGAGCTGCCTCACGGATGTGCTGGAGGGCGTTCTGCTGGTGTGGGGAGAGTCGGTGCTTGAGAAGATAAATATAGTCGGGCATGCCTTACGTTCAGCTCCGCCCGCCATTGAGATTGCGGCTAACATTCGCCATGTGAACACCTTAGCGGCAAACTCACGCTACGAACGAATACCTAAGTTACCATACTGGGAAGGACCTTGGCTACAGGCTTGCACAGTTCCCGGTGCGGTTGTGGAACGTGCGACAATCCAGCTGGGCGATTTTCCGCCGGGCTCTGACCAGCAGGCGCGAAGCGTCCGGGCCGCCGGAGGCCCGATCCCATGCCAGCCAGCCGTAAAAAGGTCATCGTACGAAAGTTGAGCCGGGACTGGCTTTCCGGGTACCTGCCCCCATCTGCCTTTGTGGCCCAGGAACAAGTACAGGTGCTCGACCTGGCCGGCAAGCTGGTTTCGGTACACATGCCGGAAGTGAAATGGATCTGCTTCGTGCGCGACTTCCAGTCCGGCGATGCCAACCAGCCTGAGCGTTTGCTACGCAAAACCTTTGTCACCCGCCCGCGCAGCCAAGGCCTGTGGATTCGGGCACGGCTTAAAGATAATGACGTGATCGAGGGACTGGCGCCGAATGACCTGACTCTGCTCAATGGGGAGGGTCTGTTCCTCATTCCTCCGGATACGCGATCGAACACGCAGCGGATTTTTCTGCCCCGGCAGGCAATTGCGGAGCTGGATGTGCTGGCGGTGATCAAGACCGGAGCCCGGCGCGGCCCGTCCGAGGCGGTGCAGGAGAGCCTGTTCAAACCACAGAACTCGGTTTAAGGACTCCGGTACAATCCCCTGCATGAAGCTTGCCGAACTCGCCCGCATCCTTGGGGCCACCTGCCATGGCGACCAGGATCAGGAGATTACCGGGGTCGAGGGGATTGAAAAAGCCGGTCCCGGCCATCTAACCTTTGTGGCCAACCCGAAGTACACACCGTTTGCCCGCACGACCAAGGCTGGAGCGGTTCTGGTGACCGAGGATTTTCCGCAGATCGAAGCGGCTACCTTGCGCACAGCAAACCCCTACCTGGCCTTCGCCCGCGCCATCGACATCTTCCGGCCAGCCCCGCTTTATTCTCCCGGGATTCACCCTACAGCGGTCATCGACCCCAGCGCCACGATCGGCCAGGGGGCGCATATCGGAGCCTATGTGGTGGTCGGCGCGGGGGTGGTGATAGGACCCGGCGCGACCCTGTTGCCGCATGTGGTCATTTACCCTAAGGCACATATAGGAAAGAATTTCTTCGCCCACGCCCATGCCGTGGTGCGAGAAGAGTGCCGGTTGGGCGACGGCGTCATCCTGCAAAACGGAGCAGTGGTGGGCTCGGACGGATTCGGATTCGCCAAGGAGGATGCCGGAACCTGGCATAAGATCACCCAAAGCGGCGCGGTGGTTCTGGGGGACCAGGTGGAAGTGCAGGCCAATTCCTGCATTGATCGGGCCAGTGTGGGAAACACGGAGATCGCCAGCGGCGTCAAAATAGACAACCTGGTGCAAGTGGGGCACGGATCGACGGTAGGAGAAAATACCCTGGTTTGTTCCCAGGTGGGCTTGGCCGGATCATCGGGTGTGGGAAAGAATGTAGTGCTGGCCGGGCAGGTAGGGGTGGTGGGTCATAGTTTCATCGGCGACGGGGTGGTGGTCACGGCCCAATCCGGGGTGCCCGGCGATGTGGCTCCGGGGAGCGTGATCAGCGGTTCGCCGGCATTCGAGCACCGGGCCTGGATGCGCAGCGTGGCCGCCTTCAGACGCCTGCCAGAGCTCGTCAAACAGGTGCACAAGAGGCCGTAAGATTTTGTAAAATCATACTTTAGTGGTTCGAAATTGGGTGCGCCTCCTCCTGCTTGCCTGGCCGCGAGCAACCTGATTTGGGTGGCAGCGCGTTTCCCAAAATAGGCATCCAACTTCAGTCGCAAAAGCCGGCAGGGCAAACCTATCGGGGAAACGGGAAGGCAGAGTTTGCATCTGGTTGAAAATCCTGTCCGCGTGTTGCTGCTTGACGATGATCCGGAGAATCTGTTGCTTCGCGCCGCCATCCTGCGCAAGCACGGTTACCTGGCCGATACAGCGGGTACGATCGGCGAAGCCGAGAAGCTGCTGAACCAGATCGATATCGCTGTCCTCGACTACCATCTGGGGGCGGGCCAGTTCGGTACGGAAGTCGCGAGTATCCTTCGCCGGCGCCGGCCGGAAGTGCCGATCATCATTCTTTCCTCCACCCTGGAGCGGCGCTTCGGCGGGGTGGAAGACATGCACCTGCTCAAGGGGTACAGCTCGGTCGATGATCTGATCGCCGCCTTGCGTTCGTTTGAAGCCAAGCACCGGGGAAGGCCGGTGGTAGTCGATGCCCGGGATTTCTTCTATTCCCGCATTGGCATGGCGATCGGCGAGGACGTGGTGCTCGAGATCCTGAATCGCGACGGAGAATGGATGTACGTGAACGAGTCCTGCGCCCGACTGCTGGAGCGGCCTCGGGATTGGTTTCCGGG
Organism: uncultured Acidobacteriaceae bacterium; assembly: GCA_963844785.1. GTDB lineage: Bacteria > Acidobacteriota > Terriglobia > Terriglobales > Acidobacteriaceae > PALSA-350. The sequence continues at coordinate 214,912 of CAWJPV010000033.1, read as the reverse complement.
CAAGAATATGTTCGCCGAGATGCCTGATCTGGCGGCTGACTGGAGAGAGATTCTGCGCACAGTGGCGGAGAAGCGCGAAACCTATATCGATCGAACCTATCGCGGGTTGTTGAATCTACCCCGCAAGGGCGAGGAGTGGGTGTGGAATGTGCTTGCTTTTCCGCTTACGTTGCATAACGACGAGACCGGAGTGGTTTTAACGGCGCGCATCCTGGAACGGAAGACACTGCTCTGAGAATCCCGTCCGCACATGGATCTTGGGCGCCCTTTTCAAAATTGGCCGCTTCAAAATTGGCAACGTTGTTGCTGAGTTTGTGCCTTGCCGGGCTGGCGGGTTGCCGCTCACGGTTCGTGGAGGCCACGATCGTGAACCAGGGCCCCACGCTGCATGTGCTGGAGTTTGACTACCCCAGCGCCAGCTTTGGCGCAAATGTGCTGGCGGCCGGTGGCAAGTTTCATTACCGCTTCAAGATTCAGGGGTCCGGACCGCTATCGCTGCAGTACGAGGATGGGGAAGGTCACACCCATACCGCCGCAGGTCCAAATGTGGACCTGGGCGATCAGGGTTCACTGCTGGTAACCATCAGCCCCGCCGGCGCAGTTACGTGGAGCCCAAGCCTGACCAATCCGAAATAACGCTACTTAACTACGGATTGGAACAGACTCGACTGCAGAAGGCTGGAGAACTGGCTGTCTGAAGACGCGAAGCGCACGTCCAGGGTGCCGCCACTGGAGTTGATGCTGGTGTTGTCGATGGCTTCCTTTTCCGCTGGCGTACCACTGACCTTCTTGTACAGCGCCGCGGCGTTCAGCAGCGAAGCCATGGTGGCGGCGGAAATCGTGTCGGGGGTAATCACGTCGAGCGAGAACTTGACCCCGTTGTCGAAGCTCATCGAGTAGCGAGAACTCAGGAGCCGCTTCTTCACGGTGTCGTAGTCAGTCAACTGGGAAGCGTCCCCCAGCACCGAGCGCATCATGGTCTGCGTGCCTTCCTGATCGAGGACGCTCCACACAGCATCGGTGTCGACGGATGCCATCTGGCCCAGCATGGCGCTGTTATTCAGAAAGCTCGGCGCCATACCGTCGCGTGCATCGAGCGCCGATTTGAGCGAGTCGGTCTGCCCAAAGACCATGGTCGTCGGATTCAGGAAGACCACCTGCATACCGGAGCCCATGGGATATACCTTGTTGTCGCGGTAAGCAATGGGCTTTACCTTGCGCTTTTTGAAGTTGGCCATGATGTCGTCAAGCGAAAACTGGCCTTGCGCCAAGCCTACGATGCGGGTGTCTTGTCCTTTTTTGAACGAAGCAAAGGCCAGCTCTTCAATGTCATGGTTCTCATCGAGGCCTGAAGTGCGGAGGGCCTGCTCCAGTTGCTTGAGCTCAGGCGGAAGCACACGCGCCTTGAGATCCATCGCGGCTTGCGAGTTTTGCATGGCGTGGTAATCAACGACGATCAGCTGCTGAACATCCTTGGGTATTGCGGCGCGCGCATCCTGGCCGAGCTGAGCGGCAGTGGCGGGTAGCGCCAGCGCAAGAGCGAGCCCGGCAATGGAACTCGTTTGCATTTTCTTCGTGAATTGCTTCAATGGGTCTTCCTTCTTCCCTGGGGGGACTACATTTTTCCTATGTAAGCAGGTCTTTAACCCAGCTTTCTCTATCTTATGCTTTGCTGGCGCCAGCGACCGGCCAATCGAGTGGCTGTTTCAACCGCCGTTCTAGAATCCTCTGCTCTGGCGTAAACCCACTCATTAGACGCACCCAATCACTATCACGCTCAAAGGCCTCTTCCGGAAGTAGACCGATGAGTTCCGCGTCTACAACCTTGGTGCCATGATGCTCCGCCAGGCGGCTCACCGCCGCAAAAGCATGGCCCACCGGGGTGAGTCGGAAATCGGTGATGTTGAGGGAAACCTGGGCTCTTCCCTGCACCAGCACGCCCATCGCCTTGACTCCTTCGAGGCCGCCATTCGAGGCGCGCAGGGCTTTGGCGATCGCCCGGGCCGCAGTGACGTTGGGGCGGTCCAGATACAGGTTGTAGGCAATAAGGAACTTGCGCGCCCCCACCGCGCTGGCCCCTGCGGTGGGGTGCAGTTCAGGGCCGCCCAAATCGGGACGCCGCGCCGCATCGCGCGAAACCAACTCACGCAAGCCCTCGAATTGTCCCTGCCGCACCTGTTCCAGTAACGCCCGGTCCGGACGGGACGCGGCAGCTTCGTAGAAATAGATGGGGATGTTGTAGCGGCTCCAGATCTCAAGACCAGCCTGGCGCGCCAGGATGGCACATTGGGCCAGCGAGATTCCCGAGACGGGAACGAAAGGGATGACGTCGGTAGCGCCGATGCGGGGATGCACTCCTCGCTGGACGGTCAGATCGATGAGTTCCGCTGCCCTGCCGGCGGCGCGAACGGCTGCCTCCACCACCGCCAGAGGCCTCCCGGCAATGGTCACCACCGAACGATTGTGGTCGCTGTCCATGGACCAGTCGAGCAAGGAGACACCATCCACGCGCATGGCGTCGACGATGGCGTGTACTTTTTTAAGATCGGTGCCCTCGGAGAAGTTGGGCACGCACTCGATGACGATGTCGTCCATAAAACGTCCGGCCTCTGGGCCGGCTACTTCCACCACGTATAGCCAATAGAAAACTGTACGCTCGCGTTCACGCCAGGATTGGAATCTCCCATGCTGGCGTTCGAAATATGCACCGCATTCGCCGATATCGAGATCGACTGCTTGGGCCTGACGAAGTAATGGACGCCCAAACCGAATTGCGGGGTGTAGTTGAAAACACTGGTGCCCAGATGATTGGGGACTGGGTAGGGCCCGATGGGCGGGAACTTGTGATCGGTCCAGATGAGACCGCCTGCACCCTGAATCCAGGGCAGGAAGCGGCCTCTACTACGGAAGTCCCAGCGCAAGATGACCGGCGTGATGCTCAAGCCGGTATAAGTCCCACCGGTGGGGAACAGGTTGCTGCATTCCAACGGTATGCCAGGTTGCTCGTAGCAGTTGGCACGCAGGTATTTAGGGGTATATGCCTGCCATAGGGGCATGAATTCAGCACCCAGTTCAAACTGGCCATTCAGGATGCCCTTACCGGCCGGGTTCGTCAGCACCTTGCCGGCATGCACACCAACCCAGAGAAATTTGTAGGACTCACGGTTACCGGTACCGAAGCCGCCGTTCACGAAGGGTCCAAACTCCCACGGCTTGCCGGTCAGGAGATTTTCTGCTGGACGCACAGAGGAATCACTGGCCACTGACTGCGCGCCGGAGACTGCGGTGGAGAGAAGGGCAAACGCAACCATAAGCACGGCAGCAGTTCGATGTCGGGGCATTGCCATTGTGATACTCGTCTTCCCTTCTTTCAAAGATGCTATCCGTCTGGAGACCGGTTCGCCCGGGTGGGCAAACCGGCAAACGAACTCTCTTGGGCGAGGATACGGTTACAGGGCGAGCGGAGACGGGGATGCGATCGGGGTGATCAGCCGGCGACTTCTTCGTACTGCGTGGCGTCCAGATCAAAGTTCGAGTAGACGTTCTGCACGTCGTCCAGGTCTTCCAGTGCTTCGAGCAGCCGGATCATCTGGGCCGCGACGGCGCCCTCGAGCTTGGTGTAGGTGGACGCGATCATCGTGATCTCAGAGAGTGAGGGCTCGACCTTGGCTGCCTTGACCGCGTTGGCGACCGCCTCGTAGGCGGAAGGGTCGGTCAGTATCTCCCAGGTATCGCCCTCGTCGTTCAGATCCTCTCCGCCGGCATCGAGAACGATGTTCATCAACTTGTCCTCGTCGGCAGCGGACTTGGGAATAGCGATCAGGCCTTTTTTGGCAAACATGAAACGAACGGAATTTGGCTCGCCCAGGTTGCCGCCGTTCTTGGAGAAGGCATGGCGCACTTCGCTGACGGTGCGGTTGCGATTGTCGGTGGTCACTTCGACGATGAGAGCGACGCCTCCGGGACCGTAGCCCTCAAAGGAGATCTCCTCATAGATCGATCCGGGCAATTCACCGGTGCCGCGCTGGATGGCGCGCTTGATGTTGTCTTGCGGCATGTTCTCCGCCTTGGCGGCGGCAACGGCGCCGCGCAGCCGGGGATTGGCATCCACATCTCCCCCGCCCTGGCGGGCCGCCATGGTGATTTCCCTGATCAGACGGGTGAAGATCTTGCCGCGCTTGGCATCAAGTGCGCCCTTTTTGTGCTTGATTGTGGCCCATTTGGAGTGGCCGGACATAGCAACCTCTACTGCCTTGAAGAAGGCGGAACTTTGATCATTTCACTATTTCGATGAGCTGGTGAGATCGGTTATGTGCGGGCCAGTTCTTGAGGAATGGCCGCGTCAAGTCCCGTCTTTTCCCTTGCACCTATAGTGAAATGAACTTGCCGCGAAGTGAACCGAGAAGTCGCGGCGAAAGGCGAGTATAGCATCTTGAGAGTTGTGGTTCCCACCCCTCCCAGTTATCCCGGATTTCTCACAGACCTACCTCTCTCTACCGCTAACAAATGGTGGGTGCCCCATTCAAGCCGTACTTTGGCTTGAGTGGGACTCCACGGACCCACCCCTGACTCTACAGGGTGAAGATGTTCACAGACCTGTGGATCTGTTGCAGTAGGGAAAGCTGCCGGGTCCAGCGCGGTGGAATCCCACTCAAGCCAAAGTACGGCTTGAATGGGGCACCCACCATTTGTTAGCGGTAGAGAAATTCGGGCTAGGGCAGCGTGCGCGCCCGCGGGCGGCGGAAAGCATAGACGATGGCGAGCAACGGGGGCGCCAACAAAATGCCCCAAAAAGGAATGACAATGCCGAGCACGATGGGCACCAGGATCGAAGCCCAGACGGGGACGCGGGTCACGCGCTTCATGATCAGCGGCTGCAACATCAATTGATCGATCACCACGATCACCGCGTACATGCCCAGCAGGAAGCACAGACGGTACATCTGATCGGTGTGGCTGACCAGGATGGAGAAAGCCGGCCCGAGAAGAGCGATCACCCCGCCAATGTTGGGGACCAGGGTCATGAGGCCGGCGATCAGCGCCCAAACCGGCGCCAGGGGCACCTTCAGCAGCAGCAGCCCGATCAACCACAGCACCGCGACGCAAAGCCCTTGAATAGTTACCGCACGCCACCAGTTGACCAGTGCGGTGCCGGCAGTTCGCAGGTGAAGCGCACTCTTGGCAGAGAAATTGGCTGGGACGGGCGCACTGGGGGTGTGCACAACAGGCGCCGGCGCTGCAGGCGGGCCGTCTGGGACTGGATCGCCGGAATTGGAGTCCGGATCGGGCATGGCCAATACCCCGACGATACTCCTGCCGGCAGGCCAATCGCCACATGCACAATGCGCTCGCGGGTGCGCCTGAGGCGGTAGCCCCGCAGACACTCCTCGGATCGGTCAAAACTGCTAGCCTAGGTATATGAAATTCGGTGTCCTTGTCTTCCCTGGTTCCAATTGCGACCACGATGCGTACCACGCTCTGCGAGAGATCGCTGAACAACCTGTGACTTTCCTATGGCATGAGTCGGAGGATCTGGAGAACTGCGACGCCATCCTGGTGCCGGGCGGATTTGCCTATGGGGACTACCTGAGGACGGGAGCGATCGCCCGCTTTTCGCCGGTCATGCAGTCGGTCAAAAGGTTTGCCGCCGGGGGCGGCCTGGTGCTGGGCATCTGTAACGGCTTCCAGATCTTGTGCGAGAGCGGTATGTTGCCCGGGGCGCTGCTGAGAAATGCCGGGCTGCGCTACATCTGCAAGCAGGTCTATGTGCGCACCGAAACCACCCGCAGCCCCTTCACCCAGGCGCTTACCCCGGGCCAGGTATTGAAGATTCCCATCGGGCATATGGAGGGGAACTACTTCTGCGAGCCGGACACCCTGGCGGAACTGGAGCGTAGCGAGCGCATCGCCTTCCGCTACTGCACCCAGGCGGGGGAGGTTACCTCGTCCGCCAACCCCAATGGGTCCATTAGTTGCATTGCGGGGGTATTGAGTGAGGGCCACAATGTGCTGGGTATGATGCCCCATCCGGACCGCTCGAGCGAAGCGATACTAGGCTCGTCGGACGGCTTGCTGTTGTTTGCCTCCGCGGTCAATGCGATGGCCGGTAGGTCAGATTTTAATGATCGATATACACCACCATTTGCTGTTTGGCCTGGATGACGGACCGACGGATATCGAAATCTCAGTGGCCATGGCCGAAATGTCGATGCAGAATGGGGTAACGCACATTGTGTGCACCCCCCATTCCAGCGAGCATTTCAAGTTCGACCCGGCCTTGAATCTGGAACGCCTGGAGATGGTTCGGCAACGGCTGGGCAACCGCATCTCGCTCGCCCTTGGCTGTGACTTTCACCTCATGTTCGACAACATCGAGGACGCCATCGCCAACCCTTCGAAGTATTCCATCAATGGCAAGCAGTATTTGCTGGTGGAGTTCCCTGACCACGGCATCTCCCAGAACATGAAGGAGATTTTTTTCCGCCTGGGCATGGCTGGGTTGACCTCGATCATCACCCATCCGGAGCGTAATCCGCTGCTGGCACGGCACCCCGAACGCATGGCGGAATGGCTCCGCGCCGGCTGCCTGGTGCAGATCACGGCTGCTTCCCTAACCGGCCGCTTCGGCAAGGTGGCGCAGCGCGTCTCCCACGAGCTGCTGCGGCGGAACTGGGTAAACTTCATCGCCACCGATGCCCATGACCTCACGTCGCGACCGCCGATGCTGCGCGACGCCTACCAGCTGGTATCCGACAAATACGGCGTTGAGACGGCGGACCGGCTGTGCCTGCACAATCCCCACGCGGCATTTTTCGGCGAGAGCCTGCCGCCGCAGCCGGAACCGGAAGGCCTGCATCCGGAGCTGGACCCGAAGCACTCGTCTGGGCTGCTGAACAAGATGTTTGGTTGGTAGGGGAAGAAACCGTAAGTCCCCTTCGGTTTCGTCTTACAAGCCCAGGCCGCCGTCTACACCCAGAATTTGACCGGTGATGAAGTGCGGCCCGCGAGCGAAGAATAAAACTGCTTCGGCCACATCGTTGGGCGTGCCATTGCGCTGCATCGGCGTTTTATTGGCGAAATGCTCGTAGGCCGGATCCACTTCCCCATTCACCACCATGCCCGGGGCCACACAATTCACGCTGATCTCGGGCGCGAAGGCCTTGGCCATGGTCTGCGTGAGCATGTGCAGGGCGGCTTTCGAGGTGCAGTAGTGGGCGTGAGTGGGCCAGGGATGCATGCCCCCCAGCGAGCCGATATTGATAATCCGGCCCCGGGCTGCGCGCAAGTGAGGATAAGCCGCCTGGGCCATGAGGAAAGGGCCGCGGGTGTTGGTTTCGAACATCTTGTCCCATTGCGCCAGGGTGATCGATTGCAACGCCGCAGTCTCAAAGGTCCCCGCGTTATTGACCAGAATGTCGAGGCCGCCAAACTGCTCAACCACCGCAGCCACTGCCGCCTGAACACTATCGATGTTGCGCACATCGCAGGCCACGGCCATGGCTCTCACATTCAGCTGCTGGAGCGCTTCCACCGTCTCCTGCGCTTCTATCTTGGAGCCGTTGTAGGTGATGGCTACATCCGTTCCAGCGCCCGCGAGGCCTAACGCGAGGCTCCTGCCGATGCGCTTGGCAGCGCCAGTCACCAGCGCTCTTCTGTGATGCAGGTTTTCCATAGAAATCGATCATACCCAGCCGAAAGGCCAGGGAGATCTATTGCGGTAGGGGCGTTTGCTGGGAGGGTTTGGCGCTGTTGGACTCGCCCTTGGGGGTGGTGGTGCTGGGTGCGGTTCCATGCCCATCACCGTAAAACGAGTACTGCGATCCCGGCCGCTTCATCTTGACCAGGATCTCTTTGCTGTCGGTATCGATCTTGTAGTCATCGCCGTAGGTCTGCCAACCGTCGGCAATCACCTGCAGACGCACGGTGTCGCCAATTGGAATGACATCAATGGTGACCTTGCCGTCTTCGTCGCTTTTCAGCTCGAGGGCGCCCTTATCCTTATCACCCTCCATGGGGTGAAACACTACGGCTGCGTTGGGGATCGGCTTACCGTTGGTGGACCTGACCACGGTGACTTTGATGGTGGCGGTGGCCGGCGGGGGGGTGTATTTGCGCCCGTTATGCTGGTCAGCTAAGGCAGCGGCACAGAACAGCGGAAACGCGGCCAGCGGCAGCAAAACACTCGAAATGCGGCGGGAAAACCGAACACCCATGGCTGGAAGTATAGATGATTTCTAAACCATTTACGCAACCGTAATATTTGAGCGTCTTCCACTCATATTTCGAGTTTGCGGCTTGACAAGGACCGGAACGGTGGCTATCTTAGCAATTGAAGGGCGAGAGTGCTAAACGCCTGTGTCGAAATCAGCGAATCGCTCTGAATTCTAAACCAATACAGCTTGAGTCCTAATCACCGCGAGGCAAACCCTCGTGCGAAGGAGAAGTAACGCAATGGCACCAGCAACAGCATCCGTAGCTACCAGCTTCACGCCACTTCACGACCGCATTCTTGTACGGCGCGTGGAAGAGGGCGAATCGATCCGGGGCGGCATCATCATCCCTGACACGGCCAAGGAAAAGCCGCAAGAGGGTGAGGTTATCTCCGTCGGAAAAGGCAAGTCAAACGACGAAGGTAAGGTATTCCCGCTGGATGTAAAGGCCGGCGACAGCATCTTGTTCGGCAAGTACTCTGGAACCGAGATCAAGATCGATGGCGAGGAATTCCTCATTATGCGTGAGGAAGAAGTACTCGGCATTCTCAAGAAGAAATAGAGCGCATCGCGGCTGCACCGGATGCGCATTTTTATTGCTAAATCGAACGGCCGGTGATGCCGGCCTGCTTCAAGGAGAAAAAGGAATGGCAAAGCAAATTCTGCACGGAGAAGATTCGCGTCAGGCAATTCTGCGCGGCGTAAATACGCTGGCCGACGCGGTTAAGGTGACGCTCGGGCCCAAGGGCCGGAATGTGGTCATCGAGAAGAAGTTCGGATCTCCCACCATCACCAAGGACGGTGTCACGGTGGCCAAGGAGATCGAACTGAAGGACTCGCTCGAGAACATGGGCGCGCAGATGGTCCGTGAAGTAGCCTCCAAGACCTCGGATGTGGCCGGTGACGGCACCACGACGGCGACGGTTCTGGCCCAGGCGATTTATCGCGAGGGTGTCAAGACCGTGGCTGCCGGCGCCAACCCGATGGCTTTGAAGCGCGGCATCGACAAGGCAGTTGAGGCCGTTGTCGGCAAGCGTGATGAGCACGGCGTGGTTAAGGGCGGCGCACTGGAGAAGTTTTCCAAGCCGGTGACCGGCGAGATGATTGCCCAGGTAGGCACCATTTCGGCCAACAGCGACTCCACCATCGGCAACATCATTGCCGAGGCGATGAAGAAGGTCGGCAAGGACGGCGTGATCACGGTCGAGGAGTCGAAGACTCTGGAGACCCAGCTGGAAGTGGTCGAAGGCATGCAGTTTGACCGCGGCTATCTGAGCCCCTATTTCGTGACCGATCCGGATCGTATGGAAGTATCGCTCGAAGAGCCTTACATCCTGATCCACGAGAAGAAGATCAGCTCGATGAAGGATCTTCTGCCCTTGCTCGAGCAGGTTGCGCGCAACGGCAAGCCGTTGGTGATCATCGCTGAGGACGTTGATGGCGAGGCGCTGGCGACTCTGGTGGTTAACAAGCTGCGCGGCACTCTGAACGTCGCGGCAGTGAAGGCTCCTGGCTTCGGCGATCGCCGCAAGGCAATGCTGGAAGACATCGCCAAGCTGACTGGTGGCAACGCGATTACGGAAGACCTCGGCATCAAGCTCGAGAACGTCAAGATCGAAGATCTTGGCCGTGCCAAGCGTGTGACCATTGACAAGGACAACACCACGATCGTCGAGGGCCGCGGCGACGCGAAGGCCATCGAAGGCCGGGTAAAGGAAATCCGCAACCAGGTGGAGAAGACGACCTCTGACTACGACCGCGAGAAGCTGCAAGAGCGGCTCGCCAAGTTGGTTGGTGGCGTGGCTGTCATCAAGGTCGGCGCCGCAACCGAGACCGAAATGAAGGAAAAGAAGGCTCGGGTTGAGGATGCCATGCACGCGACCCGTGCTGCGGTTGAGGAAGGCATCGTTCCGGGTGGTGGTGTAGCTCTGCTGCGCTCGACCAAGGACGTGGATGCCCTGATCAAGAAGCTCGAGGGTGATGAGAAGATCGGAGCAACGATCGTCCGTCGCGCGTTGGAAGAGCCTCTTCGCCAGATCGTCGGCAATGCCGGCGAGGAAGGTGCAGTGATCGTAGGCAAGATTTCTGAGAACAGCAATCCTCACTACGGTTACAACGCAGGCACCAACCAGTACGAAGACCTGGTCGAAGCCGGTGTCATCGATCCGACCAAGGTAACTCGCACTGCGCTGCAGAACGCAGCTTCGATTGCCGGACTGATGTTGACCACCGAAGCGATGGTGGCCGATATTCCCGAGCCGAAGAGCGCGCCAGCTGGTGGCGGTCACGGCGGCGGCGGCGGTATGGGCGACATGTACTAAATCACACGCTGTTTGTTACAAGAGAGGCCACCCGCCAGGGTGGCCTCTTTGTTTGAAGACGGTTGTGCGACAAATCTCTCGCTTCCTCACAAGCCTTAACCCCTGGACGGGTGCGTTTTTGCGTACATGGGTTGAACAAGATGGGCGACCCGGATTTCCTGTACGCTGCACCGGACATGACCGCGTGTGCGGCTTTCAGTAAGGAAAGCCGCATGAGGTTCGCCAACGCCACCAAACTCCACAGGAAATCCGGGGGAAGCCCCTCCTCTTTCCTTTCCTGTAAGTAGGTGTGGACCGGTGGTGAAAGCATTGGAAAAAGGTCGTATTCAACCCATGTACGCGAAAGTCCGCGAACATGGGGCACCCGTCCAGGGGGGCAAGGCTTGGTGGCAAACCGGGAGAGCGGAGGGCGAAATGACAGCCAACCGCTGAGACAGAGAGACCCCTCAAAAATAAAACCTACGAATTGCATTCCGCCCGCCGCTTTTTTCCGTATATGAGAATACGACGGCAGGGTGGGAGGCGCAGTGCCAGGGATCACCGGCGAGTTTCGGGAGATTGTCGAGGCGTATCAATCGCGGGTCTTCAGCATTGCGTACCGCGTGCTTGGCGACCGCGGAACCGCCGAAGAAGTAGCGCAAGACGTCTTCCTTGAATTGTACCGGGCGTTCGATGACATTACGTCGGACGAGCACCTCATCGCATGGCTGCGCCGGGTCGCGGTGCATCGTGCAACCGATGCGCTCCGCCGCAGACCACGTATCCTCCATGGTGCTGCCGAGTTCGAAGATTGGATGGCGAAAGCGCCGAGCGAAGAAGGGTCTGTACCCCTGGCCTCGGAAATCGAGCGCTTGTTGCTGGAACTGCCCCGGCAAGCCCCGGCGGGATTCAGTGCGCGCCTGATGGCCCGCTTACCGGAAACATCGCCGGTGCGCTCATTCCCAAAAAAGCGCTGGGTGCCGGCCATCCGCTGGGCAACAGCGGTAGTGCTGCTGGGGGTTGCGGGCGGCAGCTACTGGCAGCACCAACAGCAGGAGCGCGTCGCCGGCGAGCGCGCCCGCGCGCCACTCTTCCTCGCGCTACGCATGAGTGCCGCGACCCTGAACGACGTGCAGCACAAAGTATTGAGATCTACCCCGGGAGACTCGGAATGAGGAACCTTTCCCTTACCGCAACCCTCGCAGCCGGCCTGTTTGGCCTTGCAGCCGGTGCGCAGAACAGCAATCCCCCCTTTCCGGCCACGCTCGAGAAAGAACTGGCGGCTCGGGCCAGCAACTACACAGAAGTTTCCATGGACAAGAAGATGCTGAACTTCGCGGGCAAGTTCCTCAGCAAGGGGGACGACGACGTGGAAGCAAAGCAGCTCATCGAAAAGCTCGACGGCGTCTATGTTCGCGAATATGACTTCGAACAGCCGGGACAGTACACGGCCGCAGACCTGGAGCGCATCCGGAGCCAGTTCCAGGGTTCGGAATGGTCGCCCATGGTCCGCGAGCGCTCCAAGAGCGGCCAGGCAGACACAGACGTTTATATGAAGATCGTTGACGGGAAGATGCAAGGCATGTTCGTGCTGGACGCGGAATCGAAGGAGTTGGACCTGGTGTACATCGCAGGCACCCTCGATCCAGCAGAGCTTTCCAAGCTGGACGGCAACTTCGGAATCCCAAAGGGCGTTGCCAAGCACGTGGCCAAGGATGCCGGCAAATGACACGTCTTCGCTTTTCTTTCCTTGTGCGGCTGGCGGAAGAGACGCGGCAATCCGGGAGAACTTGCAAACTCAAATGGTCACGACGTAGCGCGTGAGATGGCCCGCGTCACCCGCCCAGGCGGCCGCATTGTCATGGGCAATTGGATTCCCAACGATGCGACATTTGTGTCCCAATTGCTAAAAATCAGCTCCGAATTTACCCCTCCGCCACCGGAAGGGTTCGTCAGCCCGATGACCTGGGGCACGGAAACTCACATCCTCGAACGATTCGGCCAGGCGGGCGTCCCCTCTGAAAGCATTTCCATGGTCAGGGACACGTTCTATTTTGCTTCTGCGGACAAGAATCCGACCGAGTTCATCGAGCTCTTTCGGGATTTCTACGGCCCCACGATGAATGCATACGATGCGGCCCGCAAGGACAATAAAGAGCAGGAGCTTCACAACCGGCTCCTCGAACTGGCTCATACCCAGAACAAGAGCAGAGATGCAGGAACGTTCATTCCAGCCACGTTCATGCGCGTGACCATAGCACTGTAATTTGGCGGCCCGATCTCGTTCTACCCTTCGCCCAAAATGGCCATGGAGATGCCGGCGGAAAAGCTGGCATACGTCGCAATATCAACGGCAAAGATGACGGCCGTCAGGACGCGCCGGGCGTCGTCGATGTCGATCCTGCATCCCCGGAGATTCCGGAATCTCCCGATTCTCCCAGGGCTCCGCAAAACTACTCGTACCTCAGTGCGATCATCGGGTCGACACGCATTGCCCGCCGCGCCGGAAGGTAACAGGCAAACAGGGCGATACCGATCAGAAGAATGGCGACTCCCACAAACGTCACAGGATCGGTCGGCCTCACACCATAAAGCAGCCCTGCCATCAAGTGCGACACAATCAGCGCGCCGACCAATCCCACGGCGGCGCCGGCAATGGCAAGCTCCAATCCCTGGCGCAGAATCATCTGCCAGGATTCTCCCCCTGGTTGCCCCGAGTGCGAGGTGAATGCCAATCTCGTGGGTGCGCTCGTGGACCAGAAACGAAATGGTTCCATAAATTCCAAGGGCCGCAAGCAGCAGAACCGTCAAAGCGAAAAGCAGAACGACTTCCATCGAGAATCGCCTTTGTGACAGGGATCCCGACACCACGCCTGGCAGAGTCATTGCCCCAAAGACAGGAAGCTCGGGGTTGATCGACTGCACCTGCAGGCGCACTTCTTCCGGAATTGCGGCGGGGTCCAACCGCCCGCGCAGGAAGAGAACAAGTTCATCATCCGTTCCTTGAAACAAGCATTCGTAAATCTGCGGAACATCCGCTTGCTCGAGCGATTCAGTGCGCGCATCGGCGATGACCCCAACCACAGTAGTCCAGGAAGTGGCTGCACGGAGACCGCTGAGTTTGACGCGCTTGCCTACGGGATTGTCGTTGGGCCACCAGGTTCGCGCAAATGCGTCGTTGACGATTGCGACCTGGGGCGCATTCTCGTTGTCCTGGTCAGTGAATAAACGGCCGTGGACAAGCGGAATACCAAGCAGATGGAAATATTCCGGGCTTACGGTTGATGCTTCGACCAAAGGAGGGTCGCTGCCGCGAAGGTCGCGTCCTTCGAAGATGACCTGGTTCAGATTTCGGCTATGATTCAACGGCACCGAGTCGATGCTTCCGACGGCTGCCTCTTCGACTCCGGGCAGAGTCCGGCCCCGGCGCAGCATCTCGCGCACAAGCAGCGCCTCCTGGGCAGCGGTTCCATAGACGTCTCTCTTTGGATCGTTGGGCACGGGCAGCCGGGTGCGCACAGCCATTACATTCTGCGGATTGAACCCCAACCCCACGTTGAACACGTCCCAGAAACTACGCAGCAGAAGGCCCGCCGCGATCATCAGCACCAGCGAGAGCGCAAATTCCGTCACCACCAGCACGCGCCGGGTGCGTGCCTGCTCGCCCGATCCGGTTGTGCCGCGCCCCTCCGCCTTGAGCTTGGCAGTGAGGTTAAGCCGGCTCGCCTGCAAAGCGGGAGCCAGGCCGAAGAGGATGCCTGCAACCACTGAGAGAAAGAGCGCAAACAGCAGGATGCTCCAATTGATGGATATGTCGTTGAGCCGCGGCAGGCTCTCCGGCACCATGCGCAGCAATAGCCCCTTGGTTGCGAACAGGATGGCTATACCCGCCAAGCCGCCGAGCAACGAAAGCAGAAGGCTCTCGGTGAGCAGTTGCCGCACCAGGCGGGATCTTGCCGCTCCCAGCGCCTGGCGAACGGCGATCTCGCGACCCCTGGCGCTGGCGCGCGCCAGCAGCAGATTCGCGACGTTCCCATATCCGATCAGCAAAACCAATCCCACCGCGCCCAACAGGCAGCATCAGGGACTGGCGAACATTTCCGACCACGCTCTCCTTCAGCGGTACCAGCCGAACCCTCCACGCGCTTTGGATGGGATAGTCGGCGGGGTATTGTTTTTCCAAGGATGCAACGAGCGCGTCCATCCGGCTCTGTGCGGCGGCCAGTGTCATACCAGGAGCGATGCGCGCGATGGCTCCGGGAACGAACCGTAAGTTGCGCACTGGCGGGGGGAAAGGAACGGCGGCGAACCCGGCTGCCGCCCACATGTCAGTGTTCCTTTCCCCGGTTGTTCTTCCCTCATCGCGAAAAGCGGGAGGCGTGACGCCGACGACATGATATTCGTCGTTGTCCTCTCGCAAACTCTTGCTCACAATATGCGGGTCGCCGCCAAACGCCCGCTTCCACAGCCCATCGCTGATGACCACTTCAGGGGTCATTCCGGGAGTTTCATCGTGGGGATCGAAGGTGCGGCCCAACTGCGGGTTCACACCCAGCAATGCGAAATAATTCGGCGCAACCATTTTGATAGCGACGCGCAAAGGCTGGGACGATCCGGTCAGGTTCCCTGAGATGCTCCAGTCACCCGAGACGTATTGGAAAATTCCCGAACGCTGAAGGTCCTTCAACTCCGGTACCGACAGACCAGCATCCAGCGCAGCTGCGCCTGGAAGATCGTCCTCGATGCGCACCAACTGGTCCGGCCTTGGATAGGACAAGGGATGCAGGAGCGTCGCGTCGACCACGCTGAAGATGGCCGTGGTGGCGCCGATGCCCAGGGCCATGGTCAGAATCGCGGCAGCGGCAAAGCCCGGCGACCGGGCAAGCATGCGCAGGGCGTAGCGCGTGTCCTGGAGCAGATTCTCCATCAACGGCAGCCCCTGTTCCGCGTGATAGTTTTCCCTTACGGCCTGCACCGCGCCAAACTTCAGCACCGCCTGACGGCGCGCTTCCGCTGGTGTAATTCCGGCGCGAAGATTTTCCTCCGTCTGCCGAGCCAGATGCTCCTCCATCTCTTCCCGCAGCCGTTGATCATATCGCCGCCCGGTGGCAAAGTTCTTGAGCCGTGCCAGAAACCTTCTCAGGGATCTCATGTCAAATCCTCCGCCTTCACCTCGAAAAATCGTGCGATGATCGCCGCCGTTTGCTCCCAGTCCCGGGTCTCGGTTTCGAGCAGTTTTCGTCCCGACCGTTTCAGGCGATAGAAACGCGCCCGGCGGTTGTTCTCCGAGGCGCCCCACTCAGACGAAATCGCGCCCTCCTGCTCCAGCTTCAGCAGGATGGGATACAAAGTGCCTTGGTTCACAGCGAGAAGATCTCCGCTGATCTGCTCGATCCGCCGCGCGATCCCGTAGCCATGGAGCGGCCCCAGCACATCCAAGGTCTTCAGAACCATCAGCCCCAGCGTGCCCTGCAGTACATCTGCTTTTTGTTTCATCGCTTCGCCCTTTTGGTTGCCCACAGGTAGAATGCCAAACTTCCTTTGGGAAAACAACAGGTAAGTGACGGAGGCAGACGGCCTGGCCCTTAGATGGCCCGGTGTCCTAGAGCCGCGGACTCTGGGGAAACCTCTCTCGACGGTGAATGGGTATCCTGTCGACGGATTACCATTGTCGACGGATTACCATTCCTTATCAACGCCATTCCGAAGCAGGTCGACCCGCACACCATCAAGGCTGTGCCGGGGGGCACATACGAGAATCAGGCAGTAGCCGCTGTACTGGGCGTCATGCGCTCTGTCAGCACACCGCTGGGCATTTCGCAACCGGATAAGCCCAACTTGGCCTCAACCCTGTGGCGCACCGCATATGACCAGAAGAACAAGGTCTTTTACTTTGACTCTGCAACTAGTCCGAATGCCTTCTGGGTTCCCTTGTCAGACCTCGATTTTACAGAGGGCGCGTCCGTGAAGAAGCTCACGATGGGGGGCGGCAAGGTCTACGCAGGAAACGCCTCAAGCAAGTTTGAGACGGCCGCAGCATTCACCTTCGCATCGGGACACTAGAGACCACGGGTGTGGTTCTCAACCGGTCAAAGGTTATACGCCAGCGGATGCTTGGGCTCGTAAAGCATGATGTTGTCCGCGCCCGGTACGGCCATCATGACCACGAGTCCGTAGCCGTGATCCTGAACTTCGCCACGGAACTCCGCGCCTTTGTCCTTCAACTCAGCGACCGTGTGTGAGATGTCGTCGCACATCAGGGAGATCAGATGATGCCGCGGCGCCTCGTACGTCTTGCCATCGTAGACGCTGTGGGTCGGGTGCACGCCCATCTCACTCCGCCCCGTTTTGAAGATCAGCCAACCCGCGCCTCCGCCCGCCACATCCTCGACGTAGGGCCAGCCGAGGACGTCGCGAAGGAATGCGCGCGTTGCGGGCGCGTCGTCGGAATAAATCAGAGTGTGAATGCTGGTGATCATTAGACTGCATTACTGAAATCGCTTGAAATCCTACTCTCTGGGTCTACCGCCAATCAAGAATCCGCTCATCGCACTGGAGATCGAAATTGGGACAATACCCATAAATCGCTCAAGAATACGACATGGTCCAGTGTTCCGGGCGGATTGTCGCCGATCCGGAAAAGGTTTGGTAGTGTCTGTCTCAAGGCCAGACAGTGTTGGGTTCACCTTCTCTAACCGTATAGGCTATGACAAACTTCATGGGCTCAGTCTGGCTCCCGTTGCGACTAACGCGGTGGAAGCTCGCACGATCGCTGAAGCTTTGGTTCGCGGTGAAAGTCTTTTCGGGATCATCGTCAAAGGCAGAGACCATCGTGCCGTCCAGTATCAGGCCTATTCCGGCAACGGGATGGGAATGGTTGCTGGCATCCGCCCCCGGTGGGTAAGTGATAAGGAAGAGGCGAGTTTCCCATCCCGGCATGCCTTCGACTGGCGACGTCTGCAAAAGCTCTCGTGTGACTTCAGCGCTCATGCCTCTCATTCTTCCACACAAATACGGCCCGTCTCTGAGAGGTTTCAGTTGGCCGAATTGTCGGCTTCTCGGTAAGTGCACTAACAGCATACCTATTGCAGCGAATGAACACCCTCGACTGTGAATGGGTATCATGTCGAAGGATTACCACGCATCAAATCGGGCCATGTGGGAGATCGGAGGAATCTGGGCCAGTACCTTCCAGGGCCTGCCGATGCGTAAAAAGGGGCCAAGCCTGCTAAAGCCAGTGGCGCCTGAGCCTCTAAAGCAAGTCGAGATTCGGGACGAAATAACCCCCGAAACTCCGGCCGCCCGAATCTCGCGGCAGCGTTTGATGACGTGGGATAATTTCGTCCTGTATCTCGCCCCCCTGAGAAAAGAACGCTACGGCATGGGAACCGCGCCGACCGTCATGTCCCACTGGTTGAGCGTCACGCCGGAGAGAGTGGTGAAGTGGATATTGGCTGTACCCGGCGCGACTGACCATGCGGTACCGTATGGGTCGATCGAGATGACCTCCGGGTTCGAGCTGGTCCAGGTCCCATATAGTTGAAGCACATTGGCGTTTTCAATCGGTTGGGTGATGTCATCCGAATACTGGCCGTAGGCATACCAGTGCATCTCGACGCCGACCGGCAAGTCGTTCGCACCGGTAAACGGCGGAGTGCCGTTCACCTGGTATTCGTTGCCCAGGTATCCGGATTTGAGAGTGACGCCCCCGACATACTGTGCGATCGCACGATCAGCCAGTACATTCATGATGGCGTAACCGTTGCTGGTGATGGTCGGCGATGGGCCAGAGCCTGGCGCGCCGCCAAGCACGATGGGGGTCGGATTCCAATACCTTATATCCTCAAAGTTATCGTTGGCTCGTACGAGCAGCGTCTGGTAGTCGATGACCGGGATACCCTTCGCGGTGCAGTAGGCGAAAATGAACTTGTTGTAAGGATCAATGTCGCTGTAGTTGTCTTCCGAAAACGGGTTGGTCCCGACCAGGATCTTGAGTTTCGCGTTTTGAGCCGTCGTGACCACGTTGGCAAAGCAGGTCTCAAAGGACTGTAACTGCTGTGCCACGGTGTGGTACTCGTCAATGGCCGAGTCCGTCCCTCCCACCATCAGGTGTATCACCGGCTTCGTGCCGCTTGCGATGATGCCCTGAAGAGCCGAGAGGGCTTCGTTGGTTTCGACGCAGGGACCGTTTGGGCTAAACACCTTAAAGCCGTAGCCTTCCCACTGATAGCCTGGGCTGCCGCCAAAGATGCCGGAGTCTTGCCACCTGTACATGGTATCGCCGCCGATGAAGGCGACCGGGGTTTGAGCATTTGCGGCACCTACGGTTAAGGCGCACGACAGGGTACCGGCTATCGCCAGAAGCTTATTTGCGAACATTGTGATCCTCCCGGTGGTGCTTGGTTGGTGATTCATTGAGGTCAACCCGCAAGGCAGCGGTAAAGCGGTGATTGCGATTTTCTTGCTGACGAGTGACTTTTTTTATGACGCTTCTCCTTGTGGAGGGCGTCTCATTAAGCGCCGTCACTTACCAATGCGCAACCAGCGAACCAAAAGGGCCACCCGCCCCATGGATGGAAGCTGGTGACAGGACGAAAGCTGGAAATTCAGACGAAATAACCCCTAAACTCCGGTCGCCTGACTCTCCCGAGGGGAATGGGGGAATTGATTCGGGGTAGCTGGTTTGCTAAAACAGATACGCGAAGGCTCCGCTCAAACCTGACGACGTCACCACGGGCGGGAGTTAGTCAGAATTTCGAAAGCGAGAAGCATACATGTCAAAGGTTCGTGTCGCGGGATTTGGTATTTCGTTGGACGGTTTTAGCGCAGGGATAGAACAGAGCCTGAACGACCCGCTGGGCAAGCGCGGTCCAGAGCTCTTTCAGTGGTACTTTCACACCAGGACATTCTGCGCCATGCACGGGAAGGAAGGCGGATCTATCGATGTGGACGACGCGTTCGGACGGCGGTCGATGGAAAACTTTGGGGCCTTTATCCTTGGCCGCAACATGTTTGGTCCGGTGCGTGGCCCATGGCAGGACGACTCGTGGAAGGGATGGTGGGGTCCCAATCCGCCATACCATGCGCCGACCTTCGTTCTGACACACTACGAGCGTGAACCCCTCGTGATGGAAGGCGGGACGACCTTCTACTTTGTCAGCGGTGGGATCGAAGAGGCGCTGAGGCTCGCGAAACAAGCAGCGCGTGGCAAGGATATCAAGATTGGAGGCGGTGTTTCCACCGTGCGGCAGTATCTGCAGGCCGGGTTGATCGACTCCCTCCAATTTTCACTTTCACCTGTTGCCCTGGGTCAAGGTGAGGCACTTCTTAGCGGCATTGACCTACCCGCGTTGGGGTTTTCTGTGACGGAGCACGAGGCCACGGAGCACGCGACGCATGTTGTGCTCACGAAAAGATAGAAGACGAATCCTGAAAGCTGGTGACAGACGGAAGTTCACCTTCTTGTGCCAGGAACACAGCATACCTATTGCAGCGACTATTCAACCGACATCTTCGCGCCGACGAGCGGGCTCGGGGGATTAGGTTCTGCAATTATTCAACGTCCCCATCGACTTCGGTGTAACCAAAAACTCACGGCTTATGTTACGACGATGTTATGGATGCAGCTTCTGCTCTAAGTCCGGCACAAACAGCGGCTGGGCGTAGGCTTCCAATCGATGCGCCGCCGCCAGCGCCAATTCATAGGCGGCTCGTGCACTTTTTTTGTCGCCTAATGCCGTCTGGGCGTCTCCCAAGGCCATCTGCGCCAGCAAATTCTCCGGCTGCAAAGCGACCGCCTTCTTTGCCGCAACCAAAGCCTCTGCGGGCCGATTCTGCCTCAGCAGGATTTTCGACTTTTGGACTGCTGCCAACGCCGCCGCTTCATGCACATCGAAATCGCCATGGTACACAAACACACTGTGATCGATCTGCTCCACCATCGGCATCCACCGAAATCGCTCGAAGACATTCAACTGGTCGCTGGGCCAGTCACAGGCTTCCAGATCGTCTGCGCTTAACAGGAGGTTGCCATGGATGGTTTCTGGCACATCGACCGGCAGGATTTCTCCTCCGGTATGGGCCGTAGGCAGGGGGTGGCAGGGAATACCGTAGGCTTGCGGACGAAGATCCGGATAAGCGGAATAGGCGAACCAGCACTCCTCGCCAGGATGGGCGTCAACCCATTGCTTGACGTGTGGCAGTTGC
Source organism: uncultured Acidobacteriaceae bacterium (assembly GCA_963844785.1). GTDB lineage: Bacteria > Acidobacteriota > Terriglobia > Terriglobales > Acidobacteriaceae > PALSA-350. The sequence goes on along the minus strand of CAWJPV010000033.1, from coordinate 194,196 downwards.
TGCGCCCAATCCACGCTGGAATCGCTCAGGTATTTGTGTGTGTTTGCCGCTCCGCCCCAGGCTTCGTTGGCATACGCCATCTCTGCCGGAAACACCGCCAGGGCAGAAACGACGTGACACGCCACCAATACTCCACCGATCCAAATCCAGCGTCGGCTATGCCGCGCTAGCGCAGTCAGACCCGCTGCGCCCAGCAACGCGGCCAGTGGATACAAGAACAGAACATGACGAGTGCCGATGTTCATACCGCTGAGGATCGCTACAGTCAGATAGATAGCGCCTGGCACAACCAGGTACGCCAATTCTCTTCTCTGCCTGAGCTGCCCGCTGATCAGCGCAATACCGGCCAAAACCAGCAGGCCGATCAAGCCCAGAGAGGTTTTGATGGACAGCGCGACTGGAAAGTACCACCAAACACCGTGAGCATAGTCGTGCCCTAGCAGGAAGATGGGATACTGCTGCGCTGCATAGTGGATGTCAGTCATCCCCATCAGGTAGGATTCTGGCAGCAACCGCCAGTTGGCGAGATGTCCTATCGCCCAACTATTCATTCCCTTAAGGGGTGCAGCGTATTCGCTCAGCGTCGGGTTCATCACCAGCCCTGCCGGTCTGGCCGCATAGCGAAAACCGTAGAAAGCCCACAGCACCACAACCGCCAGGACCACGATGGCTGCAAATCCGCCAAAGAGTGTCCCCGCCATCCGCTTGCGCCGTGCCCGTTCGGCACAAGCGATCTCTACCAGCGTCAATCCCAGAATCATCGGAACCAGCAAAATCCCGCTGTGCTTGGCCGACAGCGTGAGTCCAGCGGCCAGGCCGGTCAGCAACAGGGGAATCACAGATGGCTGCCTTGCGTAACGGTAGAAGCAATAGATTGTGGCCAGCAAGAGGCAAGTGACTCCCATATCGGTGGTGACCAGATCACTATTGGCCAACACATTGGGCTCGAAGACCACCAATAGCAAAGCCAGCAAACCAGCGGACTCCCCAAAGAGCTCGCTCCCCAGCAGAAATACCGTCACTGAGAGGCCCACAGCAAAGACACCTGCTGCCAGGCGCATGCTCAGGAGCAGGCCATGCCCTGGGCCATCATTATGTTCCATAAAATCACGGCCATCCCGGTACGCCTCTGTCTTGAACATTCGCTGTTGCAGCGGAGGTACCCAAAGCTTCTCCTGCAGCAGAGGCAGTGTCGCCACCAGCTTTACTAGCGGTGGATGCTCGGGATTCAGACCGTAGTCGCCGCTATGCCACATCATGTAGCCGGCGAAAATATGGTCGCCCTCATCGAAGGTGAGCGACTCGCCATGAACGATGATCGCAACCAGCATCATCTGCAAGATGATGAGTCCGCCTGCAAGGGGCCAGACGCGCATCTTCCATCTATTCATCGACCCTCCGCCTCCACAGATTCACGGGTGTAATGCGGTAGCTGATGAAAACGCTATGTGCAGAGTCACATGGTGAGGTAGATCAGGAACGACCATTCGGGCAAAGGGGGTCATGCAGGGAAAACTACCACGAACCCAGGTGAATATGCATCCTGTCATCGCATTTCCCTCCATTTGGCCATTGCGCGACGCGCAGGCTCGGTCAGGACCAAATGGAGGACCACGGTTGACTTCAGCCCAGAAAGAATGTTCATTTGCTCATGCAAGGACATCCACATGAACCCGAAGTGCCATAACCGCCTCACGGCTGTCATCGGAATCCTTCTCTGGCTGATCAGTTGCCCAATCGTGGTTGCCCAAGGCGCCCAGCCTGGGGAAATCCGCTCGCATTATGAGCGAGCGCAGAGTGATTTGCAGGCCAATCGGCCCGGGGATGCGGCTCTGGAGTTCCAAGCGATTCTCCGTCTGGATCCCAACAACGCGGAGGCACATGCCAATCTCGGCCTGATCGCCTTCGCGGGCGCCAACTATGAAGCAGCGGCGCATGAGCTGCGTGCGGCACTCAAGATTCGTCCCTCCTTATGGAACGCGCAAGCCTTCCTCGGCATGTCTGAAATGCACCTGGGAGCCACAGATGAGGCGAGGCAGTCGCTGGAAAGCGCGTTTGCGCACCTGGAAGACAAAAACCTGCGAATTCGCGTCGGAACGATGCTCGTCCAACTCGACTATGAACTAGGAAAACTTGACGATGCGCTCAATGTTGCCACCGCAATGGAAAAACTGGCGCCCGATGACCCTGATGTCTTGTACATCGTCTACCGCGCGCATTCTGCCTTAGCGGCGCGCGCATTGGCATCGCTGGCGAAGGTCGGGCCTAACTCCGCACGTCTGCATGAGGTTCTTGGCGAGTCCCATGCCAGCGATAGTGATTTTGTGGGCGCGATCTCGGAGTACGAGAAGGCTCTGGCGATCGACCCTGCTCTGCCCGGTGTGCATTTCGAACTGGGAGAAGCCATCCTGCGTAACAAGGTCGATGAGGATTCGCGAGCTCGAGCGGAACAGCAATTTGCGGCCGCCCTGGTAGAGAACCCGAAGGACGCGCACTCTGAATACGAGTTGGGTGAAATCGCCTTTCTACGATCCCGTTGGCAGGAGGCCTTGCAAGACTATTCGCGGGCGACGCAATTACAGCCAACTCTGGTGGACGCGCAGGTGGCACTGGGAAAAGTCCTGGCCCAACTCGGACAGCCGGAAGAGGCCCTCAAACATCTGCTGGAGGCTGTTCGCCTCGACCCCGACAACGCGAGCGCCCATTACCGCCTGTCTCAGGTCTATCGAGCACTCAAACGCGATGACGAGGCGCGCCGAGAAATGGCAGCCTTCCTTGCATTGCACAAATCTGAGGATGCAAACGGGACGTCCGTGGACCACTGAGTGAATGCCGCCTGGTGTATTGTGGTCATCATTTAGACCTGGGTATTCCGCTATGCTGGAAGCAGGAAATGACAGAACGAATTGACAAACAGGTTTCCCGCGAAACCGTCATATTGCGGGAGCTGCAGCAGGCAGGCTCGGTCTCTGTGGAGAAACTACGCGAGTTGCTGGAAGTGTCGATGGCCACGGTGCGCCGAGATCTGCAAGACCTGGAGATGCGGGGTTTGCTTCGGCGCACCCACGGAGGCGCATTGGCCATTGAGCCACTTTTCTATGAGCCCTTCCGGCATGACAGGTCGTTTCAGGACCAGGTTGGCCGTTATGCGGACGAAAAGCGCCGCATTGCCCATGCCGCCGCCGAACTCGTCATGACGGGAGAAACCATCGCACTCACCGCAGGCACAACCACGACAGAGGTAGTACGCAACCTGCGCACGCAAAATGGCATCACCGTTGTTACCAATACCGTGAACGTAGCCATGGAGCTGAGCAACCGCAAGGATATTGATGTCTTCGTGACCGGAGGTCATCTGCGCGGAGATTGGTTTTCTATGGTCGGGCCGGCGGCCATGCAGGCCATGAGCAGGATATTCGTCGATACGCTTTTCGTCGGAGTCAATGGCATCCACGTACAGCACGGCCTGACTTGCCTGAATGCCGACGAGGCGGAGATGAACCGCAGCATGGTGCGACAGGCGAAGCGGAAAATTGTGGTCACCGATCACAGTAAGCTCGATGTCGTGGCCAATTGGCAGATGTGTTCGATCGACGACATCGACATGCTGATTACCGACACTGGCGCGTCCGACGCACTGATCGCTCCGTATGAGGCGGCGGGCATCGCGATCAAGAGGGTTTAACCTTTATTTCTCACAGACCCGCCTCTCTCTACCGCTGTTTCTCTTCCGGTTCTCCCACAGAATCGTTCTTCACATTTCGACGTTCTCCCGGTAACCAAGGACGGGTGAGAAAGGTTTTTTGTTTTCAACATCGGTTTTTGCGCCAAATCAATAAAGTCACCGCCTCTGAGCGGAGCTCAGGATTGAGGCTAGGGAATGAAGTTCGCCCACACTCCAGCGACCCTGGCAGGTTCAGATACCCACTGAATTGCGTTCGGACTTTTCACGAATTGGTTGTAAATGCTGACGGAACTGTCGAGTCCCAATGCGGGATAAGGGCTGGGCGTCTTCACCGTCAATTCAGAAGCAAGATAGGTAGGATTTTTGACCCAGTGGATTGGGGTCGACTTTCCGTTTTGGGGTAGGAGGGGAAACCATGCCAGGCCGCCGTGAGCACGAACTCCCCGATAATCGAAGCCATACTCGCGATCGCACCAGGCGCCGAAGGCCATCCTCCGAGACGGATCAGCATTGATGACACAGTGCGCCCAGCCCGGCGGAACGACAACCTGATCGCCCACGCTAGCGGAAACCGCGAAGCAGCGGCCCGGGTGGTCATCCGCGGTTTCCTGTGCATAAATGATGGCCGACCCCTCCCATATCTCGAAGAGTTCCGGCGGCGACCAGCCGGAGTGTGGCGCGGCGGTGTGGATGTGACCCTGGGAACGCACTGGTTCTTCGCCCAGTCTTCCGCTGGCAAACACAACCGCGCCGAGCAACAGCATGCGTTTACGTAGATCCTCATGATGCTCTTCCCGGCAGACATCCATGGCGATTCCATAGACGGGATCGGGGCCGTCGCACCCCGGATCGCGCAGACTGGGTCGAATCGCGTCCAGCAGTCGCATCTCTGGGATGGGACCGAAGACTCCCGCACCATAGCGGAACGAAAGCTCACGGTCAGGGATGCACAACTCCAAACCGGGATGGAACTTCATCCTCCACCTCGTACATAGGCCTTAATTGTGGCTAGTTCATCGAAGGTTTCGTAGGCCGCCCGAATGGTGTATTCACCTACCGAGGCAGGCACGATGAACGTCTCCGCATAATGAATCGTGAGCGGTTCGAAGGCGCCGGAAGGGCTTTCGACGATGGCCGAAGCCCCCTCCACCAGGTTCAGGACATTCAAGTTCCCCAACGTATGGTGAAGAACAGGTTTGGTGAACCAATGGCGCCGGGTCTCCAGGAATTCCAACTCGTGCAGGCCAGTGCTTTCCTCGCGCCAGCCGTCCCCACAGGCGACGCGCCTGGTCTGGTTGATCAGGTTTTTCCTGACCCATGTTGTGGTGCGGTCCCATTGGATATTCTTGAGGCCATGTTCCAAATGGATTGGCCGGGGCTTATTGTCCAAGCCTAGCCTTCCCCAGTCCCATAGTTTGAAGGTGAAGAGGTAGGGTGTGGCGCTGATCTCCAGCACTACCCCGTCCCGGCCGGAGCAGTGGATGGTGCCTGCTGGAATCAGGAAGTGGTCGTGCTTCGCGGCCGGCCAGCGATTCACATATTTTTCCGCCGGAAAGTCGGGCCCTCCCGTTTGCGCGGCACGCAGTTCCGCCGCCATGGCACACCGGTCAATGTCCTCCCGAAGCCCGAGAAAGACCTGCCCGTCCGGCCCGGCTTCGAGCATGTAGTAACTCTCATCCTGGGTGTAATCGACACCGAATTTCTCTCGGATATACGAGGTAAGAGGGTGTACCTGCAGGGAGAGATTGCCACCCTCCATAGTGTCAAGAAAGTCGAAACGAATGGGAAACTCAGCCCCGAAGCGCTGGTAAATCATTTCGCCCAGCAATTGCTGCGGCTGCTCATGAACCAGCGTAAGAGCGGGAAGCTCAAACTCCTGAGCGCCGAAACGAAGCACCAGGCTATTTTCTTCCGGAACGCAGTCAAAGCCCCAGGCGTAGTTAGACGGCCCCTCGGGCAGAGCGAAGCGCCGGCGCATCCACTGACCGCCCCATACACCCGGATCAAAGTATGGAACGACGCGGAAAGGGCGCTGGCTGACAGAGTCCAGTGCCGAACGCAAGACAGGTCCGTCAAGGCCGCGCAAATCTTCGGGCACGTTACCGTCGATCCAATAATCAACTCGACCGTAGAGGCGGTGCTTCAGGCGGTCGGCCGCGCGCCAGTCGACGAAGAACGCTCGCTTATAAAGCTGGGCTGGGGAATCGCCGAAGTTTCTCAATCCGAGGTTCGCGACCTCTTTGCGGCGCTGACGCTGTTGAATCTCCCACCGAGCAACGTCTACGTAGACCAGCACGTCTGCCGCGGGCAGGATTAAGGAAGCCCCCGGGCCGAAAGCCACCACCAATCCAGCGACTCCACTGCATACTTGTTCGCGAACTGTCCGCAGGCGTTGGGGATCGAAAAAATCTTCCATTTCCCACGGATACATCCGGCCAAAGACTGGATCTTCGGTGAGTATGTCGGCGAACTTCTGCTGCAGTTCGCAGGGCGGCAGAAACGCGGATTCCGACTGGATGACTTGGGTGGGCGACAAGGCGGGAAGCAGGTTGTTTAGCAATGGATCCAGCAAAACTCCGGGGTAACACTCGATGGCCACCGACCTCGACGGCTGCCTCGGGAGCATGGACTGAATCGCTTCGACGATCTGCCGGCACCCCACATCACAATCCCGGTCAAGAGAAGATATCTGAACATAGGGGCGCTTCTCGTAAGAGGAGGCTGTCATGATCGACTCGCCCCCAACAGAGGAATGGCTCCAAGCAGCGCGGCTTGTTCCCCAAGGCCGCCCCGGCGCAGCTGCACATGGCCCCACGGCGTCCACGCATACTTCTCGACATAGGCCTGCATGCTGGGCAAGAAGTCCGCAGCTCGTTTTGCCACAGCGCCGCCTACAATCAGGACCTCAGGATCGTAGGCGTGGATGAGGGCTACGGAGAGCGCCGACCAAACGTGTATGCAGTGATCCAGTGTGGCGCGGGCCACTTTGTCGCCGCGATCGGCGGCAGCAAAAAGCTGTGCGAAGTCGAACTTCGCCTGGCCGGCGAGACAGCCTGCGGCGCCGTCCGGTTGAGACGCGTATATCTCCGGCAGAGAACATGTTGAGGCTTCGGCCTCGGCACAACCCCGGTTGCCGCATCCGCACAACCTGCCCCCGAGCACTATAGGCATGTGACCACCGAGGGTTCCGGCTTGACCATGCTTGCTGTTTAATAACTTGCCATTGATAACGGCGGCGCCGCCGATGCCGCTCCCCAGGGTGATCATGACCGCATCGCACGCACCTCTCGCGGCGCCGAAGGCGACCTCGCCCAGGAGCGCCATACGTGCGTCATTCTCGATGGCGAACGGCAGACCGAAACTGCGCCGGCACCACGCAGCCAGGTCAAGGTTCACCGCGTCGTCAAATTTTTTGCTGGTCGACAGGACTCGTTTCGCCCGCGCATCGACAATTCCACAAAAACCAAAGGCCAGTCCTTCGCAGTTGGGCACAGAGATTCCGACCGCCTGGGCAAGCCGGTGGAGTTCCTCTCGCAAGGCGGGAAGAATGGTGAAGAGGTTACCCGCGCCATCGGCTTTTACAATCGAACTGATCAGGACCGAGTCGTCCCGTACCACGGCGCAGGTAGCATGGGAACCACCCAGGTCGATGGCCAGCGCGTTCAAGGGTTCGGGACCAGCGTGGGTTTACCGTCGACTTCGAGGAGAGAAGCGCCGAAGCCGGAGCACCGGATGATCTCATAATCATGGCCCGCGTCACTGGGCCAACTGGCCAGAAACACAAGCTGGGTCTTGCCTGTATTCGCCACGCGGTGCGCGGTATTTCCGGGTATGTAGTGAACCGTTCCTGGCGACATAGGTTCCTGCCGGGTTTCGCCGCTTTCTGCCATCAGGATCAACGCGCCCTCGCCTTTCACTGTCGCGTAGTACTCTCCGCGATTGCGGATGCGGTGAAAATGTCCGTGCGTCATAAAATACTCCGCTCCGACCTTGCCCGGCTCGAGAAAAGTGGTTCCCCAAAAGAGACCGCCTTCTGTGCCCGAAGGCACAGGTTGCCAGAACTGCACCCGGTAGACCAAGGTTTCGGGATCGAGGGATCGTCTCGCGGCTTCATCGCGAAAGAGGCCAGGCAGTTGACCCACCGTTTTTGCCGACTGCCGGACAGCGCTGCCGGAAAGAGTGCCCGCGCTCCAGTTGACAAGTATCGAACTAGCAGAACTCCGCATAGCTAGCTTCCGTAGCGCCTGGTAGATTGGCCGCCAGAACAGGAATTCAGACAGTCTAAGTGGAGATTTCGAGTTGATGCAAGACAATAACGCACCAATTTGACTATTTCATTGTAATTCGCTCTGTAATATGATTACTTTCAATCAAAATGAGCTTGACGGGCGCACCCGGTTTTGCAGGACAATAGGACTCTCTTCTGGGAAGCTTGAAACATTGCAGACTACCTCGCGCACGGGCCAACCCATCGTCGCTCTGGAGCCCACCGGCCTCGCCACGGTGACGCTCATCACCGCCAGCGCAGCCATCTCCGGGCTGCTGTTTGGCTACGATACGGCGGTGGTGAACGGCGCACTTGTTTTTCTGCGGGCACAGTTCCAGCTCACGGCATTTCAAACTGAACTGGCGGCCACCTCTCTGCTATGGGGCTGCGTGGTGGGAGCGGCGATCGCCGGCTATCTGTGCGATCGCCATGGGCGCCGCCGGGTGCTGATGCTTAGCGGAGTGCTCTTCGTGGCATCCGCAATCGGCGCGGCCTTACCAACAGCCAGCTGGCAATTTCTGATTGCGCGCGTGGTAGGGGGAGTAGCCATCGGCTGCGCCTCGCTGGTCGCGCCCCTTTATATCGCCGAGATCGCGCCCGCAGCGATCAGAGGCAGGCTGGTCTCGGTCAACCAACTGGCAATTGTGATTGGCATCCTGGTGGCGTATGTCAGCGATTACTTCGTCGCCCGGCTGGGCGAATCGAGCTGGCGGTGGATGTTTGGCCTGGGCGCTATACCGGCCTTCTTCCTTTGCCTGGCACTTCTCTGGATCCCGGAGAGCCCGCGATGGTTAGTGCAGCGAGGCCGGATCAAAACCGCGCGCGACGTTTTACTGAGGATCGCTCCCGCCGGGTCGGTTGATTCGTCTCTGGCCGAGATTGCAGCCTCGCTCCAGCAGGAATCAATCACCTATCGCGAGCTGCTGGGGCCCGCCCTGCGCCGCCCCATGGTGCTGGCCATCATGCTATGCGTGATTCAGCAGATTACCGGAATCAATACGGTGCTGTATTACGGTTCGATCCTCTTCCAGGAACACGCCCGCCAGTCCGCAAACAGCGCTCTCGCCTTGAATATTTTGATCGGTCTGGTGAATTTGTTGTGTACGGTGATGGCGCTTTTGTGGATCGACCGTTTTGGCCGGAGGCCGCTGTTGCAAGTGGCGACTGGTGGAATGGGCATCTCGCTGCTCGTCTTTTCGATCGCCCTGCGATGGCACGCGGAAATGATCACTCTGCTAATGGCCGCCGTACTCGCGTATGTAGCCTTTTTTGCCGTAGGGCTGGGCCCAGGAGTATGGGTCTGCATCGCGGAACTTTTTCCCAACCGGGCGCGGGGGCGCGCCATGTCGGTGGCGACGGTCGTGCTCTGGGTTGCCGTCTCAATCGTAACCGCAACCTTTCTCAGCCTGATCGCGTGGATGACGGTAGCCGGAGTCTTTTTCTTCTATGCCCTACTTTGCCTGGCGTCGCTGGTCTATATCCGGATGTATCTGCCCGAGACCAAACAAAAAACCCTGGAAGAGATTGAAAAGTCGTGGAGGCTGTAACGACCATGTGTAGACTCCTGCGATATACGATTTGCGTCTCCATTGTCGTTGCCGGATTGGATATCTTCGTTGGGGTCGACCAACGTTCGGTGTACGCCGGTGATGTGAAGGCACACACCACCTGGAGCGACTATGAAGGCGGAGTGGACTCGGCTCAGTACTCGGCGCTGACGCAGATCAATAAGTCCAACGTGAACCAGTTGCGGCAAGTCTGGTTCTATTCCGCAGCGGGCAGCAGTCGTTTCGAATGTAGTCCGATCATCGTAGACAACGTGATGTACGTCGTCGGGCGAAACAACAACGTGGCCGCGCTGGATGCGGCCACCGGCCGTGAGCTTTGGGTTCACGACAACGGCAATGCCAGAAGCGTCACGCTCCGTGGAATCAATTACTGGGAAAGTAAGGATCGCAAGGACCGCCGGCTCTTCTTTGCGACCAACAACGTTCTTCACGCTATCGATGCGCGCACGGGTAGTCTCGTGCAGTCATTTGGGGACCATGGCAATGTTGATCTGCGCGAGGGACTAGGACGGGATCCAAAGACCATCCGCGAGATTCAATCCGGTACTCCGGGGCGAGTTTTCGAGAATCTCCTTATCCTGGGTTCTGCTACCGGCGAGGCCTACGGCTCTCCTCCGGGTGATATTCGCGCGTATGACGTTCGCGATGGCAAACTCGTGTGGATTTTCCATACGGTTCCTCATCCCGGCGAGATGGGTTACGACACGTGGCCCCGAGATGCCTGGAAGTACGTTGGGGGAACCAACGACTGGGGTGGAATCACGATCGATGAGAAGCGGGGGATTGCGTATTTTCCGACTGGATCGCCCACCTACGACTTCTATGGCGCCGATCGCCAGGGAGCCAACCTTTTCTCCGACTGCCTTCTCGCCCTAGATGCGCGCACGGGCAAGTACCTCTGGCATTATCAGATCGTCCATCACGACCTGTGGGATTACGATCTGACCACTGCCCCCAAACTGGTGACCATAAGGCACAACGGAGAGCTCATTGATGCCATCGCCCAGCCGGGGAAAACAGGTTTCCTATACATCTTCGATCGCGTCACGGGCAAGCCGGTATGGCCGATTGAGGAGCGGCCTGTTCCTAAGTCAGACATGGCTGGAGAGCACGCGTGGCCGACGCAGCCTTTCCCCACGGCGCCTCGGCCGTTCGCCGTGCAAAGTTACACGGCGGACGATGTGAATCCTTATATTGCGGATCCAGCGGAACGCGCCAAGATTCACGATGAGATCCTGCATGCGCGGAACGAAGGGTTGTTCACGCCGCCCGGGTTGAGCACCACGCTGGAATCGCCGGGAAACAATGGTGGGTCCAATTGGGGTACTGCAGCTTTAGATCCCACCACTAACATCCTGTATGTGCAGGCGAAGAATGCGCCCGCGCTGCTCAAATTGGAGCCTAAGCTTCCCACCATCCATGTGAAAGGTAGTTCGCCCGCCACCCAGGGGCGCATTGTTTATTTGCAGAATTGTCAGTCGTGCCACTTGGCGGAATTGACGGGTCAGCCGCCTGCTGTTCCCTCCCTGGTCGGGGTCTTCACACGCCTGGGCGCTGATCGCATAAGGGATGTGGTGACCCATGGTCTTTCACCTATGCCGTCTTTCGACGATCTTGCCCCGGAGGATATAGACGCGTTAATCGCCTATCTCAAAGCCCCTGCCACGGCGCAAGTCTCGCCGGACCTGCTCTCTATTCTCACTGCCCCGCTGGCTCCGCCGCCGGCAGCGGCGGATGGATCGGATGCGGTGAGGTATTGGTCGGGATATGGACTCATGAGCTCCCGTGAAGGCCTCTCGTGGATTAAACCGCCCTGGTCAACCTTGACCGCCTACGATTTGAACCAGGGAACTATTCTGTGGCAGGTCCCTCTAGGTGGAGTTGCTGAGTTGGAGGCCAAAGGCATTAAAAACACCGGCAGCTTCTTTCCTCAGGGAGGACCGGCGGTTACCGCGGGTGGGCTGATCTTTTCGGGCACGGAGTCGGATTTCAAAATGCGGGCGTACGACAAAGACACCGGCAAGGTGCTCTGGGAGCAAAAACTGCCGGGCGCTCCCCATGCAGAAGTAGCGGTCTACCAGGTAAACGGGAGAGAGTATGTGGTTCAGGGTGCAGTGCCGGAGCCGTCTTTCTCGGGCGTTGGAGGGGCCTCGGATGTGGCCCCAGAGACGCAAGGCTATTACGTGTTCGCACTTCCCCAACCGGCTGTAACTGGCCAACGCTAGCCCGAATTTCTCACAAATTTCTGCTCCGGTCGCTAGTGAACAACCGGCTTGGCGAAAGAAGTGGAGCTAAGCCTCATGCGTTGGTAGTGCGAAAAATCTCTCATTTCCCACCAAGCCTTGCCCCCTGGACGGGTGCCCCATGTTCGCGGACTTTCGCGTACATGGGTTGAACAAGATGGCGAAGCCCTTCCTTTTTCTTTCCTGTAAGTCGGTGTAGACCGGTGGTGAAAGCATCGGAAAAAGGTGGTATTCAACCCATGTACGCGAAAACGCGAACATGGGGCACCCGTCCAGGGGGAAAGGCTTGGTGGAGAGCCGGGAATGCAAGACGACAACCGGCCCCCCGAAATAAAGCTAGAGTCGTTCATTCCTCCCTTAACCTGTCAGCGCTAAGCCCTTTGCTGTCCCCAAGACGGCCCCCTGTGATTCTTTTGCGGCTATTACGTCGGTATGGGTGATTGCTTGTGCATATTTCGCTCATTTTAATGGTTGACAACTCCACAATTGCAATCTATCTTTTCTCGCGAGGTGCCGAACCCCCAATCAACAACAAGCCACTAAGTCCGTTCGTGCACCAGATCGGGGCCCAGAACAGCATTTCCAGGAGGCAAACCAATGCACGTGTCTCAGTCTTGCTTAGCGACCAAGAGCCCCTATCAGATGCATTCGAAACATGGATTCTGGAGGATCCCGGCTGCCGGAGTAGCTCTATTTGCCTTGGTGTTTACCTTCGGCGCTCCATCCCAGGGGCACGGACAAGCGGTCTGGGGTTCGATCACGGGCTATGTGACAGACGCAACAGGCGCCGCTGTGCCACAAGCAACCGTCACTGTAACCGAAGAGCAAACCGGCATCGAGACCAAAGTTGAGGCGGATGGGGCCGGGTTCTACAATGCCACGCACCTAAACCCGGGGCAGTACACGGTATCGGTACGCATGCCAGGGTTTAACGGGTTTGTTCGCGAACATGTTCTGGTGTTGGTAGGCTCCTCCGTTGGCGTGGACTGCCCGCTCAAAGTCGGCTCCGCCTCAGAGACCGTGACCGTTTCGGCCGCCCCTCCAATTCTCAATACCGAAAAGACGGATGTGAATGCCAGATTTGACACGCAGATGATTGATAGCTTTCCGGTTGTCGGCAATAACGTCACCCAGCTCTACAGCCTGGTCCCGGGGGTGCTCTCTGATACGTTTCAGATGGGCACCGGTGAAAACCCACAGGGAACCAATCGCACCTATGTCAACGGCGTCTGGTCAGGCGCCCAGGTATACGTGCTGGATGGAATAACGGACGTCGACTACGGATTTAGTGGGATCCAGGTGATCAATCCACCGCCAGACTCCGTACGGGAGCTGAAAGTCATCACCGCCGACTACGATCCGGAGTTTGGCAATACAGCAGGGATGGTGGCCCAATTTGTCACTAAGTCAGGAAGTAACCAGTTTCATGGCTCTGTCTATGAATACAACCAAAACTACGCGACCTTCGCAGCAACGCCATTTACCGGGGGCCTTCCCGCTCAGCCTTACAACTGGAACCAGGCGGGGTTCAGTGTAGGCGGCCCGATAAAGAAGGATCAACTATTCTTCTTTGGCGACTACCAACTTATCCGGCTGAATGCGCAGAACTCGGTGGTGACCACGGTCCCCACTGCAGCGTTTCGCAATGGTGACTTCAGCTCTCTGGCCGCTACCGCTCCCATCTACGACCCTAATACCGGAAATCCGGACGGTTCTGGACGCACTATGTTCCCCAACAACGTGATACCCGCCGCCCGGCTCAACCCGGTCGCTCAGAACCTGGTCTCCCTGTTGCCGCTGCCGAACCTCAATCAAAGCACAGATAATAACTACCTTGGCGAGGAGGCACAAACCTTCAACACCAACGAATATGATGCCCGTATCGACTGGAGCATTTCTGACAAGGACAAATTGTTTGGCCGCTACAGCCTTTACGATACCTACCTGGATAACCCAGGGGCTTTCGGAATAACGGCCGGGGGCCCGGCGGCCGGTGGCCTTAGCCCGGAAATCGCGAACACCCGGAGCCAGCAGTTCGCACTTAACTACACGCGCACCTTCGGTTCCAGTCTTGTGGGCGAATTCCGTGCCGGGTTTGACCGCTTTGCTATCGACGCTTTGCAAGCCGATAGCGCTCTCCAAACCAATACGAAGGTGGGAATACCCGGAATCAACACCGGAAACCCGCAGACGGGCGGGTTGGCCGGCATCAATGTTTACGGCCCGGTAGGGATTTTTACCATGGGCATTCCCAGCGGAGTTGGCATACCGCGCTTTGAAGGGTCAACCACTTTCGAAATCGTAAACAACTGGACCAAGATCTGGGGGGGACACCAGATCTTGTTTGGCACTGACCTTCTGCGGCAGGATTTCAATTTTCTTTCTGTAAATGCCAGCACCAGGGGAAATTTTGAATTTGAACAGTCTGTGACCGCAAACTCCACCGTGCCCACTTCAGGTTTGGGGATCGCTTCCTTCATGCTGGGCCTACCTTCGGAGTTTGATCGCGCGATCTTTACTCAGTTCCCTGGCGAACGTCAGACGAGAGCGGGCCTCTATGCGCAAGACGTGTGGCGCTTAAACCCGAAGCTTACGGTTAATATCGGGATACGGTGGGATTACTTCGAACCTGTTAAGCCTGCGCACGCGGGAGGTCTGGCTAATTTCGACACAGCGACCGGACAAATCCTTTTGGCCGGCCTGGGAAAAGTCTCCAACAGCGCCGATGTGCATACTCCCCTCGATGACTTCTCTCCTCGGTTGGGTCTGGCCTACAAACTCACCGAAAACACGGTCGTTCGGGCCGGGTTTGGCCAGAGCTATTTCAGCTCTGGTTACGATGCCACTTTCTATCACCTAACCAGCTTCTACCCGATTACCGCTCAGCAGACGATACAGTCCTCGAGCATTTACCAATATATTTTCCCCATCGCTGATGTTCCCGCCGCTGCCCCTGCTCCAGCCCTGCCAAGCAACGGACTTTTGACACCGCCCGATGGGACGTTGCTGAAGACACGCGATTTAAACTTCCTCACCGAGAACATTTACTCCTGGAATCTCACCGTCGAACGGCAGTTGGACGCGCGCACGACGCTGAACGTCGGATATGTGGGGACCAAGGGGACTCACATTAGTTTTGGGCAGAATATCAATGCGGCTGGTCCTGGGGTCGGACCTCTCATCAATCGGCGCCCCTATTACAACGAGTTTGGACTATCTCAACCCATCGACCTACAGGGGAACATGGTCAACCAAAACTACAATGGGTTGGTTGTCGGAGTAAAAAGACGCTTTACAAAATACCTGGGATTCACGGGAAGTTATACCTGGTCCAAGGTTCTTGGTTACTACCAATACAACCCGGTGGATTTGAAGTCCGACTATGGTGTCGGCGGCAATACGAATGCCTATTTTGAAGGGGATTCCGGAATAAACCGGGCTTCTGTCTTCACCCTGGGGTACACGGCACTGCTTCCCTACGGCCGCGGCATGCGTTTCGGCGCCGGCAGTTCGGCTTTGGTGAACGCTCTGCTCGGCGGATGGGAAACCAGCGGGGTTTGGGCAGCGGAATCAGGATTGCCATTTTCGGCGTTTGTTTCCAGCAACACCTCGCTCAATGCAGACTTCACCCAGATGGCTAACCGCGTGTCCGGAGTGCCTTTGTATGCCCATAAGAACTTTTCCAATTGGTACAACCTGGCAGCGTTTGCCATACCAACGTGTTGCCAATATGGCAATTCGGCTCCGGGAGTGCTGACCGGTCCAAATGTTTTCAAAGCCGATCTTGCGGTGTGGAAGGAATGGAAGTTTTCCACCCGTTATGAGGCTATGGCACTTCAGTTCAGGGGAGAGGCGTTCAATGCGTTCAACCACGTGAATGCGGGTATTCCGGATAACAATGTAGACGACCCTGCTGCCGGCCAAATCACATCACTTCAGTCTGGTCTGCCGATGCGGGAATTCCAGCTAGGATTGCACTTCCAGTTTTGAAGTGTTTCTCCAACTCGCGTTTCGCAGTTGGATCGCGGTTAAGTGCGATCCAACTGCAACGTTGCCCTGCTGCGGCTTGATCCTAGCCTCATGACAGAAAACTGACACCGATTGCTGGAGGTTGACGAGGAATGTATGCGGAAGCGTGACCGGAGGCAGTTTCTACAGGAGTCCGGGCTGGTCCTTGGCTTTGCTGCACTGAACTCGCAACTGAATCCGGCAGCGTACGCGCGTATATTGAGCGCCGGAAACAACGCTACGCCTGCGAAAAATTTGCCACCTCTCTTCAACACCAACCTGCAAACAGCCATAGGCTTGGGAGATGAGGCAGCAGGGATCGTGGACCAGTACGGGCAGCTGGATTCGCGCCACGCAAGAATTGCTTTGGATATTGGGGCAACTCCTCTAGGATCATCCGATTTTCATTGGTCCCAATCTCTTGCAGACGGATACTTGCCGATCGTCGATACCGAGGTCCGGTCGAGCCAGGGAAGTGCACGCTGGACTGCCTACGCGTCGAGTGCGGCGGACGCTAACGGCGAATGTCTCGAGTTTCCTAAAGCCGGCCTCCCACTTAGAATCCACCTCTGGTTCCCGTTCACCACCAGGATCGAAGTAAGCAATGGCATCGTCACCAGTGGCGACCAAATCCTTGCCCTGTTTCCTGCCGCGGCGAGTGTTAAGGTCTCGCAGGCAAAGTACAACTTGATGACACCGGAACGAGAAACCTGGTCTTTTAGCAAGCCGCCATGGTCTCCTATCAGCTCTCATCCAGAACCATTGCCAGGCATCGATCCCGCGTTCGCGAGCGGCAGAGCATCGTTCCTTTTTCGTCCCTTGCACTACAGCTTTCCAGTGCAACGGGGGAAAACCTATCACGTTGTCCTTGGTTTAATTTTGCCCAAGCCCGGAGTGGACGACACCCTAAACCCGACGCAAACGCTCATGCGGTTGACGGCGAACGGCGTCTCGAACGTTGTCAACATGGCTGACTTTACCCCGGGCAAGCCATTTCTTCATGATTTTGTAGTTGAGGCGTCCCAGCCGGAAATTCATGTTACTTCCGCGACGGATCCATCCTCTACTTCCCCCTATCGGCCAACGCTCCTGAATGCCATATGGGTCTTTGATGGCGTAGTCGACATCGATCAAGTGGGCCTTGGATCCCTAAGTGAGAAGGCGCTGTTCTATGTCCGTTGTGGTGAGGAACCCATGGAGGATGTGGCATGCTCCGTTACCCTCGACTACACCTCAGCGAGTGCGAGCGCAGCCCAATGCCGCATCCTTCTTCCTTACCATCTGAGCGCGAGCGACCATGACAAAATTGCTGCGGTGCGCTCCAGTTCCATGGGAGCTGCCGCAAAGCAAAGATGGGAAGCCCTCGTTTCCCACGGGTCACAATTCACCACTGGCGATGAGAGACTCGACAATCTCTACAAGACTTCACTCATCAATATATTTCTGCTGCGCACGAAGTATCCGGGTATGGCAAACGAGGGGCAGGATCTCTACGTGGTTAAGCCTGGCGCGACCATCTATGATGCCTTTTGGTATCGAGATGGCGCGTATCTTACCGCGGCACTCGACGTTGCGGGCCATTTAGAAGAAGCGGAGAACTCTCTTCGGCTCTTCTGGCAAGCGAATCTCACGGGAGACTTCGGAGCATACGGTCAACAGGAGTCTGGCGCCTGGCAAGCCCCGCTGGACGAACTCGATAGCCAGGGACAAGTATTGTGGGCGCTTGTTCACCATGCCCAATTCTCGGGAAATCGTGAGTGGCAAAAGACGGTCTATCCAAGCGTTCGCAAGGGTGCGGCATGGCTCAGGGATGTCACCAGGCAAACTAGATTTCTTGAAGAGAATGGTGAACGGCCAATCTACTATGGCTTGTTACCGGCGGCCGAGGGCGAAGCTATCGGTCACGGCTACATTTATTACCACGATTTCTGGGCTGTTCTCGGTTTTAGCATGGCGCTCGAAGCAGCCAAGGCTCTGAGGGAGGAACAGGATGTGCAATGGATGACCCAGGCATACAACACGTTTTGCACGAACCTTTCCACTTCGGTCAAACTGGCCTATGAACGAGTCGGACTTAATAAGTACATCCCCGCGACTCCTTTCGATTCGGTTTCTCAAATTGATATCTGGGGTTCGATCGCAGCGCTTTATCCGGCGCGATTTCTTGAACCGAACGATCCTATGATCTCCCAGACCCTTGATCTCATGCTTCGGCACTCGCAGGAAGATGAGTACACCTACTTTAACCGGAAGAAGCTTTGGACCTACTTAACCGCAGACTGGGCCATGTGCTACTTGCTGCGTGACGATCTGACGACGTTCAACCGGTTGTTTGACGGTTATGTTGCACACGCCTCCCCGACAAACGCCTGGATCGAGGAGATGTTTCTCGAATCCCGCTTAGGGACTGGGGATATGCCCCACGGCTGGGCGGCAGCGCAATATGTACATTTGCACCGTAACGCCTTAGTGTTCGAGGACAAGGACATTCTTCATATCTGCTGGGGGGCAAGGGAAGGCTGGATGAACAACGGGATTGTTGTCAAACGAGCTCCTACCAAATTTGGAATCATTGACTTCGAATTCCGCCGCAATGGTAAGGCGCTTACGCTTGATTACAAATTTGTTCGTGGAGCGCATCAGGAAACGTGCCGCCAGGTTCAACTGCATATTCCTCCTTCCGTAGTGCAGCCTGAATCCGTCCGCGTCAATGGCAACCTTCGAACGTTGGCGCCCAATCAAAATACGATTGATCTGGAATAGCGAAAGGGCTTCGTTCGCCGCGCGCTGGCGGAGTCAGTTTCCTAACAGAACCCCATAGGAACTGG
Source organism: uncultured Acidobacteriaceae bacterium (assembly GCA_963844785.1). Lineage (GTDB taxonomy): Bacteria > Acidobacteriota > Terriglobia > Terriglobales > Acidobacteriaceae > PALSA-350. Next base: position 175,597 of record CAWJPV010000033.1, on the reverse strand, counting down.
ACGGGTGCCCCAGGTTCGCCAAAGCGTACCTGGGCCGAAAATGATATGTTTCGATTGCCTCTAGCCTGATTGATTAGCAAAAAGCTCTGGTGGGGCTTCCCCCGGATTTCCTGTGAAGTTTAGTGGCGTTGGCGAACTTCATGCGGCTTTCCTTACTGAAAGCCGCACACGCGGCTGTGTCCGGTGCAGCGTACAGGAAATCCGGGTCGCCCATCTTATTCGGCCCAGGTACGCTTCGGCGAACCTGGGGCACCCGTCCAGTTCCTATGGGGTTCTGTTAGGAAACTGACTCTGCCAGCGCGCCTTAGGATTCGGGGACACCACAGCACTCGACTCGCCTTTTGGGAATGTATAGTTTGGTTACTTGGAATGCCCGATGGTGAAGCGCAAACCCACCCGAAAGGTAAAGGGCAGGGATGGATAGCCTATGGGCGCGATTCTCTTGTTGCCGGTAAGGTTGTCGAGCTGGGCATACGCCGCAACCCAGGACATGAACTGGTAGCTTCCGCCAAGATCGAGCTTGGCATAACTGGAGTCCAGATTGCGGTTGGGCAGGAGCAGCGAGTTCCCTTCCACCAAATCACGGCCACCCAGAAAAGTGGAATCGTCACTCCGGCTGGCAAACGCTCCCGTGAAGGCCACGGCATATTGTTGACCGCTGTAGCTCACCGCAGCAAAGCCGGTATGGGGCGGCCGCTCAAATGGTCGGGCGCCGCGCAGCGGGTCAAAGGCGCCGATGGGCACATGCGAGAAGGACGGCGCGGGCTCTCCAGGCAGGCCGGTGTTAAACGCCGGCTCCAGCGCACTGGAAGTAAAGGAACGCTGCACGACCGCGTCCAGATAGGTGTAGCCTCCGCGCAAAATCAAAGTCCTGAAGACGCTGTATTGCACTTCGCTTTCTACGCCCAGGGCGCGGAAGGCCTGCGAGTTTAGATCGAGGGGGCCGGCGCTGCTTATGAGGCTCTCCAACGACTGCTGCTCACTGGGACTCAATTGCGGCAGCAACGCAGGTACTTCGGCGGCCGGGACAGGCTCAATCTGCCGACGGTACTGGTTATGGAAAAAGCCCACGCGCAGCAATCCGCGCTCACTCAGAAAGCTTTGCGCCGCGCCGCCCTCATAGGTGCGCGACTGCTCCTGCACGATGGGTGAAATATGGTACTGATCAATGGCCTCTGGGCCGCCGGGCTGGCCCTGAAGAAAGTCATAGAGGGATGCGAACTCCTCGGCGAGAGATGGCTCCTGGTAGCCTTCGGCGAAGTTGAACCATAGCTTTGTCCCGTGAAAGACGCCGTTGCCCGGCCGAACCGGATAATACGCCAAACCAAGACGAGGCGTCCCCACCGTTCCGAAGAGCTGGTTTTTCTCCACCCCGCCACCCAGCGAATAGAAGACGCGGCTGCGGAAGTCCCCTTGAACCTGCCCGGTGTAGTCGTAGTTGGCGCGCTCTATCGTCTGATTGAGCCCGTAGGCGACGGACTTCTTGGCGCCGCGCTCATCGGCGTAACGGAAGGTGAATAAGCCCTGGATGTGCTGGGTGAACGGATAGTCGCTCTGAAAGTAGACCCGGTCGCGATTGTTGACCTGCTCCACCGTATTGGGATACGTACCGGGAAAATTCAGGATCGCCTGTCCCGTGACCGAGTATCCGTTGGCGCCCTCGATCCCGGTATTGTAACCGTAATAGTTGTTCGATGAGGTGAGCTGAATGCCCGCAGGGTAAAAGTTGGTATCCTCTTCGCGCTTGCGCGTCAGGTCATAGCGCACCAGGTTGTGCCAGTTGCCGTAGGTCCGGTGTTCGAGCGATGCTCCAAGATAGATGTCCTGATTGGATCGCTTGCCCGCGTTGGCAATGCCGTAGAAGTTGAAGGGCCCGGGGGTTCCGGTGGCCGCATCGCTATTGCTGGCGGTTACCCGAAGCTGGGTTGCCGAGCTGAAGGCGTAGCCCAGGTTCACGATCCCCGTGTCGTCGTGAAACTCATCTATCTTGAGGGAGTTGTCGCTCTGGAAGGCTTCAAAGCCGCCGTAGTAATCGAACTTCTTGTGGGTGCCCCCCAGCTGCAACCGGTTGCGAAAGGTGGTGAAGGTTCCGGCATCCCCCTCATAAAACAGAGAGGGAAAGGCGGTGCTGCCACGCGAGGTCGTCACGTTCACGGCACCGGAGGCGGCATCGGAACCATAGAGCACGCTGTTGGGCCCGCGATAGACCTCTAGGTCTCCGACTCCGGTGGTGGACAGGTTGCTGTAATCGAAGGCGCCCCCGATATCGCCAATGGGAACTCCGTTCTGGTTCACCTGATTGGAATCGGGATTGCCGCCACGAATGAACAACGAAGCCAGACCACCGTACTGGCCCTGACGCACGACAAAATCTCCCGGCACCTGGCGTAGCGGATCGATCAGGTCGGTGCGATTGGGAAAGGTTCCGCTGCGCTGCGGCGTGACCGCAGAGCTGACTTGGGCTTCCGCGGTGGGGAGTCCGGTGGCAGAACTAACCATCTCCTGGCGCGCGTTCGACGACTCCAGAACAATGTCTTCCTGGTGGCTGTCGGCGGTACCGGCGTAAAAGCTTTGGGTGGTGATCTGTTTGAAGTTAGTTGCCGAGACTAGCACGTAGAAGCGTCCGGAGACACTGCTGCTGATCTGGTAGGTGCCATCGGAACGGGTCACCGCGATCGCCACAATTTGGCCTTTTTGCAGCAAGATGACGTTGGCGTGGACGATGACTTTGCCCAATGAGGTGGTTACGGTTCCGCGCACGATCGCGGCCCGGATGGGGAGCGCCGCGGAAAGGATAAGGAAGAGAAATGGCAAGAGGTACGTGCGCCGCGGTCGAACCGGCATGAAAATCCTTTTTTCTCCCGGAACGAGGGACACAACACCTCAATAGACGCCGCGCAGCACTCCGACGCGCAGGCTTTGGAAAGAGAATGGTGACCCCGGGAAGACTCGAACTTCCGACAAACAGTTTAGGAAACTGCTGCTCTATCCACCTGAGCTACGGGGCCCTTGTCTTGACTGACTGCTACGGCTTCAGTTTAGAGCATTTTCACAGATTCTGTGCTTGGCCGGGCTACGCAGGAACAGTTCGGACGGATGTCTTGTAGCCATCCTCCACGGCCTGCAAGCGCAATTCACACGTCTCGGCCTGGCGCGGCTGATAAACAAGGGCAGGACGAAAGCAGGCCAGGCATGTGCCGCCCTTGTGGCGCACGCTGGGATAAAGGATTCCGTTGGATTGTTGGGCGAGAAGCTGTTGCGCCAGCAGCTGCGACGGCCGGTAGCATTGCGGCACAGGTTCTGGCTGAAGGCAATCCGCGTATTTTTCCCTGTCCAGAATGTGAAACGGGGCCTGAAAGTCCGCCTGCCAGTCGGTATAGGTGGAGACTTCTTCGTTCGGCCGTTCGTGGGGCGAGCCGGGAACCACCATTTCTGAAAGCCGCTTCGACTTGTGATACGCAACTTCCGCAATCGAGGTCTCCACCTTTTTCGCCGCGTACCAGGCGCCTCGAGTGGTGTCGTTGAAGCGAGACCCAAATGGACCGGGATGAAGAAATGCGGCGCGAACGATATGAGCGTTGGGAATTCCATATACCAGTTCGAAAGGACTGATTCCGCTTAGACCATTGTGTTCGCCATGGATACGCTCGTTGGTTGCGGCATCCAGCCGGGCGGCATCCGCCAACATCGCCTCATTGGGTGCGACCTCCTCTAAAACGGTTCCGCTTTCGCTGTATCGTGAGGGGATCAGCCGATGCATCCCTTTGTGGTGGAATTCCCGGAGCGGGGGCGTCACCGCCCGCCCCGCCAGGCGTCCAGCATGCGGCGGACCTCCGCCATGCCCGGCTGGCCGTGACGGATCATGTATTCGATGGGAGCCTGGCCGGCGAAGAGTGGACCGCGGTTTTGCAGCGTGATCCAGCGGTCCGCCCAGGGCTTACCGAAGTAGATGTTCAGCGCCTTGTAGATTCCGATGACCAGGGAGATTCGCGTCAGGGTGTCCTGGTCGAGCTGTTTGCCCTTGGGTTTGGTCTTCCAGGAATGAAAGGTTGAGGAGGCTACACCGCCCAGCATCGCTCGCGCCTGGGCTTCGTTCAAATTCCATTTCTGGACGATGTTCACGAACACCTTGATGGCGTTCTCGCTCAGTTTCTTTCTCTCTTGAGCATCTGTGAGGTCAGGAGCCTGGTCGAAGGAGTATCCCGCCACATTCGGAGCAGCCAGTGCGGTTGCCATAGGGCAGTCTCGCCTCCGAGATATATTATTCTCGATTTCGAGGACATTGGCAAGGCGAGGCAGGGGCGCACCTCTTATGGGCGCGCCCAGCTACCAGCAGTTGATCCGTTCGCAGACGGGGCCGGGGGAGGGCATGCAGGCATCTTGGGCGCAGATGGCTTAGCGAACAATCACTCGTTCGTGCTATGGCGAATTGGTGGGAGTAGTACTCCCCCAGCCAACCCTCTGCGGTTTCGCAATTGGTGTAGGCCGAAACGAAGAAGCCTTCTTGGTTTTCTCTCAAGGAAAGACACTCCTCGCGAACTCTTTAAGACCACAGTAATTGCGAAACTGCTCTAAGCTCCCAGGCTTTTCAAGCGGAACAGCGCCGCGATCAAGGCATCGATATCTTCAAAGCTGTTGTAGAGCGCCAGGGACGGACGCACCGTGGTCTCGACCCCGAAGCGGCGTAGCGTCGGCTGGGCACAATGGTGGCCGGAACGCACGGCGATGCCTTCGCGGTTGAGAGCGGCGCCTACCTCTTCGGTGCGGAAGCCGGCGAGCACAAAGGAAAGCACGCCCGCCTTCTCCTTGGCGGTGCCGATGATGCGCAGACCCGGCACCTGCAAGAGCCCCTGGGTGGCGTAGACCAGGAGTTCATGCTCGTAGCGAGCAATGTTGGGCATGCCAATGTGGTCCAGGTAATCAATGGCCGCGCCTAGTCCCACGGCATCCGCGATGTTACCGGTGCCGGCTTCGAAGCGGCCGGGCGGTGGCTGATAGGTGGTCTTCTCAAAGGTGACGTCGACAATCATATTGCCGCCTCCCTGCCAGGGAGGAGTCTCGGCCAACACCTCGGGTTTGCCGTAAAGCACTCCGATGCCGGTTGGCGCGAAGACCTTGTGACCGGAGAAGACATAAAAATCGCAGTCGAGAGACTGCACATCGACCGGCAGGTGGGAGACCGCTTGTGCTCCGTCGAGTAAAACGCGGGCGCCGTAGCGGTGAGCCATTTGCACCATCTGATGCGCCGGGGTCATGGTGCCCAGGGCATTCGAAACCTGCGTAAAGGAGACCAGGCGGGTCTTGTGATTGAGGAGCTTCTCGTACTCGTCGAGCAAGACCTGGCCATCATCGTCGACCGGGGCGACCCGCAGGCATGCACCCTTCTCGGCACACAACATCTGCCAGGGAACGATGTTGGCGTGGTGCTCAATCCAGGTGATGACGATCTCATCGCCCTTGTTGATGTGACGCCGCCCCCATGACTGGGCGACCAGGTTGATGGCCTCGGTCGCACCACGGACAAATACGATTTCTTTGGAGGAAGAGGCATTGAGGAAATGCGCCACCTTGGTGCGGGCATCCTCATAGGCATCGGTCGCGCGCGCTGCCAGGTCGTGCGCGGCACGATGAATATTGGAGTTCTCGTGTTCGTAGAAATAGGAAATCCGGTCGATGACGCTCTGCGGCTTCTGCGTGGTGGCGGCGTTGTCTAGCCAGATCAACGGACGGCCGTGGACGCGTTCGTTCAGGATCGGGAAATCGCGGCGCACCGAGCCTACGTCGAATTGGTTCCGGGGAAGCTTTAGATCGCCGACCGCCGCGGGGTGCGACATGGCGGACGTGGGCTCAGGTACAGATGCCTTCTTCGCAGCCTTGTCGGAGGTGGTCAGCAGACCGCCATCGTCGAGAAAGTAAAACGAAGAGGGCCCTGTCAGAAGTGCCTTGGCATCGTTTTCATTCAGTAACGGAGGCAGAGGCGGAAGTGTGGGTACTCCGGTGGCGACCTGTCCCGGCGCGCCGTGGAAGGAGGGAAACAATGCGCGGTCAAACTCCGGGATGGGTTGCGAAAAGGGAGAGGTGGCAGCGCTTTGCGGATCCTGCTGCAGCGTTCTCGTTGCAACCGAGGGCGACACCGCAGGCTGGGAAACAGCAGATATGCCCGCGGGAAGTGCAGTAGCAGGTGCCGTGCTGATTCCGTTGAGCGCGCCGGCACCATCCATGAAGTAGAAGGGAGACGCTGTGGTCAACGCGGATTTTGCATCGTCCTCCGTCCGCAGTGGGGCAAGGGGCGGGAGCGCGGGCACACCGGCGGCTGCAAAGGCCGGAAACAGGGCATCGTCAAGCTCGGGCAGCGGAAGCGAGAAGGGCGATGACGGGAACGCCGCGGTTGCACTTCGAGGGTCAAACTGCTGCAATTCCAGGGGCACGGGCGCGGCGGCCGGCAGCGCGACTCCGGTTACCGAGCCCGGAGCGAACGGCGACAACTCCGTCCCGGCCATATCTGGCGCGGTGGGAAATTTGCCGGCCGATGGGATGGCCGGTACCGAGGGCAGCGGCATACCCAGCTGAGGCAGCCTGGTTTCAAAGGCCGAGCCAACATACGAAGCATCGGGCATGGACGGCGCAACGCCAGCCGGAAAAGAAGCCGGCGCCGAGGTCGGCTGCGCGCGGAAGAACTCGTTGGCCATGCGAGCCAACACAGCCACATCCGGAAGCGAAGCCGCTTGGCCGATGCTGTTCTCCTCCACCGGCAGCCTTTCGCTTAATCCTGCAGCGAAATCTTCAGCGTTGTTCTGATCACTTGTACTCATGGTACTGTCCGACTTCTACGTTCTCGAGCACACCCAAGGCGTCTTCGACCAGAACCGCGGCGGAGCAATACAGAGACACCAGGTAGGAGGCTATCGAGTTGCGGTCAATACCCATGAAACGGATGGAAAGGCCAGGGGTTTGTTCGCCTGCCAGTCCGGGCTGAAAGAGTCCCACTACACCCTGCTTCCTTTCGCCGGTGCGGAGCAACAGGATATTGGTCTTCCCTGCCCCGTCAATATTCATCTTGTCGGTGGGAATCAGCGGAATGCCCCGCCAGGTCAGGAATGGCGAGCCGAAGATGGTTGCCGTAGGCGGAGGGACGCCGCGAAAAGTGCACTCACGGCCAAAGGCGGCGATGGCGCGGGGATGAGCCAGAAAGAACGCCGGTTCCTTCCAGATGCGAGAGAGCAATTCGTCCAAATCGTCGGGGGTGGGCGCAGCCCCGCGGGCCTGAATCTTGAAGGCCGGATCGACGTTGTTCAGCAGGCCATAGTCAGCGTTGTTGATCAGCTCGCCTTCCTGGCGCTCTTTGACTTTTTCCACGGTCAGGCGCAACTGCTCCCGGATCTGATCGTGGGGATGGCTAAACAGATCGGAGACGCGGGTGTGAATGTCCACCACGGTGGTGATGGCACTCAGGGTATATTCGCGCGGAGTCTCCACATAGTCGACAAAGGTCTCGGGCAATTCACGTTCATCGCGGGATCCGCAAGCGACCTCGATATCCGAATCGTTCTTGACCTTGTTCACTCTGTAGGTACCGGATTCGACCGGCACCCAACTGAGCAACTGCACCAGCCAACGCGGAGTAATGGCCGTAAGCTGCGGCGGCGTTTTCGTTGTGTTTGCTAACTGCCTTGCTGCTACATCCCCTAACGCCCTTGCCATAACAATTGCTCCTTCTCGGGTGAACCTTGCGATAGTTGAATCATAGACAAAGGCCACAGGCGCGGGAATCGTGGAAATATGGAAAATCTAGCGATTCACGCCATAAAGAATCGACAAGTTACCCTCGGACCTCATAATTTAAGGACACAAGGCTGATAGAGGAGGTACACACTCAACCATGACTGGATTGATTCATCCGTCGCTTGACGACATCGATTGCGAAATTCTGGCGGAGCTCCAGGCCAACGCGCGGATTGCGTTCGCGGAGCTGGGGCGCAGAGTCGGACTCTCCACGCCGGCGGTCATTGAAAGGGTTCACCGGCTGGAGGAGAACCACGTGATTCTCGGCTATCGCACCTTGATCGATCCGGCCCAGGTGGGACTCCCAGTGCGCGCGTTTGTTCATGTCACGGTCGCGGGAGACAAGCTGGCGAAGTTTGCAGCCGTGGTGCGCAACCTGCCCGAGGTTCTGGAGTGTCATCGGGTGACGGGCGCTGAATCCTTCATCGTTCAGGTTGCTGTGCGTGACGTGAGACATATGGAAGAAGTGATCGACTCCATGATGCCCTACGTCTCAACCAATACATCCATGATTCTGGCTTCTCCCGTGCCCTGGAACAGCATCCTCCCGGCGGCGCGTTACGGGAAAAAGCCACGACAGCCTAAGCCTGACAAGTGATGTTTATTTTCCCCGTAAACGGTCCTGGCCACGACTGCCCACCCTATTTGCGGATGGCGCGAACCAGGTCGGTGACCACCGGCGGGGTGATCGCGCGGATTGCTTTCTTGATCCGAATCGTCGCTTTCACGCTGTTCATGCCTGGGCGTTCTTGAAACGCAACCTCGTGCCGGTGGGTGAGTCCAGGATCTTCCTCAGGGCGGCCATTCGTATAGTAGTAAGTCGCAATCGACTTCCGATTACGGTCGGGCGGGCACGCCAACGGGAGGGGATGGCCGTGGAACGAGACACTGGTGGTGCTGAAGATAGCGCAGCGGTTGAAGACGGGGAGAATTTTCTTCTCAGCTCGCTTGACGTCGCGATCCCACAGCTCGAAGTGTCCGCCGTACTCCTCTTTCCAATCCTTATTGAGATAAACCAGAACGTTGATGCGGCGGTCCAACCGGAGCCCTTTGTGGTAACTGAAGTCGGCGTGGACTTCCAGCAAGCCCCCGGGCCGGATCTGGTGTAGCCCTCCGCCGGTGTAGTAGGGATCCGGCAGCACCCCCTGGATCCCGGTCAGCGTTTGAAGAAACTGAAGCATGGGCCGGCTGTTGAGAAAGTAGAGAACATCACGAATAGTTGAGGGCAGCTTCTCCGCGGTATCGAAGGACAGTTTCCTGCGCTGGTTCACGTCGGCGGAAAGGCTCCAATCTGCCTCTTTGGGCTCAGGAAAATCGCGCAGCGCGGCCTCGGCTACCTCAAGGGGCAGGAAATTATCGAAATAGATGTGGGGATAGGGAGTATTGGCCTTGTACTCCTCTGCCTTGGCTTGGGCCAGAGCCTCCAGTTTGGCGGTAAATTCATCGCCAAGCAATGCGTTCACCACTCTGGTATCGCTAAGCGTTTCTAGCTGTTCGGGCATCGCCGGCCTCCATGGTTTGTGTCTGTTGCCTGTCCCAGGCGCCAAACCCCTGGATTCAAACCTATTGACGCTAAAGAGGCGTGTCAAGGAGGCAGGGTGGGCCGGGTTGTAAACTAGTGTTGAGGGATATATGGCACAGCTGGAACGCAGGAAGTCAACCACCGTCAAAGTGGGAAAGGTGCACGTGGGCTCTTCCGTGCCGGTAGTGGTGCAGTCCATGACCAATACCGATACCGCCGATGTGAAGGGCACGATCCAGCAGGTTGCCGCACTGGCCAACGCAGGGTCGGAGCTGGTGCGGGTGACGGTAAACAACGACGCCGCAGCGGCGGCGCTGCCCGCGATTGTCGAGGGCCTGGCCAAACTGGGAATCGACGTGCCTATAGTTGGCGACTTCCACTACAACGGCCACCTGCTGCTGAAGAAGTATCCGGAGTGCGCTCGCGCGCTGGCCAAGTACCGCATCAATCCCGGGAATGTTTCGATTGGCCGCAAGGATGATGACAATTTTCGCACCATGATTGAGTGCGCGGTGGAAAACCAGAAGCCGGTGCGCATCGGCGTGAACTGGGGTTCGCTCGACCAGGCCCTGTTGACCAAGATGATGGACGAGAATTCCAAACGCGCCCAGCCGGCAGAGGCTCGGGATGTGATGATCGAAGCCATGCTGGTCAGCGCGATTGAGTCCGCGCGGGCAGCGGAACGCTACGGGCTGCGCCACGACCAGATTATTCTCAGCGCCAAGGTGAGCGGTGTCCGCGACCTGATTGAAGTCTATGAGTTGATGGCTGCCCGGTGCGACTATGCGCTGCATTTGGGGCTGACTGAGGCGGGCATGAGCATGAAGGGCATTGTCGCCTCGACGGCCGGTCTGGCGCCGCTTCTGCTTAAGGGCATCGGGGATACCATACGCGTTTCCCTAACCCCCAAACCCGGGGGCGATCGCACGGAGGAAGTACAGGTGGCGCAACAGATCCTGCAATCTCTGGGCATCCGCAGTTTTGCGCCCCAGGTGACGGCCTGCCCGGGATGCGGGCGCACCAGCAGCACCTACTTTCAGGAGTTGACCCAGGATATTCAGGCTTACGTACGCGATAGCATGCCGGTGTGGCGCGAGCGCTATCCCGGGGTCGAAGAGCTGAAGCTTGCGGTGATGGGCTGCGTTGTGAACGGACCGGGCGAGTCCAAGCACGCCAACATCGGTATTTCGCTTCCCGGTACCTTTGAGGATCCCAAGGCGCCGGTGTACGTGGACGGACGCCTGATGACGACGCTTCGCGGAGACGGCATCGTTAACGACTTCAAGAAGATTCTGGACGAGTACGTCGCGGCGCGCTACGGGTCCGGTTCTCGGGAAGAACAGCTGATCGAAGTGCGGTAGACGACCACCCTTGTAACTCATCACCAGCAGCAGAGGCACGGGTGCCCCATATCTCGCTCGTTTTTCGCGAGATGTGGGATGCCACGGCTCTTCACCCACCACGTCCGAACCCCAATTGGCAAGGGATGTCAGGGTCCGCATTGGGGCACCCAAGGGTCTGTTGCTGATCGGAGTAAAAACTGTGGTGGGCTTCGCCCTTCTTTTCGGCCCAGGTACGCTTTGGCGAACCTGGGGCACCCGTCCTGTTCCACTGGCTTCTGTTAGAAGACTGATTCCCGCCGGGCAGAAGAAGACAGGCATTTGAGCCAGTATGCGGGGGCTGAGACTCGATGCGACGACTCGTTCTGGGACGCGTCTTATATACTGGCGTTCGGGCGCGACTGAATGGCAGAAGAAAGACGAAAAAGAATCAGCAGCAGTGTGCTCTGGATTGCTGCCGCCATCGCACTCGTGTTCATTTTCTTCGGCGTCCGCCGGATGACACGCGAAAAGTTGCCGTTGCGGGTGGCCGAGGCCCAGGTGCAGGATCTGATCAAGCCCAGCAGCACCAATGGCCGGGTGGAACCGCAACTAACTTTTGAGGCCCACGCTCCCGAAGCATCGATCGTCAAGGATGTGCTCATCCATGTGGGCGACCGGGTGCACGCAGGGCAGCTGCTGGTGACCCTGGATGACAGCAATGCGCGCGCCAAGCTGGCGGCGGCTACGGCGGCATTGCGCGCCGCCCAAGCCGGCTACCAGACGGTGGAGGGCGGCGGCAGCCACCAGGAACAGCTCGCGCTGGCCAGCAATATCGCCAAAGCACAGATCGATTGCGACCAGGCAGCCCGGGACCTCGACGCAGTCCAGAAGCTGGCGGCCAAAGGAGCTGCGGCACCCAGCGAGGTGGTCCAGGCGCAAACCCGTTTACAGATCGCGCAGGCATCCCTGCACTCGCTGGAGGAACAGAAGAAAAAGCCCTTCGCGCAGGTCGAACTTACCCGGGCGCAATCGAGCGTAGAGGAAGCGGAAGCAGCCCGCGCCGCCGCAACCCAGGTCATCGAGCAATCAAATGTGCACGCGCCCTTCGCCGGCACTGTTTTTTCACTGCCCGTGACGCGGTTTTCCTATATTGAGCCCGGGGCGGAGATATTGCAGCTGGCTGACCTCTCCAAGCTCCAGGTACATGCCTACTTCGATGAGCCGGAAATCGGCGACCTGCAACTCAACAATCCGGTCACCATTGTGTGGGATGCTAAACCGAATTTGAAATTCCACGGGCACATCATCCGCCTGCCCTCGTCGGTTATCGACTACGGAACCCGTAGGGTCGGAGAGGTCCTGATCAGCATCGACGACTCGAATGGGGTGCTGTTGCCCAATATAAGTGTGGTGGTCACGGTCGTTACCCAGGAAGTGCGGCATGCACTCACGGTTCCTCGTGAGGCTCTGCACATCGAGGGTGGCCGCGATTATGTCTACGTGGTCACAGGTGACACCCTGCGTCGCGCCCCGGTGTCGGTGGGCGCTCTTAACCTCACGTCGGTACAGATTCTCAGCGGCCTGAAGGAGCATACGGTGGTCGCGCTGGGCACGACCAATGGGGCGCCGATTTCTGAAGGTGTTCCCATTCGCATCGTCGAATAAGACCTTGCTGACCAATCTGTAAAATGATTGCGGAAATTCGAGGATCGACTATATCGGTGAGGCGCGCCTGCCAGTTCGTGTTGTTGGGTATCTTGACGCTGATTGCGCCAAGCGGAGCGCTGGCCCAGGTTTCCTTTTATACAGCGATCGATCTTGCCCTGCGTAACAGTACGCCCGTGCGCATTGGCGCGGCCCAGGTGCTGCACGCCGAAGCCGCGGTCCGGGAGAGCATCGACGCCTATATGCCCAGCTTTGTGGTTGGTTCCAGCTTGGGATACTCGTACGGCTTCCCAGTGGGCCAGCCTTCGGTCTACAGCGTCAGCGCTAGCTCGGTGGCCTTCTCTTTCTCCCAACCGGACTACATCCGCTCTGCTCGCGCGGCGCTGCTGGCGGCGCAATTGCAACTGAAAGATACCCGGCAACAGGTCATCATGGATACCGCGCTGGCCTACATCCAGCTGACCACCGTCGGGGAGGAGATCACGGCGCTCGATCAGCAAAGCGGCTTCGTGCTCAGATTGGTTGAGATCGAGACCGATCGTGTGAATGCCGGGGTGGACAGCAAGGTGGAATTGACCAAGGCGCGCCTGACCGCAGCCCAGATTGCGCTCCGGCGGCTCCATCTGGTGAACCAGGCCGATCTGCTGCGCGTCCGGCTGGCTCACTTGACGGGTCTTAGTGCGCCGGACATGGTCTCGGAACCGCAAACCATTCCGAAAGCGCCGGAAATTTTGCCGGAGGGTTCTACCCAGAGCCTGGTGATGGAGAGCAATAACGGCGTGAAGGCTGCTTATGCTTCGGCCCACTCGAAGCTCTTCACAGCTTTCGGGGATGCACGGCAGAATAACCGCCCGACCTTCGGTTTTGGGGGGCAATACAACCGGTACGCCAAGTTCAACAACTACAACGAGTACTATCTGCGCTTTCAGCACAACAACTTCAATGTAGGAATCGAGATCACTTTGCCGCTCTTCGACGCAACGCGCAACGCAAAGGCTAAAGCCTCGAGTGCGGAGGCGGTGCAGGCAACGGCCGAAGCGGATCAAATGCGCAACCAGGCGGGGGAGCAAATCCTGCAATTGCAGAAGAGCGTGGACGAGCTTACGGCCCAGGAGCAGGTGGCGGAATTGCAGAACGAATTGGCCCAGGATCAACTGGACGCGATCACTACGCAGCTTCACTCGGGCAGCGGCAGTCCGGGAGCAGCCGCGCCGCTGCCCAAGGATGAGCAGGGTGCTCACATCCTGGAGCGCAGCCGCTTCGTCGATATCCTCGAGACTCGCTTTCAAGTGATGCAGGCCCGTCTTTCCCTGCTGAAGTCCATGGGGAAGATCGAAGACTGGGCTCAGGGGACACCTTCGCCTCGGCCTTAAGGGGACGGTGCGCCGAGGCTGGCACGCCATCTTGCGCCTCCTCCACGCAATCGTTGAACCCCTCTTGACACGGCCGGCGTCTAATGGTTCGTGGGTGCTGTTAAGTTGCCTGTTTTCACCCCCAGGGACGGTAGTGCTGTTAGACTGTAAGTTGAGCCTATGCCACTAAAAACGTTACTGTTAAACCCCCCATCGTTTGAGAATTTTGACGGCGGAGCCAGCTCGCGTTGGCCGGCTACGCGTGAGATTGAGTCCTACTGGTATCCAGTGTGGCTCGCGTACCCGGCTGGGATGCTGGAAGGCTCCCGGATGCTGGACGCCCCACCGCACCATATCTCGGCGACGGAAACCATCGAAATTAGCAAGAGCTATGAATTCCTGGTCTTGTTTACCAGCACACCCGGCTGGACCGGCGACCAGAAGCTGGCCGAAGCCATCAAACAAGCCAATCCCCAGATCAAGATCGCTTTCGTCGGACCGCCGGTCACTACTTCCCCCGACAAAGCCTTGAAAGAATGCGCGGCGATCGATTTCGTCTGCCGGCGCGAGTTTGACTTCTCGGTGGTGGAATTTGCCAATGGCAAGCCGCTGGACGAGATTCTGGGCATCAGCTACTTGAAGAACGGCGTGGTCGCGCACAATCCGGATCGCCCACAGGTAGATAACCTGGACCAAATGCCGTGGGTGACCGATGTCTATAAACGCGACATCGATGTAACGAAATACAACGTCCCGTTCCTGCTCTATCCCTATGTCTCTCTGTATTCCACGCGCGGCTGCCCGGCGCAGTGCACCTTCTGCCTGTGGCCCCAGACTCTGAGCGGACACGCATGGCGCAAGCGCTCGACCGACGACGTCGCGGCAGAGATGGCACACGCCAAGGAGCTGTTCCCCGACGTAAAAGAGTTCTTCTTCGACGACGATACCTTCAACATCCAGAAAGCGCGCACAGTGGAACTCTGCGCCAAGCTCAAGCCGCTGAAGCTGACGTGGTCTTGCACTTCGCGCGTGACCACCGACCGGGAGACGCTGAAGGCGATGCGTGAAGCCGGTTGCCGGCTGCTGATTGTGGGCTTCGAGTCGGGCGATCCGCAGATTCTGAAGAACATCAAGAAGGGCGCCACGGTGGAGCGCGCGCGCGACTTTGCCCGCGATTGCCACGAGCTGGGGCTGACCATTCATGGCGACTTCATTCTTGGCCTGCCGGGCGAAACCAAGGAGTCCATTCGCAACACCATCAACTTTGCGAAGGCACTCGACGTGGAGACCATCCAGGTCTCGATTGCTCATGCTTATCCGGGAACGGAGTTCTATGACTTCGCCGCGGAGAACGGTTTCATCATCAACAACGGAGCCATGGTCGATGAGGGCGGACACCAGCTAGCCCACATCGAGTACCCAGGCTTGCCCAAGGATTACGTGTTGGAGATGGTGCACCGCTTCTACGACGAGTACTACTTCCGTCCCAAGGCGGCATGGCGCATCGTCAGCAAGGCCATCGTGAATCGCGATCTCAAGCGACTCTATATTGAGTCCAAGTCGTTCCTGAAACTCCGTGCCGCGCGCAATAAGGTGGTCGCGGACGGTAAGGTGAAGGCAGCCAATACTCCGGGGCCGGCGGTCAACGCTGGAGCTTGAGCCGGTTGCATCGCATCTAAGTTTCATGAACACCTCCACCATGACGCTAAGGCGCTACCTGGTTCTTGGCCTGGTGGCGCTCACCTCGGCCTTTGGCGATACTTCGCTGGCTGTGGGGATGAAGCGTATCGGACCGGTATCCTTATCTCATCCGGATGCGCTTATCTCTGCGCTACGAACTCCCTGGGTGCTGGTGGGAGTGCTGCTGCTGGTGATCTTCTTTGCTTCATACCTCACGGCGCTCTCCTGGGCAGACCTGACCTTCGTGCTGCCCGCCACTTCGCTGGCCTACGTCGCGGTTGCATTCCTCTCCAGGGTCTGGCTGCATGAACAGATCTCGACCGAGCGCTGGCTGGGCATAGCCCTGATCACGGCTGGAGTGGGTTTCGTAACCCAGGGACCGGCGTGGACTCCACGTAGCTCCGCCGATACATCCCCCGACCCAGCCTCCGACCGGGGGTTTACCGGCTCATTGCAGGAAAGCAAATGAATATGAGCTCGGGCCCGGCGATCGCAGCCATGATTGGCGCTATCGTTTTGACCGCCACGGCAGGCGATGTGTTTGTCGCCTCGGCCATGCGCAGTGTCGGCGACCTGGACGACATCAAGGCAGCGCGAGGTTTCGAAGGGGCGGTGTGGGCGGTGATCAGTGAGGGCCGCTTTCTGGCCGGATTCACTTGTATGGCACTCAGCTTCTTCTCCCTCTTGTTTGCGCTCAGCCACGCCGACGTGAGCCTGGTTGCCCCCGCAGCGGGTTCCCTCACCTTTGTCAGCAATGCGGTGGCGGCGAAGTGGGTGCTACACGAGAATGTCGACCGCAGGCGGTGGCTGGCTGCGGTATTCGTGTGCTGCGGCGTTATCCTGCTCAAGCGCTAAGGCTGCCGCGCGAGTCAGACGCTGATCGACCCTTTGGCCAGGATTCCCCCGTCACAAACCAAGTGCGCACCGGTCATGTAGGCAGTCTCATCGGAGAGCAGCCAGGCAACGATGCGCGCTGGATCCTCCGGCTGCGCCAGCCGACCCAATGGAATCTCGCGGCAAAGCTGGGCGCGCATGGGTTCGACCTCGCCGGCACTTACATTCGCCCACATCAAGCTGGTCTCAGTGGCTCCGGGAACAATGGCATTCACCCGTATGCCAAATTTGGCGTAGTCGATGGCTAGGCAGCGCACCAGCGAAGAGATGGCTCCCTTGGTCGCGCTGTAGGCGCCACTGCCGCCTGCAGCCAGAGCAATGAATCCGGTGGGCGAAGAGGTGCAGACGATCGATCCGGCGATCTGCGCTCCCAGCATCTGTTGCAGGCCATGTTTACAGGTGAGGAAGATGCCGGTCAGGTTGGTGTCGAGGACACGCTTCCAGAGTTCCAGTGGCATCTCATGGATCAGGCCGCCGATATCGATGCCGGCGTTGGCGAAGATGCCATACGGCGCGCCGAATTGCTCATGGATCAGGGCAAAGGCCTGCGCGACCTGGGTTTCGTCAGTGACGTCACAGGCCAAGCCGACCGCGCCGCTCGCACCTTCGGCGATGGCGGCGGCGGCGGCTTGTTCTGCGCTCTCGCCGTTTTTATCCAGAATGGCGACGCGGTCACCGCGCCGCGCGCATAGAAGGGCGGTGGCACGGCCGATGCCGCTTCCACCGCCGGTGATCACGATGAGTCGATTTTGTGCCATAAGGAGGCGATCCGTCTTCTAGGCGGGTAGGGGCCGGTAGGCGATGCAATCGATCTCTACTTTCATTCCCGGAGCTACCATGCCCGCCGCGACCGTAGTGCGGGCGGGCTTGTAGGCGCCGAAGACTTCGGCATAGACCTCATTCATGGCGCCAAAGTCTTGCGCGTCGCGCAGGAACACGGAGCATTTGACCACATCCTGCAGATCTGCGCCGCAGCCACGGAGGATGGTCTGCACATGCTGCAACACCAGCCTGGTTTGCTCCTGCACGCTAAGCTCCGATTGCATCTCGCCGGTGGCCGCCTCCACCGGCCCCTGACCGGAAATAAAAAGAAAATCGCCTGCTCGCACTGCGCTTGAATAAGGACCCTGTGGCTTGGGCGCACCCTCGACTAGTAAACGTTCCAGCATTCCGTTCTTCCTCCAGGCCTTACAATAAACGGACCAGTCCTCTCCCCGGCCCTGTTTCCCAAATAATCTATGACGCCTTCGTCTCCACAGACCGACGGCCTGCGAGCAAACGCCCTTTCCTTCTCTGCGGTGCTTACTCAAGGCATCACGCACATCGCGCCCGCAATGTCGCTGGTGGTCACGGTTCAGTTTGTTATCACATTGGCGGGCACTGCTTCTCCTCTGGCTTACTTGATCGCATTCCTGATCGTGCTCGCGCTCGGCGTCTGCCTGGCCCAACTGGCGCTTCATCTACCTTCGGCCGGCGGATATTACACCTACGTCGCCCGATCTCTCAACCCCAAGGCCGGATTTCTCGCTGCCTGGATGTTCTTTTTGTACGACCCGCTCACTTGCGCGGTGAACCTGGCGTACCTGGGCTTTCTGCTGCAGACCACCTTGAGGATCGAAGCCCACATTACTTGTCCTTGGTATGTGCCCTATGTCATCTTCACGCTGGTGATCAGCTTGCTCATTTATCGCGGCATCCAAATCTCGGCCGCTTTCGTGATGTGGCTGACCATCGTCGAGGCGATTGCCGGCGTCATGCATCCCGGCGATGGACGAGTCCAGGTGCAGGATTTCGTTTCCGTGCATACCTTCGGGCAGAAGGGTTTCTATCTCGCCATTGTCTTCTCGATCTTCACCTTCACCGGCTTTGAGGCCATTGCTCCTCTGGCGGAAGACCGTCGAAGTCTTCGCATTCTGCCCTTTACCTCACTGGTTACCCCCCCCGGGCCTTGAATTCATCGTGCTTTCCTACTAGGGCCGCAGCCGCATGAACCCGGTAGGAGCCAGGTCGGGTTGCATAAAAGTGGGAGGGTTTTTCGGCGGCTCGGCTCACGGCTTCCGTGGCTAGGTACGATGGCATGATCGGCATGATGGCAAGCGTCTGGTTTTGGGGAATCTCTGGAGGTATCCTGTAAACGTATACCGGACAGGCGAGTCGTATGGCGAAACAAGCGGGAAAGAAGACCCGGGCGGCGGTAGAGGGTCGCGACAAGATGGACATCCGCACGGTGGCGCGGTTAGCGAACGTATCGATCGCCACCGTCTCGCGGACCATTAACCGGGTGTCGACCGTAAATTCGAGGATGGCCAAACGGGTGTGGGAGGCCATTGAGAAGCTGGATTACTTTCCTAATACCCAGGCGCGGGCTCTGGTATCCGGGCGCAGCCGGCTTCTAGGACTCATCGTTTCAGAGATCACCAATCCCTTTTTTCCGGAACTGATTCAAGGGTTCGAAGACATCGCAGTGGAACACGGTTACGAGATTCTGATCAGCTCGACCAACTACGATCCTGCGCGCATGGCACTCTGCATTCGACGCATGTTAGAGCGAAGAGCGGAGGGCGTAGCGGTGATGACCTTCGGCGTGGAAAAACCATTGCTGGAGCAACTGGCCGAGCGCAAGGTGCCGCTGGTCTTTGTCGACGTGGGTCCGGAGAGGCCGGGCATCAGCTTGCTGCGGGTGGATTATCACCACGGCATCCGCCAGGGGGTGCAGCACCTGGCTGCGTTGGGGCATCGCCACATAGCATTCGTCAGCGGCCCCAGGAGGCTGCACTCTGCGCAATCGCGGATCGCGGCTTTTTCCAAGTCGCTCGCGGAATGCGCTATCGTGGCCAACCCGGCGTGGATCGTGGACGGGGACCACACCATGGAAGGCGGCATCGATGCCATGGATCGACTTCTGAAATCCAAGCCCCTGCCCACGGCGGTGGTGTGCTCCAACGACATGACCGCCATCGGTGTGCTGCATAAGCTTTACCGCGCGGGACTGCGAGTGCCCGATGATCTATCGGTCATCGGCTTCGATGACATCCGCATGGCGCAGGTAACGATCCCCCCGCTTACGACGATCCAGATGTCCTGCTTCGAGTTGGCGCGAGCGGCGGTGACGGCTTTGCGCGCACACGTGGAAGAGGGTGGGGACCCGAAGCGCCAGTACAAGATCAACACCCACCTGGTGGTTCGCGAATCCACCGGCTTCCCCAAAGGCACGATGCTCCACCTGCGCAAGGGGAGGAAAGATGCAAAGCGAACCCCGGCTGGTCAGGTAAAAAAAACTGCACCGGCTGAGTAGCAATTTTTCATCATCAACGGGTGCGACGGACTGACTAGTCCCCCGGTTGCATAAGATGCGTGGAACGCAGTTGACAGTTTCTCCTTCCGTGAGTTATACACTTTCCGCGGTAAACATTTACCGCCCACGTGTCGTGTAGTCGAAAAATCTTTTTAACTTGCCGGGTCCCACAAAGCGAACGAGTGAAAGGCGGTGTACAGCATATTTTTCGGTCGAACTGAGAAAACGTTTCCAGTGTTTCTGGGCACGACGCCAACAATTATTTCACCAACCTCGCGGGTCAGGCGCGGCCCGAGTTCCGGCTGAATGAACCCGGTGGCAATATTGGCGGACCGCTCTTTATCCCTCACATTTACAACAACTCCCGCAAGAGAACGTTCTTCTTTGTGAATGAAGAGTGGCGACGGCTGATTCAAGGCAGTTCCCCGACCGTTGTGAACACCATCGCCGCCAACAATTTCCCCGCGCCCAACACGGCGTTGGCATACAGCGTGCCCACCAGCGGCAAGGCCCCGGTGGTTCCAATCACCAGTGATCCAGCCAAACTGGCGATCTATAAAGCTGACGGTCTGACTGCCGGCCAACCCTTTCCAGGCAATATCATTCCCGCTAACCTGATCGACCAGAACGCTGTCCTGGAAGTGAATGCGGGCACCTTTCCCAAGCCGAACCTGGGCTCCAATCAATACATTTCGTCCATCCCTCAGCCGACTGACGTTCGTGAAGACGTGGTTCGCATCGATCACGCCATCAATAGCAAGCTTCAGCTGATGGGCCATTTACTTCATGAGCCCGTCACGGTGAAGTTTTACCCGCCGTTTGTGGGGTGACAGCACTTATCCCACCGTGGGCACGGCCATGCAAAATCCGGCGTGGTCGTCGGTCATCAAACTCACGCAGACGATTTCACCTTCGTTACTCAACGAAACCGGCTTTTTTTACAGCGGCAACAAGATCACACTCACTCCGGTTGCAGGCTCCGGCGGCTCGTTTGTCCAGCCCAGCGGGTGGACAGCTACCAGCTTCTTCCCCGTGGCCAACAATGTAGGCAGCCGTCTGCCTGAGATCCAGCTGCAGGGCACGCCGCTGAATACAACCTGGAGTTCGAGCTACTTCCCGTGGAAGAACGGCTATGAAGGGTTCGAGTATCGGGACGATCTATCCTGGACAAAGGGACTACACCAGTTCAAGTTTGGATTCAGCTGGCTGCACGACTACAAGAACCAGCAGCTGCAATACAACACCCAGGGAACCGCAATTTTCAATTCCAGCGCATTTTCCGGCGACTCGTATGTCAATTTCCTGCTGGGCGACGCCAGCACCTTTGAACAACTCAACTATCTGTATGGCAAGCACTGGGTCAACAACAACTATGGCTTCTACCTACTCGACAACTGGCACATCCAACCCAGGTTGACGCTCAACCTCGGGCTTCGCTTCGACGGGTTGCCGCATGCTTTCGAGCGATACAACCAGTTTTCGAACTTCGTAGAGGCGGACTATAACACGTCGCTGGGCAATCCTGTGACCGCAGCGGGCACGTTGAATCCTGCTGCGCTTACCAATTACAACGGCACGCCGTTCTATCTCAATGGCATCCGGTTAGCCGGCGTCGATGGTTTCCCCCGGGGGAATGTGCAGAACAAATACAACACCTGGCAACCGAGAATCGGCTTTGCCTACGATGCCACCGGAAATGGAAAGACGGTCGTCCGCGGCGGCTTTGGAATGTTCTTTGAGCGGGTTCAGGGAAACGATGTCTATAACGCCGCTCTGAATCCACCCTTTGCCTACATACCCACGGCCACCAACGTTTATTTCTCCAACCCCAATACCAGCGCCTTGACGGGCGCCACCACCTCTCAGACCTTTCCTTCGGCGTTGACTAATCTAGAGTACAAGTATTCGCCCCCGGGGACCGCGAATTATAGCTTTGGAGTGCAACGGCAGGTCGCCCCATCGATCGTCGCGGTGGTGCAGTACGCCGGCTCTGTAGGTTGGGACCAGAACGATGACCGGAATATCAACACCTTGCCCTTGACCGATCCGAACAACACAGCGAATCCATACGACCTTCGCCAGGGGGTTTCGAACGGCAGCCTGAACGCGAACCTGTATCGCATCTTCCCTGGTTATTCCGGGATTACGCAAGAGGAGAACGAGACCAACTTCAACTACAACGCGCTCCAGGCAGGGATACGCCTGGAGAACTGGCGTGGGCTTACCACCCAGGTGGCGTACACCTATTCTCATGAGATCGACGAGGTGAGCGAAGATCTTAACTCGCTCTCCAATCCATTCAACCCGGCATATGACCGTGGGTCGGGATCGTTCGACCGGCGACATATCCTCACCCTGAACTACATCTATAACATTCCCGGTTTCAATCAGAGCTCAAACATGGCGGCGCGCCTGACGCTTGGAGGCTGGCAGTTCTCCGGGGTGACGGTTGCTCAATCGGGAACGCCGCAATATATAACCTATAGTGGCGCCACCGACACTCTGGGTTTAGGTGGCGGCACTACGAATCGTCCGGATCTGGTGGCGCCCGTCTCCTATCCGAAGAAACGGCTTGCATGGTTCAGCACCGGCTCTTTTGCAAATCCGACGCCGCCTTGGCTCGGCGGGGGAAACCAAGGCTTTGGCACCGCCGGAAAAGACGTGGTAGTCGCACCGGGGCTCTTTAACTTCAACTGGTCCTTGTTCAAAAACATTCCATTCAAAGAGGGTGGGCCGAGCCTGGAACTACGGTTTGAATTCTTCAATGTGTTCAACCACACGGAATTCGGCACTCAGAATAGCGGTCAGAATACGAATGGCATCGATGCGAACTCTGGGGATCCTAATTTCGGACAGGTGACTGCAGCCTACGATGCTCGTACCCTGCAGCTTGGGGCGAAGTTCCATTTCTGAGTTTTGAGACGCTATACGAAGGGAGGACGCCAGGACGTAGGGAGTTTGTGTGAGGACGGAAAAGAAACAGCAGGTCCCTCCACTGCGCTTCGCTCCGGTTCTTACGCGAACTCTTTACCTCCTGGCGCCGTATTTTATTTTTGGATATTGTGCGCCGGCAGAGCCGACCTGGAGATGCCCTGCCCTTCCTTGACGATCACCAGCTGGTTGGCTTCAACTGCCGGGAATCTCTCGATCAAGCCGTTCGTCCAATGAACTTCCAGATCGGCGTGGCTGCTGGATCCTAAGCCGAAGTGAAGGCGGCGATCGCTCACCGAATAAAAGCTGGATTGCGCCATGACCGCCTGGGCCTGCAGCTTGCCGCCATATCTGGCCAGTACCCTGGAACCAATCGCACTTCGGTTGGACTTGGTCCCCACCAGAAACACCTTGAGCCAGTTGCGATTACCAGTGAGATCGTTTCTGAGTAGAGAGGGAGGCTCGTTCAAATTGACGATCACCATATCCACATCGCCGTCGTTGTCGAAGTCTCCAAACGCACACCCGCGGCTACAGTGGAGTGCGGCAATTCCTGGACCGGCTTCGCCAATCAACTCCTCAAACTTTCCATTGCCCAGATTGCGGAAGATGAATCGGGGAGTCTTTAGAGCATATTCGGGGAACTCGGCTTCCACTTCGGGATAGACCGAGCCGGTCACGACTGCCAGATCTGGCCAGCCATCGTTGTCGAAATCGGCGAAACCCGTTCCCCAGCAAATGTATCTGGTTTCCACTCCAAAGCCCGCAGCGATGGTTACATCGGAGAAGCCGGCATTGCCGTCATTGCGATAAAGCACGTTGGTGTCGTCGGAAAAATGGGTTTTGAATATGTCGAGCTTGCCGTCCAGATTGTAGTCGCCAACGGCCACGCCCATTCCAGCCTGCTCCGCTCCATCCGCGCTGAAGGCAATGCCCTGCTCGGCGCCATCCTCGGTAAACGTGCCGTTATGTTTGTTCTGAAAGAAGAGGCTGGGCGTGGAATCGGAAGCCACATAGATATCTGTCCAGCCATTGTTGCTGAAGTCGGCGGCGACACTGGTCATCGAGTAGGTTCGCTGAGCTTTGGCGATACCGCTTTCCTGGGACACATCGCGAAATGTGCCGTCGCCCTGGTTGCGGTAGAGGTAATTCCGCGGCATAGGCAGCCCGCGCGGACCACAGTTGACACCGACACCCTTGAAATTGCAGTAAGGATTGGCCCCGGGCTTAGGTAACCGTTCCAGATGCAGATCAACATAGTTGGCTACAAAGAGATCAAGGTGACCATCGCGATCGTAGTCGAGGAAAGTGCATCCTGATCCCCAACGCGTATTGCCTTCGTAAAGCAGCCCCGCCTGCCTGGTGACATCGGTAAACGTACCGTCTCCATTGTTGCGGTAAAGAACATTCTGACCGTAATAAGTGATGAAAATATCTTCGAAACCATCATTGTTATAGTCGCCAACCGTGACTCCGCTGGCCCAACCGGTGCGCAGCAGGCCAGCCTTTGCAGTGACATCGGTAAACGTCCCATCGCGATTGTTCTTGTACAGACGGTTGGTGGAGTCGGGAACGGGTTGGTCCATGCGTGTACCGCAAAGCACAAAAATATCCAGCCAGCCGTCGTTGTCGAAGTCCAGGAAAGCCACACCGCATCCTACGGTTTCAACGATATAGTTCTTATGCGTCAGGCCACCGTAGATGACCGGCGCGGTAAGCCCGGCTTGCGCGGCCACGTCAGTGAAGTGGGCAAGAAATGGGATACCGGAGGGCTTGCCTCGTGGCAGAGGCTTTACATTGCGAGGTGTTACGCCCTGCCCCAGAGCCAGCGTCGATGCGGCTGTCATCCACAAAAAGTCGCGACGCGAGATGTGGGTTCTGGTTTTCTTCATTCGGGAGGAGTTCGTCTATCTCTCTTGCATCATAACTGCTGCTCGCAAAGATACCCTCGTTACTGCTGAGGTGCTGGAGCAGCGTCCCCCGAGACCTTCTGGATCAGCGAATCTTCCGTTTTGCTGTGCAGTTCTTTGGTCTTAGCGAACTCTTCAGCCGCCTTTTGCTTTTGCCCCACGAGGGTGTAGAGGCGGGCTAGGCGATAGTGAGCATCGGGCTGCGACGGATCGAGCTTCACGGCTCGCTCAAAAGCGGCGATAGCCTCCTGATTCCGGTTTTGATCCGCGTAGATGCGGCCGAGATCGAAGTAAGCGAGGCGAAGATCTTTCTGCAGTTGCATGGCTTTGGTAATGAGCGGCTCGGCTTTGCCGTCGTCATTCGTGCGCAGCGCGATGTCGCCCAGATAGAGATATGCCTGAGCGTAGCCAGGATTGTTCTTGACCTCCATCTGCAACTCTGGCAGGGCCTTGTCGTAATCCCCTTTTTTGAAGTAGAGATAGCCTAGCTCGGAGTGAAGAACAGGTTCGTTGGGAGAAATGCTGGCCGCGCTTTCCAATTCTTTGATCGCATCCTCCGTCTTTCCCATACCGTCCAGGGCTTCGGCCAGCAGCATGTGCGCTTGTACAGCATCGGGATTGGCCAGAAGAATGCTCTTGAACTCGGTCAGGGCACAATCATATTTCTGGCTCCACAGACAGCTCTGCGCGAGCACGTTATGCAGCTCCAAATTGGACGGGTCACTCTGACTTGCCCGCTGGAGATAGGGCGTCGCCGAGGCGTACTGCCGTAGCCCGTAGTAGCTCATACCCAGCAGAAGTGTGCTGTGGACGTCCTCTGGCTTTAGCTTGGCCACGGTCTTGAACGCCGGGATCGCCTGGCTGAAATGTCCTTGTTTGAACTCCGCGACGCCCAGATCGAATGCGACCTCCGGTTGCTTGGGGCTGAGACTCAGCGACTTGCGATACTCAGCCGTAGCGGCCTCAAACTGCCCTTGCTGCGCCAGTGTGACACCCAGGTTGCTATGAATGGCTGGGTCGTTCGGAGAGCGCGCCTGCAGGTGGCGCCACAGTATTTCCGCATCTTGGAACCTGCCTGCCTGCATGAGTTCCACGGCCTGCCGGGCAAGATCATCCTGCCCATGCAGTGGGAAGGCTGCTCCCAGCAGGAACAGCACAAGCCAGCGCATTCCTCCAACCCGCAGGCTCCGGAGCGAGATATCCACTAGCGACTTCATGCCTATCGGATTATCACGGAAGCTGACCGTGATTGGAAGGGTCACGGTGCGACAGCGTAATCGTTAGCCGCGTTAACGGAAGATGGGGGCAAGGTGAATTCCCATCAGCGCTAAACTCGGATTTCCAGTACTCTGCACTGGACGCGACCGCGTATGCGGCTTTCGTTAAGGAAAGCCGCAAGAAGCGCGCCGGGGCCACCAAGCTGCACAGGAAATCCGGGGAAGCGCGTGATGAGAGTCGGGACTCTTTCACGGAGCGCTAAACCCGGATTTCCTGTACGCTGCACTGGATGCGACCGCGTATGCGGCTTTCGTTAAGGAAGGCCGCAAGAAGCGCGCCGGAGTCACCAAGCTGCACAGGAAATCCGGGAAGCGCTCCTCCCCCCGCATAAATGCGGGGGCTTCCAAGTGCAATTTGGACCATTATGACTCTCAGCTCTCCCTTCGCCAGTCTGTGTCGTAGCAGTAGCGAAATGCGGGAGCTCCCACCAGCAGCCGCAATAGAATGCAGTGCGAACTTTTCTTTAGGTACTCTTCGTGTGCGCCCGGGTGCGCCTCGATCTGAAGAATATTTAATGTGACATTCATCGGGCCGCCTGCAGTGTCCAGCCATGGTGTACAGGTTAGATAAGATCGGGGTTCACCCGATCCCCTTTCCAAGACAATCGCTAGTCTAGGCCATGCGCACGTACAGATCCGTTTGTTGATCACGCACAAGATCTCTCGGACCGAACCTTGACAGCCGTCGCGCGCCTATGGTCTTATTCCGTCGCACGCGTTCTGAGACTCGCAACTCGCACGAAAAAAGTTCAGTCTCATGTATGTATTTTGTCCTACATTTCCTTCTTCGATTTCATACCGGTAGAGTAGCGCAACCGCGGAGTTTGCCAGTGTGACTCTGTAGACAAAACGGGCGGAAGACACGCCGAGCTCACTGTCGAGATCGGACCGGATAGATATGGTCCGATAGGGCCGCTGGATTGCGGAACACTTTAGGAGGCGCTGTGATTTCACAGAGACCCTGGTTCCCCATCCTGGCAACTGTGCTGTTACTCAGCGGTTGCTTTACTGCCCGCGGGCAGTCCACCTTCGGTTCAATCTCAGGGACGGTCAAGGATGCCTCGGGCGCCGCTATTGCGGGTGCGGAGGTTATACTGACTAGCACCGCCACGGGTGCAAAAGAGACATTCACTACAGATCAAAACGGACTGTACACCTTCCTCAACGTGAACCCAGGTCAGTACAGCGTGGATGTGGATAAGACCGGCTTTAAGCGCTTCAAGCAAGCATCCATTGACGTGCAGGTGCAACAGACTGTCCGCATTGATGCCAACCTGGAGGTCGGAGCAGAGAGCCAGACCGTGGAAGTCACGGCACAGACTCCACTGATCCAGACCGATAATGCGTCGCTCGGCCAGGTGATTGACGAACGCAAGACCAACGAAACTCCTTTGAATGGCCGCAACGTTTTCAACCTCATCACTCTCTCTCCCGCCGCTATCGCGCAAGGCGGTTCCGGCGGTTCGCAGGTGGGCCAGAATCCGTTCAGCTGGGGCAACTACCAGGTGGGCGGCTCATTCGGCAACGAGAGCGCCGAGTACGTCGACGGGCAACCGGTGAACATTGGTTACATCAATCTGCCCATTCTGATTCCAGACCAGGACGCCATCTCCGAATTCAAGGTGCAGTACAACAACCTCGGCCCGGAATGGGGCAGGTTCTCCGGAGGCATTGTCAACCTCAGCACCAAGGGAGGAGGGAACACATTCCACGGGGAAGCGTACGAGTATCTACGCAACAAGGTCTTGAATTCCCGCCCGTATTTTGACACGACTAACCCACCCTATGTGCAGAATCAGTTTGGAGGCACGTTTGGCGGCCCGATCATCAAAGACAAGGCGTTTTTCTTCTTTGCCTATGACGGGTACCGTCAGCGGGCGTCCTCGGTTGTTACTACTACCGTGCCCACGGTTGGGGAGAGGAGCGGCACCTTTCCCACGGACACTCCAATTTACGATCCTTTGAGCATCAGCCCGGCCTGTGTCGTAAACTCCACGGCTGCGAATTGCGGTCGTACGCAATTCGTCAACAACACAATTCCCGCGGGCTCAATTAACCCGGCGGCGTTGCTTGAACTTAAATACCTTCCGCTGCCGACCAACAGCGCAGAAAACCTGAATTTCACCTCGGCCGCCCCCTCCGGCGGAAACACCAATCAATACGTAGGCCGGGTTGATTACAACATTTCGGGCACGCAACATATTTTTGCCCGTTACAACTTTTTCAACCTTCTGAATTTGGCCACCGATCCCTTCGGCACGGGCCTATGCGAGGATCGGTGCGCGGAAACGTATCAAACCAACGCCGCCGTCGTAGACTACACTCACTCCATCCGGCCTAATCTGTTGCTAAGTATTAACCTCAGCGGCAGCCGGTTCCACTACTTGCGTTCGCCGAAGAACTCGGGTTTTAATCTGACCACTTACGGCTGGCCCGGTTCTTACAATACGGCCATTCCGAGCGCCGGCCGGTCGCCGTTCACGCCCTGCTTTACGCCACAAGACCAAACCGTCACTTGTTCACAAGGTCAGAGCTTCATCACGGATCACGATACACAATGGGCGCTCTCTCCCAACATGAACTGGGTCAAGGGACGCCACACCTTGTTTTTTGGCGGCCAACTGATTGAGACCTTTGACAACTACGCGCAGACGAATATCGCCAGCGGCGCCTTTGCGTTCAACGGCAGTTGGACACAGAGCAATCCTGTCGCCGGCGGCACCGGCGGTATTTCCTTCGCCGATTTTCTTCTGGGATATGGCCTGAACCAGTCGAGTGTGTTCAACCACAATTTCGGTGAGGCGCAGATTCCGGCCCTGGTGGCACAAAAGGAAGTCTATCGAGGCTTCTTTTTCGGGGATACGTGGAGAGTCACCTCGAAACTTACGGCCACTTACGGTGTGCGCTACGATTTGCAGGGACCCTGGAGCGAGCGTCATGGCTGGATAAGCTATTGGAATCCGGCCGCGACCAACGCCTCGGTTACGGGCTGTAGCGGTGGTTCATGCCCGGGCGACGTCTTCCTGGTTGGTAACGGTATCAATAAGACCCGAGGCAACGTACCCATGAGGCTAGACGAGTTCATGCCGCGTCTGGGAGTTGCTTATACCTTGGACCAAAAGACAGCCATTCGCGCGGGTTACGGTATCTTCTTCATCCCCAACTGGATATTTTTCAACCTCAACCCCAGCAATGATGCCATCAACCTGGCCTCGACACTGTGGGTTGCCACGACCAACGGTGGAATCACTCCCAACAGCACGCTGACGGGAACCAACTGCGCGTTCGCCGCGGGCGTTCCTTCAGGAGCACTCTATTGCGGGACCAACGGACCCTTCGGTCCAAATGTCGTGACGCCTCTGGGCAGAGGCAACGTTTCGGCATTTGATGCCGGGCAAAACATCACTGTCGCTCCCTACACCATGTATAAGGCGCCGTACGTGCAGCAATTCAACCTGGACATTCAAAGAGAGTTTCCAGGAGGGATCTTCGTCGATGCCGCGTACGCAGGTTCGCGGGGCGTACATTTGCCGAATCCGACAGCGAGCCAGATTGACCAAATTCCGGACGCTGACCTTTCTCTGGGAAGCAACCTGTTGGTGAACGTTCCGAATCCCTTCACGGGGATTAAGACGGTAAGCTCGCTAAACCCCACCACAAACTCCACGGTTCTCGCCGGTCAGCTGCTCCGCCCCTACCCCGAGTATGGTGGGGTCAGCCTTGCGGGGTATGGCTGCTGCTCCAGTGACTATAGCTCGCTCCAAATCTCAGTCACCAAGCGGTTCACCGGGGGCGGCTCGTTTCTGGCTGCCTACACCAGCGAAAAACTCCTTACCAATTCGGATACCCTGACGACATGGCTGGAGAGCGGCGTTGGAGAAGTGCAGGACTGGAACAACCTCAATGGAGAGTGGTCGCTCTCGTCCCAGGACGTGTCCCAGCGATTGGTGCTCAGCTATGTGTATGACCTGCCCTTTGGTCACGGTCAAAGGTACGTTTCCGATGCTTCCGGTATCGCGGGGAAAGCGGTTTCCGGATGGGGCGTCGATGGCATCACGACGTTTCAGAAGGGCTTCCCTCTGCCGATAAGTTATGGCGGGTCGACGGCGCTGTCACAGGCGAGTCTGGGAATCGGGGTTTTGCGGCCGAATGTTGTGCCGGGATGCACCAAGGGCGCCCCGCACGTACATGAAGGAGGGGGATTTGGCTGGATCAATACGACTTGCTTCACAGCTCCCAGCGACTTTGGTTTTGGGAACGAGTCGCGTGTGGATCCTACGCTTCGCGGCCAGGGGATCGATAATTGGGACCTCGCGGTATTCAAGACGACGACCTTCGGTCCGGCTGAAAGGTTCGGTTTGCAGTTCCGGACGGAGTTCTTCAATACGTTTAACCGCGTCCAGCTTGGCCCACCGAATACCGCTTGTTGCCTGGCCAATAATGCGACTTTCGGAGTTACGAGTAGTCAGTTGAATAATCCGAGGCTCATTCAATTCGCTCTGAAGTTCATGTTTTAGCGTGCGAGAACCCACCAAAAGAAGCTGCCCGAGGGTGGCCCATTCAAGCCTTGTTTTTGGCTGAATGGGCCACCCTCGGCACCAGCGCTAAAGCGCATAACACTGTAGACACTCTTTTCCGGAGCGCTGAAAGCGCTCCTTCCCCCGCATGAATGCGGGGGCTCCCACCAAGAACGCTGAGTTCTGCTAACCTTGCGAGTGCATGAGCCGGCGGATCACACGACGCGATTTCCTCGAATCGTTTGCCGCTATGGGTTTGGCGTTGCCCTGGCCCCTGTCTTTGGCTGCGCCCCTCTCTCTGTTCGACGTGAAGCATCCGCGTGGCCTGGATTTCAGCCATGTCAATTCGCCAACTCCGCAGAAGTATCTGATCGAGACCATGGGCGGCGGGGTGGCGCTGTTCGATTACAACAATGACGGATTGCTCGATATTTTTCTGGTCAATAGCGGCCGGCTCGCGAACCCGATGCACCCACCCGAGACCTTCGACCGGCAGAATTCCCGGAATTGGAATCGTCTCTACCGGCAAAATTCGGATGCGAGCTTCACCGACGTCACCAAGGAAGCCGGCTTGGCAAACACAGGCGACGGCAATTACGGCATGGGTGTGGCGGTCGGCGATTACGACAATGATGGCTTTCCCGACCTCTACGTCACGAACTACGGAAAAAACACTCTGTACCACAACAATGGTAATGGTACTTTTACCGATGTCACGGCCAAGGCCGGCGTAGAGGCTGGTGGTTGGAGCTGCTCGGCAGGATTTTTTGATTACGACAACGACGGCCACCTGGATCTGCTGGTCACGCGCTACATGATATGGGATACGCAACACAGCAAGATCTGCGGAGCCGAGTGGCAGACCTACTGCCCGCCGGCTGAGTTCCCCTCGACCACAAATATTCTTTATCGCAACCGCGGCGATGGCACATTCGAAGACGTCAGCCATGCTTCCGGAATTGCGTCGATCAAGGGACGCTCGCTGGGCGTGTCCTTCGCGGACTACGATGACGATGGATTTACCGACATCTTCGTTTCCAACGACGGCATGCGCCAGTTTCTTTTTCACAACAACGGCAATGGGACATTCACCGAATGCGCCCTGGAATCGGGCGCGGCGCTCACTGTCGATGGCAGGCCTCTTTCGGGCATGGGCACCGTCTTCCAGGATTACGACAACGACGGACGGCCCGACATTCTGGTCACCGTGCTGCCGCGCGAGATTTACGCGCTGTTTCACAATGACGGTAATGGCTCATTCAGCTACCGCAGTCTGCAGGCAGGCCTGGGCTTGCTCTCGGCGGCAAGCTCGGGATGGGGCTTAGGTCTGGAGGACTTCGACAACGATGGCTGGAAGGATTTGTTCGTCGCCCAGAGCCATGTGCTGGACAACGTAGAAGCGATCGACCATATGCTGCATTACAAAGAGCCGCCGCTGCTGGCGCTCAATCACAACGGCCGCTTCGAGCGAGCGGATTCAGGAGTCACCGCACCGATTGCCGGCCGCGGAGCAGCCTTCGGCGATTTGAATAACGATGGCTGGATGGATATTGTGGTGACTTCGCTTGGCGGAGAGCCACTGGTGCTTTTGAATCACGGGGGATCTGCAAATTGGCTTTCCGTCGGGTTGCGTGGAACGCGCAGCAATCGAGATGGGCTAGGCGCGAGCGTACAGGTCAACGGTCAGAAGCGATTCGCGACCACGGCCGGCAGCTACATCTCGGCCAGCGACAAGCGTCTGCACTTTGGCCTCGGCGCGGCCGAGGTGGCCAAAGTGGAGATTCACTGGCCTTCGGGCATCCATCAGATCCTTGAGAGTGTCAAAGCCAATCAGTTTCTCGCAGTGCGCGAACCGGAGAAATCATGATTGGTGCTTTCCTGTCGACCTTGCTCGCGCTGCAGGCTTCCGGGTCGCCGGCTGTCCCTCATGTGCATGCCGGAGTGGACGCGGAAAAGAGCGGACAATTGGACACGGCGCTGGCCGAATTTCAAAAAGCCACCGAACTCGATCCCAAGCTGGCAGTCGCGTTCGCCGATCTCGGTGGGGTATACATCGAGAAACGCGATTATGCGGCCGCTATTCCGCCGCTGAAACGGGCCGTCGAGCTCAGCCCGGACCTCGAAGCAGCCCACCGCTTGTTGGGATACGCACTTTTGGCGCAAGGGTATGCAACCGAAGCGATTCCACATCTGGAGCAGGCGCACGCCGAGGATGCGCTCGGTATCGCTCTGCTCGATGCGGGCAAATTATCCGAGGCCGTGACCGTTCTGCAAAAAGCTCTGGCGCAAAGCCCGGATGATCCGGAGCTGCTCTATTACTATGGCCGGGCGTCTGGCTTGCTCTCCAAACAGGTTTTTGACCAACTCGAAGCTCGCTTTCCGGATTCCGCGCGCGCCCATGAAATGATGGGGCAGGACTACGCCGTCCTGCGCGACGTGCCTGCCGCTGAACGGGAATTTCTCGAGGCGTTGCGCCTGCGACCGCAGACAGCGGGTTTGCACCTGCAGCTGGGTGAGCTCTACGCCCGCGCGCAGCAATGGGATAAAGCCGAAGAACAATTCCGGTTAGAAACGGAACTTCAACCAGGGAGCGCTGAAGCGTTCTATCGTCTCGGTGAAGCTCGGCTGCAATTGGGTAAATTCCACGAGGCGCGCGAGGCACTCGTCCATTCCGATCAGTTGAGGGGGGACATGCCGGAAACCCTCTACCAGCTGGGAAAGGCCGCGGCTATGGATGGAGACGACACGGTGGCACAACAGAGCTGGCAGCATGTTCTAGGCTTGGAGAAAGATACTGCGCTTGCCGAGCAAGCGCACTTTGGCTTGGCTGGCATTTATCGCAAACAGGGGAAGACTGCGGACGCGGCTCGCGAAATGGAAGAATTCCGCAAGTTGCAGAGCAAACCAGAGCACACAAACGTTTCGCCGCAGTGAGAACCGCCGGTTCAGTTGAACTCTATAGGAAAAGGACGGGTGCCCCAGGTTCGCCAAAGCGTACCTGGGCCGAAAACGGTTTTTTCGAATGCTTTCACTCGAGGGGCAACCGAACCCAAACGGGGATATGAAAAGCGTTTGTGGGGCTTCGCCCCGTCTTTTTCGGCCCAGGTACGCTTTGGCGAACCTGGGGCACCCGTCCTCTTCCTATTGAGTGGTGCTGACTAAAGATAGAGTTTTTTCGCAGGCGGCTACGGCAACAGCCTCATCAGGCCGGTGGCCGGCAGATCGGGTTGCAAAAAGCGGGAGGGTTTTTCGGCGGCTCGGCTCACCGCTTCGGCGGCCAAGTAGCCACTGCGGACAGCGCCCTCCATCGTCGCCGGCCAGCCGGTGGCTACCCAGTCGCCCCCCAGAAAGACTCGCGGCCACGGACTTGAGGCTATCGGTCGCAGCAAATCGAGTTGCGGACGAATGGAGTACGTGGCGCGCACCTCTTTCACCACCGCCGCCTTGACCAGCTTCGCCTGCGCAACCAGAGGAAAGAATTCCGCTAGCTCCCGTAACGCCAAATCAATGATCTCCTGGCGTTGCATTTCCACCATAGAGTTGGAGGCGCTCACTACCAGCTCGACATAACTGCCCCCCGCACCACGACGCTTCTCCGCTTGCAAGCGCGATTTGTGAAACAACCATTGAATGGTTGCGTCAAGCAGGATCGCGTGCTCCAGATCGGTGATCTCCCGATCGAACCAAAAGTGAATACCCGTAATCGGCGAGTGGCCAAAATGTCCCAGGTTGATCGCGAGTTGCTCGGCCTCGGGATTGCGCGGCAGCGATGGCAGCAACTTGCTCAAGCCTTCAAACGCCAAGGCCAGCACCACGGCATCGCTGGTGGAGCTTTGGTCGTGCGCATTCACCGTCCATTGCTGGGTCTCTTCAGACCACTCAAATGATTCCGGCGCCGCGCTCAGATTCACCTGGCCACCGCGACTTCCGATGTAATCGATAGCACGGCTGTACAGATCGCTCAAAGGAATGGTGGGAACACCCATCCGCCCCGCCCCAGGCGAAAGCAGGAGTGACTTACGGATGACCTGGCCGGCATAATGCACCGACATGCGATCAGGATCCTCATTCAGTGCACTGATCAGGACCGGCTTCCAGAAGCGGTTGATGGCCCCAATCGTCTGCCCGTGGCGCGCCAGCCATTGGGCAAAGTTCTCTTCGGAATCTTCAGGGATGCCGGCCACGAAAGCGCTCATACCGCGCCCGATGGCGAGCTTGTCAGCCCAAGAGAACGCGCGCGCACGGAGAAAGGCGGGCATGTCGTGCAACGGCGCAGGCAGAAACGATGGCTCAAGGACACTTCTCCGTCCACCCGGCTCGACGAAGGTGAGGCGATCGAACCAGCGGATGGCATCGCTCACACCCAGCCGCTTATAGAGATCGATGAGGTTGACGCAGTTACCCAGCAGCACGTGCTGGCAGTTGTCGATCACCTCTCCGGTTCCCGGATGCTCGTAAGAGGAGGCGCGGCCGCCCAGATAGCGCCGCTTCTCCAGCAAGCGGACCTGGTAGCCTGCATCAGCCAGAGCACAGGCGGCCGAGAGCCCTGCCAGTCCACCGCCGACCACGATGACCGAACGTATCAGGCCCACACACCCTGCGCCAGCGTCTTGAATAGGCCGCATCCCAATATGCTCAGCTTCTCATAGGCTGGAACGCCGATGCGGGCGGAAAATACATCGAAGTTGCGCTGCTCGATGTGCCGCAACAAACGATGGTAAATAGTGACCAGCACCCACATGGCTGCCCGGCTGTCAGGCGAGATCAAAGGCAACAGCGCTTCCGCGGATTTATAAAACTGCCCGGCGCGCTCCGCCTGGATGGCCAGCACCTGTCGCTGCGATGGCGTCAACTGCTTGCCGTTGGAAATTGCCGTTATGGAGCTGGCGGTCACTCCGTAGCGCTCCAAATCTTCCAGCGGAAGATAGAGGCGGCCGCGCTCCGCGTCCTCGCGTACGTCGCGGAGGATGTTGGTCAACTGGAAAGCAATGCCGGTCTCTTCCGCAAGCTTCTCCGCCCGCGGATCGAGGTATCCGAAGATGCGAATGCAGACCAGCCCGACCACCGACGCTACCAGGTAGCAGTAGCGATAGAGATCAGCGAAGGTTGCATATGCGGCGACCCTGGGTTCAAGATCGGTCGCTGTGCCTTGCACCAGCTGATCGAGCAGCTGCGATGGAATGGCAAAACGGCGTTGCGCATCCAGCAGTGCGACGAAAACAGGGTCGCTGGTGGGCGCGCCAGTCAGCGCCTGATGCCAATCGGACAACCAGGCGTCGAGCGCAACCCGGCGGTCGGCGATGGAATGCGATTCATCGTCGGACAGATCGTCGGCCTGGCGCATGAAGGCGTAGACCGCGCAAATCGCATCCCGCTTGCTCGCCGGCAGGGCAACGAAGGCGTAGTAGAAATTTTTTGCCTTCTTGCGCGCAATTGCCCGGCAGGCCGCGTACGCCGCCTGGACCTCAGGGGTCACGCCGCCCGCCTTCCCCGCGAAAACCCAGGCAAGAGTTTGCCGCACAGCGCACGCGCCAGCAGTCCCAGCTTTCTGGACTTTGAGATCACAGGCCGCAAGGTAAGCACGTCGTACTGCCGGCGCTCGACCGCGCGCAGTATTTCCAGGCCACCGCGGCTGAACAAATCGAGATCAAGCGCGAGTTCGCGATCGACCAAGGCGATCAGGGGCAAGCCTTTGGCGAATAGTTCGCGGGCGTAATCGACCTCATAGCGCAGCAGTTCGCGAAAGGCCGCGGTGGGCTCACGCTGCGCGATGGTGGCCTCCTCCACTCCGTAGCGATGCATATCGTCGAGCGGCAGATAGATTCGGCCGCGCGCATAATCGGAGCTCACATCCTGCCAGAAGTTTGCCAATTGCAAGGCGGTGCAGGTGTAGTCGGAGAGCTGAAACATCTCCGGAGTGCGGTAGCCGCAGGCATACAGCACGAGCCTTCCGACTGGATCGGCGGAGTTTTTGCAGTAACCCAGAACGTCATCCATGGTCTGGTACCGCGGCACTGTCTGATCCTGACGAAAGGCGACCAGCAGGTCAGCGAAAGGCTTCTGAGGTATGTCGCAAATGCGGATGGTCTCGGCGAGCGCGACAAAAACGGGATGGCGTGCTTCCCCTCGGTAACAGGCGTCGAGCTCGCGACCCCACAGATCGAGCAGCGCCAGGGATTGCTCGCGATTCCCCACCTCGTCGCCCAGGTCATCCGCGATGCGGCAGTAGGCGTAGATGCTGTGGAAGTGAGGGCGCAGCCGGGCGGGCAGAAACCACGAGGCGACATGAAAGTTCTCGTAGTGGGTGGTGGCCAGCCGTTGGCAATAGGCGCGCGCCTCTTCCAGGGTTGGGCGCTGCTCGGGGATGCGGTATTCCGCCGGCAGCGCGGCCCAACCGCGCTCTATCAGTTCCTTATCGTCCTGTGCACTCCCGACTGTCATACCCTCAGCGGCTAAAGCCGTTCCTGGTTTTAATCACTCACGTACGGGCTGAAGCCCGTACCCTTCAAGAAAAAACGTACCTCAGGGGCTAAAGCCCTCATCGTCCCAACCCCTGACGGCCCGACTAAAGTCGTGCCCTGATACAAAACATGAGCTTTTCCGCCGCCTGTAAAGCCCGTACCCTTCATGAAAAAACGTACCTCAGGGCTAAAGCCCTCTCCGATCGCATACTGCTAACGGCACGGCTGAAGCCGTGCCGTTCGTACATTCTTCCCACCTATGGAATGATAGCCGTCTTGATGTCGTTGGAGCGATCCTTCAGGCGGCGCAAGACGGTTTCCAGCTCCGACAACTGGGCTCTGCCGGTGATGTATTCGCTGCACTTGAAACGCCCACTGGCCAGCAGGTCGAAGGCCCTGCGGCAAGCGGCAGGTGTGTGGTGAAAGCTAGCCTTGAGCGTGATGTCGTTGTAGTGCAGCCGATCAGTATCGATCTCTACCTTGGTGCCGGCGGCGCAGCCCCCGAAGAAGTTTACCGTGCCCCCGCGGCGAACCATGTCCACCGCCCACTGCCAGGTCAAAGGCGTGGCCACCGCTTCAATGGCCACATCGACACCGCGATGATCGGGGGTCAGGGCGCGCACCGCAGCCACGGCATCTACGACCGAACCGGTGTGCACGACTTGGCTTGCACCGAAGGTGATTGCCGAGGCAATCTGCTCATCGCGTTTGACCACTGCGATCACTTTCATGCCCGATAGCTGCGCTACGTGCATGAACATCAGGCCGATCGGTCCGGCCCCGATCACCACCACGCTGTCTCCGCGCTTGGCCCCCGTCTCCTCTAACCCACGCACCACGCAGGCCAGTGGTTCGGTCAAGGCTGCATGCTCCAAAGGCAAACTCTCGGGCACAATGAGCGTGTTCTTGGACACGATGCGGGCGGGGATGCGGATGTACTCGGCGTAGGCACCGTTGTTGAAGAGCAGGTCCTCGCAAAGGTTTTCCTGTTTGCGAACACACCAGTAGCAAACGCCGCAAGGCGCCGAATTCAGAGCCACCACGCGCATGCCTGGTTTGAAGCTGCGCACCCCGGCGCCGGTCTCGTGGACGACCCCTGCCATCTCGTGGCCGAAGAGCGCCGGCGGCGCGATCATCCGGGCATGGTAGCCGCGGCGGAAGACTTTCAGGTCAGTGCCGCAAGTGAGAGCGGCATGAACGCGGATCACAATCTCCCCCTTACCGGCGGCGGGGATGGGAACCCGTTCAATCCTGACGTCTTCTTTGCCGTAGAGCACGGCAGCGTTCATCTCACTTAACATGCATTCCTATTCTATGTGTCTTCTTCGATCATGATCTTCATCGATGTCGCCTTGGGCTCGGAGGCGACGGCCAATGCCGCCACCGCTTCAGTCAAGGGAAAACGATGGGAGACCAGCCGGGTCAGGTCGAATCCCTGCCCGTAGCCCTCGAAAACCAGGCGCAGGGCCTCGTCCTGGACGTCTACGGAGGCGCTATAGGAGCCCATCAGTGTCTTCTCGTCCACGCATACCGCGGCGGGATCGATGGTGGCCTCCCCGTGCTGGGTTTGCGCGAACAGCAGCACACGGCCCCCGGGACGGGCCGCGTCTATCGCGGTGCGGATCAGCGCGTTGCCGCCCACGGCCAGGATGACGGCATCAGCTCCCCGGCCCTCGGTGGCCGCACGGACCACCCTAACTACATCCTCGCGCGAGGCATCGATGGGCGAATCGAGCCCGAAGGTGGCGGCGATGGCATGCCGCTCGGGATAGAGATCCGACGTCAGCACCTTGGCGGCCGACCGCTTGGCCAGCGCTGCCAGCATGATCCCAATGGGCCCCTGGCCGATCACCAGCACCGTCTCATCGGAGGAAAGATTCAAGCTGCGCACACCCTTGAGGCAGGTATTCAGCGGCTCCATAAAGACCGCCTGGGTAAAAGGGATGCCATCGGGAATCTTGACCAGCCCGCGCTTGACGATCCAGTCCATGACCCGCACATACCCGGCAAAGCCGCCGCCGGAAGGCTCGAACCCGGCGGTGCAGCCTACCTGTTTGTAAACCGGACATTGAGCAAAAGTTTTCTTGCGGCAGTAGTAGCAATCGCCGCAGGGAATGTGATGGAAGACAGCCACCCGGTCGCCGACGGCAAATGAGCTAACTTCCGCCCCCACCGCGGCGATCGTGCCCACCGTTTCATGGCCGAAGATGCGCGGCGCGGAGTGCGAGCCGGTGTGGATCTTCTTCAGGTCAGTGCCGCAGATGCCGCAGCTGTGCACCCTTATGAGCACTTCTCCCGGGCCAATCGCGGGCACGGGAACGGCCTCGACGCGGACATCGTTCACGCCGCGATAGACAGCAGCCTGCATGGTTGCCGGGACGGCGGCTAAGCGCTGCGTCTCTTGAACACCAGGTGCGATCTGCATATTACGCATTCCCTATGAGTGGGCGTAGCGCACCGGCTACCGCCCGGGCGCCACTCTTCGCGTTCTGGCCCAGTCGCAGCATGGCGGGCCAGTACTTTGGCCGGATGGCCACGTGGCCCAACAGAGGCGCCATGCGCAGGTGGCCATCGGAGTTGGTGTAGCGCCCGAAGTCGGGCAATATGTCAGCGATCTCGTCCGATATGGCCTTGAGGCAATAGAACGGAATGTTCTTACTGAGTGCAAAGCGGGCCACGGTGGCAGCCTCCATATCCACCATCACGGCCTGATGAAGCCCGGCGAGCTGGCGTTTCTCCGCATACTGGACTATGTGATCGGTCGTTACCAGGCGGAGCGGAACACCGCTTCCTTCGGGCAAGGGGAAGTTGGTGGTGAAATACTCCCCGGTGAGGGCGTCTATAACCTGGTTCACGGCGTACGCATTCCCGGGATGGATACCGCAGGATGTGGCTCCGGCCCATCCTACGGAGACGATTGCGTCCAGCGCGCCGTCCTGAGCGGAGATAGCGCAGGCCTGTGCCGCAGCCTCGCTCCCCACGCCGCCGCAGACCGCGATGCACTCTACATCGTCTACGCTGGAAGCCCATGCCGCCTGGCCTTTGCGGGCAGCGGGCAGGGGCACGGGCTTCCATCCCTGCACCAGCGGCTTTAATTCGCCGGGCAAGGCCGCGATAATACCAACCCGGCTCATGCGGAGGGCGCGTACCCGTGCGCCCGAAACCAGTCGATGGCCGCGCGCAGCGCAGCATAGACGGGGACCACGCGGAATCCCAACTCGCGCTCGGCTTTGGCAGAGGAGACAAACATCTTTTTCTTGCCCATGCGTACGGCCTCCACGGTAGCACGCGGCTCACGCCCGCGCAGCTTGCCGGTAATGGTCTGATCCCATAGAGCGAAGATCATGGCCACGCTGTGCGGCACCCGCATGGTTGGAGAAGGCAGGCCGGTGATGGCCGACATTTTATCCAGGATCTGCTTCAAGGTCAGGTTTTCGCCGCCCAGGATGTAGCGCTCACCGGACCGGCCGGCCTCCAGGGCATCCGCGTGGGTTCTCGCCACTTCGTTTACATCCACCAGGTTCAGGCCCGTGTCCATATATGCAGGAAATCTCCGGTTGAGAAAATCCACCACGATGCGGCCGGTCGGCGTAGGTTTGATGTCATTCGATCCGATCGGTGTCGTGGGATTGAGAATAATCACCTGCTGGCCGGCGTGCGCGGCTGTCACGGCTTCCTGCTCCGCCTGGTATTTTGACCGCTTATAGTCGCCGATCATGTCGTCGATAGAAACCGCGGTCGCCTCATCCGCCGGGCATGCGGTGGAGAGAAAGCCCATGGTGGCTACGCTCGAAGTGTAGACCACGCGGCCCACGCCTTCTTCGCGGGCAACACGTAGCAACTCCCGGGTGCCGGTCACGTTGGTGGCGTACATGGTTTTTGGATCGGTCACCCAAAGCCGGTAATCGGCGGCTACGTGCATGACGGCATCACAACCGGCAATGGCGCTGCGCAATGCATCCACCCGCAACAAATCACCCAGGACCGTTTCTGCGGCGAGCCCGGCTAGATTCCCGAGCTTGCTGGTAGGGCGGATGAGAATGCGTAAATCAGCGCCACGACGGGAGAGCTCTTGCGCCACGTGGCTCCCGACGAACCCCGTAGCTCCTGTGAGGAAAATTTTCAGACCTATACCTTACCCGTGAAGGGTACGGCCTTTAGGCCGTACGAAATCCCAACAGCATATTCGGCCTTTAGGCCCTGAGGGGATGCTCTTCAGCTATCACGGCTGAAAAGCTGCCCTCAGAGCCTAAAGGCCAATTGTTTTACTTCCTATACGTACGGGCTAATGCTCGCTGCGGCGAGGTAGCCCGTACCCTTCACGCTAGTCCAGAGCTTCCGGATGAAGGCCAAAGCCCTTTTCTCCGGCCGCTTTCTTTTCGTTCCACTTCTTCACCCAGGCTTCCCAGCTTGCGCCGGCGGCGCGGTCTTTACCGCTGAAGACAAGTCCCGTGATCTCGCTGTAAGCGATGGACCGCTTTTCCGGAGAATCCTTGGGAAAGAGCCGTACCCAGGACTGGGTGAGCGTAGCTCCCGTTTTGCGGTCGAAGATGTAACCCTCGATGACAGAGCCATCTTTGCATGTGATGGTGACGTCTCCGCGATAGTCGAAAGCCTTCTCCAGCGCGTCCAGCACTTCCGCGTCACTGCCTAGAACCGGAGCCCAGCCTTCCAGGTTCTCGTGCTTGGTTCCCGGCGCCAGCTCCAGCGTGTCCGGATCGACGTTACCTGCAGCCTTCCCGGTCATGCGCGTGTCTCTTCCATCTGCGGCTTGCTCTCGCTCGATATCTGCACCAATGACGGCGACGAATGCCCGTTAAGCTGCGAGGAGGTCAGTAGATCGCGCGCACCCTGATCCTGGTAGCTGTCGAAGAGAGTGGCACGAACCGCGGAGAAGAATCCGCTCCAGGAGCCAAACATGTCGTTGACCGAGGACGGCTCATAACCGCAGCTGACCATGCAGTTGGCGCATTTTGGATTGCCGGAAGCGGTGCCATAGTTTTCCCACTCCGTCTCCGCGATCAACTCCTTGAAGGTGGAAGCATAGCCATCCTGCAACAGGTAGCAGGGCTTCTGCCAGCCGAAGATGTTGTAAGCCGGATTACCCCAGGGGGTGCACTCGTAGTTCCGCTTGCCCATCAGGAACTCGAGGAATAGCGGGGACATGTTGAATTTCCAGTGCTTCTCCCGGTTGGACAGGATGGCGCGGAAAAGCCTGCGGGTGCGAGCGCGGCCCAGAAAGTGCTTCTGATCGGGCGCCTTGTCGTAGGAGTAGCCCGGAGAGATGACGATGCCTTCCACGCCCAACGCCATCACCTCGTCAAAGAAAGCGCGCACGCTGTTCGGATCGGCGCCATCGAAGAGCGTGGCATTCGGTGTAACACGGAAGCCACGCTTGACCGCCTCGCGTATTCCCTCCACCGCCTTGTCGTAGCCACCCTCGCGGCAAACGGAAAAATCGTGGTGCTCGCGCTGGCCATCGAGATGGACGGAGAAGGTAAGGTACTTACTGGGCTTGAAGAGGCCGATCTTTTCCTTGAGCAGCAAGGCATTGGTGCAGAGATAGATATACTTCTTCCGCGCCACCAGGCCCTCAACGATCTCGCCGATCTGCGGGTGCATGAGCGGTTCGCCGCCGGGAATGGAGACCATGGGCGCGCCGCACTCATCCACCGCGCGGAAGCACTCCTCGGGTGAGAGTTCTTTCTTGAGAATGTGTGCGGGATACTGAATCTTTCCGCAGCCGGCGCAAGCCAGGTTGCAGCGGAACAGCGGTTCCAGCATAAGCACGAGCGGGTAGCGCTTCTGCCCGCTCAAGCGCTGCTTGAGCACATAGCTGGCCACGGTCCACATCTGTGAGATCGGCACTGCCATCGTTTCAAATCTCCTCTGAGTGCTCTAAGCTCTTTCCATCGCGCGGCGGTAGTCAGTGAGCGCCAGCAGGGGAAAGTAATTCCGGTAAAGATGGTAGGCAAGATAAAAGACGCGGGGAAATCCGGTGCCGGTAATCACGGCCTGCCGGGTTGCGCCCTCGCCCATGCTCTCGTCCCACGAACCGTCAGGCAACTGCCGCTCGATCAGCCAGCGAACACCCTTGGCAACCGAGTCGCTGCGCGTGTCCCCAGCCGATAGCAGACCAAGAATAGCCCACGCGGTCTGTGATGGAGTGCTGGAGCCAACGCCGCGGGTGGTGGGTTCGTCGTAGCTGGCGCAGCTCTCACCCCAACCGCCATCCGCGTTCTGCACCATGCGTATCCACTCCGCCGCCTGCTGAATCTGCGGCTCATGATTCCATACTCCGATG
Source organism: uncultured Acidobacteriaceae bacterium (assembly GCA_963844785.1). Classification (GTDB taxonomy): domain Bacteria; phylum Acidobacteriota; class Terriglobia; order Terriglobales; family Acidobacteriaceae; genus PALSA-350. The sequence goes on along the minus strand of CAWJPV010000033.1, from coordinate 132,685 downwards.
GCTTCCAGGCCACGCAGCACCAGGAAGGTTCCGTACAGGTAGTTAACGCCCCAGCGGCCAAACCAGCTTCCATCCGGCTCCTGCTCGCTATAGATGAAGCGGATGGCCTTTTCGACGCGGCGATCCTTTTGCGTGTAGCCGTAGGTGGCCAGCATCTCCAGGATGCGCCCGGTGATGTCGACGGTCGGCGGATCGAGCATGGCGTTATGGTCAGCGAAAGGAATGTTTTCGAAGACCATCTTGGTGTTGTCTTTATCGAAACTGGCCCAGCCGCCATTTTTGCATTGCATGGCGAAAATCCAGGAAATCGCGCGCTGGCAAACATCGTATTGATAGCGCTCCCGGGCATGGTTGTCCACCTTGTTCAGGGCCAGAAGCACCTGGGCGGAGTCGTCGGTGTCGGGATAGAATTCGTTGTTGAACTCGAAATACCAGCCGCCAGGCTGTGCGTTCCGTACCTTCACCGCCCAGTCGCCCTTGTGGCGCACTTCCTTGGACAGCATCCAGTCCGCGGCCTTCAGCAGGCGGGGATCGGTGCGCGGCACTCCGGACTGGCCCAGGGCATAGACTGCGTAGGCGGTATCCCACACCGGAGACATGCACGGCTGCATGCGAAAGGTTGGCTCCAGGAAATCGGGAATGCCTTCGTCTTCAATGCCTAGCTTTTCAAACTCATCCATGGCCCGGATGGTCTGGGGATCGTCGATCGAGTAGCCCAGGCAGCGCAAGGCGAGAATGGCGTTGAGCATGGCGGGATAGATGGCGCCCAGCCCGTCACTCATTTCCAGGCGTTCCAGGATCCACTTCTCCGCTTTTTTGAGCGCCATCTTGCGCAGCGGCCGGATATGCACCCGCTCGGCCCAGTGAAAGAGCCGGTCTACCACCAGGAAGAAGTTGCGCCAGCCCACTATGTTCTTGCGATCCCAGCGCAGGTGAAGTTCGGCATGGCTCTTACCGCCAACGAAGAGCTCGTCGATTCCATTTTCCGGGGCGAGCTTCTTGAAGGGCTTCTTGGCGTAAGCGATGGAAAGCGGTACCAGGATGGCGCGCGACCAGGACGAGATTTCGTAGATGTTGAAGTAGCACCAGTTGGGAAAGAGGACTAACTCGGGAGGGATGGCCGGGACTGCGTCATACTCGTATTGGCCGAAGAAACAGAGATAGATCTTGGTGAAGGTATTACACTCCACCACTCCGCCATGATCGAGAATCCATTGCCGGGCGTGAGCCATGACCGGGTGGTCGGGAAGCCAGTTCATCAGCTTGAAAGCGAAATACGCCTTGACCGATGCACTGATGTTCGAGGGGCCGCCGGCATAGATACTCCAGCCACCATCTTCATTTTGCTTGCGCAGGATCTCTGAGACCGCGCGCTTCATCTTGCGCTCGTCGCCGGTACCCAGCAACGTATGCACCATGATGTAGTCCGACTCAAGGGTGGTGTCGGCTTCCAGTTCCCCGCACCAGTAGCCATCTGGATGTTGCTGGGAAAAGAGGAAGTCCCGGGCCTGCCCGACGGCGGTTTCTACCTGATCTAACCCGGCATCGATGCGGCCAAACCGGGGAATAGCGGGCTGTCCACTTTCAAAGGATGTGCTCATGCTTGACCCTGAAGTTCTCTTTCCAAACAGCGACTACGCTGTCAATAGATGGCCCCTAGACCGGAACAGGCCGGATGGCCTGAACTATCTCCGGAGGCAACCCAAAGCGGACATTTTCCGGCATGACTTCTACTTCTTCCACGTCGGAAAAGCCGCGTCCGCGCAAATAAGCCACTACTTCGGCAACCAGAACCTCGGGCGCGGATGCCCCGGCTGTGACCGCGACCGTAGTCGCGTTCTGCAGCCATTCGGGATTGATTGCTCCCGAATCTTCGATCAGAAATGCGTTGGTGCTCAAATTACGAGAAACTTCTACCAAGCGGTTGGAGTTGGAGCTGTTGGTCGATCCAACCACCAAGACCAGGTCCGCCTGATGGGCCACGTTTTTTACCGCCACCTGGCGGTTTTCCGTGGCGTAGCAGATGTCCTGGGTGTGCGGCCCGATGATATTGGGGAATTTGGCCTTGAGGGCGTGGATAATATCCCGCGCCTCATCCAGGCTCAGGGTGGTTTGGGTGAGATAAGCAACCCGCTCAGGATCAGAGACTTCGAGAGCAGCCACTTCCTCTACGGTCGACACCACCTGGGTCACCTCAGGGGCTTCACCCAGGGTGCCTTCGATCTCATCGTGATCCCGATGCCCGATCAGCACCAGGGAATAGCCCTGCTTGGCAAACTTGACCGCCTCTACGTGGACTTTTGTCACCAGCGGGCAGGTGGCGTCAATCACCTTTAGTTTGCGCGACTTACTGCGTGCGCGGACGGCCGGGGAAACGCCATGAGCGCTGTAAATAACGCGCATTCCCTCGGGGACGTCGTCGATGTCATCGACAAAAATCGCGCCTTTTTCGGCCAGCTCGTTGACTACGAACCGGTTGTGCACGATTTCTTTGCGGACGTAAATGGGAGCGCCAAAGGTGTCGAGGGCAATGTTAACGACATCGATGGCGCGCACCACGCCAGCACAGAAACCGCGCGGTTTTAGAAGGAGAACCCTCTTGGGTGCATTTTCGGAGCGGGGACCGCCCACAGGCGAGAATAATAGGGGACTCGTCACATCCATCAGTATACCGCGCCGGCCCTTAAATGTCTGATGGATAAAGAGTCTTGGCCATCATCTACCTTGACACCGGGGCCCTGATTCTAAGATGCGCAGGGGGGCTTCCGGTCGCAGAATTTGGTCCGAAGGCGGACGTTCCCACTGATAACCGCGGCCCATGGTTCTGGAGCTAACGACGATTGGCTAGCTTGCGGCTGGCTTTCAGTAACTGCTCGGCGTGCCGCAAGGAGGTGTCGGTTAGCTTGGCTCCGCTTAACATGCGAGCTACTTCCTCGGTTCGCTCCTTCTCCTCGAGAAGGCGGACGGAGGTCTTCGTCTTTCCTTGCCGTTCCTGCTTTTCGACCAGGAAGTGCTGGTCGGCAAAGGCGGCAATCTGGGGCAAATGGGTGACGCACAGTACCTGCTGCGCGCGGGAAAGCTCCTTCAACTTCTGGCCTACTGCCTCGGCAGCCCGGCCACCGATGCCGATGTCGATCTCGTCGAAGACCAGGGTGCGGGGTACGGGGGTTTTGCGGCGCGCGCTTCCCTGCCCTCGCGATGCCCCCTCCTCGACACTCACTTTGAGCGCCAGCATGACGCGCGACAACTCGCCGCCGGATGCGATTTGCTCCAATGGCTTCAAGGGCTCCCCGGCGTTGGTGGCGATGCGGCAATCGACCAGATCCCAGCCGTGCCGGGTCCAGTGCGGTTCCCCTTCCTGCGCCGTCACCTGGACGGCAAACCTGGCCTTCATCGCCAGGTCATTGATGTGCGCTTCGGCTAACTTCTCCAGCTTGCGGCCCGCTGCCGCGCGCTCCGCGGTTATTTCCGCGGCCGCCACGCGGTACGCATCCGCTGCCTTGGTCCGCGCGGCGCGTAACTCGAGCAGCAACTGGTCGCGGTTCTCGACCTCCGCCAACTTCGCCGCCACTTCCACACCGTGAGACAGCACCTGGGCCAGCGTCGGGCCGTATTTCCGCTTGAGGCGATTCAGCGCTTCCAGGCGATCTTCCAGCTCCGCAAGCCGATCTGGCGAAGCCTGAATCCTGGAAGCATAATCGCGCACCGTAGTACTCACATCGTCCACCAGGGCGCGCGCCGACTTCAGTTGCTGCACCGGCTCGGCAAACTGCGGATCGTAGCGCTCCAGCTCTTCCAGATTTTTTAGCGCCGCGCGCAAGGCGGCCTCGGCTGAGCGGTCGCTCTCATAGAGCAGCTCGTGCGCGCTCATGGCCGCGGCCAGCAGCTTCTCCGCATTGCCCAACACGCGCCGCTCTATCTCCAACTCCTCGTCTTCTTTTTCCCTGATCGCCGCACTCTCAATTTCGTTCTTTTGAAAACTCCACAGGTCAGCCTCGCGCAGGCGTGCCTGTTCATCGCCCTCCAGGCGCTCCAGCCGTGCACAGGTCTCCGACCACTCGTGAAACGCAGCCGCCACCCGGTCGGTGTTGATACCGGCGCTGCGATCCAGCAACTGGCGCTGCTGTGCCTGGTCAAAGCTGCCCATGGTCTCGCTCTGCGCATGCACCAAGGCCAACTCCGGGGCGAGCTGGCGCAGCACGTTGACCGTGGCCGGCTGATTGTTCACGTAGACGCGGCCCTTGCCCCCGGCTTGTATCTCGCGGCGCAGAATGATCTCCGCGCCTTCGGCGTCGATGCCGTTCGCCTCGAGCGTATTTTCCGCCCCTGGGGTGCTCTCAAAAACGCAGGCCACGACGGCACGGTCGGCGCCGTGCCGCACCACATCGGAGGAAGCCTTGTCCCCCATCAACAGCGCCAGCGCGTCGACCAAAATGGATTTGCCGGCGCCGGTTTCCCCCGTCAACAGATTGAGGCCGGGGCCGAAGACAGCGATCGCATGATCGATGACAGCGTAGTTTTCAGCGCGGAGTTCGAGCAGCATGGGCCAGTTTCAAGAGTCGAGCGCAGCATAGCACGGCTTAGGAGACCCGGTTATAGGCCGGGTTACCTTGCGACTGCATCTTATATAGCAGTTTGGTTTCGTGCGTGCTTGTCTGCTACCGTGAGAGAGGAAGTGATGATGTCCCCCGTTCATATCGCGGCTTTTCTTATTCTGCAAGCAGACGACGGCGCAGCGCCAGTGCCTCATTCTCCGACTTCGGGGATCAGCGCCGTATTTGACATGGTGCGCAACAGCGGACCCGTGGCCATCGCTGTGCTGGTCCTGCTGCTGATCGCCAGCCTCTACTCCTGGGCGGTTATTTTGGGCAAGGCTAGCGCCTTTAGCAAGGCACGCTCGCAAAGCCGCCGCTTCGTGCGCGCCTTCCGCAAGGCCAGCCGCCTGCAAGAGATCGCAGCGGTCAGCGAGCAGTTCAAGCCTAGCCCGCTGGTCAGTGTCTTCGACGAGGTGTATGACACGTATCGTCGCCAGACCGGTGGTTTCGGACCTCCCAAGAACATCGTCACCCTAGAACGCGCGGCCCAGGCGGCGTCGAGCGAATCGCTCACGGTTCTGGAGCGGCGTCTTACCTGGTTGGCCACCATTGGCGCAGTGTCTCCGTTCGTCGGCCTTTTTGGTACCGTGATGGGCATTGTGGACGCCTTTCATGGCTTAGGCACGGAGGGTGCAGCCACTCTGCGCGCCGTGGCGCCGGGCGTTTCCGAAGCTCTGATCACCACCGCCGCCGGCCTGTTGGTGGCGATTCCGGCGGTGATCGCTTACAACCAGTTCACCGCTTCGCTGCGCGAGTTTGGCTCGCGCATGGACGACTTCTCGCGCGAACTGCTCAACAGCCTGGAAGAGATCGGCCCGCAGTCCAAGCCAGACCCCATGGAGAGGGAGGCCGCAAGTGGCCTTCACCGCTAGTTCCGGCCATACCCGAACCTCGCTCGCGGAAATCAACATCACGCCGCTGGTCGACGTGGTCCTGGTGCTGCTGATTATCTTCATGGTCACGGCGCCGGTGCTGCAGTCAGGCATCGATGTCTCGGTGCCAAAAACGCGCAGCGTGAAAGAGATCACCCAGCAGCGGCAGGTGCTCACCATCGACCGCGACCAGAATGTTTTTTTGGGAGATAAGCCGGTCAACCTGGCGCAACTGCCCACGCTCTTGCACAAACCCAATACCGATCCAGCCAGCCAGGTCATTTATCTGCGGGCTGACGAGCGGGTTCCTTTTGGCGCCTTCGCTTCGGTCATGGATGCGGTCAAGCAAGCCGGGATCACCAACATCAGCATTGTGACCCAGCCCCTACAGAAGACGGCGAAGTAGCTGGCTATGGCAGGGTTTTCGAGCCACGACGAAATACTGGACCAGCCGGATGGCATAGGCTCGCCCTTTGCCAAATCCACGGTCATGCATGTGTTGATCTTCGCGGGGCTGATCGGCTACGGGTACGTGCACAATCTGTTCCATGGCAACGAGTGGGGCGCGAACAGCTTTCAGCAAGGCGCGATCCAGGCCACCCTGGTCTCGACCGCCGCGCTGCCCCTGCCCCAGGATCACCCGCCCACCGACAACGTGCTGGCCACGGAAACACCCAGCGTAGCTCCGGCATTGGAGGAGCAGAAACAAGAACCCATTCCTCTTCCCGATGCGCTGCCCATTCCGGAGAAGGCGCCGCCGAAGAAGCCTGAACCCAAGCCGCTTCCAAAAGCTCCACCGCAGCATCAGCCGCCGCCCAAACCGCAGAACAAGGCAAACTACGGAGAGGCCGCACCGGCGAATGTTCCTCGCTCCACGGCAAGCAACAACACCGCCAATAGCCCCATCGCACAAACAGGTGGGGATTTCGGCACGCGCTTTGGCTGGTATGTGGACGTGATTAAGCGCAAGGTCGCGCAGGATTGGTATCTCCAGGAAGTAGATCCCAGCACGCCGGCGGGAGCGACGGTCTTTGTTCAGTTCACAGTGGCGCGCGACGGCTCCCCCAGCGGCGTTTCGCTGGCGACGCCGAGTAGCTCTGCGTCGCTGAATTCATCGTGTCTACACGCGGTGCAGCGCGTAGATACCTTCGGTCCGCTACCTAGCGGTTATAACGAAAGCAGTTTAAATGTTCTGTATCACTGTACATACCCCGGTGCCCGATGAGGTTACCGGTGTAACTCAGCTAAGTCTTTATCGTATAAACTCAAGATTGCGTTAGGCATGAGATCTCTAAAAAGAAATTCCTTCCCCCACTCCCGCGCTTTGTTTCTTATCTTCCTGTTGCCGGCTCTCGCATGCTTGAAGGCGAGTGCGCAGGATTGGGTCCGCACGGGCACCAACTTGGGAGCAGCGCGCATCCGTCTGGCCGCTGCCGACTTCAATCCCTCTTCCTCCGATGCCCAAACCCCGGCGCTGAAAACCACTTTCGACACTACGCTCTACAACGACCTCAACAGCGCCGGCATCTTTGACATGGTTTCGAAGAGCATGGCTCCGCCGTTGATGCCTGCCTCTCCGCAACAGATGAACCTGGCGCAGTGGTCGGCCGCGCCCGCCAACGCGGCTTTTGTGGCCTTCGGATCGATTTCCGCTGCCGGAAATCGGCTGGCGGTCTACGGTTGGCTCTTCGACGCCAAGAACCCCGCATCGCCGCAGATCCTGGGCAAGCAGTACAACGAAGCTGCCAGCCAAGATAATGCGCGCCTCATCGCGCACCGTTTTGCCGATGAGATCATTACCCGCTTGGGCGGCGGAATCCCCGGCATCGCCGAGACGCACATCTACTACATCGCTGCTCGGGGCGGAAACAAAGAAGTGTGGCAAATGGATTACGACGGTCAAGGTGCGCACCAGCTTACCCACTTGGGCACCATCTCGCTTTCGCCGCGCGTCTCCCCGGATAACGATCGCATCGCGTTCGCATCCCTGGGGCGCCAAGGTTGGTCCATCCGTATGTTTTCGCTGGTGCTGGGCCGCATGGTTAGCTTCCCCTCGATGGTGGGGGCCACCCTTTCTCCGGCGTGGTCGAGCGATGGCGCCAAGCTGGCTTTCTCCGCCTCGCGCGGCGGCGATCCGGAGATTTTCACCTCCGATGCAGGCGGCGGCAACGTAAAGCAAGTCACGACCTTCCGCGGGCCTGATGTTTCGCCTACCTGGAACCCCAAGACCAACTCCCAGATTGCATGGTGCAGCGGCCGCACCGGCCTGCCGCAGATTTACATTATGGAGTCGGATGGGACCGGCGTGCAGCGCATGACCGACGGCGGATATGCCACTTCGCCCTCATGGTCACCGAGCGGACAGTTTCTGGCCTTTGCGTGGAACCGCAAATACGGTCCGGGTGCGCCCGGGGGTCAGGACATCTACATTATGGACATTGCCAGCAAGCGCTGGACCCAGCTCACGCATGATGCGGGGCGGCAGGATTTCCCTTCGTGGTCTCCGGATGGGCGGCACATCGTATTCCAACGAGAGAACGGTGGCGGATCTGAGATATGGACGATGCTTTCCGATGGCACCGAACAGCATCGCCTGACCCAGAGCAGCGGAAATTCAATGCCCAATTGGAGCTGGAAGTAGTGCGGTCTTGTATCACTGTCCGTCCCAATCCTTGGATTGGGAAAGCCTTGGGGAACGAACAACGTTAGGAGAACATCGTGACTAGTCCAAATCACAGGCATGTTGCAGCGCTGGTCGCTGTCGCCGCCCTCACCTTCGCAGCCGGTTGCCACAAGAAAGCGGTGCCGCCTCCACCGCCTCCACCGCCATCACCTACGTCGCCGGCGCCGACGGCCACCATCACTGTGACGCCCAGCTCGATCAACCCGGGCGGAAGCGCAGTGCTCGCCTGGCGCACTACCGATGCGACGGATGTCTCGATCGATGGATTGGGCACCGTGAATCCTTACGGTACGCAGAATGTCACGCCCACCCAATCCACGGCCTATCATCTGGTCGCGCGCGGTCCCGGCGGTTCCACGGATGCAACTGCGAACCTCACGGTGACTTCTGCGCCTGCGCCGCCACCAGTGGGCGAGACCATGAACGAGCAGATCTTCGAGCAGAATGTAAAGCCCGCCTTCTTCGACTATGACAGCTATGAGATCCGTCCCGATGCCCAGACAGTCCTGGCTCAGGACGCGAGTTTCCTGGCCGCGCATCCCACGCTCAAGGTCGTTGTCGGGGGATATTGCGATGACCGCGGATCGGCTGAGTACAACCTGGCGCTGGGCGAAAACCGTGCCAATGCAGCCAAGCAGGCGTTGGTCAATGGGGGTGTGAGCCCGGACCGCGTCCGCACCGTGAGCTACGGCAAGGAAAAGCAGTTCTGCAGCCAGGCCAATGAGGCTTGCTGGCAGCAAAATCGCCGTGCCGGCTTCTCGCTGGATCAGTAGCTGCGGAGGAGAAAGGCGCCACGGCGGCTGCGCAAGCATGCCGCCGTGGCGCTTGCCGCATCTGACCGGATTGCTGGACTAAACTGTAGAGGGGAGCATCATGCGTAAACACATCATCCAGCTGACCGCCGTTGCCCTGTTTGCTTTGCCCGGCGCACTTCCTCACGCCTTCGCCGTTTCCAAGGAGATGGTCCAACTGCAAACACAGGTCCAGCAGTTACAGGATATGGTGCAGCACTTGCAGACGTCGAACGACGAACGCATGGGCGTGCTGGTCAACCTGGTGCAGCAAAATACCGACAACATGAACCGGATGATGACCACGGTCAACGCGCTGCAGACTACGTTGAAAACGGAAAATGACCAGCGCGGTTCGAGCAACACTCAGCTCTCGACGCAGATCCAGTCGCTGAACGATTCGGTTGATGAGCTCAAGACACGCATTGCTAACTTGAGTACGCAGCTGCAGGCTATCCAGAGCCAGATGCAGAACGTGAATGGTATGCCGGCGCAGCCCGGTGGCGGAGCTCCGCCGGCAAATCAGGGTCCTGGAGGGCAGGCGGGGGCACAGATGCCCATGCCGCAGACGCCCCAGGCGCCTCCGGTGGACCAGCTCTACCAAGGTGGGCTGCGTGATTACAACTCGGCCAAGTACACCATTGCGGCTTCTGAATTCGGCGATGTGATCCACTATTATCCGCAGGATCCGCTGGCCGGGAACGCTCAGTTTTATCTGGGTGAGATTTCGTATAGGCAAAGCAAATTTGCCGCGGCGATCAAGAACTACGATGCGGTGCTGGAACAGTATTCGGGCAATCCTCTGGCTCCTTCCGCTGAATTACGGAAAGGGCAATCGCTGATTCAAATGGGCCAGAAGGACGCCGGGGTGCGCGAATTGCGGACACTTATTCAGCGCTATCCGCAAACGCCCGAGGCCCAGGAGGGGCGAAGTGCGTTAAATGGCATGGGGGTGCGGATCTATGCCTCCAAGCCGAGTGCGTATCCAACCGCGCCTTCGGCGCCGCAATAATTATCGCTCTGGTTATAAACTGCATTTCCCTCCCCCCGCCTTCTCTGTAGAAACCTCCCACGAAAAGTTTTGTCCTTGCAGCGGAACCATGGGTGCAGTGTGTCTCGGGTTGAGTTGCTGAAGAGTGCTGCTGGAGCGGAAGGCCTCCCTCAGCGGCTAAAGCCGAATTCATTGCAAGGTACTTACGTACGGCCTGAAGGCCGTACCCTTCAGGGGCTGAACAAGCTGCGTGAGAACAGTGATGTTTCCCTGTGCCGCGCTGCCAAGCTGTGCCAGCCCCGGACTAAAGTCCGGGGCTGGCACGGCTTCACTGGGATCAAGCCCCGTCCGCCCGGCGATCCACTGGACTGCCATTCTGCCCCGGTGCTATCGTTCCTTCGGCGTTAGAAGTCGGCAGCGCCCCCCTCTCAACTTGCTGCTGATCACGCCGGAGGTATTTGATGGCAACCATCCCCGTTGATTCCCGTATCGCTTCCAAAACCGCGGAATTTTTCTCGCGGCAACACCGCATGCTGATCGATGGACGCTTCGTCCTGGCCGCATCCGGCAAAACCTTCCCGGTCTACAATCCGGCCACCGGCGAAGTGGTGGCACGCGTGCCGGAAGCCGAAGAGGAAGATGTAAATCGCGCCGTGTCCGCTGCGCGCCGCGCCTTCGATGAGGGCCCCTGGAGCAAGAAACTGTCCCCCTCGGAACGCGGACAGATGCTCTGGAAACTCGCCGACCTGCTGCAAGCCAACCTGGAAGAATTCGCTGAGATTGAGTCCCTCGACAACGGCAAGCCGTTGTCTGTCGCCCGGGTCGCCGACGTTCCCTTGGCCGTTGATATGTTTCGCTATATGGCGGGCTGGGCGACCAAGATCGGCGGCTCCACGCTTTCGTTCTCAACGCCGGGCGCTTTTCACTCCTACACCCTGCGCGAGCCGGTGGGAGTCGTGGGGCAAATCATTCCCTGGAATTTCCCGCTCCTGATGGCCGCGTGGAAGCTCGCGCCGGCGCTCGCTGCCGGCTGTTGCGTGGTGCTTAAAATCGCCGAGCAGACCCCGATGTCGGGCCTCCGCCTGGCAGAGCTGTTCGATCAAGCAGGATTTCCTCCCGGCGTGGTCAATGTGCTCACCGGCTACGGTGAGGGCGCAGGCGCACCGCTGGCTGCGCATCCATTGGTCGACAAGGTGGCCTTCACCGGCTCCACGGAAGTGGGCAAGCTGATCGTGAAAGCCTCGGCCGGCAACCTCAAAAAGGTCAGCCTGGAACTGGGCGGCAAGAGCCCGGCTATCGTCTTTCCCGATGCCGATCTGGACCGCGCCATCGCCGGCACGGCCAGCGCCATCTTCTTTAACCACGGACAATGCTGCTGCGCCGGCTCCCGCCTCTACGTGCACGAAACCATCTATGACAAGGTCGTGCAGGGCGTCAGCGACATCGCCAGTGGGATTAATATGGGTCACGGCCTCGACCCCAAGACAGCCATGGGACCCTTGGTCAGCGAAGAGCAGTTCGACCGGGTTACCAGCTTCATCGACTCCGGAGTACAAGAGGGCGCAAAGGTGACTGCCGGTGGCAAACGGCACGGCGATCGCGGGTACTTTGTTCAGCCCACCGTGCTGACCAATACCAAACCCACGATGAAGGTCGTTCGGGAAGAGATCTTTGGACCGGTGGTTTGCGCGGAGTCCTTCTCCGATGCCGACCTGGACCGCGTCGCCCGCGACGCCAACAACTCCATCTATGGCTTGGCCGCCAGTGTGTGGACCCGCGACCTGAGCACCGCGCACAAGATGGCGCGGCTCATCCGCTCGGGAACGGTGTGGATTAATTGCCACAATGTCTTCGACGCATCCCTACCCTTCGGCGGATATAAGCAATCCGGCTGGGGCCGGGAGATGGGCGAAGAAGTGCTCCATAACTACACGGAAATAAAGGCCGTGACCGCGGCCCTATAACCAAATTGATCCGGGGGCCGGAGCTGATCCCGCCCCCGGGTACAACGCGGCAAACAAAACCCTCATCCCTTAAAACACGATGCCAAAAGAAGAACACCCTGACAGCGACCACAAAAAGGGAGCGGTGGAAGAAGAACTCAGCCAGCCCTCTACCAACGGGACCCCCAACCTCCATGGTCAATTAGGCCACCGCGATCAGGATGAAATGCTTAAAGATTCCGACAGCGATTTTCCCGAGCCGGGCTCAAGTCCGGAGCATAGCGGAGAACGTCGCTAGAGCATTTCTGCTGGGTGCCTGTTTTCTCGGCTTGCTGACCGACGCCGGCGCAGCGGCCTCCTCTACATTGCACGTGCGTCTTTCCCCTGGACCCCGCCTGGTCGGGACCCGCGCGGATCGGTCGGGCAGCGGGTCGGTGACAGTCACGCTTCAGGGCAACACACTCACCCTGCAGGGATCGTTCAGCGGACTGCTTGCCGTCCCCACGGGCGCTCATCTGCGCATGGGCTCGCTACCCGGCGTGCGCGGTCCTGTCATTGCGGATCTCACCATCTCCGCGGACACTAACGGCACCGTAAGCGGCACGGTCCATCTCAACGCCGAGCAGCTCGCAGCCCTGCACAAGGGCGGCCTGTATGTGGAGATTGATAGCGACAAGGCACCCGAAGGCGACCTTTGGGGCTGGATTATGCCGTAATGCTACCCTAGGCAGCGGGAGAAACGTCCATGCGAGGCCGGGGTATTGCGTTGGCGGCGTGTGCTTTAGCCTGCTCGAGTTGGGTCGCGGTGGCCCAGCAGGACACCGGTCCTTTCACCTCGGGCCAAGCCTCGCAGGGCCGCAAAGACTATTCCTCCGCTTGCGCCTCCTGTCACCACGAAAATCTATCCGGCGGCGGCGAAGCGCCTTCCCTCGCCGGCGGCAACTTCCTCAAGTCCTGGGGTAGCCGTTCGACGCGGGAACTCTACGACTATATTCAGGCGGCCATGCCTCTAGGCAAAGGCGGCAGCCTGAGCGGCCAAACCTATGAGAACATCGTGGCTTTCCTGCTGGAGGCCAATGGTGCGACTCCAGGCGGCAAAGCGTTTACCGCGGATACCGATGTAAAGATCGGCAATGTCAGCAATGGCCAGATGCCGCCTGGGATCGCCCATGCGGGAGAGGCAGCGCCGCCGGCTCGCAGCGGCCTCACCATCGCAGGTCAGCTACCCCACTACACGCCGGTCACCGACGCGATGCTCACTCATCCCGCGGATGGCGATTGGCTGATGTTCCGCCGTAACTATAAGGGTTGGAGCTTCAGCCCGCTCCGGCAGATCGACGTGAACAACGTCAAAAATCTGCAGTTGAAATGGGCCTGGGCGATGAACGAGGGCGGCGCCAATGAAGTGACGCCCATTGTTCATGACGGCATCCTCTTCCTTTCCAACACCGACAACATCGTGCAGGCGCTGGATGCGAAAACAGGGAAGCTGATCTGGGAGAACCGCATCGGGCCCAAGTCCCCCGTCCTGTATGGTGGCAATCGCAGCCTCGCGCTTTACCAGGACAAAGTATTTGTAGCTACCACGGACGCGCACCTGGTTGCGCTGGACGCGCGCACTGGCAAGGTCGTCTGGAATGTGCCCATCGCCGGCAAGGGCCATAACCAGACCGGTGGCGTGATGGTCATCCACGGCAAGGTGCTGACCGGCCTCACCGGCTGCAGCGCTTATGGCAGCGAGAAATGCGCCATCACGGCGTTCGACGCCAATACCGGCGCAGAGGATTGGCGCTTCTCTACCATCGCCCTTACCGGGACCCCGGGCGGCGATACCTGGAATGGACTGGACGATCTCTACCGCGCGGGCGGCGAAACCTGGATCGCGGGCACGTACGATCCCGATCTCAATCTAACGTACTGGGGTGTGGCCCAGGCCAAGCCCTGGATGCGGGCCAGCCGCGGAACCGGCAATGGCGCGGCGCTTTATAGCAGCAGCACGCTTGCGCTCGATCCCGACACGGGCAAGCTGCGCTGGTACTACAGCCACTCGCCGGGTGAGTCGCTCGACCTGGACGAGGTCTTCGAGCGCGTCCTGATTGATCACGGCGACCAGAAGACCCTCATGACCATTGGCAAGGCGGGCATCCTATGGAAGCTGGACCGCAGCAACGGCAGGTTTCTCGATTACAAAGAGACGGTGCTGCAAAACGTCTTCGTGCACATAGATCCCAAGACCGGCGTGCCGACGTATCGCGACGACATCATTAACGCCAAGACCGGCGAATGGATTCAGTCCTGTCCCAGCGCAGAGGGTGGCCACAACTGGACTGCGACCAGCTACTACCCGCCGAGCGACCTGTTGATCATCCCCCTCTCCCAGAGCTGCAATGAGCTGAACGGCCATGACGTGGACCGGAAGACGGGTTCAGGAGGTGTGGCAGCGGCCGTGCGGGTCTATGAGATGCCGGGCAGCAACGGCAATTTGGGTAAGCTTGCCGCCTATGACACCAAAAACATGAAGGAGATCTGGTCTTTTCAGCAGCGGGCGCCCTTCCTCACCGCGGTGCTCTCAACCGGGGGAGGCGTCGCCTTCGTGGGGGACTACGACCGCACCTTCAAAGCGGTGGATATCAGCAGCGGCAAGATTCTGTGGCAGACGAAGTTGGGCACCACGGTACAGGGATACCCGGTCTCATTTAGCATCGACGGCAAACAATATATCGCGGTGACCACCGGCCTTGGGGGCGGCAGCCCGGAGAATATGCCCAACGTGATCCTCACTGAGGTGCATCGTCCCGACAACGGGCAGGCTCTTTATGTGTTCGCTCTGCCGGATGGAGGACCTTGATGAACAGAAGCAAGAGGGATTTTCTGATCTCGAGTCTCAGCCTCGGGGCCGGGTTGGTGGCCAAACGGACATGGGCCCAGAGGCAGCAACTGGGCGCCGCTCCGCCGCCGCCGAAACGGGAGCTGCCGCATCGCAAGGTGAAAACCACCCCCCTGTTCAAGGCGCCGCCGGGCTATCCCAACGCAGTCGCCATTGCGCCAGAAGGTCTATGGGTGGCGGAACAAAAAGCCCAGAATTACGGCCCGGGCGCCAAGAGCACCCCCGAAGCCTGCTGGCTGCTCGATTGGCACGGCAAGTTGCTCAAGACGGTGCTCACCGAATCCTGCAACACCAGCGGCATGGCCTACGGCGACGGCTTCATCTGGATGGGCGCGAATGGCGGCCCGGAAGGCATCTATCAAACGGACATGAACTCCAAAACCGTCTCCCATCGCCAGATCCCGCTGGGTCCAGCCAATGATGGCGGCGGCTGCCATGGCTTGATGTGGCACGAGGGCAAACTGTGGATCGTAGCCAACCGCCTGCGCGCCGTTCTGCGGGTCGATCCTAAAACCTGGCAGCCGGAGTTCATCATTCCGATCACCACGGCCCGCTGGCATGGCATCGCCTGGGATGATGGGGCGGTCTGGATGGTAACGGGCAGCTCAGATGTGGATCGCTTCGTTGAGCAGGACGGCAAGCTCGTCCACACCACCACGCCGGGCCTGGTCAAGTACGACGCCGCGACGGGGAGAGCCCTGGAAACGGCGGAGTTTATCGAGGGATCCGCTGATCCGCATGGCTTGGCTATGTACAACGGCAAGCTGATCAGCTGCGATGCCGGCGTGGGGCCGCCGGGGTTTGACCTTACGCATAGCCCGAATAGCGGGTATATCTTTCAGATTGATTTCATCTAGGAGAGTCGGTTCCTAACAAGGGCCGGGTGCCCCGTCCCTTTGCTAGGAAACCAGCAGCTGCCAGGCTAGCCGATCTTGGTGAGTTGGCCCTGGTTCAGTTCCTTCCAGTTGCGTCCGTTGTCTTCGCTGAACTCGGTACGGAAGTGCATCACCTTGTCGGATAGGAATTCGTCATTGGTCAGGAACATGATGGTCTTGTCCTGATTCTGCACCTCTGTGCCAAAGCTCCAGATGTTCCCTTTGACCTGCATCGGTACTTCCCGCGGAGAATCGTCCTTGTCGACCCCGAAGAACTTGTAGGTCTTGTTGGCCTCGTCGTAGGTGTACACCGACAAGCTGTTGCTGACACCGTTGACGCCGTTCATCAGGTGGTCACACAGGATAAAGCCATGGTGCGGCGACCAGGTGCATGTCATTTCAGAGGTTACGGAAGCAGCTTCACTATAGGGGGTGGTCATCACCTGAGTCTGGGATTCCCATGTACCCACCCAGACATCCATCTTGGTTAACTCAGGTGCAATCGTAGGCGCTGCCAAGTGATCACTAGCGAGGGCCAGCGTGCTGGCCGCAACAACCGCAAAATAAATCCCACGTAGGAAATTCTTACGCATCCTATCCCCTTGCTCTGCTGGAAGAAACGAGCTGATGATACAACTTTTAGGGGATAGGTGAACATTAATCGCTGCAGGTCATTGGTACTCACAGCATCAAAAGTGCTCGCGCTCCGGTAACGTAACGTAACAAATACCCGGCTTGACTATTGGTGTTTCTGCATAATCTGCTCCAAAACCTGGCGTGAGGGGCGTGTCCGCGACTCCGGGAGCGTAGCCAGAGGCTCGTCCACCAGGTTCAACAGGTCCGTGAAGCTGGGCTTGGTGGTGTCGACGTAAAAGACCCCGGTCAGGACTTCGCCCTTCTCATGGGCCTCCATCAGGGCGGTGACCGCTCCAATGCGGCTGGTCGGGTTGTACTCCGGATGGAGCTTACGCAGCCTCATGTGGGATCCGTCGTGCATTTCCACGTCGTAGGTGGTTCCGGGGTCGTAATCCACGGAGATCTCTTCAAACGAGGGTACGAAGCCAACCTCGTTCACCGCCTCTTCGTGCTCCTGGACGTACTTGTAACTCTTGGTCGATCCCTCGTGGTCGTTGAAGGTAACGCAGGGCGAAATGACATCGAGCATCACCGTGCCCCGGTGGGCAATCGCCGCCTTGAGCATAGCCAGCAGCTGCTTTTTGTCTCCGGAGAAGGACCGGCCCACAAAGGTCGCACCCAGTTCCACGGCCATGGCGCAGGTGTCGATCGCCGGCAGATCATTCACCACCCCGGTTTTGAGCTTGGAACCGACATCGGCGGTAGCCGAAAACTGCCCCTTGGTTAAACCGTAAACACCATTATCTTCAATGATATAGATGAGAGGAAGGTTGCGCCGCATGAGGTGGGCGAACTGGCCAAAGCCGATGGAAGCGGTGTCTCCGTCGCCACTGACACCGAGACCCATCATGGTGTGATTGGCCATGAGCGCGCCGGTGGCCACCGAGGGCATGCGCCCGTGTACGCTGTTAAAGCTGTGGGCGCGGCTCATGAAATAGGCCGGGGTCTTGGAGGAGCAACCGATACCGGAGAGCTTCATGACCCGCTCAGGCGCGACTCCCATCTCATACATGGCATCGACAATGCGCTCGGAAATGGCGTTGTGACCGCATCCGGCGCAGAGGGTGGTCTTGCCCCCGCGGTAGTCCAACACTTGCAGACCCAGGCGGTTCTTCTTAGGACCGGGGGCCACCGGTGGATTTAACGTCGTCGCCATTTAAATTTCCTCCTGCAGAACCAGCTTGTCGGTTACGGTGCGCGCGTCGAGCGGCAAGCCGTCAAAGTGGCGAATACTTCTCAGTTTGGTGACCTCGGAAGCAGGGAGATCCAGCTTGAGCAAACTAAGCATTTGCCCATCGCGATTCTGCTCGATCACGTAGATCTTGTTGTGAGCGGCGATAAAGTCATGCACCTCGGGCGAAAAGGGGAAGGCCCGGAGCCGGAGATAGTCGGTTTCCAGCCCATATTCCTTCTTCAACTGATCGCGGCTCTCGCGCACCGCGAAATCAGAGCTGCCGAAGGCAATCAGTCCGATCTTGGACTTGCCAGTCTGCACCATTTCCGGTGCAGGCACCAGGGTCCGGGCGGTCTGAAACTTCCGGTCCAGCCGCTCCATCAGGTTCTGGTAATCATCCGGCCGCTCGGTGTAGAGCGCCTTCTCGTTGTGACCGCTACCTCGCGTGAAATAGGCAGCCTTGGCATGATCGGTTCCAGGCAGCGTCCGGTAAGGAATGCCGTCGCCATCCACGTCTTTATAGCGCTCGAATCCGCCCAGCCGCTCCAGGTCTTCCTTGGAAAGAATCTTGCCCCGCTTCAAGGGTTTCTCGGGGTAGACGAAGGGGTCAGACATCCAGTTGTTCATGCCGATATCCAGGTCGGAGAGAACGAAGACGGGGGTCTGGAGTTGTTCGGTGAGGTCGAAGGCCTCCATCGCGAATTGATAGCATTCGCTGACGGAAGCGGGGAGCAACATGACGTGCTTGGTGTCGCCGTGCGAAAGGTAGGCGATCGACAGCAGGTCGCCCTGCATGGTACGCGTCGGCATACCGGTGGAGGGGCCAACCCGCTGAATATCGAAGATGACTCCGGGGATCTCAGCAAAGTAGCCGAGCCCAGCAAACTCCGCCATCAGGGAAATACCAGGACCTGAGGTGGAGGTCATGGAACGCGCTCCGGCCCAGCCTGCGCCCAGCACCATGCCGATGGCGGCCAGTTCGTCCTCCGCCTGCACGATGGCGAAACTTGCTTTGCCGTCTGGTTCCACGCGGTACTTCTTCATGAAGTCAATGAGACTTTCAACCACCGAAGACGAGGGCGTGATGGGATACCAGGTAACCACCGTGACCCCGGCGAACATGGCGCCCAGTGCCGCCGCCGCGTTGCCATCGATGATGATCTTGCCCTCGGTCGCGTGCATGGGCTCGAGCGCCAGGGGGTCCTGCTTGGTCAGCGACTGTTGGGCAAACTCGTAGCCCGCTTTGATGGCTCCCCAGTTCAAATCGGCAGCCTTCTGCTTTTTGGCGAACTGGCGACGCACCGCGTCTTCGACGGCAACCAGATCCATGGCGAGCAGTTGAGCCACTACGCCCACATAGATCATGTTGCGTACCAGCTTGCGCAGCTTGGCTTCAGGACAAACGGCAGCCGTCAGCTTGTCGAATGGAACGGGATAGCAGATCACGTCGTCGCGATACTGCTTGAGGTTCAAGGCCTCGTCGTAGATGGCGGCGGCGCCGGTGGGCAGGGAAAGAATGTCTTCCTTGGCGGTCTCGGCATTCATGGCTACCAGGAGTTCGATTTCCCGCTTGCGTGCGACGTAGCCTTGTTTGCTGGCGCGAATGGTGTACCAGGTGGGCAAGCCTGCGATGTTCGATGGAAACAGATTCTTACCGCTTACCGGGATGCCCATCCCGAATATGCTCTTTAGCAGCACCAGATTGGCAGACTGCGACCCGGACCCGTTCACGGTCGCTACCTGGATGCTGAAGTCATTTACGATCCGTTTGGATGTTGGCGTTTGCAGAACCGCTGAGCTACCCGCTCCGGGTGCTCCCACGGCAACGTCTCCTGTCGCCATTTGGCAGGATTCCTTCCCCGATGAATTCAGCGGCACCATCGCCGGCCAGGCTTTTTTGACTACGCCTGAATCAAGAAGGACCCTGATCTCCGCTCAGGACATTATAGTTCAGCGCTTTCCCTTGCTTCTGCCTGTGGCGCTTAATGGCTCTAATTAGCCACTGGGCGGAAGTAACTGTTGTGTCAATGGTGATCAACCCTCGGTAAAGCGTGCTAATCCCGTTTTAGTACACGTTGGGTGGTGTGGGAAACAAGACATGTCATTTTCAATTGCCGTCCCACCATCGGCCGATTCCCGGCTAGGACGGAACTACAATCATGGAATGCTGCTTGAAGGAATCTTTGCCGCGGTAACCACGTGCTTCTACCCGGATGGCCGGCCTTATTGGCGCAAGCTGGAACAGAATATTGATCGTTACTCCCGTACGCCGATGAGCGGGATGGTCTTGCTGGGCTCGACTGGCGAGGCCGTCATGCTGAGCGACGAGGAGTCTCGCCAGGCATTGCGCGTGGCCCGCGACGCGGCCGCGCCCGACAAGGTATTACTCGCCGGAGTAGGCCGGGAAAGCGTATTTGAGACCCTGCGCCAGGCGGATTATGCGGCGTCGCTCGATTACGATGCAGTCCTCGTCCGCACGCCCCACTACTACCGGAAGCAGCTGCGTAACCGCGAGATGCTGACCTATTACCAGGCGGTCGCCGACCGCTCTCCGCTGCCGGTGCTTCTTTACAGCGTGCCAGGATGCACGGCCTACGACCTGCCGATCGAGGTGGTCGCTGAGCTGGTTATGCATCCGAATATTGTGGGGATGAAGGACTCGAGCGGCAACGTGGACCGAATCGCGCAGCTGGTCCATGCGACCAGTTCCTTCAGGAAGCGCAGCGTTCCGGTGACCACTGTGTTTTCCGCAGTCACTTCGCGCATGTTGCGATCTTCCGAACAGGGCGCCGAGAGCCCTGCCACTTTTGTGGCCGCTGAGCAGCTTGGTTCGGGCAACACGGCCTTGGCGGTGAAGCCGCCCAAACCAGCGCTCAAGACCCGGACCCGGGAAGTTGGATTCCAACTACTCTGCGGTTCCGCCCAAACGCTCTACCCTTCGCTGGAAGCGGGAGCCACTGGCGGTGTGCTGGCGCTGGCAACCTTTGCCCCACAAGCCTGCCAGGAGGTCTACACCGCGTGGAAGGAGAACGACGCGGTGCTGGCGGCGGACAAGCAGCGGCGCATTGTGCGGGCGGGCATCGAGGTTTGCGGCAAGATGGGAATTCCGGGCGTAAAGTATGCGCTGGACTTGAATGGATATTATGGCGGCCGGCCGAGAATGCCCTTGCTGCCCTTGGTCGCGGAAGAGCAGCGGCTGGTCGAAGAACTGACCTTCGATATTCGCAACTAGCTAAAGCTCTCCAAATTGAGTCCCGTAGCGACGGCTGAGAATGCCCCAGGATGCAATCCTGGGGTGTTTCTATCTCCTAAATGGACCGTTCGCGATTCGGTGCAGCGAAGCCCAGGACTTACGTCCTGGGACATTCTCAGCCGTCCCTACGGGACTCAATTTGGAGAGCTTTAGCTCCAGCTTTTCCGCAGTCCTAGTGCGCCGCGACCGGTTCCCTGCGCAGTTCCTGTAAGGCGTTGACGGTAATCTGACGCCGCTGGGTGGCGGCGATTCCTTCCGCCGCGGCTCGGGCTGCGGCAATGGTCGTGATGGTGGAGATTCTCTGCGTGACCGCCGCTCGGCGAATTGCCCTTTCGTCAAAGAACGTGTCCTGGCCGTGCGGCGTGTTGATGATCAACTGAATCCGCTCACCCTTGATCAGATCAACTACGTTCGGCCGGCCCTCCTTGACCTTGTAGACTTGCTCTACCACCATACCGGCCCGCTCCAACACATTCGCTGTACCCTGCGTGGCTACCAGGTGAAAACCTAGTTCCACGTACTGCCGGGCGACATCCACAAGCACCGCCTTGTCGCGGTCATTCACGCTGAAAAAGACTGTGCCCTTCACCGGCAATACTTGTCCCGCTGAAAGCTGTGCTTTGGCGAAGGCCTCACCGAAATTATCCGCCACACCCATCACTTCCCCGGTGGACTTCATCTCCGGCCCCAACACTGTATCCACACCGGGAAACTTGTTCCAGGGAAAGACCGGCGATTTAACGAAAAAGTGACTGCCGGTGGCAAGATCCGTGCGCTCGGCAACCTGCTCCGGCATCAGCTCACGCAGAGTACGTCCAGTCATCAGGCGCGCGGCTATCTTGGCCAACGGCACTCCGGTCGCCTTGGAGACATAGGGCACGGTGCGGGAAGCACGCGGATTCACTTCGATGACGAAGACCTTGTCCTGTTCCCCGGACTTGCGCTGAATCGCGAACTGCAGGTTAACCAGGCCCACCACGTTAAGAGCCAGTGCCAGCTTGCGCGTGTACGTGCGAATCGTATCCAGGGTGGAAGGCGCCAGATCGGCCGCGGGCAGCACGCAGGAAGAGTCCCCGGAATGAATGCCCGCTTCCTCAATATGCTGCATGATCCCGGCAATCACCACGTCTCTGCCGTCAGACAACGCATCCACGTCGACTTCCACTGCATCCTCGAGAAAGTGGTCGACCAGTACCGGGCGCTCCCGTGAGTATTCCACCGCTTCTTTCATGTAGCGGCTCACCGCATCGGCGTCATAAGCAATCACCATCGCCCGGCCGCCCAGCACGTAGGAGGGCCGCACCAGCACCGGGTAGCCGACGCGCTCCGCGCCCGCTACCGCTTCTTCAATGGTGGTCACCATCGCGCCCGGTGGCTGGGGAATATTCAGGTCCTCCAACAGCCGCCCGAAGCGCTTGCGGTCTTCGGCCAGGTCGATGGATTCAGGAGAAGTGCCCAGGATCTTTATGCCTGCAGCTTTCAGCGGAATAGCGAGATTCAACGGAGTCTGCCCGCCGAATTGCACGATCATCCCAATGTCGGCGCCTGAGGAGGCCTCGTGCTCGTACACGGCCAACACATCTTCAAGGGTGAGCGGTTCGAAGTACAACCGGTCGCTGGTATCGTAATCGGTCGACACCGTCTCCGGATTGCAGTTGACCATGATGGTTTCGTAATCGTCGTCGCGCAGTGCAAACGCCGCATGGCAGCAGCAGTAATCGAACTCGATGCCCTGTCCGATGCGGTTCGGGCCGCTGCCCAAAATAATGACTTTGCGTCTCGCCGTCGGCGGGGCTTCATCTTCCTCTTCGTAGGTGGAGTACAGGTAAGGCGTGTCGCTGTCGAACTCCGCCGCGCAGGTGTCGACCTTCTTGAATACCGGCAGGACGCCGTGGCGCCGCCGCAGTTCCCTCACCGGAGCTGCTCCATCCAGGCCTTCGAGGTTCCATTCTTCAGCGATCCTGGCATCCGAGATACCCATGCGCTTAACCTTGCGCAGCAAATCCGCCGGCATGGTTTCCAACGAATACTCGGCCAGCTTCTGAATGGTCTCCGTCACTTCTTTGATCTGGTAGAGAAACCACGGATCCATTGAGGTCATGCGGGCTACTTCCCGCACCGAGAGCCCAGTGCGCAAGGCGTAGCGGATGTAGTTGAGCCGCTCCGGTTGCGGAGTCACCAGGCGCTGCGTTAGCCGCCGCGGCTCAATCACCTCCGACCGTATGCTCTTGCCCGTGTCCAGCGAACGAAGCGCTTTCATCAACGCTTCTTTGAAGGTACGGCCCAGGGCCATCACTTCGCCCACAGACTTCATCTGCGGTCCCAGATTCTCATCGGCGCCGGGAAACTTCTCGAATTGCCACTTGGGAATCTTGACCACCACGTAATCGATGGAGGGCTCAAAGCAAGACGGTGTCTTTTGTGTGATGTCGTTGGGAATCTCATCGAGCGTATAGCCGACAGCCAGCTTGGCAGCGATTTTCGCGATGGGAAAGCCGGTCGCTTTCGAAGCCAGCGCTGAAGATCGCGATACCCGCGGATTCATCTCGATCACGGTCATCCGCCCGGTGGCAGGGTTGATGGCGAACTGCACGTTGGACCCGCCGGTCTCGACCCCGATTTCGCGCATCACTCGGATGGCCGCATCGCGCATCGACTGGTACTCACGATCGGTCAGGGTCTGGGCCGGCGCCACGGTGATTGAGTCGCCGGTGTGCACGCCCATGGGGTCCATGTTCTCGATGGAGCAAATGATGATCACGTTGTCCGCGAGATCGCGCATCACCTCGAGCTCGTACTCTTTCCAGCCCAGCACCGACTCTTCGATCAGACATTCGTGCACCGGAGAAAGATCGAGCCCGCGCGCCAGGATATCCATCAACTCTTCGCGGTTGTAGGCCAGGCCGCCGCCTGAGCCGCCCAGGGTAAAGGACGGCCGGATGATGACCGGGAAGCCGATCTTGGCGGCGAATTCCGCGCCATCGCGAATATTGTTGACCAGCGCAGAGCGCGGAACATCGAGCCCGATGCGCGCCATGGCGTCCTTGAACAGGAGCCGGTCTTCGGCCTTCTTGATGGCTTCGAGGCGGGCGCCGATCATCTCCACGTCGTATTTCTCGAGTGTGCCCGAGTCAGCAAGATCGACAGCCAGATTGAGAGCCGTTTGGCCGCCCACCGTAGGCAGCAGCGCAAATTTGCCCACGCGCTGGCCATCGGCGTCGTTCATCCGCTCGCATTCCTTGCGGATGATCTCTTCCACGTATTCCCGGGTCAAGGGCTCGATATACGTGCGGTCGGCAAGCTCGGGATCGGTCATGATGGTGGCGGGATTGGAATTCACCAGCACCACCTCGTAGCCTTCCGCCTTGAGCGCCTTGCAGGCCTGCGTGCCGGAGTAATCGAACTCTGCCGACTGCCCAATCACGATCGGACCCGACCCGATCACTAGAATTTTGGTTATATCGTTCCTGCGTGGCATTTTATTTTTCCATTCGATTCGCGCTTACGAGAGGCCTAACCTCGACTGTGGCGCTTTGGGGAGCCTTGGGCTTTGCCGGGTCTGAGAGAACCTGGGGGAATGGCTCTTGAAGGGGCGGAGCTTCAGCTCCGCCGTCAGATTTAACTGAAAAGAACGGCTTTAGCCGCTGAGGGATCGGGTCAAGATTCACCGCGAAGTACCGGTAATCCTCGCAAGATGAGCAGAGCTTGCTCTTGACCGGGTTGCGACGAATATAGTCGACATGACGGTCCCAATCCTCAGCATCTCGAATCCGATGATCGGAAAACCCCGCCTGCCAGATATTGTGTTTCCAGCCAAAAGCCTGCCTGGCACGGAATGAGAAGCCGCCCTTCATATTCTGCATCGCCTTCTCAATGCTGTCTTGAGGAGAGAGGATCGCATGGAAATGGTCAGGCATGAGGACATATGCATGAAGCTGATAAGAGCTGCCTCGGTAGTGCTGCAAAACTTCCTGTATCAACACTGCCCAGCGCTCGTGACGAAAGAATGGCTGCCGATCAACAGTCTGGGAGCTAACAAAGTATGTCTGTCCGCTTCTCCTCACTGTCTCTCTGGCCGGTCGCATATTTCCCTCAGCGGCTAAAGCCGTTCAATTTGAACTGTAACGGACGGGCTAAAGCCCGTCCCCTTCAACAACACCAGGACCCGCATCCTGCAGACTCAGAGCTCGTCTTGCTCCAGACCATAAGCCGCAAGGCTCGCAGAGACCTCTTGCGCTCGAACCACGCCGCGTTCCCGAAGGGGCGGGGCTTCAGCCCCGCCGTAGGAACTTGCCCCCTGTGAACGGCTTTAGCCGCTGAGGGAACACAGCGAGGTTTCACCGCAAGCTAACCCGAAACATGTTCATCCCTTCCACTCTTCCATCATTTTTCGGAAGTCCCGGAAGAGATAGTTGGAGTCGTGAGGGCCCGGGCTGGCCTCGGGATGGTACTGCACGCTGAAGAGTGGCAGCGTGCGATGTCGCAGGCCTTCCAGCGTGTTGTCGTTCAGGTCGACGTGGGTAAGCTCGACCTCGCTCTGGTTGATCGAATCCGGATCGACGGCAAAATTATGGTTGTGCGCGGTGATCTCTACTTTGCCCGTTTGAGTCTGCTGCACAGGGTGGTTGCCCCCGTGGTGGCCAAATTTAAGCTTGTAGGTCTTGCCACCAAGGGCCAGACCGATTAACTGGTGGCCCAGGCAGATGCCAAACATCGGCTTGCGCCCAACCAGCTTGCGGATATTCTCCTGGGCGTAAGTTACCGGCTCCGGATCGCCCGGCCCATTGGATAGAAAAATTCCGTCGGGCTTCAGGTCGAGCACATCCTGCGCCGAGGTTTCTGCCGGCACCACGGTGACCCGGCAGGCTTCACGCGCCAGCATGCGCAAGATGTTGTGCTTGATGCCAAAGTCATAGGCAACCACATGCAGATCGGGTGGAGGTAACTTGAGGCTCTCGTCTCCCAACTGCAAGGGATCGCCGTTGAAGTTTCGCCGGTCATTACAGTCCCACTCGTAAGCAGCCTTGGTGCTCACCACCTTGGCCAGATCGGTGCCATCCATCTTGCGGATACCGCGGGCCTTCTGAATGAGCTTGTCGGGATCGGTCTCGAGCGAGGAAATGACCCCGCGCAGCGCGCCATGGGTGCGCAGATGACGAACCACAGCGCGCGTGTCAATCTCCGCGATGACAGGAACGTCAAAGCGCTCCAGGTATTCTTCCGTCACTTGCTGGGAGCGCCAATTGGAGCTTATAGGCGAGAACTCGCGCGTGACCAAACCCTCGATATACGGGCGGCTGGCCTCGTTGTCGGCAGCATTGGTTCCGTAGTTTCCGATTTGCGGATTGGTCAGGACAACAATCTGTCCTGCATAGGAGGGATCAGTGAAGATTTCCTGGTAGCCGGTCAGGGCGGTATTGAAAACCACTTCGCCAAAACATTCCCGTCTGGCGCCATAGCTCTCACCGCGGAAGATGCGCCCGTCTTCGAGGGCGAGGATTGCCTGCATCGCTTCTCCGTAGAGTGGATTCTGTCAAGTTTAACAGGTATGGAGAGCTGGGTGGGAATGCTTAGTGGATAATGCCCATGTCCACCGCCGGCCAGTAGACAAACGCTGCCTTGCCGTAGATCAGATCCCGCGGTACCGGTCCAAAGTCTCGGCTGTCACTGGAGATGGAGCGATGATCGCCCATGACGAAATACTGGTCGGGTTGAATCACCATCGCATCCTGCGATCGGCTGTCGTGGAACCTTCTGGGCACATAAGGCTCAGGTAACAGCCTGCCGTTGATGTAGGTGCGGCCATCATCGATGCGCAGCTCATCGCCCGGCACCGCGATCACACGCTTGATGTAGCTCTTCTGCGGATCGCGCGGATAGTGGAAAACGACCACGTCGCCGCGATGAATTTCCGCGAAGTGATAGACGAATTTGTTAATGAACAGGCGGTCCTGGTCTCCCAGGCGAGGCAACATACTGGTGCCCTCCACCCGTACCGGCTGATAGAGAAAAGTAATGATGAAAAAAGAGACCGCGAGCGAAAACAGCATGTCGCGTCCCCATAGCCAGAAACTGCGTCCCGGCAACTCCGCGGGCGCCTGGGGCAAGAACTCTTGCGGCCGAGCAGGCTCAGGCCCACTCTTATCTTCTTCTGGGTTCATCGATCATGCCACTCACTTGTGTAGGGTTCAGTTGCAGCCCGGGCTCCCGAAGGGGCACAGAATTCGCTGCTTGTGCATGGGTTGCTTCTGGCTGGCGGGAACCATCTGCGCCTGCCCGTTGGCCTGATTGTTACCGGCGAGTTGCGATTGCTGCAAAACCAACGGCCGCTGCAAAACCATCTCCACCGATGTTCCCGAAGGAATCACGATATCATTGCCGCGCGTGAAGAGGGTGTAGAGGGTGCCTGCTGCCGCCCCGGCGAGCGAACCGTAGCCGACGTTTCTCGCCACATCTCCCGTCGCGGCCCCGCCGAAGACGCCGGCCTCCGCGCCAATGGCTGCGCCTTCTGCTATATGGCCCAGGTCCCGTCCCTTGTTCCCTGCTTGCTCCACCGTGCCTTCACTGTCCTTCACCTTGGGTCCGTCCGATCCCGGTAGGCTATTCAGGACGCCAGGAACTTCGACTACCGATCCATTAGGGAAAATCATGGTGGTAAAGTGCAGGTCGATTTGCGCCCGTCCCTTTACCCGTCCCGGTCGCACTACATGGTCCACAACACCCTGCACGTAAACCCCGACCGGGATCATAACCCGTGAGCTGCCCACGACAGGGAACGAGGAAACCAGGTAGACGCCATCTCCCTGCTGCGCGGTCTTGGTGTTGATCCCGCTCTTGAGGGAGAGCAGCACCTTGGTTCCGGCAGGAACAGTGAACGTCTGGGATGATGTTTCGGCGGTATTTGCGGGCGCCGCAGCTGTCGTTTGCCCGAACCCCTGCACGGCAGCCATGCCAGTCAACAGCCCGACTACGGCGAACTTCCCGTGAACGTTCATCCCGCCAGCCTCAGGCTATAAGTATAGACGGGTCGGGATAGCGTTCGGCGAGCAGTTGTCTGGGATTTGTCGCGAATTAGGGCGTCCCGGGGGGACTGGTCAGCTAACATCGGTGGTGTGGAAAGCGAAACGTAAGTACGCAAACCTATGTCTCCACCGCAAGTCATAGTGCCCTCCTCTGCTTCCGCGCAGCGCCAACGATTCGCCGCCGCCTACTCCGTCCTCGAGCAGGGGATTTCGCAACAGGCATTTCCAGGGGCGTCCTTTGGCGTGTTGGCGCGGGGCGAGGTGCTGGCGCTGGATGGAATTGGCGGCTTTACCTACGGGCAACCAACCGAGGCGGTGAACGCTTCCACCCTATATGACTTGGCCAGCGTCACCAAGGTAATCGCGACCACGTCCATGGCCATGCTGCTGTACCAGAAAGGACAGCTCTCACTCGACCAACCTCTGGTGCAGATTTTTCCCGCCTTTGCCCAAGGAGAACGCGCGCGAGGCCAAGTGACATTGCGCATGTTGCTGGCGCACAGCTCGGGATTGCCCGGCTACGCTCGCCTCTTCGAAGTTGCGCGCGACCGCGAGGCACTGCTCCATGCCTGCCTGCGCCTGCCCCTCGAAGCCGCGCCAGGTACGGTTGCGGAGTACTCCGACCCCGGATTCATCTTGCTCGGGCGCGCACTGGAAATCATTGCCGGGGAGAATGTGGAAGACTTTTGTTCACGCGAGGTTTTCTCTCCCCTGGGCATGACCAGCACCTGCTTTCGGCCCCCAGCTGCATGGCGATCCGCCATCCCTCCCACCGAAGAGGACTTGACCTTTCGCCGCCGCATCATACAAGGGGAGGTTCAGGATGAAAACTGCTTCATACTTGGGGGAGCAGGCGGCCATGCCGGTCTTTTCTCTAATGCACTGGATCCGCTGCTTTATGCGCAATCCCTGTTCGATGGGCGGCTCTTCACGCCGGAGACGATTCGACTGTTCACCACCCGCGCTCTGCCGGCAGACAGCTCCCGGGCGTTGGGATGGGATACACCTTCCCAGCCTTCCTCCTCCGGCAGGTTCTTCAGCCGCCACTCAGCCGGCCATCTCGGCTACGCGGGAACTTCCCTGTGGATCGATTTCGAACGCCAGCTCGCCGCCGTGCTGCTCACCAATCGTACCTGGCCGCACCGCCAGAGTCAGGCCATTCGTACTATCCGTCCTGCCTTCCATGATGCCGTTTTGCAAAACATTGGGCAGGACTAAATGCCATAACCCAAAAGTGTTTGCGGGGATGGCACGTTATGCCCTAATTTCAGAGCCAAGTAGGGTCAGTTAGAGATAAAATCATATAGTTGAGTGGGAGCTGAATAAACCAACCATGGCCACAACAAGTACCCTTCACACGGAGACAGGCGCCGGCAACGAGACAAGTAACGAACAGCCGCAAGACCTGCACGATCTGACGACAGAAAGTTCTAACGAAGCCTCGATGGGCTTCGATACTAAATCTGCCCTCGAAATTGCACGCATCATCAACCACGAAGACTCAAAGATTGCCGCCGCAGTGAAGAAGTCGTTGCCCGAGATCGCTCTGGTCATCGACATGGTGGCGCGCAGCCTGCGCGACGGAGGACGCCTGATCTACGTGGGCGCCGGCTCCAGCGGCCGCATCGCCGGGCTGGACTCTTCCGAATGTCCGCCGACCTTTTCTACCCCTCCGCAAAGCGTTCAGTACATCATGGCGGGCGGCCCCAAGGCTCTGGCGTCGGCAGTGGAAGTGAATGAAGATTCAACCGAGCTGGGACAGCGTGATATTGCCCGCCGCCGCCCGACGCGCAAAGACGTGGTCATCGGCCTCTCTTCCAGCGGCCGCACGCCTTACGTGGTAGCCGCAGTGGAGTATGCCCGTGCCCGTGGCGCTAAGACCGCCGCCGTGACCTGCAATCACAACACGCCGCTTTCCTCCGCCGCAGACATCTGCATCGTTGCCGAAGTAGGGCCAGAAGTGGTCTCCGGTTCGACGCGCATGAAGGCGGCCACGGCGCAGAAGATGGTGCTCAACATGATCACCACCGGCGCCATGACCCGCCTGGGCTACGTCTACGACAACCTCATGGTCAATGTGCACATGCAGAACACCAAGCTGGTGGAGCGTGGCATCAGTATTCTGATGCGTGCCTGCAATATCGACCGCGAACAGGCTGTGCTCACCATCAAGTCCGCCGGACGCAGCGTGCCCGTTGCCCTGGTGATGCTCAAGGCGGGAGTCGACAAGCCCGAAGCAGTGCGTCGCCTGGCTAAGTCGGACGGTAATGTGACGACTGGCGATCGAAGATACAACGCTCGAGTTATAGCACCACCACTTAAGAGTTACCCAGCGCAAGTTACAGGCAAGGAGTCCCCCACCGGGCCATCATGGATAAGTTTGTTATTCGCGGCGGTAACCCGCTGCTAGGAACGATTCGGGTGAGCGGAGCCAAAAATTCCGCCCTACCCTGCATGGCCGCCGCGATTCTCACCGAAGACGAAGTGGTGCTGGAGAACATCCCCCAGGTCCGCGACATCGAGACGGAGCGGAGACTGCTGACTTCGATGGGCGCCGAGGTCGAACTAGGCTACGGCCGCGCCCAACACCGCACCACGATCAGTTGCCGCGTTCTCTCTGACCCCACGGCCAAGTATGAGATCGTCAAGACCATGCGTGCTTCTTCGCTGGTGTTGGGTCCCCTGGTCGCACGCTGCGGGCTGGCTCGCGTAGCCCAGCCTGGCGGTTGCGCCATTGGCGATCGCCCCATCGATATGCATCTCAAAGGGCTGGAAGCGATGGGGGCAGTCATCGTGCAGGAGCACGGTTATCTGGAAGCACGCGCCGAACGGTTGCATGGCGCGCATATCGTTTTCGACAAGATCACCGTCACCGGCACCGAAGACCTGCTCATGGCAGCGGTTCTGGCTGAGGGCGAGACGCTGATGGAAAATTGCGCGCGCGAGCCCGAGGTAACAGACCTGGCCGCTCTGCTGGTTGCCATGGGCGCGAATATCCAGGGCGCGGGCACGGCGACCATCCGGGTGCAGGGCGTGAACAAGCTGCACGGCGCCAAACACCGTATCAACCCCGATCGCATCGAAGCCGGAACCTTTCTGGTGGCGGGTGCTATCAGCGGCGGCGACCTGGTCGTGTCCAATTGTCAGCCGGCGCATCTCTCCGCCCTGGTTGGCAAGCTCGAAGCCTGTGGGGTGCGCGTCACGCCTATGGGTTCCGATTCGTTGCGCGTGCGCAGCGAAGGTAATCTGCAGGCGAACGATATCTCTACCGAAGAGTATCCCGGCTTCCCCACCGACATGCAGGCGCAATACATGGCGCTGGCTACCCAGGCCGAAGGCACCACCACGGTGGTAGAGAACATTTTTGAGAATCGCTTCATGCACGTGGGTGAGTTGGTGCGCATGGGCGCGAATATCAAGGTGGACGGGCGGACTGCGACGGTGCGGGGGAAAACACCGCTCTCGTCGGCGGTGGTCATGTGCTCCGATCTGCGCGCCTCAGCTTCGCTGGTGCTGGCCGCACTGGTGGCCGACGGCGAGTCTATCCTCGACCGCGTCTACCATATCGACCGCGGGTACGAGCGGATTGAAGAGAAGCTGCGCGGCGTTGGCGCGCAGATTCGTCGCATGGGCGACCTCTTCCCCGATGGCAAGCGCGAGGCCGCGCTGGCGGCGCAAGTCACGTAAATCTTTCCTGCGACCCCGTCGGGCATTCCTGCATCCGATCCACTATGCCAGACAAAGACGCTGCACTTCGCGAACACCTTGTTCAACTCCTGCGCGGCGGGAATGCGCACGTCGACACGCTTACTGCATTGAAAGGCTTTCCCGCGAAGCTCTACGGCGCAAAGCCGGAGAATTCGCCGCACTCCGGGTGGGAGCTTCTGGAACACATCCGTTTCACGCTACATGATATTTGGGATTACTCTACCAATGACAAGTACGTGGAGAAGAAGTTTCCGGAGGATTATTGGCCCTCCTCCGCCGAGCCGCCTTCCAAGGAGGCGTGGAACGACTCAATCAGAGCGCTGGAGGAAGACCTGACAGCTTTTGAAAAGCTGGTCAAGGATCCGCACAGCAATCTGTATGCGCAAATTCCCTGGGGCGAAAAAGAGCACACGCTTTTGCGCGAAGTGCTGTTAGCTGCCGATCACAACAGCTATCACACCGGGCGAGGTGGTATTCCTCCGCCGTCTGCTGGGCGCCTGGAAAGGTTGAGTTCAACCAACCAAACCTCGATTCAACCAACCAACCTCGATGGCTGGACAGGTCTCCAGTTCGCCCCAGCGTACCTGGGACGAAAAGACGGGCGAAGCCCCACGAACGCTTTAAACTGTCCGTCAAGAAATCGTTAAGTGCCGTTGAGCCTTCTCGCCGAAAGCATTGGAAAAATACCATTTTCGTCCCAGGTATCCGGATTTCCTGCACGAGGCGCCACCAACACCCGCGTGTGCGGCTTTCATCAAGGAAAGCCGCATGAGGTTCGCTGACGCCAACAAGGTCGACAGGAAATCCGGAGTACGCTGAGGCGAACCTGCGGCACCCGTCAGGTGGGGACACCCGTCGTCTCCGTTACAGTTTCTTTATGATGACGGTGGATTCTGAGTAGAAAGGCTACTTTACTTCCAGCTGACGGCTAGCTGCCAGCGCATTTGGCGCTGTGCTGTCTTGCGCAGGACACGCTCGAATTCTTCCATCTCGCGCAGAACGCCCGGGGTCTCGGTGCCTAGCGCTGTCGGCGACGCCTTCAGATGATCGAGCAGGGTGCATACGGTAATCAGGCCATCCTCAGGCGAAAACCACTGCGGAGGAGGCAACGTCTTCGCCCACTCCGGATCGCCCGCACCTTCTTCCAGAAGCAAGGCCATGGAGTTTTCATCGGCAGAGAAGAACTCCAACAACGGCTTGACCCCAATGCGCTGCGCCATCTTCTCCAGAGCATCCTCGTTGCGAGCGAGGGCCCTGCCATTCACGAAGATGTCGAAGCCAGGGTCCTCGCCTTCGACGACGATATATAAAGTGGCGCCCATCGCCAGCAGTTTATCCCATCCTTACGCGAGATTAGGTTCTCTTGCGCGATCAATCACCAAGAAGGGAAACAGTATCGTCATCTTCGACCCGCGCGCGCATCACCAACAGCAGGCAAAGCAAAGCAACCATTGACCCGGCAATCATGTTGAACGACGGGCCGATGCGCAGAATCAGGGCACTCTCGAGCATCGCGACAAGAGGCTCGATCCATTGCACCGTCCCAACCTGGTACGCCTCCAGCCGCTGCAGCAGCCAGAAATAAGTGGCATAGGCCGGAGCGCCCGCCACGCCCGCCAGAAAGAGCACCGCAGCCACCCCACTGCGGTTCCATTGCACCGGCTGTCCGTACTCCAACGCCAGGCTGGTCAAAAACAGCAGCAGCCCAGCCGCGCCCAACACCAATGCGGTCACCACGATGGGATGCACGCTACCAAGTTCACGGCGGGCCATGATCGAAGAGGCGCCAATGGAAGCCACTGCGAGCAGCACAACCGCCGCGCCACCGGCCTGAGCCATTGAGAACGTCACCCCCAGAGCCAAGGCCATCGCCCCCAAGCCTACGATCGAGGCTTGCATGGCCATGCGCGGCACTTCCCTGCCGGCAAGAGCAGGAGTCAGGAATATTACCAGCAGCGGCAGGGCAGCAAATGATACTGCTACGGTTGCTGATGGAACGCGGGACTGCGCCCACAGGAGGAGCAGCGACGGAAGCGCGATCAGGCTGACGGGAAGAAGGAGCACGATGACCAGAGCTCGGCCACGAGGCCATTGCAGCCTCTTCCACAAAATCACCGGAAGCCAGAGCAGTGCGGCCAGCAGAAAGCGGACAGCCGCTCCACGCAAGGGCGGAACGTACTCACCCAAAGTTTGCGCAGGGACCCACGTGGTGCCCCAGACAATGCCCAGCGCGGCAAAAGCAAGCCAGTGCTTAGGTCCTCTCGCATCCATCCTGTACACCGCAAAAAGAAAAGGGCCGCGCGCAACACGCAACCCCTCGCTTACTTAAGCTCTCAACCCCGGTTACTGTGGTCCGCGGCCTCCGCCACCACCGGAGCCACCGGAGCCACCGCCCGGACCCCGGCCACGGCTGCGATGGCGCCGGCGCCGCTGCCCTGCGGGCCCACCCGGACCGCCGCCTGATGCAGGCCTGCGAGTCTCTGCAGTTACAGGATCGGGCGTACCATCCGCGCGATTGAAGTTCGGCTCGTCGCCGCCCTCGACAAAGGGCTCATCGTCATCGAAGTCTTCCCCGCCCTCGATGGTAATGGTACTGGCGTTCGAAACCGGTTGGCGTTCCACCGGCGCTTGCGATTGCGCCCGCGGAGCGCGCGGAGCCGGCGCTTCGCCGCCACCGTTGTCTCCCGAACCGCCACGCGATGGCTCAGGAAGCCCGAGCTTCTCGCGCTGTTCCTTGAGCAGTGCCTTGCGCGACAGCTTGATGCGATTGCCCTCGATGCCGAGAACCTTAACCAGTACCTGGTCCCCTTCGCGCAATTCGTCCTTCACGTCCTTCACGCGATGTTCGGCAATCTCACTGATGTGCAATAAGCCATCCGTGCCGGGGAAGATCTCGACGAAGGCGCCGAACTCCGCCAGGCGAACCACTTTGCCCAGGTAGGTCTTGCCCACTTCAGGCACAGCGGTCAGATCGCTGATCATGGCCAGCGCCTTCTTCAGGCCTTCTTCATCGCTCGAAGCAACGTTTACGCGACCCGTGTCGTCGACATCGATCTTGACGCCCGTGGCTTCGATGATGCCGCGAATCGTTTTGCCGCCCGGTCCGATGAGGTCCCGAATCTTATCCGTCGGAATCTGCAGGGTGTGAATCTGGGGGGCGAACTTCGACTTCTCGGTATTCGAAGTAGCCTGTACCTCGTTCATCTTGTCCAGCAGGAACAGCCGTCCGCGGCGGGCCTGTTCCAGCGCCTCACGCATGATCTGCCCGGTGACGCCGCTGATCTTGATGTCCATCTGCAGCGCGGTAATGCCTTCGCGCGTGCCGGCTACCTTAAAGTCCATATCGCCGTAGTGATCTTCTGCACCGGCAATGTCAGTCAGGATGGCGTAGTCATCCCCTTCCTTGACCAGTCCCATGGCCACACCGGCTACAGCTCCCTTGAGGGGAATGCCGGCGTTCATCAGGGCCAGACTCGCGCCGCAGACGCTGGCCATCGAGGAAGAACCATTCGATTCCAGAATGTCGGAGACCACACGCATGGTGTAGGGAGACTCATCTTCTCCAGGCAGCACCGCGGTAATGGCACGCTCCGCCAACGCGCCGTGGCCGATCTCACGCCGGCCTACGCCGGTCATGCGACCCACTTCACCCACGGAGAATGGGGGGAAGTTGTAGTGCAGCATGAAACGCTTGCGCTGTTCACCCTGGAAGGTTTCCAGGCGTTGCTGATCGTCCGTGGTTCCCAGGGTCACGGTAACCAGTGCCTGGGTCTCGCCGCGGGTAAACAACGCGGAGCCGTGAACGCGCGGCAACACGCCGACTTCAATGGTGATCTCGCGAATCTGATCGAAGCTGCGGCGATCCGGCCGAATGCGATCCTTGGTGACCTGCTCGCGGAAGATTCTCTCCCGCATTACCTCGTAATACTTGGCCAGCTTCTTCTTGGCGTCCGCGTCCCCTTCGGGCAGCTCCTTGGCCAGCTCATCCTTGATTTCCTTGACCAGCGCGTAGCTTTCCGCTTTGGGATGGGTCTTGGTGTCGAGCGCGTCCTTCAAACGGTCGCCCACCTTGGCCTGAAGCACCGCCAGGTACCCGTGATCAAACTCGACCGGAGGCACAACACGCTTGGGCTTTCCAGCCTTGGCAACCAGCTCGTCGATCACAGCGCAGATCTTCTTGATCTCGGTATGGCCAAATTCAATGGCATCGACAACCGTATCTTCACTCACGCCAGTGGCGCCGCTCTCGATCATCACCACGCCATCTTTGGTAGCCACGACGGTGATGTTCAACGTGCTCTCGAGCCGCTCGGCATAGGTGGGGTTGACGACGAACTCACCCTTCACCTGACCCACACGCACGGCGCCGATGGGGCCGCCGAAGGGGATGTCGGAAAGTGCCAGGGCCGCTCCCGCCGCATTGATGCCGATCACGTCGGGATCGTTTTCTTTGTCCGCGGACATGACCAGGGCAATCACCTGGGTCTCATTGCGGAAATTTTTGGGGAACATAGGGCGAATGGGGCGGTCGATCTGGCGGCAGGTAAGCACCTCACGCTCGCTGGGACGGCCTTCACGCTTGATAAAACCGCCGGGAATGCGTCCGCCGGCGTAGGTGTACTCGCGGTAATCCACGGTCAAGGGGAAAAAATCGAGGCCTTCTTTGGGATCTGGTGCGGCTACGGCGGTCGCCAGAACTACGTTGTCACCCTGGGTCACGAGCACAGCGCCAGAGGCCTGCTTGGCCATACGGCCTGTTTCAAACGTCAATCGCTTGCCACCGGCAAGCTCGACAGTCACTTCCTGCTTCATAAAATCCTCATTTCGTAGGTGCACATAGGGCGGGGCGCGAGGCGATATCTCTGAGCGAATTATCGGCGGGGCAATGGGCGGGAATCACCGTCGAGACAGCTGACACGCACTTTCCAGCTGGTGCTACCACGTGTGCACCAGCCGTCCCAGCGTTCAGTCCGATCCAGTCTCTTCGCCTAATTGTGGGGTACAAGTTGCTCGCTTGTTACTTGCGGATGCCCAGCTTACCGATCACATCACGGTAGCGGTCAGAATTATTCGTCTTGAGATAATCCAGTAGACGGCGGCGCTTGCTCACCAGCATCAACAGACCGCGCCTTGAGGCGTGATCCTTTTTGTGAAGCTTGAAGTGCTCAGTCAGCTCGCCAATTCGTTCACTGAGAATCGCAATCTGCACTTCCGGGCTACCCGTGTCACTGTCATGGGTGCGAAAGCGCGTAATAACTTCGGTCTTCTTTGCAGTTGCCAGCACGGCAGCGCTTTACTCCTCTACGTTTAAATCGAGTCCACTCTCTAAGTGTCTGACTAAGAATAACATGCCTTCGATTGTGCGTCCATGCGAGGGTCTGCGCTCCTGGGCCACTCCATTGCCTCGATTTGACCCGATTTGGAATGGGACTCTCTGAACGGAACAGGTCCCCTCAGCGGCTAAAGCCGAGTTCATTGCAAAGCATTTACGTACGGGCTAAAGCCCGTACCCTTCGAAAACGAGAGTTTTCCGCGGGCTGAAGAGTTCTCGGGAACACTAACCTCTCCCAATTAGCCGTCCCTACGGGACTTTAATTTGGAAAGAGCGTAAAGCCCTCACTCCTTTTGGTTCCGTGCGAGACGGGCTAAAGCCGCGGAGAGCCCTTACTCCATCATTACCGCTCCGCCGCCGCCTGGCTGATTGCGATCAAGGAGGAAGGCCAGCGGCACCATCAGGATGGCAGCAAAGCAAAGCACATAATAAACATCCACATAAGCCAGGGCTTGAGTCTGAGCTTGCAGGTGGTCGTATAGCTGCCCCTGGGCGAGGTGTAGCCCGTTGGCCTTCCCTGCCGCGGTGTCGAAGGTGTGCCGCAAGGCGTCAATTTGCTGCTGATAGTTACTGTCCGCCAGCGAGGTGTTCTTGGACAGCACGCTCTGATGCCACTGCGCCCGCTCCGTCACCAGGGCGTTGGTCAGCGAGATCAGAATGCTGCCTCCAATGTTACGGACGAAGTTGATGAGTCCCGACACCTGGTTGTTCTTTTCCGGGGGAATTCCGAAATAGGCAGCCGTAGTCACGGAAATAAACACGAAGGGAATGGCGACAATTTGCACTACGCGCAGCTTGGACGCGAAACCGAAGCTGATGAGGAGGCTGAGGTTCTTCGCAGTATAGAAATAGCCGATGGCGAAGATAACAAAACCCATCGCAATCAAATTTCGCGCCGGGAATCGACTCACCGCCTGCCCAGCCATGGGCATTACGACCAGTAAAGCCAGTCCCCCACCCGACAGGGAAAGCCCTGCGATGGTGGCGGTATAGCCGAGTTGGTGCTGCAGGAACTGCGGCTGCAACACGGTGGTTGCGTTCAGCAGGCCTCCGGTCAGCAGCATGAGAAAGGCACAGACGGCAAAATTCCTGAATTTGAAGAGGCGCAGATCGATCAGCGGCCTCTCCGCATGAAACTCCCAAAGGATCAGGGCGATAAAGGAAATGACGAAGGTGGAAGCAAAGCCAACGATGAAGTGCGATCCAAGCCAGTTCTTTTCCTCACCCTTATCCAGGGTGATCTGCAACGCTCCCATGGCAATGACCAGCAGGCCGACGCCGATGTAGTCGATGCGGTAAAGATTGGCGCGGTCCGACTTCTGGAAAGGAGGATCTTCTACCAGCCGGTTGGTGAGGAACAGCGTCAGAATGCCGACGGGAATGTTGATGTAGAAGATCCAGTGCCAGGAATAGTTGTCCGTAATCCAGCCGCCGAGCGTAGGCCCGATGGAGGGCGCCAGCACGGCAACCAGCCCGTAAAGCGCAAAGGCAAGGCCGCGCTTCGCCGGCTCGAAAGAGTCAGCCATAATCGCCTGTGCCATGGGCTGCAAGCCACCTCCGCCCACACCCTGAAACACGCGGAAGAGGAGCAGCAGGCCGAGGCTGGGGGCTAACCCGCACAAAAATGAACTGATCGTAAAGATCACGATGCAGAGCATGAAGAAATTCTTCCGCCCGATCACGCTCGCGGCCCATGCTCCCATGGGTAGAACAATTGCGTTGGCTACCAGGTACGAGGTGAGAACCCAGGTACTCTGATCGGCACTCGCTCCCAGACTGCCGGCTATGTAAGGGAGGGCCACATTCGCAATGGAAGTGTCGAGCACCTCCATAAAGGCCGCCAGAGCCACCGTGGCGGCGATGAGCCAGGGATTTGTCTTGGGCTTCCAGGCGTACATCGCTGCGTTTGCGGCGGACGCGTTGGCAGTGGTGGTCCCCATCCTTCTCCTTGAATCAGTCAGATAGATGCACGGTTTAACCCGATTGACTTCATTTCTGCGATGCTCATCGGCCGCCCATCAAAGATGCTTATGGAAAAACTCGAGCGTCCTCCCCAGGGCTTCCTTGGCTGCCTTTTCGTTGTAGCTGCCGCGCATGTCGCAATTGAATCCATGCCCGGCGTCATACCAATAGATCTGGACCTCCGGATGCGCCGCCTGCACTTTGGCGACATCGGTCTCCGGAATGTGAGCGTCCTCTCTCCCGAAATGAAGCATGACAGGGACGCGCGGATTTTCTTGAGCGAAGTTCGCGATGTGGCCCCCGTAGTAGCCCACCACGGCGGCCGGCGCCAGCCGGGTCGCGCTCAACCAGGCCAGCGATCCTCCGTAGCAGTAGCCCACCACGCCGGCTGGTTTCCCGGTCTCTTTGCTGGCGTATTGCAGCGCCGCATCCACATCCTTCAGCGAATCATCGATGCCGATTTTCTGTACGATGGCCATCCCCTTCTTTGCGCTCTCGCCGTCATAGCCCCAGTCGACATTCCTTTCCACGCGGTCAAATAGCGCCGGGGCCACCGCGAAAAAGCCTTCGCGCGCGAATCGATCCGCCACCGAACGAATATGCTGGTTGACTCCAAAAATTTCCTGCACCACGACCAGTCCCGCCCGAGGCTTACCCGCTGGTTGGGCCACATAGGCATCCAGTTCGTGACCGTCACTGGCCTTTAACTTCACTACTTTGCTCATACTCCTCCTCTTTGTCGTTCGATGCTTTACCCACGATCCCGCCAGGCGGGAAACCACAAATCGTTAGCCATGCAGCGACACCTCTGTAGGGTACATGCGCTGGAGCGTTCGATGATGTCGTGGCATGGAGATCAGCTTTGCGGCGCGGAAAAAACTAAAAGCCGATTGCGAAAGATATTAAGGTGTGGGGGAAACCGGTTGCGCCTGCTTTTCCAGCGCCCAGTAGCTGGTCCTGGCTACCACCCTGGCCCCCAGGTTGCGCGTGAGCCGAACCTCCAACACATGCAATCCGGGAGTACTATCCGAGGGTCGGAAACTCAGGAGATATCGATTGCGGGCATGTTTGGCAACCTCTTGCACGCGGGCTTCAAAGCCGCGCTCGGTGGTAAAGGGCGCATATTCCCCGCCACTCATCACCGCAATCTGCCGCGCCACGTTCTTGCGCACCGCCTGAATGGCCATCATCAGGGGGGTGAGCAGATCCCCTACCCCGGCGCTCTGGCCGCCGTCTTTGAGATCGTGCAACAAGAGCGCTTTCGACGGAGAAAAGGTGACGCTCAAAACCAGCGTGTTGCTGATGCCGATCTGTTCCACTACCTTTTGCGCGTCCACATCCCGGCTGCCATGGTCGCGAGTCTCGCTGATCAACAGCAGCACCCGGCGGTAGTCCTTCGGCCTGTCTTCGAGCAGCTTCACCGAAAAGCCCACCGTATCGAGGATGGCGGCTCCGCCGTCGCCCGGCTCCATGCGCTTCAATTCATGACCAAGACGGTCACCGTCTTTGGTGAACGGCACCACCAGCTGCGGCTTGGAATCGAAACTCACGAACGCCGCTTCGCTCGACCCATCTCCCAGAAAAAGATCGATCAAAGGCGCCAGCCGATTGATCTTTTCGAACTCCAGCGCCGCCATGCGTCCTTTCTCCACTGCCACCACCACGGAGACGGGTTCATTGTCCAGGTCATCGTCAACGTGGAGTTGCTGTGGCACTCCGTTGTCGGTCAATTGAAAATCGGCCGGCCCCAGGCCATAGACAATCTCTCCCGAGGGCATCTCCACCAGCGTCGGCACCAGCACTTCCGATGTTTCGACGCGAATCGTAGTTTCGGGTGAGGGCGATTGCCGGCCTTGCGCTGGCACGGCAAAGAGCAGCAGGCAGGCAATCAGCGGGCGAACGCGGGAGGCACGGCAATGATCGAGGAGGCAAAGACTCAAGAGGGTTGCCGGCGCCGTGTTCCGAAATTCCGCGTCCAACCGAGGAAACGCATCAGTTGCGCTCTCTCCTTCCAGAGAAAAAACCAGAAGTAAGTTGCGTCGATGGTGTCAGCTTTGCGGCCGGAGTAGGTTTCGATACGCCACTTGAGGTATTCGCTCCGCCACGGCATGAGCC
Source organism: uncultured Acidobacteriaceae bacterium (assembly GCA_963844785.1). Taxonomy (GTDB): domain Bacteria; phylum Acidobacteriota; class Terriglobia; order Terriglobales; family Acidobacteriaceae; genus PALSA-350. The sequence goes on along the minus strand of CAWJPV010000033.1, from coordinate 91,846 downwards.
GATGGCCTCGTGTCGCATTCCACAAAAAGCGAAACGGCATACCAAGGGGCCCCTTAACCAGAATATATCGAGTGGCTTTATTCTTTGGGTCCGAGCATGTGCTTGATCAGCTTGTCGGCGACCTTTTCGGCACTGACGTTATAGGTTCCGTCGGCCACAGCCTTCTTCAGCTGTTCGATTTTTTCCCGCCGCGCCTGATCGATTGGAGATTCGCTGTCGCTGGGCTGCTTTGCGGGAGCCTCGGTTGGTTGCCCGGGATCTTCGTTCGGCCGCTTGCCCATCCGCGGGTTGTCGAAGGGGTCCATGATCGAGCTTCAGCCTAGCAGGATCAGCAGCAGATAAAAAGGGAGTAATGGTAACAAGCGGGCGGTGAACAAGTCCACGCGCTCTATAGCGCTGTATCCGGGCACGACTTTTAGTCGGCCGTAAAAAGCCACAGCTATAAGGGCTTTGGAGGGTGTGTGAGTACCGAGGAAAAGAAACAGCAGGTCCCTGAGGTGTTGCCAGGACGCAAAGAAAAAGCCCAGGGGCTAAAGCCCAGAGTCTTCTGGCCATTTACGGCCCGACTGAAGTCGTGCCCGGATACCAAGCACCACAGCCGTAATTGCCGGAAGCTTCGAAGCTGCTGATTTGGACCCTCGACTGTGAATTCTCTTCAGCTGGGTTCCTGGGAGATAGCAGGCCGCCTGGACGATGGCTCCTGCCGGGCCGGGCCGATGGCTGGTTCCCGGCGAGCGCCGAAATCAGCCAGGCGGGCGCGAAGATGCAAGACAGCGGAAGCGTGAATTTGCGAGATCCTGGATTCCACGACGCCAAGGATCAGCCCAATCTCCTTCATAGTGGTCTCTTCGTAGTAGTAAAGGGTCATGACCAGGCGCTCGCGTTCGGGCAGATCGCTGATTGCCCCCGTCAACCGCTCCCGCATCTCCGCATGGAGATAGCGAAAAAGCGGATCGTCCTCGGGCCGGTTCGGCAGATAAACCAGCTCCTCTTCACCCGAGTCCTCCGAACGCTCGGAATGCAGGGTGCCTATTTCCAGGCCCTTCAGTTCCCCCAGCAACTGCTGATACGCAGACAACTCAATGTGCAGTTGATGAGCGATCTCGACGTCGGTCGGGGAACGGCCATACTGCGCGGTCAACGTCTGAATCGCCTGCTCAATGGCTCGCCCTTTGCGCCTCAACTCCCGCGGGCTCCAGTCGAGGGTCCGCAGGCTGTCCAGTATCGCGCCGCGAATCCTGAATTGTGCATAACTGCTGAACTGGACCTGTTTGGACGGATCAAACTTGCCGAAGGCATCCAGCAGGCCGACCACTCCCGCGCTGTAAAGGTCTTCGATCGGCACGTGTTGGGGTAGCCGCTCATGGATGCGCCGGGCAATGAAACGCACGATGGGCAGATGCTCGACCATCCGCAGTTCCTGTTCGGCGGTGAGCAGATCGCCTGTTCGGGGGCGCAACGCTGGTGCGGACGCGGCGGGCGGAACTTCCTTCTGTGCATCCTCGGATGGAGCACCGTTCACTGCGCTCACCGCTGGTGCCGGTGCTCCATTCCGCCGGGGACGCCTCGGACCTTTTCCTGCTTCCTGCATAATCACCATTCTGATAGACCGGAGTTCTGTTGAAGGCCCGTGAAGCGCCACCCAAATACCACTGATTTGTTAAGGAAGGATCCAACTTCTTTGACCAATCTCGTTCGGCCGATAAAGGAAATCTTTGTGGTGATATCGGCGTGCCTCAGACAAACTCGACCTTCAAGCCGTTTACTTTCCAGGTGACCATTGCTCGGTAAGAACGCCGAGGTTGCTCGGTAAGAACGCCGAGGTTGCTCGGTAAGAACGCCGAGGTTGCTCGGTAAGAACGCCGAGGTTGCTCGGTAAAAACGCCGAGGAACTTGGCGGCTGAGCAACCATCGGCAGTACCTTTTTCCCGGGTCGCATCTCTACGGTGCATCCGATTGACTCCGACAACAAGCACCGCATCGAGATAATTGCGCTGCATTCTCATAACGGGATGCCCCCCGCCGGCATTAGGCCTAAAATGAGACACGCGGAAGGCGCTCTGACTCGACTCTCCAGATCGGCCGCTGCGCAAATCGAAAAACTTTTTTCCTAATTCGCTTTTTGTTCGCTATAATCCGGAAATGTCGGTTACCCGCAGACAGAAAGAAGTGCTGGACTTCATCAGCAACTTTGTACAGCGCAACGGATACTCCCCTTCCTTTGAGGAGATTGCTCGCGGCCTGAGTCTCAAGTCGCTGGCCACGGTGCACAAGCACATTACAAATCTGCAGAAGAAGGGCCTGCTGCAGCGGGCGCACAACCGCAGCCGCTCCATCGACGTATTGCCGCCACGCAGCAAGACGAGGCGCTCCGATCGCCTTCCGCTGCTGGGACGGATCGCCGCCGGGCAACCGGTCGAGGCTGCCGAGACCAGCGAAAGCATCTCGCTGGGGGACGTGATTGGAAATCGGGAGGTATTTGCGCTGCAAGTGCGCGGAGACTCCATGCGCGACGAGCACATCGTGGACGGCGACTACGTCCTGGTGGAGCACACCAGCACCGCGCGCCAAGGGGAAATCATCGTGGCCCTGGTCCGCGGGAGTGAGACCACGTTAAAGCGTTACTACATTGAAGGAACGATGGTCCGCTTGCAGCCCTCAAATACCGAGATGGAACCCATCTACGTTCCCCTTTCGCAAATCGCGATCCAGGGCAGGGTACTTGGTGTACTGCGCCGATACGCTTAGAGCATAAAAAGAGCCCCGGCGTTTCCGCCAGGGCTCTGGGCTCTCGCATCTTATCGGCGCTTCAAGCGCTTACGCTGCGATCAGCTGGCTGATCGATCAGCTTGCTGATGCTCTGATCAATCTTATCTTTGGGAACAAACCCGACAATCTGCTCCGCTACCTTGCCACCCTTGAAGAGCAGCAGGGCCGGAATACCGCGGATGCCATAACGCATGGGCGTGGCCGAATTCCGATCCACATCCATCTTCATCACCTTGAGCTTGCCGCTGTACTGCACCGCTACCTCGTCCACGACGGGCGCCAATGCTCTGCACGGCCCGCACCAGGCAGCCCAAAAATCGACCAGAACAGGCTGCTCCGACTGCAGCACCTCCTGCTCAAATGTCGCATCATTTACTTCGAAGACCCCTGGTCCTGCCATGTTCCTCCTTCACTTCCTGGCTGAGGATAACATCCACGCCATACCCCAGCCCTTCTATTGATGCGGCTGGCCGCCAAAAGGTGCAGACGCCGCACAAACCAAAAGCGCCCGGACCTCGCGGCCACAGGCGCTAGAGCAGCCCTCCCCCGGGAGCTGCCCACGGCGCAAAAATAGGCCCGGCCACATATCTTGTAAACAAAACTTAGGTAACACTAAAGTAACAAGCGTGAAAATAAAGGGTTACCCCTTGATTATGGTTGAGGCCTGCTCTCCAAGGCTTATTTCGGCGCTTCCGCGGCATAGTTGAGTGGTCAGAATCTCGACTGGACACACCGGTCGCGCAAGCTCCAGAATTGCTTTTTTCAGAGCTTCCTCGAGGGTTTCCGGCTCTTGCGTCAAGAGCAACACCGCCGGGCCCGCGCCGCTGAGGGTAACCGACATCACGCCATGGTTCCCCGCCAGGGGCAGCAGTGCCGGCAGCAACGGGCATAGCTGGAAACGATAGGGCTGATGCAGGCGGTCTTGGGTGGCCAGCTGCATCAAATCCGCCCTGCCCAAGGCGAAGGCGGCGGTGAGCAAGGCCGCGCATTGCAGATTCGCGACCACGTCTTGCCGCCCGTAGCTCTGGGGCAGCATCCCTCGTGCCTTGGCCGTGGCCACCGGAGTCTCGGGCAGAACCAGCAGAGCGCGCCAGTGGGGGGGCGGCGGAATGGAGACGATGGCGAGCTCCTGGGCATTGGCCGCAATGGTCAGGCCGCCATGCCAACAAGCCGCCACATTGTCGGGATGGCCTTCGATTCGCACCGCCTGGTCGACGATCTTCGCGGCATCCCAGTCCAGGTCCCCGAAAGCCGAGGCCAGAGCGACTGCGGCCAATCGCACCGCCGCCGACGACCCGCAACCCATACCCACGGGAATGCCGTTGCGCATGTGGATTTCCAGCGGCACGACTGGGCGATGCTGGGCAATCAGCACCGACTCATAGGTCTGGATCAGCAGGTTTCTGCTCAGCCCGGCGCAGATATTTTGATTGCGGCCGGTAGCGGTGATGGAGAACTGGGGCCCGGGCGTGGCCTCGATCTCCAGGAACAACTCCAGGGCCAGAGCCATGGCGTCGAAGCCCGGGCCCAGGTTGGCCGAGGTGGCAGGAAGCCGCAGTCGCACCGTCTTCATGCCTGTCTTCATGCTTGAATAGCCGCCTCGAGCACCCGCAGCACAGCATCGGAAGAGGCCTCGAGCGAGAGCGTCGCCCGGCGCTTCTCGGCCAGCTCCCGTTCCAGCCCAGTACTTTCCTCCGCGGTCAACAGCTTCTCGCGATGGAAATCGATGGTGTATTCCGAATCCTTGAGCGTGTGGCCGGTGAGCAGGAGGACGACTGATTCGCCGCCGTGGATCTTGCCTTGCCGCACCAGCTTTTTCAGGCCGCCCAGGGTTACGGCGGATGCCGGCTCGCACCCGATACCCTCCTGGCCGATCTGCGCCTTGGCCAGTGCGATCTCGGCTTCGCTGACCTGCTCGCAGTAGCCGCCGGTCTGGCGAATGATGCGGGCCGCCTTGCGCCAGGAAGCTGGGTTTCCGATGCGGATGGCCGTGGCCCGAGTGTTAGCTTGCACCGCCTGAATCTCACATCCGTCATGGTTGAGCAGGCTCAGATACAGCGGGTTCGCTCCCTCGGCTTGGACCACGGTAATTTTCGGCACCTTGGTGGTGAGTCCTAAATGCATCATTTCCACAAAGCCCTTGCCCAGCGCGGAACCGTTCGCCAGATTTCCTCCGGGAACGATCACGTGGTCAGGAACCTGCCAGTCGAACTCCTCGGCAATCTCGAGTGCGGGGGTCTTTTGCCCTTCCAGCCGGTAGGGGTTGACGGAGTTCAGCAGGTACACCGGGGCGCGGCGGACCACTTCCGCCAGCACCCGCACACAGCCGTCGAAATCGGTATTCAGCTGGCAGGTCACGGCGCCGTAGTCGATTGCCTGGGAAAGCTTGGACCAGGAGATCTTGCCTTCGGGCAGCAAAACCAGGCTGTTCATGCGCGCCCGGGCGGCATAGGCCGCCATCGCGGCCGAGGTGTTGCCGGTAGACGCGCATGCCACCCATTGAAAGCCGCGCTCGCGGGCCTGCGAGAGCGCCGCCGTCATGCCCGTGTCTTTGAACGAGCCGGTTGGATTCATGCCCTGGTGTTTGGCGTAAAGATGCTCCAGGCCAAGCTCATCTGCGCTTTGCAACAGACGGTAGAGTGGGGTGTTGCCTTCGCGCAGCGTGACCGCCTGCTCGGGATGGACCAGAATCGGCAGCAGCTCACGAAAGCGCCACACCCCGCTCTGATCGATGGGTACCCTGGATTGGAGTCTCTCCTGCCATAGCCAACGCAGGGCGCCCGGATTGGGCATACGGCGTGGGCTGGCAAAAGGCGCGCCGGCATCGCTCCACGAGGGGTATTCCACCTCGAGAAGCTCGGCACAGTCGACGCAACGAAAGTCTTTTTCTACGGTGTCGGGGAGGATCACGGCGCCGCAGCCGACGCAGCGCAGTTGATGAGAAGCTTCGTGCATGGTTTAAACCTAGCCTAGCATCGCGATTCCCGAATCTGCGAATGCGGGTGGCTAGGACTCGCGATGGGTAGATCCGAATCCGCGAGTTTTTCGGTTTTGGCGGCTCTGATGCTTTGCGTCGGGACGGAAGAGAAACCGCAGGTCCCTCCACTACGCTACCCCGGGTTTCCTGTTAGTGGTGCGACAAATCTCTCGCTTGCTCACCAGCCTTGCTCCCTGGACGGGTGCCCCATGTTCGCGACTTTCGCGTACATGGGTTGAACGAGACGGGCGAAGCCCATCGTTTTTCTTTTCTTTGTAAGTTGGTGCACACTGTGGTGAAAGCATTGGAAAAAGGTCGTCTTCAACCCATGTACGCGAAAGTCCGCGAACATGGGGCACCCGTCCAGGGAGCAAAGCTGGTGAGCAAGCGAGAGATTTGTCGCACCACTAACAGGAAATCCGGGGTAGCGTAGTGGAGGGACCTGCGGTTTCTCTTCCGGTTCGCACGAAGACTCTTCAGCACAATCCGTAAACGGCCAAAACCGAATTACGCCTCTATTTCGTTTAAATTCGTATAGTGCGGGGCAACGCATCGTATACTTTCGCCATGTTGCTCTCACCCCGCGAAGCCGCTCAGCGATTGGGGATCTCGTACGCCACCATCAAGCAGTGGCTCTATCGCGGGAAGCTGAAGGCGGTAAAGACTCCGGGGGGCCACTACCGCATTCCCGAATCTGAGCTGGATAGCTTGCTGCACCAGGCGAAACGCCCTGAAACGCCCAAGCGAGAGATGCTGCGCACACTCAGCGGGCGCAATCAACTCACCGGCCGCATTGTCGAATTGAAGATTGAGGGTTTGCTGGCCCAGGTCAAGCTGTCGATCGGCGGCCAGATTATTACCTCGATCATCACCGCCGAGGCCGCCCGGGAAATGCGCCTCCAGGTGGGCGAAACCGCAGCTGCACTCATCAAATCGACCGAGGTGATGGTGCTACGTGTTTAGACGACGCTTTCTCATCCTTCTGCTGTTGGCCATCCCGAGTTGCTTCGCGCAGCAAAGCAGCTCGCTCAAGATAGCCGCGGCCGCCGACCTTCAGCCGGTCTTGCCCCCACTCATCGATCAGTTTGAGAAGCAGACGAACAAGAAGGTGGACGCTTCTTATGCATCCTCCGCCACCCTGGCCACGCAAATCCTGAATGGTGGGCCTTTCTCCCTCTTTCTCTCAGCGGATCTGTCCTTTCCCCAGAAAGTGGTCGCTGCCGGCCTGGCGGACGGTGCTGAACCGGTGCCCTACGCTCGCGGAACGCTGGTGCTCTGGGCACGAAATGACTCGCCGGCACAACCGCTCACCCTCGACTCCCTGCGCAGCCCGTCGCTGCGGACCGTCGCAGTGGCAAATCCGGAACACGCACCCTACGGGCGCGCGGCCAAGGCCGCACTGGAGAAGTTGGGATTGACGGAGGCCTTGAAGAGCAAGCTGGTAGTTGCGGAGAACATCGCGCAAACTGCCCAATATGCCGATTCGGGCAATGCGGATGTGGGCTTGATTTCGCTCACCTCAGCACTCACGCCGCGCCTGAGTTCCTCCGGGAAGTACGTCGAGGTCCCAGCGGATGACTACCCTCCGATACTGCAGGGCGCGGTGGTGCTCAAAAATGGAGCCGAGGCGGCAGCGGCTCACCAATTCCTCGACTTTTTGCTTTCCCCTCCGATCAGAAAGCAACTGGCTGAGCGGGGATTGAAAGCACCTTAAGAACGTTCCCCCCTCGCGCTCATATGGATCGGCAAGCCATATCCCTCACCTTTCGCCTCGCCACCCTGACCACGTTGATCCTGCTCGCCATCGCGGTCCCGCTGGGCTATTGGCTGGCCTACGGGCGGGCGCGCTGGAAGCCGCTGGTCGAAGCCGCGGTGGCTCTTCCGCTGGTGCTGCCTCCAACCGTTCTGGGGTTCTACCTGCTGGTGGTGATGGGTCCCCGTACAGCAGCCGGGAGAGCGCTGGCCGTGGTCTTTGGTCATCCCCTGGCCTTCTCGTTCGCCGGCCTGCTGATCGGCTCCGTCATCTTCAGCCTCCCCTTTGCTGTCCAGCCTATGGCCTCAGGCTTCCGCTCGGTGGATCGACAGATCCTGGAAGCGGCCGAGCTTCTGTCCGCCCGCCCGGCCAGGATTCTAGCCCGGGTCTTGCTGCCATTGGTGCGGCCGTTCCTGCTCACCGCTGCGGTGCTGGCCTTCACCCACACGGTGGGCGAGTTTGGAGTGGTGTTGATGATCGGCGGAGGAATTCCGGGTGTGACCAAGACCCTGTCGATTTCGATCTACGATCAGGTTCAGGACTTTGCCTATGCGCAGGCCAACCATACGGCTTTGCTGCTGTTGAGCCTCTCCTTCCTGGCGTTGCTGATCATCTACGGACGCCGGGGGAGAGCCGGTGTCTAGCACCTATTTGCAGGCCGACGTCGAGCATACCTTGGGCAAGCTTTCGCTGCGCGTCTCCTGCGCGCTGTCGGCGTCGTGGACAGTGCTCTTCGGCCCTTCAGGTGCGGGCAAGACTTCGATGTTGCGCATCCTTGGGGGTTTGATCAGGCCGGAACGCGGCCGGGTGGTATTAGAAGGAAGAACGCTAGTAGAGACAGAAAGCGGAATATGGGTTCCGCCTGCAGAACGCGGCATCGGGTTTGTCACTCAGCAACCCGCCCTGTTTCCGCATATGGATGTAAGCGGAAATGTTGCCTTTGGGCTTTCCGGGCTAAGCCGGCGCTCGAGCGCAGAGCGCGTGGGGCAAATGCTTCAACTCTTTCAAGCCAGCCACCTAGCCAAGCGGCGTCCCGCCGATCTTTCCGGGGGCGAGAAGCAGCGGGTGGCACTGGCCCGCGCCTTAGCTCCCGAGCCGCGCTTACTGCTGCTGGACGAACCATTCAATGGTCTCGACGCCGACCTGAAGGCTTCCATCCTGAAGCAGCTGACGGCATGGCTCGCGGAACGGAACATCCCCGCGCTCTACGTCTCACATGATGTAGCGGAAGTCTTCCAGACCGCGGCGGATGTGATGGTGATCGAAAGCGGCCGGATCCAGGCTCATGGCCCGGCGGCGGTGGTTCTGGCTGCTCGCCGGGAACAACTGCTGCGGCAACTGGGCGCTAATTGAGGCCTAGGTTGTCCATAGCATAACGGTCGCTCAGAACAAATCCGCGTGACTGCCGGTGCGGACCAGGTAAAGATCGTTATCGTCGATCTTGTAGAGCAACAGCCAGTCCGGTTCGATATGGCAGTCGCGGTGATGCTTCCACTCGCCGCTGAGAGGATGGTCTTTGTAACGTACCGGTAGTGGCGTTTCCCCGGCGAGTAGCAGAATCAAGTCCCGCAGCTTCGCCATGTCCTTGCCGCGCTTCTCCGGCCGCTTCACATCGCGCTTGAACTGAATGGTGCGGATGATCTCGCGCATGTCATATGCCTAGGTCCTCAAACAATGCCTTCGCGGACCGGAACCGCTTGCCTTGCTTCTTATCGGCCGATTGCATGGCCTTGACCGTCGTGGCATTCGGAACACGCACCTCGAAAGGAAGCGCCTTCTCCTCTGCAATACGGATTAACATGATGCGCACAGCGTCGGAAACAGATATTCCCATCTTCGCAAGCGTTGCGGAGGCCTCTTCTTTGACCTTTACATCCACACGCACGTGAACCATCGTTGAGGGCATGACCATGTCTCCTGAGATACATTGTATCTCAGGCTGGTCCCAGCCAGACCGGCTCCGGCTCCAGGCGGACGGCGAAGCGGGCTGCCACCGCAGCGATGACCTGATCGCGCAACGCAGTCACCTCGCTCGCGCTGGCGCCGCCCCGATTGATGAGGGCCAGGGTATGGCGGCTGGAAATGCCCGCGTTACCGAGCGCATAACCCTTGGCAAAACCAGCCCGCTCGATCAACCAGGCAGCAGATAGCTTTACCTCGCCCTGGGGTGCCGGATAGGCAGGGATGCTCTGTTTGTCGACCCCCAGATTCCGCGCCAGCGAATCAACGACGGATGCCGGAACGACCGGGTTCTTGAAGAAGCTACCCGCGCTACGGCAGTCTGCGTCCCCGGTCATCAGCAGCATCCCCTTCTGCGCGCGTATGGAGCGCACCGCGTCGCGAACCTCAGCCAGGGTGGGCACGGCCACATTGCGGGCGGCAAAGTAACGGGCAACATCGGCGTAGACAAAGCTGGCGGGAGCATCCTGGTGGAGCGCATAGTGAACGCGGCTCACCACGTACCGGTCTCGCTGGCTGCTATTGAAGATGCTACGGCGATAGGAAAACCCACAGTCTGACGCGGGCAAGTCCATAAATTGCAATGTTTTACGGTCGAACGCGCGTACCGTGACGATAGTTTGCGAAACCTCCTGCCCGTAGGCGCCCACGTTCTGTACGGGCGTCCCGCCCACCGTTCCCGGGATGCCGGAAAGGCACTCAACCCCCGCAAGGCCGGCGGCCACAGCATAAGCGACCAGCCCATCCCAATCCTCTCCGGCTGCTGCAGAGATGATGGATCGACCGCTCTCCTCGGTGGATGTGATTCCCCGCAAAGCGATGCGCAGGACGAGACCGGAGAAACCGGAGTCGGAAACTAGCAGGTTGCTGCCACCGCCAAGAATGAAGAGCGGCAGTTTGCGCTCAGCGGCGAAAGTGATGCCGGCGGCGATATCGTCTTCGCTCACCGCCTCCGCGAACCAACGGGCGGGACCGCCAATCTGAAAGGTGGTGTAGGGCGCGAGCGGTACTTCCTCAAGAAACTGCATTCCGCATCAGGGTATATCACTGGCGCAACCCAGGTTGTGTCTTTACAATCAGGAAAGTGTTCAGGTTGCGTCAGAGCAACCCACCCAGAGTACCGAAGGAGCTAGCATGTACCCCGAGATCATGGTCATACCCATGCGCGAAGAGCTTACCCGCGCGGGCATCAAAGAAGCGCGGACCGCGGATGAAGTCGATTCCGCCCTGGCAAAGCCGGGCACCACGATGCTGGTGGTCAACTCGATCTGTGGTTGTGCCGCCGGCAAGATGCGTCCCGGAGTCAGGCTGGCCCTGCAGAACAAGAACCTGCCCGACCAGGCGATCACCGTGTTCGCCGGACAGGATCGCGAAGCGACGGAGCGCGCCCGCTCCTACTTCGAGGGTCATCCTCCCACTTCGCCCGCCATCGCGATCTTGCGCGACGGCAAGCTGGTTTACCTGATGCAGCGCTCAGCTATCGAGACCGCAACGGCTCCGATGATTGCCCAGGAACTGACCCGGGCCATGAATGAGCTGTGCAGCAAGACCACTGCATAATCATCTAAATACATGCCAACGGGAAAGTGATGGATTCACTTTCCCGCGGCTCGTCTACAGCTTTCCGTCTACAGTTTTCTTGGGCAGGCACCATGCTGAACAAGCAGGGCCTCGATATTCCCGGCGGCCCCAGCGGCCTTCGATCGCCAGGATTCCTGCACTGTGGCATGCGGCGCCGGATGAGCCTTATCTATCTGCTCCTGGTACACAAAGGTGACCACCCTATCCCCGGGCTCATCGCGCCAGACGTTCCCTTCTCCGTCGCGGCGGCTGGATCCGGAAACCCAACCGGCCGGCGTTAGATGCCATTCGGTCCATTGTCTGCTAATGGCCATGTCTCTCCCAGCCTTGCATTGCCTACGGTGACGTTATAGGTTAGCAGGACAGGGCCCCCGTCTACACGCACACGTACCGCGTGCGTTCGATCCGTACCACCTCAAATCATCCAGGCGTCTATAGGATCGGTATATGACAACAACCGAAGAAACTGCGCCTTCTCGGCGCACGCGATCGCTCTTGAAGGGGTTTCTCGCTGGAGCCATTGGGGGCTTGGTGGGAGCGGCCGCCAAGGCTGCGGGGGAAGCAGTTTATCCACCGCGTACCCAGGGGCAAATCCCTCCGCCCGCAGTGTTGGTCAATCGCATGGCCGGGCGTACCCTCACGGAGACGGAAGAGGTGGTCTCCGTGCAAGCCATCCACTGGGGCTTCGGGGCTTTGGTAGGCGGGGTGTACGGTGCGCTGGCGGAGTATCAGCCCCTGGTGACCGGGCGCTTGGGAGCCAACTTCGGCCTGACCCTTTGCGGGATCACCCACGCATCCGCATTACCCATGATGGGCTTGACGGAAAGCCCGGAAAATCAGCCGGCGCGTGAACATGCCAGTGAATTAGTGACGCACGCGATTTACGGCGTCACCACCGAGCTGGTTCGCCGCGTGGCTCGAAAAATCGTCTAGCTAAGAGTAACTACTGCAGTCCGCGGCCGGTCCCCGCGACCGGCCGCAGACATTGGCGCCCTAGGCGATCCTGTCGATCTGTTCCCCAGGCAGCGCTTGCTCTGCCCTGCGCGTGGTGATCAGGACGGACGGGTAGCGCAGGCCGGCGTAGACAATCGCGGCAACGATGGAACCCACAAACGGCGCCACAATAAACAGCCACAATTGCTGTAGCGCCCAACCACCGACAAAGATCGCCGGGCCTATGCTTCGCGCGGGGTTCACCGAGGTGTTGGTGATGGGAATGCCCACCAGGTGAATCAGGGTCAGGACCAAGCCAATGGCCAAGCCCGCAAAACCAACCGGAGCGCTGATGTCGGTCGACCCCAGCACCACGAGGACAAGAAACATGGTGAGCACGGCTTCAGCAACAAAGCCGGCCGCCATCGAGTAGTGATCGGGAGAGTGCAGGCCGTACCCATCCGCCCCGAGTCCGCCGACAGACGCACTATAACCACCCTGAATCCCGTTGGCGATAACCAGGATCAGTCCGGAAGCTATGATGGCGCCGATAACTTGGGCGACCATGTAGGCGCCCGCATCCTTGGCACTAATCTTCCTGGCCAGAAATACCCCGAGGGTGACCGCCGGATTCACGTGGCAGCCGGAAATGGGCCCGATGGTGTACACCATGGCGAGCAGTGAAAGTCCGAAGGCCGCGGCGACGCCGGCAAAGCCGATATGGCTCCCCGCAAGCACCGCACTGCCAACGCCCCCGAAAACCAGGACAAACGTACCGACCAGTTCCGCAAAATATTTATTCATGGACGTCTCCTCTGAAAGCAATCTGCTGTTGCGAGGGCCTTCCACGAACGAACGCTTTTTCTTGAGCGCTCAGCTACACGAAAACGGAGAATGTTCGTGGTCCGAGAAGTATACGGCGATTCTTAACGTGTGAATACTAGGACTTTTACCAGAGACTCAACGAGTACGGCCGGTGGTCTCCGCCGGACTCATGGCCTGCACTTTACTGTGCTTGATGCTGTATCCGAAATAGATCCCCAGGCCGATGACTAGCCAGATCACCAGCACCTCCCAGGTGAGCAGCGGCAGCTTGCACATGAGATAGAAGGCGCTACAGATGCCAAGGATAGGAACCAGCGGAACCAGCGGCGTGCGGAACGGACGCTCCAGGTGGGGGTGACGCCGGCGCAGAATCCAGACGCCGGCACAAACAATGGTAAAGGCGAGCAGCGTTCCCATGTTGACCAGAGCGGCAAGCTTATCGATGGGCAGCAGCGCGGGAAGAAACGCAACAATCGTGCCTACGACTATGTTCGATATCCAGGGGGTGCGGAATTTGGGATGAACCGCCGAAGCCCATTTCCATAACAGGCCGTCCTTAGACATGGAGTAGAAGACGCGCGACTGGCCCAGCAACATCACCAGCATGACGGTACCCAGCCCAAAGACGGCGCCGATCTTCACCAACAGGCTGCCCCAGGTGACACCCGTAACATCGATGCCCACCGCAACCGGGTCACTCACATCGAGGCTGCGATAGTTGACCAGGCCGGTGAGCACGGTGGAGACCAGGATGTAAAGAATGGTGCAGACCACCAGGGAACCGAGTATGCCGATGGGCATATCGCGCTGCGGATTCCGCGCCTCCTGCGCGGCTGTCGAAACAGCATCGAAGCCGATGTAGGCAAAGAAGACCGACGCCGCACCGGCCGTGATACCACCGAAGCCATAAACCCCCGGACCCTGCGATGGAGGAATGAAGGGATGCCAGTTGAGCCTGGCGACTTCAGGATGGTGAAGCAGGAACGCCCCGCCCAGAAAGAGAAAGATGCCCACAATCGTCAGTTTGACGATCACGATTGCGGAATTGAGATTGGCTGATTCCTTGATGCCGATGACCAGCACCGCGGTGACGATCAGGATGGCGAAGAAGGCGACAAAGTTGAATATGCCGGCGACGTGGGGCAGAGCCGAGGCGTTGACACCAGAGGGAAGCGACATCGCGGGTTGCCACTTATCGGCGTAGAGATAAAGCACGTTCCCGTAGGTGGTGGTGAACTGCGGCGGCAGGTGAATGTGCAATTGCTCCAGCAGACTCACGAAGTATCCGGACCAGCCGGAAGCCACGGTGGCGGCGCCGAAGGCGTATTCCAGGACCAGGTCCCAGCCGATGATCCAGGCCACCAGCTCGCCCAGGGTGGCGTAGCCGTAGGTATAGGCGGAGCCGGCAATGGGAATGATGGAGGCAAACTCTGAGTAGCAGAGCCCGGCAAACGCGCAGGTGATGCCGGCAAAGACGAAGCTGAGAGCAACCGCTGGACCGGCGTGGAGTGCAGCCGCCTGGCCAGTGAGCACGAAGATCCCTGCACCTATGATGGCGCCGATGCCGAGCGTGATCAGGTTGACCGGGCCGAGAGAGCGACGGAGAGTGTTTTCTCCTACCTCGTTGGCCTCTTTGGTAAGCGTCGAGAGGGGCTTGGTTGCCAGCAGTCTAGGCATCGGTGGTTCTATGTTCTATACCGTTTTCCCGTAACCATGTCCAGCAAAGCTTGAAATCACTTTTATGGACCGTTAACAAAAGTTGGGTGCCCGTGTCGTGGGGGCTTGAGTCGTATAACACGGCACTCAACCGGAAGCTTCCCCATGATTGCTCAAACGGCTGAAGAATTCCTCTACACTCTTGCCCGGGCTCTGGATCAAATCGGAGATGACCGCCACCGAGTCGGCCCCGGCCTCGATCACCGCGGCGCAATTGGCCCGGGTGATGCCTCCGATCGCAACCAGCGGCTTATCGGTGAGGGCGCGGGCTGCTCGGACCCCTTCCAGGCCGACGACCGGATCCGGAACCTGCTTGGATGAAGTCGCGAATACGGGACCGATGGCCACGTAGTCCACTGGGCTATTTGCGGCGCTGAGCAACTGACTCTCGCCGTGGGTCGAAATCCCCACCATGACTTGAGGCCCCACCATGGCCCGCGCTTCCGCGGGAGAGAGATCGTCCTGGCCTACATGGACTCCGTCGTAGCCTGCAGAAAGCACGAGGGGAACGCGGTCGTTCAGGATGAGACAGCTGTCCGACGCAGGAAAGATCCCGCGCAGAATCGCTGCCCGCTGCAGCAAGACCTCATCTGATGCCTCTTTATCGCGGTATTGCAGAAAGCGAATGCCGGCCGTACGCAGTTCGCGGGCAAAACCCTCAATGGAGAGGCCGGCCCTTAATAGCAGACCATTATCCAGAATGGGATAAAAGCGGGGCAGATCGAGCCGCGCCATGGCTATCCCCCCGCGAGATCGCGGCGAAGTTTCTCGCGCTCGAAGAAGCGCTCCATAAACTTGGTGTCGAAGTTCCCATCGCGGAATTCCTGGTCTTCCAGGATGCGGCGGTGCAAGGGGATGGTGGTGTGAATGCCCTCCACCACAAACATCTCCAGCGCACGCGACATGCGCGCCATGGCTTCGGCCCGGTCTTTGCCGTGGACGATAAGCTTAGCGATCAGCGAATCATAATAAGGAGGCACGATGCCTTCGGCGTACTGCGCCGTATCCACGCGCACCCCGTTGCCACCCGGAACATTGAAGGCAGTGATGCGGCCGGCGGAAGGCGTGAACTTCTCCGGATGCTCGGCATTGACCCGGCACTCAATGGCGTGGCCGCGGATGGGCACCACTTCCGGAAGAATGCTGCTCAGCTGGTCACCGGCGGCAATTCGAAGTTGTGCTTTCACCAGGTCGATGCCGGTCACGGCTTCAGTCACCGGATGTTCCACCTGGATGCGCGTGTTCATCTCGATAAAGTACAGCTTGCCGTCCTCGTCCATGAGGAACTCGACCGTGCCGGCGTTCTGATAGCCGATGGCGGTCAGACATCTCTTGAGCGTCTTGGCAATGTCTTCACGAATCCGGGGCGTGACCTGAAGTGAGGGAGCCTCTTCAATCAGCTTCTGATGGCGGCGCTGGATGGAGCACTCCCGCTCGCCCAGGGAGACCACGTTGCCGTGCTCATCGGCCAGAATCTGGAACTCGATGTGCCTGGGACGCTCAATGAATTTCTCCATGTACAGGTCTCCGTTGCCGAAGGCGTTGGATGCCTCGGTGTGCGCGGCCTGAAAGAGTTGGGGTAGTTCCTCCTCGGTGCGGATCACGCGCATGCCGCGTCCACCACCACCGGCGGAGGCTTTGAGGATGACGGGAAAGCCGACCGTTCGGGCCCAGGCCACCGCCTCTTCCTCGTTCTGCAGCACGCCCTCGGAGCCGGGCAGGATGGGGACCTTAGCCCTCTTCATCGCCTGGCGCGCTTTGTCCTTCTCGCCCATAAGCCGCATGGCTTCGGGAGGGGGCCCGACGAATTTGATGTTTGAGGCGCGGCAGACCTCGGCGAAGTTTGCGTTCTCGCTCAGCAGTCCATAGCCGGGATGAATGGCGTCGACGTCGGCGATCTCCGCCGCGGAGATGACGGCGGGCACATTCAGATAGCTCTCCGCCGATCGCGGCGGACCGATGCAGATGGCCTCGTCGGCAAAACGGACGTGGAGCGAGTTGCGATCAGCCTCGCTGTAGATGGCGACCGTACGGATGCCGAGTTCTTTGCAGGCGCAGATGACGCGAAGCGCGATTTCGCCACGGTTGGCGATGAGTAGTTTTCGAAACATAGGATTCAATGGGAGACCGTCAGCATGCTTAGCGGAGCCGCACGGCGAAGAGCGGCTGGCCGTATTCGACCGGCTGGCCATTGGTGACCAGGCGCTTGACCACTTCTCCGGCTGCGTCTGATTCGATCTCGTTCATCAGTTTCATGGCCTCGACGATGCAGAGCACCTGCCCGTTCTCAATCTCGTCGCCAATCTTGACGAAGGCCGCGGCGCCGGGAGAAGAAGACTCGTAGAACGTGCCCACGATGGGCGACTTTACGATATGCAGCGTCTCTTCCTCGGCGACAGCATCGGTGGCGGAACCCGGCGAAGCGGCCGCCACCGCATGTATGCCTTGCGAGGGTGCGGCCGGCGCGTGCTGCCCGGGTGATAACAACTGGCCCAGGCGGGCAATATCGATAGCCGAAGTGGGCGTTCCCTGCGAGGGATGCCCGAACTTTATGCGGACCTTGAGGTCGCCGCGTTCGAGGTCGAACTCGCCAATATCGTTTTCTTTCAGGAACTCGATCAGTTCCTTTAACTCTTTGATTTCGTCAGGCGTCATGAATCTCTCGTCTGCTTAATACCTATGGCCTCAGAGCTGCGTCCAACTGGTAGATGCCGGTGTCAGAACCTGGCCACCCCCCTGGGTCACGGCAACCATGTCTTCGATGCGCACTCCAAACTGACCTGCAATGTAAACGCCGGGCTCGATGGTAACTACCATCCCCGGCAAAAGGGACTGCGACTGCTCCGCGGCAATGCGGGGTCCTTCATGAATTTCCAGCCCAACGCCATGACCGGTGGAATGAGTAAAGTACCCAGCCAAGCCAGCTTTGCGCAGGACGCTGCGTGCTGCCTCGTCCACCTCTCCACAGGAAGCCCCGGGCTTGACCGCGGCCACGGCGGCCTGTTGCGCCTCCCGCACAGCATCATACGTGAAGCGCTCCCGGCGTGTTGGCCGGCCCAGGTAGACGGTACGTGTCATGTCTGAACAATAACCATTGAGAATAACACCGAAGTCGAGCGTTAAGAATCCCTTACGCGGCAACCGCTGGGAGGTGGCGCGGCCGTGGGGCAAGGCCGAACGGGGGCCGCTGGCAACAATGCTATCGAAGGACATGGCCTCCGCTCCACGCAGCCGCGCACTGTGCTCCAGCTGTGCCGCAACCGTCGTTTCGGGAACTCCCGGCTGCAGGTGTGGCAGGAGTTCATGGAACAAGTCCACGCCCAGGTGAGCGGCCTGCTTCATGAGCCGGAGTTCGTCCTGATCCTTAATGAGGCGAAGACGGGGGACCAGGGATTCGGCCAGAGGGCGAAAAAATCCACGATGCCCGGGAGGCAGAGCTTTGCGGTAGAGCGCCAACTCGGTAACTGTGGTGGATCCCGGATCGAAGGCACAATGGTCGACTTCGCTGGAGAGCAGCCACCGGCATGCCTCATCGCGGGCTGACTTGGCCGCGATCACTACCTTGGCTGCTCTGGTCTCCTGCGACGCCTGGGTCGTATAGCGGCCGTCGGTGAACATGGCAGCTCGATTTGCGTAAATGGCGAGATAGGCGTTGGAACCGGTAAATCCGCAAAGATAGCGCACGTCAGGCAAGTGGGTGACCAGCAAGCTGTCAATGCCCCCTAGCTTCATCTGCCGGCGCAATGAGCGGAGCCTCCGTAGGTGATCCATCTGCTCAGGTATATCAGGACTGAACCCTGCGCGGGGGATAAACCTGCTCCCCCGGTGTTTGCCGCAGCTCACTGTAGCCAGTACACTTAGAGTGCAAGGAAAGGCTGCGTAACCCCATGCTCGTGGTGATGAAACCGCAGGCTACGGCGGAAGAAATCCAAGCCGTCTGTGAACAGATTCAGCTCTTGGGATTCCGCGCTCATCCCATGCCTGGGGCGCAACGCACGGCCATCGGCATCACCGGCAACAGCGGCGCCGTGGATCAGGGCGACCTCGAAGATCTCTCCGGCGTGGCCGAGGTGATCCGGGTCACTAAGCCCTACAAGTTGGTCAGCCGCGATGTAAAGCAAGAGGACACGGTAATTACCTTCCCCGGCACCAATGCGACCATTGGCGGCCACGAGCTGGCGGTGATCGCCGGTCCTTGCTCAATTGAATCCCGGGAGCAGGCGTTCGCAATCGCAGAGCAGGTCGCTCGCGCAGGAGCCCAGTTCTTTCGTGGAGGCGCTTATAAACCACGCACTTCTCCGTACGCGTTTCAAGGGATGGGCGAAGACGGCCTGAAGATCATGGCTGAGATACGCGACCGGTTCGGTCTGCGGATTGTCACCGAGGCGCTGGACAATGAGAGTCTCGACCTGGTCGCGGATTACGCCGATGTCATTCAGATCGGGGCCCGTAATATGCAGAACTTCTCCTTGCTGAAGCGCGCTGGGCGGACACGCAAGGCGGTCATGGTCAAACGCGGTATGTCAGCCACCCTGGACGAACTGCTCATGGCCGCCGAGTACGTCATGAGCGAAGGCAACTACCAGGTGATTCTGTGCGAGCGCGGAGTACGCACCTTCGCCGATCACACCCGCAATACTCTCGACCTGAGCATCGTTCCGGCAGTGCAGCGGGCCAGCCATCTGCCCATCATTGTGGATCCGAGCCATGGCACAGGGAAGCGCAACATGGTTCTACCCCTGGCACGGGCGGCTACCGCGGTCGGCGCCGATGGCCTGATCATCGAAGTGCACAACCAACCGGATAAGGCGCTCTCCGACGGTGCGCAATCGCTCTATCCGGAGCAGTTTGTCGAGTTGATGGACGAAATCTCCCCCATCGCTACCGCCGTCCACCGGTCTCTGCCCCGGGGAATCAAGATCGCTGAGCCCATCCCTTCCGCGAGAGCTTAAAGCATTTTGACTTCTGGTACATACAGAGCAACCAGTGCTGGTTTCAGTGCAGAGTAGAAGTGAACGTGCTCGAGTGCGACGAGTCTGGCTGCCTTGGCTTGTCGTGCTGACGCTCGGCGCAGCCGGTTGCCAACGCGATGTCGGCTACCCCGCGAACTACCGCGAGTACGCCTACATCAGCAACGGAGGCAGCAATACCGTAACCGTTCTCGACCTGGTCAACATGCGGCAAGACCGCGTCATCGCCGTGGGCGCCAGTCCTTCAGGACTGGCGGTCAACCCTCGCCGGAACGAGGTCTACGTGGTGAATTCCGGCAGTGGCACGGTGAGCGTGATCAACGCCGAGAGCAACACCGTCGCCGCCACCATTCGGGTGGAACGGCAGCCCTACTTTATCGACGTGGATGCGCAGGGTGAGCGCGCTTACGTCGCCAACTCCGGTTCCAACAATGTCTCGGTGATCGATCTCGCGCGCCGCAGTGTGGCCGGCGTGATTGGCGCGGGTGAGTCGCCGGGTATCGCTCGTATCGCGAACAACGGCAAGACGCTGGTGATTTCCAACCGCGCCAGCGGCAGCGTCAGCATCGCCGATGCCGGCTCCTTCAAGGTGAGAAGCAGCTTCGATCATTGCCCGGGCGCCACCGATGTCATGATCCTGCCTGACTCCTCCAAGGCTTTCATTGCCTGCTCCGGAGGGCACCAGATCATGGTGATCGGGTTGGCTCACGCAAACGGTAGCAACCCCGCGCCGACCGACGTTTTGCTGGCCCTTCTCGATGTGGGCAAGACGCCGATGCATATGGCCCTGAAACCGGATGGGGGAGAAGCATTCGTCTCCAACTACGATAGCGATACTATTTCGGAGCTCACCACATCTTCGAACGAGGTCGGAGGAGCGTATCTGGTGGGCGCGCACCCGGTACGCGGCCTGGTGAGCGCGGACAACTCTCTTTTGTATGTGAGTGATTTCAGCGCCGGGCGAGTGGTGATCTACAGCATTGACGATGGCAAGCTGGTTCCCCCGGGAGTCAGGGTGGGCGAGGGGCCCGACGCTTTGGCCTTCTCCGCATCGGGACGCATGCTCCTGGTGGCGAATGCGCAATCCGGAGACATTGCAGCTGTGCGCCTCGACGCCAACACCGCTTCCCTGCTCACCTTATTTCCTGCCGGGCGCTCGCCCAATGACATCGTGGTGAAAGCCTTCCTGGTCCGCTAGGGATGAAGGGTATGACGCCGCGGTTTGGTTCCGGCATCGTCAGTCTCCTAACAGAACCGAGTAGGAACTGGACGGGTGCCCCAGCTTCGGTGGTTAGGGCACAGGCCCCGCCCCTGCGGCACGAGTGCCCTTCGTTGCGCATTTTTCCGCAGCCTGCAAATCTCGTACCCTTCACGCGATTATTTTTCTTCTTTAGCGCGTTCCAGGTCTGCCAGGTAGGCGATGCGCAGGGCGTGGCGTGAGGCGGAGTAGTGCGCGCCCGCTAGCAGCAGCAGGCCGGTGACAAATGCCCACAACATCAAGCTCACAGAGACGGAGAAGGGTCCGTATACCTTTTGCAGGTCCATCCAGGGCAAGGCCGCGACGTACAACAGCTTGGCCCCCTCCCAGGAGAGACCGATCACAATAGCAGTCGGCAGCACCGCGCGGACAGGCAGCTTGCGGTTGGGAAGAATCCAATAGACGAGGAAGAAGAGTAGGACACTGGCGAAGGCCGCGGAAATCTGCAACAACCAGTGGGAGACAAAGTTGAAGGCCATGTTGTCGGTGTGGCCCAAGAACAAGGCCTGCAGCACCGACCGCTGCGCCGCGGTGATGGCGACGCTGATCAAGGCCAGCGTGCCGATGCCGGCCGCCAGGCAAAGAGAGACCAACTGGTTCTTGAAGTAGGAGCGGTTTTTGGTTACACCCCAGACCCTGTTCAAGGCCACTTCAAGGGGCAGGAAAACGCCGGTCGATGAGATCAGCAGCATGACCACCGAAGCGACCCGCACCCCGCTGTGCGCGTGAGCCACGATCTCCATATTCTTGGTGACAAATTGTTGCCCGGTAGGCAGGAAGTAGCGGATCATGTCCGCGATTGCGCTCTCCATGGCGGTGGAATGAAAGACCAGGCGCGCTATGGTGAACATCATTACGATAAAGGGAAACAGTGACAGGATGGCATTGGCGGCGACGCTGAAGGCGTAGGTGTGTACTTCAGTCTGCGCCATGTAGCGGGCAAGGCTCACGAGCTCAGCCACCAGGCCGGCGTTGGGGGGTAATCTTTCCGGCGGCTGCGGCTCAGGGGGAACACCGAGAAGGGCTTCTTCTTCTGGCTCTGCCGTTACCGAGACTGGGGGAAGAGCTGATATGCCGGGGCTCATAGCCTCATGCTAGCAGCCGGGAAGGAGGCTAGAAATGACCCCCATGATCCAGGTAACTACAACGTTGATTTTGATGACAACAGGCAGGTCGGGTTTGGTGGCATCGCCGCCTATTGGCGTATGGTGCCGTCAGGCAAATTTTGCTTGCACTGGATTCCAATTCCTGCCATAACATCAACAAGCTCGAACAAAAATTCCCTGTTCGGAACGCTCGGAAGGCCAATTGGTGTAATTGTTTCACGCTCTCAAAGCATTCCAGGTGACCCCCGGATTTGCCGTGTGCTTAACGGCCGCTCGTGGTGTGCCTGCGGAACGCTGGAGATGGTTAATCAGGTTGGGAAAAGGAGTTCGCTTGAAGGAAAATGGCGTGGTGAAGTGGTTCAACGGAGCCAAAGGATACGGGTTCATCCAGCGGTCGACTGGAGAGGATGTCTTCGTTCATTTCTCCGCTATCCAGGAGAACGGATACAAGACCCTGAACGAGGGCGATGCGGTGGAGTTCGAATGCCAGCAAGGCCCCAAGGGACTCAACGCCGCCAACGTGGTGCGTAGCGCTTGATTTTTTAAAGCAGTTCCGCAATTGCAAACATCACGAGGTGTGGTCCCGCCTGCCCCGGCGAGCCGTGGGCGGCACTGGGACCACGAAGGGTCTATCGCTCCGCCTGCTTTACTGCCGGCAGCGGGCGAGAGCCCATTGCGCCGCCTCCGCCAGCACGGGTTCCGGACTGGCAGCCCACTCCTGTAGCTTGGGTACATAGCTCGCAAGACCGCTATTGCCCATGGCAATGGCAACATTGCGCAACAAGCCGCTGAGCTTGGTGCGTTGCACAGGAGAATGCTGGAACAGGCTACGAAAGCTTTCCCTGTCCAGCTCCGCGAGCCAGGCAAGCGCAGGGTTGACGAGTTCTGCACGAACCGCCAACTCGGCATCCTCGCTTATCGGGGCACGGCGATTCCAGGGGCAGACATCCTGGCAGATGTCGCAGCCAAAGACCTGACGACCCATGTGGGCACGGAGCGGCTCAGCAATGGGGCCGCGCTTTTCTATGGTCAGGTAAGAGATACACAGGCTCGCATCCATCTGGTAGGGAGCAACCAGGGCGCCGGTGGGACAGGCATCGATGCATCGCGTGCAGCTGCCGCAGCGATCTTCCGCCACCCGCAGGGGCGTCGCCGGCGGCAGCTCCAGCGCGGTGAGAATCACCCCCAGAAAGAGCCAGGATCCGAGCTCCTGATCGAGGATGCAGGTGTTCTTTCCGATCCAGCCAATGCCGGCGTACTTGGCGTAAACGCGCTCGACCAAGGGGCCGGTATCCACATAGCAGCGGGCTTGAAAGGGGCCGAGCGCCTGTTGCAGGCTGTGCTCCAACTGCTGCAGACGGCGAAGCAGAACGTCGTGGTAATCGGTCGGCTGCCCGGCATCGCCAGTCCAGGCGTAGCGGGCGATCCAGCCGGTTTCAGGCGAGGCAGGATCGATGGATCGGGGCGCCTCGGTGTTGTAATTGGCGGCGCAAACAATGACAGAGCGCGCCCACGGCACGGCAATCCGCAGAGAAGAACGCAGCGGGCGGTTGGCTTGGTCGCGGCGCTTCAGGTACTCCATCTCGCCGGCATAACCGCGCTCGATCCAGGGCTCGAAGTGACTGAGCTCGGGAGGCTCGTCGCCGGGCGGCGGAACGGGAGCGATGCCTGCTTTGGCAAAGCCCGCCTCACGGGCCAGCGCGGCAACCTGATCGTGCACGATCAAGCGGCGACACTCGCGGCCAGTGACTCCACCAAGGCGATATTCTGCAGCAGGTTTTCCGGCAGTCCATGCCGCTCTCCTAAATATGCAGGACTGTTGTAGAAGACAGAGACTTTTCCCTGATCATCCTCTGCTACCAGAATCTTGAGCGGGAGGTCGATGGCGATGCTCGGCGCCGCCAGCATCAGGGGAGTGCCGCCCTTGGGATTGCCGAAGATGAGAAGCTTGGTCGGCGGCATTTGCATGCCTACCTTCTCCGCTTCCCCGCTGTGATCGATCAAGGCGAAAACGGTGACTGCTTTGGCCGCGAGGACGGCTTGCAGTTTGCGCACGGTTTCATCAACTGAATAGTTGCTGGGCTTACTCACGATTCCATTGTCGGACACGGCGTTTCTCCTGCCTCCAGATTCTCTTGGATGTACGGCTTTATGATAAGTCTCTCGAGCCAGAGAACAGGGCGGAACCCGTAGCACGCGAATTGCGTATCCTTTATCAAGGGTGGAATCATGATCAAGTTTTTGCTGTGGTGTATTCTCTTCCTCCTTTGCTGGCCACTGGCTGTGATGGCGATCTTCTTGTATCCAATAGTATGGGTGATTCTATTACCCTTCCGGTTGGCCGGCATCGCTGTGCACGGAGCGCTGGAGCTGGTGGTCGCGCTGATCTCGCTTCCGGTGCGCATGCTGCGCGCTATTTAGCGTTTCCGCGCCGCCTCCGCGTGGATCTTGTTGTTTCTCTTCCGGTTCTCCCACAAACTCGTCATCCTGAGCGGAGAACCAGAGGTGGTCTAGCATAGTTTCGCGCTGATAACTTCGACGGAGGCCAAGAAGCGCAGACACGTTCGTAACCGTTTCTGATTCCTTTAGTGTTTTAAGACAGCCGCGGTGATGCATCCACGGACTTTGGTAATGGGCTAGGATGACTGTAGTTGCATAGGCAACAGACAAGTAGCGGCATAGAACAGGCTGGAGGCTTAAATGCCGCCCGGCCTGTCTTTTTATCCCGCTGCCGGGATGGCGTCATCCCTAAGTCGTCTTGAGCGCCACAAGCAAACCCTTAGTACTCTATCGCTGGTTACCATTGCTCTTCTTGTTAAAGCAACGGTATAGGCATCCATAATCAGTGTGATTAGATTCGAGCTATGGGCCGCCTATTTGACGGCGGGGTGATGGCACATGACTCTCAGTCCTTCAGATATGTTGGCGATTCAGTCCGCTATTGACAGATATGAGCGCAGGTTCCCGGATAGGCCTTCCCCCACAGCAGCAGAGGCATTGGCATGGCGGTCGGGTGCTCCCTGGGATCGTTTATTGATCTGGTGGCACGCGGTGGTGATGCCGCGTATGAAGCCAGCTTTGGTTTCCCAAACGAGCGCCAGTCAGGTGAAGGACGTTTCGCTCCCCGGATGACACTGTCCCCGGTCTAGATAGCAGCCGAAGTATTGCGCTACCTCCCGGAGCGCAAGAGCTACAGCGGCTTTCGGAATATACCCCGATCGGCAGGTGTGGTTATAATGGGCGGTCGCTTGCCGGGCGCTCGAGCACCCACACGTACGAATCCCTTTGTCAGACTCCGTACCCGGCAGTCAACTAGAACGGCTGACGCCTCACCCGCAGAGCAACTCAAAGGGCGGCAGGTGGAGGACTCCGATGAGCCCTGCGCTCAAACAATGCGCGGTAAGCGCAATCGCGGCTGCAGTGCTGCTTTTTGCAGGCTGCTCCCAATCGACCAACCCCGCCAACGAAGCGAAAGCGGCAAAGGAGGCCACATCTCCTCCCGTACCCGTGACTGCCAAGACGGCTTTTTGGCCGATGTACACCTCGGCCCGGAGCTGGTCTCCGGATCTGGTGATGATACGGCTCACACCCAAGGAAATCCCCGGGTTCAAGAATGAGGCAGGCAAAGCGGCCATGTGGCAGGCGGCCTTTGCCTCGCCCAGCCTGCATCAGTACCGGATTTACTCCTACGCCATCGCCGCCGTTTCGCCGGACATTCATAAGGGCGTGGTTGCGGGCCTCCGGCTACCTTGGGGCGGAGTAACGCGCGAAGCTATGCCGGTTGAGCTTTCCAGCTTCAATATCGATTCGGATGCCGCGTACCAAACCGCGGCAACAGATGCGGCAGCCTGGCTGAAGAAAAACCCGGACAAGCAGCCGTCATCCTTTCAACTTGGGAATACCTACAGGTTCCAGGCGCCGGTCTGGTACCTGGTGTGGGGGGACCAGAAGTCCGGATACGTTGCCTACGTGGATGCCAACTCCGGGAAGGTGCTCAACAAGAAATAGGGGATAGATTCATTCCTGCGCAGGACCTTAGGGAGTCAGTTGCTTAGCCACCTGGTCTTCGACCGTTTTTTGCAGCAATTTTATGTGATCGTCGGAATCAGACAGCATGCCTTGGGCGCATTCGGGGATGACAGACCCCCCGCAAACCTGGACAGTATTCACGACATAAAGCCTGCGATAGATCAAAGTCATCGAAACTGCGGTGCCTTTGTCGTCATCGATCCCCACCGTAGCCAGCCGGAACTGCCAACCTTCCGGATTGACCGCAGCCTCTTGATAGCGGGGGCTTCTCGCCACAGCCAGCCGAAGCGCACTGCACAGCTGACCTCCGAGGACATCTCCAGGCGACGAGACGCAGTGGATGGCTATGTCGGTCTTGTTGGTTTGACCGAATGCTGCGGAGGTCAGCAAAACAGCAAGCACCAAGATTTTCATGTATACGACAGTAACAATCCGCTTTCCGCGCTCAATGACCCGTTTGCAGTAGTGTTACTGCTTAGTTACCGCTGCTGGTTTCCAAAAGGGGAAGAATCCGACGGCGATTCCTGGCCACCCACTGGCATGGAACCCGCGAGCCTGTTTTTGCGTTTAGGAAGGTGTGAGCCCGTAGCGACAGAGGATGGTCGCATACATGCTCTTGCGAGACCAGGCGGCAGGGGGGCATCATGCAGGACGTTCGATTGGCCTTGCGGCGGTTTTCCAGGTCACCCGGACTTTGGGTCGCGGTGATTGTGTCCATCGGATTAGGGGTGGGCGCCAACGCCACCATCTTTTCCATGGTCAGCAGTTTTCTGCTGCGTCCCCCAGCGGTGGGCGAACCCGCCACGCTGCTGAGCGTGTTCACGACCAGGCACGGCGACTGCTGTGGTAACAATTTATCCTGGCCCCTGTTCAACGATCTGCGCGATCAGGCCCGCTCATTTTCCGGGCTGACCGCGTTTTATCCTTCCCTGCCAACCTCCATCGGGGGCTCCTCTGAGCCGGTGCGGGTTTGGGGCGCATTGGCGGAATTCAATTACTTCGATGTCACACAGATTCAAATGGCTCTGGGCCGGGGGTTTCACCGGGAGGAGGAAGATGCTCCTGTCGTGGTCCTGAGTTACCACCTCTGGGCGAATCGTTTTGGCGCTGATCGCGCCATCCTCGGTAAAGCTGTCAATGTCTCCGGCCATTCCTTCACAGTGATCGGCGTAGCTCCCTCATCGTTTCGCGGATTGGATATCTTCACCTCCGACCTTTGGGTCCCGCTGGGCAACAAGGAGCTTTTGATGCACAGGATGGGTAACCGCTCGCGAAGCAATACGTGGCTGGAAGTTGCGGGCCGCCTGGCTCCGGGAGTGACCAGCTCACAGGCCGCTGCGGAGCTGAATGGAATTGCGCAGCGCCTGGCGCAGACTTATCCGGAAACGGAAAAGGACAGCGGCTTTCGCCTGGAGGCTGCGGGATCTCTGCCTCCGGACGAGAAGGCGGGCCTCATCGGCTTCCTCTCCGCACTCTCGTGCGTGGCCTTTCTTGTGCTCTGCATTGCGTGCGTGAATGTGGCGAATTTGCTACTGGCGCAGGCGTTTGCGCGGCAGCAGGAGATGGCTGTGCGCCTCTCGCTGGGCGCTCAAAGAAGACAGTTGCTGCGACAGATGCTGGTGGAGAGCACGATGCTGGCCCTGGGTGGGGGAGTGTTCGGGCTTGGCCTTTGCCTTTGGGGAACCTCCGCGCTCTCGGCGTTTCGACTTCCTATCCCGTTGCCCATCGATCTGAGTGTGCGTATGGACTGGAAGGTTCTGGCTTACACCTTCGCCTTGAGCGTAGGCGCCGGGCTGCTTATCGGCGTGGCCCCGGCCTGGGCAGCGTCGCGACCTGTAATCGCCAAGGCCATCAAAGGTGAGGAAGCCTTCGCCTACCGGGAGCGCCGCTGGAGCTTGCGCAACGCCCTCGTACTTTCGCAGGTCTTTTTGTCGCTGGTTCTCCTGTGCGCGACGGGATTGTTTCTGCGCAGCCTGCAGAGTGCTTCGAAGATAGACATTGGCTTTCGGTCTCGCGGCATCCTGTTGATGAACATCGATCCGCAACTGAATGGCTACTCCACGGCACGCACCACACAGTTTGTGGAGGAAGTGCGACGGCGGGCCAGTTCCCTTCCGGGAGTCCTGTCGGTCGCCTTTGTTGATCCCGTGCCGCTCTCCATGGATGGAAGGTGGGACGACTTCCAGGTTGCGGGCCAGCCCACTGCAGCCAACAAAGTTGTCGATCTCTACATGGTCACGCCGGGGTTCTTCCGGACGATGGGCATCGCTCAGCTAAGCGGGAGAGACTTTGGCAATGAAACGGCAAACGCCCCCAAAGTTGCGATCGTGAACCAGAGCTTTGTTGAACAGTTCTTCGGCGATCGCAATGCGATCGGCCAACGAGTCACGGGGACCGGAGCGACCTATGAGATTGTCGGCGTGGTGAAAGACAGCCGATCCAGAACTCTGGGCGAGGACTCACGGCCTATCCTTTACCGGTCGCTGGCGCAGGATATCGGCCGCGATCCGGATTTTCGGGGAGTCTCCCTGGTGGTCGAAACCCAGGGGAACGCTGCCGCCATGGAGGCCGCGGTGCGCAACCAGGTTCATGCGCTTGATCCCGCGATGGCAATCTTCAACGCAGAAACCATGGAGGAGCATCTTCGCGATGCGCTGGTTTTGCCTAGATTGGCGGGTACGCTTTTCGGGGTCTTTGGCATCACCGGGCTCATACTCACCGTGCTCGGGCTCTATGGCATCACGACTTACAGCGTCAGCCGGCGCACGCGGGAGATCGGCATCCGCCTCGCTCTGGGGGCGCAAATCAGCTCGGTCCAGCGCCTGGTTGCGCGTCAGTATCTTTTTCTCGTGTTCATCGCCATCGCACTCGGCGTGCCGTGCGCTTTGGCCCTGTCAAAATTTGCTGCGAGTATTCTTTATGGCGTGCAGCCCCACGATGCTTACACCTTTACGGCCGTCCCGCTTTTTCTGGCAACGGTTGCGTTGCTGGCTTGCTGGATACCAGTTCGGCGAATCGCCCGGGTTGATCCCCAGAAGGCTCTGCGCTACGAGTAACGCTCATCGGTACCCAGTTCACCGGTCGCTTCAAAACCATTTCATCCTGTCGAACATTATTAGACACAATAACAGTCACATTTATGCGCTGTGGTACGCCCTTTGCCGTGCGTGATAGCATTCTCGGGCGGGGGTACAGGCCATGAGTGTAAACCGCAGAGACTTTCTACGCAGGGCGGCCGCCGGGATGGCTTCAGCTGCCGCATTAGCAGGCAAATCCTCCCTTGTTTCCGCCCAGACGGCGGCGGTCCTTCCTGATCCGGCAGATTCGGGCATCGAGCACATCGTCGTGGTGATGATGGAGAACCGCAGCTTCGATCACCTGCTGGGTTGGTTACCGGGAGCGAACGGGCAGCAGGCGGGCCTCGCTTATCTGGACAAGAAAGGAGAGGCTCACCCTACGCACCGGCTAACGACATTCGTCGGTTGTTCTCATCCGGATCCGGACCACTCGTATGCGGGAGGCCGCAGCGAATACGACGGTGGCCAAATGGACGGGTGGCTGCGCACCACCACGAATGACACGTTCAGTATCGGCTACTACGAGGAAGCGGATCTGCCCTTCTTCAGCGCGCTGGCACGCAACTACACGACGCTGGATAATTATTTCGCTTCCATCCTTGGACCGACTTTTCCCAACCGTATTTTTCAGCATGCGGCGCAGACGGATCGGCTTTCGAACACCGTCGACCTCTGTACGCTGCCAACCATTTGGGACAACCTTGCCGCCGCCGGAGTAAGCAGCAAGTATTACTACTCGAACGTGCCTATTCTTGCGTTTTGGGGAGTGAAGTACCTCGGCATCTCCGGACTGTACGCGGACTTTCTGGCAGATGCGGCCGCAGGCACGCTGCCTTCGGTTTCCTTTGTCGATCCGCGCTTCACGATTCTTGATGACGGCTTAGGCAACGACGATCACCCGCACGCGGATCTGCGCGCCGGAGAGGCCTTTTTGGGCCAGGTATATAAGGCTGTAACCAGCGGCCCCGGTTGGAAGAACACGGTTCTCATCATCAACCGGGATGAGTGGGGTGGTTTCTACGACACCGTTGCGCCGCCGCGCGTCATTGCCGCAAACGACGTGGATACGGATCTTGTCAACGGAAATGCGCTGCTTGGCTGCCGTGTAGCGACAGTCGTGGTATCCCCGTTCAGCGCAGGCAATCCGGCCACGCCGCGCATCCACTCCGCGCTTTACGATCACACCTCGGTGCTGAAGCTGATCGAGTGGCGCTACGGTCTGCCGGCACTTACTCCGCGAGATGCCTCGAATGAAATTAGCAATCTTGCGCTGGCGCTGAACTTCCAGGCGGTCTACACTCCGCCCCCGACCCTCCCCATGGTGAACGCACCCATCCCAACGCCTTGCGGTCTTTTCGAACTGGGGGGCGAGATCGATAATGAAAGCTACGATTTCTTCAAGTTGCTGCTATCCGATCTGGTTTCGGAGTGGAAGACGTTGGGTCTGTAGAAGCGGTGACGGAGCCGCGTTGCCGGACACGTTCCCCGCGTTCGCCCGGCCGGTGGCAACAGGACCTACCTTGCGCAATTTGACAGCCCTTAGTTCTCACTTCGCAAGGCCCGCGGGTTCTGTACATGACGTGAACTATTTCACGGACCGGTTTTTGCAAACTGAACAGTTCATTTCGTGCCACCCTAAGTCTTTGATGGCGGACGTCATTGCTGCGTACCCCTCCTTGACCAATTCGTCGTACCGGCGTTTTGATACACGTACCTTTCCTTCATTGAAGCGAGTGTATGCGTAAGCCCTACGTTTGCTCTCAGACAGGCCCGCTAGTCGCATGTATTCAGGGCAGACCATAGAAGACTCGCAATATCGACAGTTTCCCTTCGAATTGTACCGGCTGAATACCGGAGCGCTGCACAAGTGACAGCCGGGTTCAACAAACTCACGGCGCGGTGAGAAATCGAAGAACTCATCAGGCGAGGACCCTGATCTGTATCGAAAAGGCATTGTGCGTGGGCCGAGGCTTCCAAGGTTACCAACTCTTTGGGCTGAGGGCTGAGAAGCTGAGAAACAAAACGGCGGTCACTCGGAATCCGCTTTTCATTGCACCCCTCCTATCAAAAGGCTTCACCCGGGCAACCGCTTCAGCATCGCGCGCGCAATCCGGAACCACGGCCGCTCCCGACGGCGCAGGTAGTCGGGCATGGTCGGCTTCTTATCGAGTACCTTCTGCGCCCAGGCACGGGCTTCCCTGTTGCGCCCCTCAGACGCCAGCAAAGTTGCGAAATTCAAATAGGTCTCCGACAATGTCGACTTGACCGTCGTTTGCAGGAAGAGCGCCTCGGCTTTTTCTTTTTGTCCGGTCAGCGCGTAGGCGTGGGCGAGCAACCCGGCAGCGCGATGAAAATCGTACTCCGGGTCTGTGTCCACCGCTCGCTTCAGGTCAGGTAACGCCGCTGCGGCATCACCCAACAGGATGGCGCAAACACCACGCCGGTAGAAGGGATCGAGAGTGTCGGCTCGGGCGGCTATGGCTTTATCGAACGCGGCCCGTGCCAATAGGAGCCGGCCATCGTCCATATAAAGGTCGCCCAGCTCCTCGTAATTCCCTGCCGACGGATTGTCGCGCACCATGGTTTCGAGTTCGCGAATCCGCTTTCGGCGGGGAAATACCTTGAAGGATTGGCGGAGCAGTCCAGCGTCGGGTATCACCTCGACGAGGATGTATACCAGCGCGCCGAGCGGACCGAGAAAGAGGATGATGAAAAACCAATACGTGTCCGGCCGCCGCCGGAGGAAGTGGACGATCGCGAATACCTGGAGCAGCAAGCCCCATGGAAAGAAAAGATGGCTCAGGAGTCCCATGCAAATATTGATCCCAGCCTCAGGTTAGCATTTGTGCTTGCCCTGAATTGCTGTGGTAAGACCTGGCGCAACAGCTCAGCGCGGTGATGCTTTGCCAAGATGGCCATCAAAAAAACGCGCCATGAGGGCGTCGGCCTCGCGCGATTCGGGGGTATTCGGGTTATACCAGAAGGCGTGGTTGAGACCGTCGAAGACCACCAGTTGCGCCTCCACGCCGGCCCGCAGAAAGGCGCGATGGAGTGTCGTCGTATCGCTCAGGAGCAGGTCGCGGGTGCTGGTTACGAAGAGGGCGGGTGGCATCCCATGCAGATCGGCGTAGACGGGTGAGAGGACCGGATCTTTGGGATTGGTGGAGCCGACATATTGCGACAGCCATTGCACGCCCTTGGCCGGCGGCTCCAGGTATCCGGCCAGGCCGCGCACCGTGTACATGGCATGCGAATCGCCGAGCTTGCTGAAATCACCTGAACCGGTGAAAATGCCCAGCGCCGCAGGCAATGGCAGCCCCAGCTGTTTGAATTTAACCGCCGCTTCCGCGGTAAGAATGGCTCCAGCCGAAGTACCGTAGAGCGCCATATTTTGCGGCTTGTAGGTTTTGAGCAGTTCCCGATACACCGCCACCGTATCATCGACAGCGGCAGGAAACGGATGCTCGGGAGCGAGCCGATAGAGTACCGAGATGACCTTGGTACGGGTAAGGTGGGCAATCGGGATGGACTCGTTAAGGGAACCGGAATCGCTGTTGAAACCGCCCCCGTGGACATTGATCAAGACCTGAGCCTGCTTATCCGCAGGAACACCGTCGGCAGGAGTAACCACCCAAACCGGGATCCCAGCGATCTTCGACGAGGTGATATTCACCGGATAGACGGCGCGGTTTGCCTGGGCTCCGGCGGCTGCTGCGGCGTCGGTCTCTGTGCGTCTCTGAGCGAGAGTTTGGTTCGGGTTGGCATCCGAAACCTGGTGAGCCAATCCTTTTTGAGCCTTGGGGCTGACGGTGGCCGGCAGAGGAACGACGCGGGTGATGTGCGCCGTGCCATCGACGTCAATGTAACTGGAATCCTTTTGCGCGGCGGAGTCCTTGCTCGTTTGCCACGCAAGCGAGGGATGCAGGAGAAGACCGAGAACTCCACAAATGACAGCAACTATGCTTAGTCGACGACCCACGCCAACCCCTCCAGTGAATAGCCAAGTCTTAGAACGGGACATTTTCTAACTTTACCCGCGAATTAGCAACTATACAGGCGCCCCAACCAGCCAGAGCCACCTTTGTTGGTCGTTCGCGGACACCCTGAACGCCCCGGCGCGGTCCCGTGTGGGTCATTCCCGGCTTCACGAATGCGCTTTTCGGTTGTACCTTGGACTACTGTGTTATATAGCTTCCTGCGGAGGTGGCCATGCGTGCGGATCGGGTAGAAGTCACCTGGGATAAGAGCAAGTCAAATTGGCTGATCCGAATTATTAGCGGTGAAGAGGTAATTCGGCGACATTCCAAAATTCCGAAGGATTCGGACGAGCAGACACTCCGCACCATGGTCCAGAAAGCCTTGCAGGACGAGGGCTATGAGCCAGACCCCATAAGCATTGACCTGGTGAGGAACTCTCTCTGATTCGGCGGTGTCCAACAAGGTAACGAATTTCTCGCTGGCTTTCCTCCTCAGGAGGTCGCTATGAATCGCGTTACCAGGTTGGCGTTCATTCTCTCTCTCTCCTCCACAGCGTCCGTGGCTCAAGTCTCTGGGATGGACTTCTCTTTCGTGCCGCTGGAAACCAGCTGTCCCATCGGCGTACGTGCGACGCTCGAAAAGAGTAGGAGCTCGTTCGCTCCCCAACGGTTAGACGTGACCCTGACCTACGTTCATTTGCCCGTAAGTTCTCTCCGCATCACGGTGCATGGGGTTGCGCCAGTTGCCGATAGTCCCGCACCGTCTGAGATGGGGGAAAGCTTGGATCTTAATCGGGTGATGGCCCCGAGACCGTATGCGCCCACCGAACAGAAGCAAAGCCCTAAAGGACAGGGAGAGATCGCGGCGCTCGACGACGTCCTGGGTACCATAGGTACGCCCGTGATCATACGCAGCAGTAACGGGCCCCAGCAATGGTATGGCTGGGTGACCGGCTTCACTGCCGTCAACTTCATTGATTTGGATTCCGTGAGCTATGGCGACGGCACAAGCTGGCACGCCTCAAATGGAAAGACCTGCCGGATCTCGCTCGCGGATGGTCCGTAGAGTCCGGGCCTCATTCAGCCAACTTAGCGTGGAGTATCCGCCTGCAGGCTGCCACCGTTCATAAAGAACGCAGTGTTGCAAAGACCATCGCCTTGAACTTGGTCTGATC
Organism: uncultured Acidobacteriaceae bacterium; assembly: GCA_963844785.1. Taxonomy (GTDB): domain Bacteria; phylum Acidobacteriota; class Terriglobia; order Terriglobales; family Acidobacteriaceae; genus PALSA-350. The sequence continues at coordinate 57,741 of CAWJPV010000033.1, read as the reverse complement.
GGCTGCGGCACAGATGGTCGCGTTCGGCTTTTGTCCCCATACGCCCAATTCGTCGATTGCCATGACCCCGCGCGTCAGCTCACCTTGCGTTTCAATATCCACAAATCGCGGTAACATTTCCGTGCCGATCGACGGATCAATGACGAGTGCGGTGGTCAACGCATCCGGATGGTTCGAGCCCTTCATCTTCTGGTGCTCTTTGCAATACACTCGCCGAATGCGATTGATGCTAAGGAAAAACCTGGAGAGGGTGGTGTTCAACTTCGCTACCTCGGCATAGTCTTCATCTGTGAAGACTGAGCTGTAGACACTGATATCGAAGCCGGCAGTCACGATTGGAATTCCTGACTGAAAGACGATACGCGCTGCCTCAGGATCGACCCAGATGTTGTAGGTCGCGACCGGCGTAATGTTGCCATAAAACTTGTAGGCCCCGCCCATCACATAAATAGCCTTCACCTTGGGCGCAATCGCCGGCTGGCGGAGCAGTGTAAGCGCAATGTTGGTCAGCGGCCCGATGGCGATGATGATGACTTCCCCTGGATATTTTTCTACCAGTCGAATGATGGCATCGATGGCATACTCCTTCTCCGGCTTCTGCTGTGGTGCAGGGAAAAAAGAGTCGCTCATACCGTCACTGCCGTGCACGTAGGTTGCCGCCTTATGCACGGCGCGCGTCAGCGGGCGCGCGCTTCCCTGGTAAACAGGGACTTGATTCGCGTGCCCGGAAACCTGAAGCGTGTAGAGCGCATTGAGTGTCTGCTGCTCGTAGCCCACGTTGCCTACCGCGATGGTGATCGCTTCGATCTTTAGATTCAGTGCATTCAACGCCAGCAGGATTGCCAGGGCATCGTCGGTGGCCGTGTCACTGTCGATGATGACCCGCTGAGCCGTCCCCATGTCGCCGCTTTTCTGATCCGCTGGTGCGGCAGCCAGAATCGAATCCGAAGCTAGCACCGAGGAAGCGGCTCCCGCTGCTACGGACTGCAGAAATCCTCTCCGTGTCGTCTTCATGTCTCACTTTCCTTTCTGCACCCGGTAACGGCTCCTGGTTGAGGAGCCAAAAAATGCAGACAACCTACGACTGGATGCTGTTAACTGTAAATGAACGGGATGGACTTGATCTCATGCGTATTGCCGATTTGCGTGAAGTAACCGCACCCATCGCATCCCCCATCGCCAACGCCTATATCGATTTTTCAAAGATGACTTGCTCGCTGGTCGCCGTGGTCACCGATATCGTACGCGATGGAAGAACGATAGTTGGTTACGGATTCAACTCCAACGGCCGCTATGGGCAGGGCGGCCTGATTCGCGAGCGCTTCGCGCCCCGCGTGCTGGAGGCTAAGCCGGAGACCCTGTTGAACGATGCCGGCGACAACCTGGACCCGGATCGAATCTGGCAAACGTTGATGCGCAATGAGAAGCCTGGCGGGCACGGCGAACGCTCCGTAGCCGTCGGCACGATCGATATGGCGGTATGGGATGCAGTCGCGAAAATTGCGGGAAAGCCGCTCTTCCGGCTGCTTGCCGAACGCTATGGCACGGAGGCGGATCCTCGGGTTTTTGTCTACGCCGCCGGCGGCTACTATTACCCGGGAAAGAATCTGCAGGCGCTGCGTGCGGAAATGCGCGGCTATCTCGACCGTGGATATACGGTGGTGAAGATGAAGATCGGCGGAGCTGATATCGCGGAGGATCGCCGGCGCATCGAGGCCGTGCTGGCGGAAATTGGCAACCACGCCCAGCTGGCGGTCGATGCAAATGGCCGTTTCGATCTGGAGACTGCTATTGCCTACTCGAAGATGCTTGGGCAGTATCCGCTTTTTTGGTACGAGGAGGCGGGCGACCCACTGGATTACGCGCTCCAGGCAACGCTGGCGGAGTTCTATTCCGGCCCAATGGCCACCGGTGAGAATCTGTTCAGTCACCAAGATGCCCGCAATCTGCTCCGCTATGGCGGCATGCGTCCTGACCGTGATTGGTTACAATTCGACTGCGCGTTGTCATATGGACTTTGCGAGTATCTGCGCACCCTGGAGGTGCTCAAGATAGCCGGCTGGTCTGCACGCCGTTGCATCCCTCATGGTGGACATCAGATGTCTCTGAACATTGCGGCGGGCCTGGGGCTGGGGGGAAATGAAAGCTATCCCGACCTTTTTCAACCCTACGGGGGTTTTCCCGATGGAGTGCGGGTGGAAGATGGATACATCGTTATGCCGGAACTGCCGGGAATCGGCTTTGAGGGCAAGTCCGACCTTATTCGTGTGATGCGCCGGATGGCGGAGTAATCACTTTGCTGCAAAGACCTGCGGAAACCTCCGTCGCGACTAGCCGGCGCTCGCTTTTGGGGCCGCTCTGGCTTTGGGTGCTCATCGGGATTCTGCTCGGTGTGTTGGTGGGCGTCCTCTTCCCACACAGCGCTGCGGCGCTCAAGCCGCTGGGCGATGGCTTCGTCAAGCTCATTCGCATGACGCTGGCGCCCATCATCTTTGCCAGTATCGTTGTGGGCATCGCAAAGATGGGCGACCTGAAGGAAGTGGGCCGCGTGGGGGCGAAGGCGCTGCTCTACTTCGAAGGGGTTTCCACTCTCTCGTTGTTGCTTGGCTTGCTTGTTGTCAACGTGCTGCAACCTGGCAAAGGCATGAACATTGATGCCGCGACTCTGGACTCCACGGCGATCTCCAGCTATACCAGCAGTGCCCAGCATGTTGGTTTCGTGGCGTTCGTCCTGAACATCATTCCGGCCAGCGCTGGCGAGGCGTTCGTCAGCGGAAACATGCTGCAGATTATTCTGTTCGGCGTCTTGTTTGGACTGGCGCTCTCACAGTTTCGCGACCGGGCGCGGCCGCTGGTGGAGGTGCTAGATCTGTTCTTGCACGGCATGTTCGGGGTGGTGAAGCTCATCATGTACCTGGCGCCCATCGGCGCGTTCGGGGCGATGGCCTACACCATTAGCCAGTATGGGCTGGCCAGCCTTATCCCGCTGATGAAGTTCACGGCGGAGGTGTGGGCAGTGTCCGCGCTTTTTGTGGCGGTTGTTCTGGGAGGCATCGCGCACTTCTGTGGATTCCGTCTGCTATGGTTGCTGCGCTACATCCGCGAAGAGATCCTGATTACCCTGGGAACTTCTTCGTCTGAAGCTGTGCTGGCCCCCTTGATGTTAAAGCTAGAGCAGCTCGGCTGCGCCGAGCCGGTGGTCGGCATGGTCATGCCTGCGGGGTATACCTTCAACGCAGATGGAACTGCAATTTACCTCAGCATGGGCGCCATCTTTATTGCCCAGGCAACGAACACTCATCTCAGCCTGCGAGATCAATTTGTAATCCTGGTTGTGCTGATGCTCACCTCGAAGGGGTCGGCGGGAGTGGCCGGGGCTGGTTTTGTCACTCTAGCGGCTACATTGGCCTCTCTGCACCAGGTTCCAGTTGCCGGCCTCGTTCTGCTGCTCGGCGTGGAGCGATTGACGAATGCCGCCCGGGCTGTAGTCAATATCATCGGGAGCTGCGTAGCCACCATCGTCGTAGCGAAGTGGGAGAAGGCCTTCGATACGGAACGAGCTGGTCCGGTTCTCGGTCCGCAGTAACGTCGATCACAACCTCGCTATTTCGCCGTAATACCAATGTCCACTCCGCCGACTGGCCCTCCTTCGGGGTTATAGTTTGGAAAACGGAAATCTGGAATCGTGAAGTTGTACTGAAGCCGTCTCACTAAGTTGTATTGGGTGAAGATCACTGGCGTTCCCGGACACAGGTGCCTGGGCTCAACCTTATTCCCTTCCACTTTGGTCGGATTTGAGAGCCCGAGCGGTGCGCTCCAGACGGAAGTGATGCCGAAGTCCGCAAGGCTGTTATCCAGGGTTCCGCTCCAGGCATCGCCTTCGGCGCCTGAGTTTGAGTCGGGCTGCGGCGCCGCGCACGGACTGTCCTGCCAGCGCACCCTAATGTAAGTGAGCCGCGGTTGGCGCAGTGCAAACTTGCAGCTGATTCCGAAGAATTGACGCTCCATCAAGTGTGGGTCGGGCGAGCAAATGCCGAAATCCGGAACGGAGAAGTCCTGCGAAGACATTGGAATGCTTTTCACATCGCCCGCGCTCGCCTGGGTGAGCGCCAACGTGAAGCGAAGCGTGACCGGCATGGATCTCACCTGATCGAAGAACGCGCGGTTCATCGGAAAGTTGACGCCGGATTCGCTGGTGCCGGGAAGATAGTAGAGGTTGTAGGCTCCCTGCCACGGAGAACTCCAATGGGAGCCGTTAGCCGCATCGACGGTAACCTGCAAAGCGTCGGAGATGAACGCATACCCTTCCGCCACACCGGATACCTGCAACGGAATACTCACCTGAACCTGGTTGGCGCGAATCAGGTCGCTGGTTGCCGGGTGCGGAGTATCCCGGAGAAGCGTTAGCTGGACGGGCGCTTTTTGCGCGGCACTCGGGCGAGGATAGGCGTGGGAAATAGCGGTGGATTGCGACATGGCCAACCCGCTGAGAATCATGACAATGGGAAGAGCAATCAAGAGCAGACGAGAGGCCAAGACCCTGCGCGCCGCGTATTGCAGCACGACTACCGTCGCGCAAAAACAAAAGGCCAGAAGGGTCGCGAAGTGACCGCCGGAAGGGATGGAGACACTGTTCGAAAAAAGCAAAGAGATGGCAATGAATGCGATGAAACCAGCCAGGCCGGCGAGCAGGGTCACCGTCACTCGCGCAAATGTAGCTGTAACGCTTGCAATTGCCATCAGCGGCAAGACAAGTATGCCGGTGATCAAGAGTAGATTGAAGAGCAGGCCGGGTAAGAATAATAGGGGACGAAATCCCGCTATGAGCAGCAGCAGGTACTGCGCTATCAGGAGAGGTAAATAGAGAAATACCAGCAGGAAAAGTGCTTTGGCGCCGAGCAGCTTCTTCCATTCATAGGGTCGCGTGAGCCAGAACTGGCGGTCGCCAACCAGGGCTTCGGCATGGATCACCCGGGCGATGAGCAGCCACCAGCTCACGGGTATCAGCAGCTTCAGGATTCCGCCGAGATATTGCTCAAACAAAATCCTTACAAAGTCTCCCCCAGCAACGGCAGAAAGTGTGTTTCCCACTAGCCAACTGCTGGGATATATCCAGACGAAAGCGGCCACCAAGGCCACGCAGATGAGGATCTCCGGCCAGAACTGGCGAGAATCCTTGGCGAAGATATGCAGCATTTGCTTCATGCTTCCTCCCGTCCCTGGACCTTTAAAAGACTTGCGAGGTCTGGAGCCAGTTGGGTCTGGGTGCGGCCGGTTTTGGCGAGGGCGAGAAAGATGGATCGCAAGGGCATGGATTCCATCGCGATATCGCTCGCGGAGGGAAAGATTTCTGCCAGTTCCTGGGCGGTCTCTTGACCACGAAAGTTGCTGTCGACGAAGCGGATCACCGAATCCCCGGCCTCGACCTGCAGCCAGGTGGGTGGAATCCTCTGCGGGAGGGACGACGGGTTGCTCAGCGTGATGGTTATCTCGCGAAAGCGGCCGGAGAGAACCGGCATCTCTTCTGAGAAAAGTATCCGGCCTTGCTCCAGATAGCCAACGTGGCTGGCGAAGCTCTCAATCTCGGCAAGGTCATGCGAAGAGAGCAAGATGGTCGTTTCCGGCGCGCGATCAAGTAGGCCTTCGATGATCTCGTCGCGCACCAGCGGATCGAGGCCGGAGAAAGGCTCATCGAGCACGATGAGTTTCGGCCGGTAGGCGAGCGAGGCGGCGAAGGCCGCTTTCATGCGCATTCCGCGGGAGAGATGTTTGAGTTTGCGTTTAGGGGGCAGATCGAATTGCCCCACGAGTTGCCGTTCGAGCGCCCGATCCCACTGCGGATAAAAAGGCCGGAGATAGTCGAGCACCGTTTCAACCGTCATCCACTCCGGCATCTCCTGGTTTTCTGAGACGTAGCCGATGTGCTGGAAGTCCTTGCCAGCGAGATGCCGGCAGTCGATCCCCATCACCCGCGCACCTCCGGCAGTAGGACGGAATATATTCATCAGGAGTTTGATAAGGGTTGTTTTGCCGGCGCCGTTGGCGCCAACCAGGGCGTAGATAGCGCCCTCCGGCACGGTGAGGTTGACGTCGTTGACGGCGGCCGTAGAGCGAAACTTCTTGGAGAGATTCTCTGTCCGGATCATGTCGCTCATCGATCTTTGCGGCCTCCATCCCTGGGCTTGCTCTCTGCATCACCGCCGCTCAGGCGCTGCCAATGCGCGGAGATCGAAGTGAGCATCTCTTCCCTTCCGATCCCCAGACGCTTGGCCTCGACCACGAGTTCTTCAATCTCGTGACCAAGCAACTGGGTGCGCTCTTTCTTGCTGGACTCAGGAGGAGCGGCGACCACCGTGCCGATCCCCGGGCGGTTCTCGAGCAAGCCTTCGCTGATCAGGTGGGCGACGATCTTGTGGGCCGTGTTGGGATTGATCTTCAGTTCCCGGCTCAGGGTTCGCACAGAGGGAAAAGCGTCGCCCGGACGAAGCTGCCCGGATACCATGGCTTTCTTTGACGCGTAGACGATCTGCTCGAAGAGCGAGATGCCGGCGCGGAAAGAGACGCGAAAAGGAATCACGTGCGTACTATAACTCGTAGAACACCTGGCGCAGGGAAATTTTGCGGCACACTGGCGAACAAAAAGCGAAACTGCTACACTGCTGTCCATGACGGTCCGACCCAAACTAACGCCGGTTCAGGTCCTGGAACGGCTTCAGCTTCGCCTGGAGAAGCGAATGGAAGCTTTACAGCGAGTAAAGCTGGCGGGGTTCGACATGGTGATCGCTGAACTGGAGGTAGAACTGGACCTGCTCCGCCGGGCGACCCGGTACCTGGAGGATTAGTGCTCACAGGGGTGAGAACTCAACCCGGCAGGACTCAGTCTTCTAACAGAAACCATTAGGAACTGACTCCTGCCGATTGAGTTCTCACGCAGACTCTAAAGCCCTCACAATTGCGCCTTTCAAAGCCCGATTAAAGTTGTGCCCTTCACACAAAACATGCGTTTTTCCGCAGCCTGTAAAGTCCGGCTGTCGGCCGGTAATTTGCACATTGTTCACGTCGGGATAAATTGCGGCGGGCTTCGGGATCACGCCTCGGAGGAATAATAATAATAATAATATGCATGGCTGCGTGGCAGAGGTCGCGCAAACAAGCACGGGCCTGGATCGCGCTAGGCGTCCTGCTGGCGTGTTGTGGCTGTGCTTTCGCCTTAGACCCATCTCTTGACATCAGTCAGTACGCGCACACCGCGTGGAAGGCCGGCGACGGCTTTTCCAAAGGCATCATCTACACAATTGCTCAGACGCCCGACGGCTATCTCTGGCTCGGCACCGAATTCGGCTTGTTCCGCTTCGATGGCGTCCGGGCCGTCCCATGGCAGCCTCCGACGGGGGAGCATCTTCCCAGCGGCCCTATTCGAAGAATACTGGTCGCACGCGACGGAACTCTCTGGATCGGGACTACTAAAGGGCTGGCCAGCTGGAACAAGGGCAAGCTGACCCAACACCCGGAGCTTGCGGGGCAGCAGGTGGGTGCGCTGGTTGAGGATCGTGAAGGAACGATATGGGTCGGAACGGGACAAGTGGGCGTCACTGGGATCCCCGGAAAATTGTGCGCGATTCATGGCGGCAATTCCCTTTGCTACGGGGAGAATGGCAGTCTGGGCCAAGCGGTGTACTCCTTATATGAGGACAGCAAGGGCAATCTGTGGGCCGGAGCAGCTACGGGGCTTTGGCAATGGAAGCCTGGTCCTCCAAAGCTCTATCCCATGCCAAGGGGGTGGCTGGGTTCATAGGTCTAGCCGAAGACGAAAATGGAGTACTCCTGATCAACATGCCGGCGGAGTTAGCCAGTTGGTGAATGGGAGAGTCGAGCCGTATCCGCTTCTAGCGGGGCGAAAGTTCAGCTCGGGAAAGCTGCTCCAGGACCGCGATGGCGGCCTGTGGATCGCAACCCATGGCCAGAGCCTTTTGCATGTGCACCAGGGAAGAACGGATGTGTTTACACAGTCTGACGGTCTCTCCGGTGAATGGGTCACGAACCTCTTTGAAGACCGTGAAGGCGACATTTGGGTCGCCACCCTTGATGGCCTCGACCGCTTTCGTGAATTCGCCGTCCCTACGATTTCAACCAAGCAAGGTCTGTCGAATGCCGTCGTGATATCGGTTACGGCCGCTGATGACGGCAGCATTTGGCTGGGGACCATCGATGGCCTGAACCGATGGAAGGATGGACAAGTTAGCGTTTATCGAAAGCAAAATGGATTGCCGGATGATGATATCCAGTCGCTCTTTCAGAGCGATCATGGGCGAATTTGTGGTGTCCACGCTGCGCGGCGTTGCCTATCTCGAGAACAACCGGTTTATTCCCCTGAAGGTTTATCCCGGCGGAACCGCGAATCCCGCCCCCATGGTGCATTCGATGGCCGCGGACCGCGCGGGGAATCTCTGGATCAGCGACGAGCATCAAGGTATTTTTCATTTGCTGGGGGGAAGGTTGGTCGAACAGATCCCTTGGGCCCAGCTGGGACATCAGGACTGGGCTGCTGCCACACTGTACGATCCTGTGCGGCAAGGTCTTTGGCTTGGATTTACGTACGGAGGCCTGGCATTTTTCAAGGACGGCCAGGTCCGCGAGTACTTCACCCGCGCCGATGGGCTGGGCGAAGGCCGGGTCGACAAGCTTCGACTCGATCGAGACGGATCGCTTTGGGCGGCAACCGAGGGCGGCCTCAGTAGGGTGAAAAACGGCCGGGTGGCCACGCTTTCCAGCAAGAACGGATTGCCCTGCGACGCCGTTCACTGGATGATGGAAGATGATGATCGTTCAATGTGGCTGTACACGGCTTGCGGCCTGCTGCGCATTCCCCGATCCGAACTCGACGCGTGGATCACCGATTCGAAGCACACCATCCAGGCGACGGTTTTCGACAATTCCGATGGAGTCAGAAGCCATTCGGTGGCGGGCGCCTACACCCCGCATGTCGCCAAAGCCGTGGATGGCAAATTGTGGTTCCCGACCTTCGACGGCGTCAGCGTCATCGATCCGCGTCACCTTCCCTACAACAAGCTTCCGCCGCCGGTGCACATCGAGCAGGTTACCGCGGACGGCAAAACCCATTGGCAGAACTTATCCGGCGATGCATCCTCCTCGCAGCCGAGGCTGCCGCCCCTGGTGGGCGATCTCACGATTGATTACACGGCGCTGAGCTTTGTCGCGCCAGAGAAGGTACTGTTTCGTTACAAGCTCGAGGGCATGGATCGCGATTGGCACGACGCCGTCAATCGACGGCAAGCGTTCTATACCAATCTTTCTCCCGGCAACTATCGCTTCCGCGTCACCGCCTCCAACAACAGCGGGGTGTGGAATGAAGCGGGCACGTTCCTGGATTTTTCTATTGCCCCGGCCTACTACCAAACCAGCTGGTTCCGTGGGCTATGCGCAGCCACTCTCCTGGCACTCCTTTGGGCGCTGTATCAATTCCGTGTCCTGGAATTGCGGCGTCAGGAAAGGAACCTTCGGGATGTGATCGAAACCATACCAACGTTTGCCTGGACTGCTTTGCCCGATGGCTCGGTGGACTTCGTGAATCGCAACTGGCAGGAATACACCGGCCTGCCCCCTGAGCAAACACTCGGCACGGGCTGGCAACAGGCCGCTCACCCCGAGGACTTGAAGCGAAACGTGGAGAGATGGAACGCGTCTATGGCGACGGGCGAGCCCTTCGAAGACGAGGTGCGCTACAGGCGGGCTGCGGACGGGCAATATCGCCGGTTTTGTCTCGCGCCGTGCCGTATCGGGATCGGCGAGGCAAGATCCTCAAGTGGTACGGTACCTCAGCCGACATCGAAGATGGCAAACGCGCCGAAGAAGAGCGCGAGAAACTGCGGGCAGACCTCGCGCATATGAACCGGCTCAGCATCCTGGGCGAGCTGGGCGCCTCGTTGTCGCACGAGCTGAAACAGCCGATCGCCGCGGCTATGACCAACGCGAAGACCTGCATGCGCTGGCTAAAGCGCGACCAGCCCGATGTGATGGAAGCGCTCGAAGCAACCAGCAGAATCGTGAAAGCCGGGACGCGCGCGACCGAGATCATCGATCGACTGCGGTCGTTGTACAAGAAGTCGACTCCACTCCGTGAATTGGTCGATGTTAACGAAATCGTCTACGAAATGCTGGCGTTGCTGCAGGACGAGGCCAATCGGTATTCGATCGCGACGCGAACGGAATTAGCGTCTGATCTTCCCAAGATCACCGCAGACCGGGTGCAGCTCCAGCAGGTGTTGATGAACCTCATGCTCAACGCCATCGAGGCCATGAAGGACAGCGCCGGCAAACTTACCATCAAAACGGAGCTGGGCGTGGATGGCCAATTGCTGATCTCGGTCACTGACACCGGCGTGGGCTTGTCCCGAGAACACTCGGAGCAGATCTTTAATGCGTTCTTTACCACCAAGCCTCAAGGCAGCGGCATGGGACTATCTATCAGCCGCTCCATCATAGAATCGCACGGGGGCCGCTTGTGGGCTGCCAACAATTCTCCCCGCGGGGCAAGATTTTGTTTCAAATTACCCACTATCGGCGAGACACGTGACTTAGCTGTACCGGGAGATCGCACGGGACCCGCGGACGGCATTCCCTCGAACGACGCGGTGGTTTGAGTCTCATAGATTTGTCATGCGTGGAAGTGCATCTGCGATTCACGATCGTAGGGTAGCTGGAAGACCGTTGAGTCCCGTAAGGACGGTTGAGAATAGCCCAGGACGGACCCGGATTTCCTGTGTAGCTTGGTGGAATCAATGAGCCTCGTGCGACTTTCCGTGAAGAAAGCCGCATACGCAGATCTGTCTAGGGCTGCGTGCAGGAAATCCGGGGTTAGTCCTAGGTTGGCATCCGCCAACGAGTAGACTCTTCAGCCCGTACCCTTCAGAAATGCCTTATGCGGGTAAATGGACTAAACCCGCAGGACCTTCTTTCCTCTCGCGAAGTGTGGAGAGCGACTCTCCTAATTTCAGATTGCGCTTCTCTCCCATCCCAGGCATACGTAATACTGAGTTTTGCCTGTGATTGATGCCGAGCCGCCGCATCTTGTAAATGAGTGTCGTCCGCCGCATGCCGAGACGGGCGGCGGCGCCGTTCGTGCCACCGACTACACCTTCTGCTTGCTCGAGAACCTGAAGTATGAGCGCGCGCTGCGCTTCTGCCAGAATGTTAGACTTCGAGCTATCGGTGGGTATGGGCTCGGGTAACGAACCCGTCTGCGCAGTGCTGCTGGAAATATTCCTGCGGGCGGGCTCGGGCAACGAACCACTCAGCACAGCACCAGTCGACAGAATTGCCGACCGCTCAACGAAGTTCTGCAGTTCGCGAATGTTGCCGGGCCAGGTATGTTGCGCAAGACCCTCCATGAAGCCCTCTGAAATGGACGTGAATCCCCTGCCCATGCGAGCGGCATAGCCCATTGCGAAGTGATGTGCTAACAGGCGAATATCTTCAGGGCGCTCACGCAGCGGAGGCAATTCTATGGGAAATACGTTGAGGCGATAGAAAAGGTCTGCACGAAACTGACGTTCGTTGACCATCTCGAGCAGATTGCGATTCGTGGCACAGACCACGCGTACGTCGGTGTGAATCGTGGCGCTGTTGCCCAAACGTTCGAACTGTTTCTCCTGTAGAACACGAAGAAGCTTAGGCTGCAGCTCGAGCGGAAGATCGCCGATTTCGTCCAGAAACAAGGTCCCGTGGTTAGCCCGCTCAAACCGTCCAATATTACGTCCCACAGCACCGGTAAAAGCGCCCCGCACGTGACCGAACAGCTCGCTTTCCAGCAATCCAGCAGGAATCGCGGCGCAATTCACCTTTACGAACGGACCCTTGGGTCGGTCGCTGCACTTGTGAATGGCTTCCGCAATGAGTTCTTTGCCGGTTCCCGTTTCTCCGCTGATCAACACGGTGGACCCGGTTGGAGCTACCAGCCGCACCATGGATAGAACATGCCGGAGAGCAGGGCTGTCACCGATGATGCGAGGCAGTCCCCTGCCGGAGAACTCATGGGGATCGGCCTTGACTTTCGCGGATGCCCCATCCTCGATTCCAAAGGATGCGAAGCGATTTAGTATGGGCACCTCGGTTGTCCACTTTGCTGGTGTAGCCATGCATCACCTCAATTCGTTTGTATACTCTGCGTGGCCTCGCGGCCCGGGCCCCGTTGGCGTCTGATCAATTCGTTCACGTCAACCATTGTCGAACGAAGCGACACCCACATACGACCCTAGATAGTTGGCTTCTTATTTAGACAGATCGAGTGGCCTAACGCATCCACTTTTGGGGCATAAGATAACGCCCCTAAGACAGAGCACGTGGCTTCGGGATACTGTATCTCTGGGGTTTAGCCTACCAGAATCTTTATGTGCTTCCTGCCGAAGAGACGGGCGTCGATAGACCAGGCGCCAGGTCCAACCATTGCGAGGCTGGCGCCGATCGATCGCGAGCACGGACAGTAAGATTAGCTGGATCGAAGGGCCAGTCGGCAATCTGGTGACGCCATGAACTATCAATGTAACCTGGGCGATCAAGCGCATGAGCAGTAGACCGGTCCCCGGCCAGCCGTTAGCGAAGGGCGAGAATAGCCGTTGCACAGGAGCGTCTTGCAAGTCTAGAAAATCTACAGCGGGATCGAATCGCGTGAAACTGGCATAAAACTACCCTTCTTTCGAGGGGGACTATAGCTCGATAATTTCGCGCTTCAGGCCAATCGTAACGGCATGTGGGCGATCATTAGCGCCAAGTTTCGAGAGTATATTCGTGACGTGACTCTTCACCGTCTCCTCTGTGATGGAGAGCCAATCCGCGATCGCCTTTCCATGAGCGTTACATCCGGGCGCTGCAATCGGAACTGTTCAATGGCTTGCTGTCCGTTGGAGGGTCGTCCGATAGTCTGGGGGTTCTTCAAGGAGTTAATTAAGCAACGACTCAGCGATCAGGATGAAACGGCATACCCGGATGCCCCGCACTGGCGGGTTCTGGAGTTTGCAGATCTAAATTGATAACAATGGGATCCTGTCCGTTCCTCACAACGACAGCTTCGCAACTTTGATCTGGGCTGGCATTGATCTCCTGGTGCGGCACGTAAGGCGGAACATAGATAAAGTCACCCGGCCTGGCTTCCTCGCTGAATTCCAGTTGATCGCCCCAGCGCATGCGCACTCGGCCCTTAACTACGTAGAGAACGGTCTCCAGTTCTCCATGGTGATGCGGCCCCGTCTTGGCATCGGGCTGAACCAACATTGTGCCCGCCCATAATTTGTTTGCTCCAACTCTCGCATGGGTGGTGGCGGCAGCGCGCGTCATGCCTGATGTCTGTGCCGTATTCAAATCAAGTTCATCTGAATAAACGATTTTTACTCCATGATTTGCCCAATCCACCTTTAGTCCTCTAGCGGGACCTTTGGTCAGATCACTCAATCCTACGATCCCAGGATCCTGCACTTTGCCGTGAAATATCTCTTTTAAAGCGGTTTCGCAATGACTGTGGCCCGCCCATTCATTATCACCGCGCAAGATAGCGCGGGTACTCGTCATGGATGTACCTGTGTGTTAGCAGATAGCGTGAAATAAAACTTGGCGCCGTGGGGCGAGTTAGCAGCAGCCCACAGGTGGCCACCATGCGAATCAACAATGGATCGGCTGATGGGAAGTCCCATGCCGGTGCCGTGGGGCTTGGTGGTAACAAACGCCTTGAAGATCTGGTCCGCCTGTTGCGACGGGAGCCCCATCCCCGTGTCGCTGACGGACACTAGAAGCTGCTCGCCTTCCGCTCGCCGCGTCTGGATGGCTAGTTCGCGTGCCCGATCCACGTCCTTCATTGCATCGATACCGTTGATCATGAGGTTCAGCAGCACCTGCTGCAATTGCACCCGGTCCCCCATGATCTGGGGAAGGTCCGCGGCCAATTCAGTCCGGACCGATATGTTGTATCGAATGGCCTCGCTGCGCAGGAGAACGATCATCTCTCCGATCACTTCGTTTACATTAACCAACTCCCGTTTTGGAGTACCTTTGTTGAAGAGCAGGCGGATCCGGCTGATGATTTCCGACGCGCGCTTTGCGTCTTTCGCGACTCTCGTGGCCGCTGCGCGCGCCTCTTCCAGATCGGGGTGATCGCGCGTGAGCCATCGCACGCAGGTATTGGCGTCGGTGACAGCAGCGGCAATCGGTTGATTCACTTCGTGCGCCATGGAAGCAGTCAACTCTCCTACGGTGCTGACCCGGTTAATGTGTGCCAGATCCGCCTTCGCCTGGCGCAACGCATCTTCGGCAAGCGTCCGTTCGGTGACGTCGCGCACGGTACCCATATATTCCAGATTGCCCGAAGAAGTCTTCGAGGCGCGAGCCAAAACGTGGAGGTACTTGACCGAACCGTCCGGCATCAACAAACGATGCTCAAAATCAAGATCTGCCCTGGCCTGGGACCCACGGTCGATCGTCTGCTGCGTGAGATCTATGTCGTCGGGATGAATGCGCTGAAATATCAACTCCAACGATGGCTTAACTGCCCGATCATACCCAAAGATGTTGTAGGTTTCCTGCGACCAGTAGATTTCTCCGCCGAGAACGCTCCAGCCAAAGCTGCCAGTGCGGCTTATGCTCTGCCCATCGGCCAGGAAAGCTTCGCTGCGTTGCAAATCAGAATAGAGTTTGGCGTTCTCGAGCGAAATCGCGGCTTGCGAAGCCAGCATCTCCAGCACCGCCACCCGATCCGACGTGAAGGCGCGCGGAGTCAAATTGTTTTCTAGATAGAGTGCGCCGATGAGCTTCGTCTGTTTGAGGATAGGCAGGCACAGGACGGATCTGGGGTGCTTCTGCCGCACATACTCGTCCTCTGAATACAAGTTCCTGACCGAAGCGTCATCGAGGACCACGGCTTCCCGTGTTCGGATGACATACTGAAGTGCGGATTGGGGAAGATCAAGTGGCGCGATGACTGTCTGTCGAACGGCGACCTCGACCGTGCCCTGGCTGATGGCGGCCTCCGCCTCGATCTGCGGCTTGTCGTCCCGGAGAAGGATGAACAGACCCCGCTCGGCCCCTGCATGCTCAACCGCGATTCGCATGAGCTTTTCGATCAGCTTCGGGAGAATAATCTCGCTGGAGAGCGCCTGTGAGGCTTTCAGTACAGTCACGACGTCCAACTGGCCGACCGGCGTGCCGATGGTAGCGGTGTTAGAAGCAGGAGGCCGCTCCTGGTGTAGCCGGGGGTAATTCTTGTCTAGTTGCTGCACCTTGCCGAACGCGCCCCATCGTTCGTAGCAGTTCCGCGCATTGGACAGATAGGCATGAGCGGTGGTCTCAAAGTCACGCGCGGCGTAGAACCGCGCTGCCACCTCATGGGAGACGCCCTCATTCTGAACGAAGCCGTGTTCGCGAGCGGATTGAATGGCGCGTTCATACAGACGCATGGCATCGGCGTCCCGGCCTTCGATGCGCGCGAGTTCTGCCGACACCAGAAAGTACTTGTCGGAGAAAGTGGGTGGATAGTTTTCGCCCCACTCGCGCAGTTGTTCCCGATGCGCCGTAAGTAGTTCGCGCCAGCCTGACTGCTGGTCAGCAGAAGCTTCCTCATAGAGTGCCGCCACGGTCAGCGCTGCGTAGTAAAAGTAGTCGAACAGCTGCAACTGTACGCTTGAGATTCCGAGCAGGGCCTTCGCCCTGTCGGCTGCGGCCCAGGCCTCGGCGTAGTCGCCTGCGAGGTACCGCGCCTTGAGTTTGCGGATCCAGTACAAACAAATCACGGTCGGCGTTCGTGCGGCCGCCAGTTGCACTTCGAACGCCGCCTCGTCGAATCGCTCGCCGCCGAAGCTAGGAAAGGCGGCATCGCGACCCTGCATACCGGCGATGAAGCGTCGCTGGCTCACGATCAGGTCCGCGACATCACGGAACTTGGCTGTTCGAGCGAAGTCCAGCGCCGTCTCCGACTCGCGCCACACCGCATCGAGCGGATCGTTCCGCATAAGCAAATATGTGATGGATTGGTGCATGCCGTAGCAAGCAAAAGTCAGATCGCCTCTCTCAGCGGCGGTGTGAGTGGTGGCCCGACGCAGTTCCATCACGCTGGTGAGCGGCTCCGTCCAGAAGGCTGCTAGTCCCATCGCATGGTAGACCTTCATGTCGTAGGCCGTGAAGGAGTGCTTCTCAACCAGGTCGCAGGCAAGCCTGGCTAGGCGGTAGCCTTCGCGGTAACGGTGAAAGTTCGGTCCAAGGACAGACCCCAGGCAAGCATAGGCGTAGGCGGAAGCACCGCTCATCCCGTGCTGTATGCTGAGGTTCACCATGCGGCACGCCAGCAGGCAAAACAACTGAGAGTCGGTGAATGTGGCAGGGCCAGCTAGGGCTGAGAGCACCTGCATGGCTGCCTGTATTTTCGGATCGGTCATCCGCGGCAGGTCGATCAGGCTCTCGATCGTGTGCCCGCCGAGAGTTTGCCGCACCGTCTCGTATTCGGCCTGGACCTGCTCGCGGGTAGGGTGTGCCGGCAGGTCAATACCGAACAGACGCAGGCACGTGAGCGCGCTGTCGATGGCTAGCGGGTGTTCGCCCGTCAGTACATGAAAATTGACCTTCAGGCACGAGGCGTTCGCGAACTCGACATCTGAAGCCGCGCGCTCGAGCAGCTCCCCAATCAGTTGCGCGGCCATTTCCAGGCTACCGCAGAGAAGCTCGCACTCCGCGAATTCGAGGGACAGGCTGAACTTCAACTCATGCTGACTACTCCAGTCGCTCCCATCTAACAGCGCGATGCCGGACGCAAAATACGTGCGCGCGGACGCATAAGCCGCTGAGGCCTTCGCTCTTCGCCCGGTACGCAGGTTGAATGTCGCGAGTTCCGCCTTCTCGTCGGGGTCGACCAATAGCTTGGCGCCCCGATTGAGCTGGTTCGCTACATCGAACAGATGCTCGTCGAGCTGGTCCTCCGGCATGGTCGCCAATAGCACACGGCCAATGCGAAGGTGTGCCCCGGCGCGATCGCCTTCCGGGATGAGGGCGTACGCCGCCTCCTGAATGCGGTCATGGAGGAAGGCGTAGGAGCCCTCCAGGCGGAAGATCAGCCCAGCGCGGGCAGCATCCAGCAGCGCAGTGTGAATTTCCTCTTCGGATTTTCGGAAGACCGCACGCATCGTCGTGATCTCGGCCACGTTCCCGAGACAGGCAAGTTGCTGGAGAGCGGTCTGCGCCGTGCCGGACAATCGCTTTAGCCTCTCGAACATGAGATCCACGACGTTGTCGGTGTAGCCGTGCGCGCGAATCCGAGCCAAGTCCCAGACCCAGGCTCCCCCATCCGGGTCGCGCCGGACCAGGCCTTCCTCGGCCAGCGCGGTGAGAAACTGGATGGCGAAGAATGGATTTCCGGCCGTCTTCTCCTGCGCCAGTTTCGCCAAGGAGTGCGCGTGCTCGGGCGTGCAATGCAGGGCATCGGAGACGAGCGCGCCAAGGTCGTCAAGTGAGAGAGGCGGGAGCACGATCTTCTCGACCTGCGTTCCAGCTTTGTGGATCGCGTCGAGCGTGCGCATGAGCGGGTGCGCAGCACCGACTTCGTTGTCTCGATAAGCGCCGACCAGCAGCACATGCCGCACCTCAGGGTGCGTGACCATGTACTCCAGCAGCTCCAGGCTTGCCGCGTCCATCCACTGCAGATCGTCGAGGAACAGCGCCAGCGGATGTTCCTTCCGGGCGAATGCCCCGAGGAACCGCCGGAACACCAATTGGAAGCGGTTCCGCGCATCTCGCGGCGGCAGCTCCGCAACGGGCGGTTGTTCGCCAATGATGAACTCGAGCTCGGGAATGAGGTTGACGATAAGCTGGCCGTTCGGGCCCACCGCCTCCTGCAGGGAGCCTCGCCACCGTTCCACTTCCACTTCGCTCTTGACCAGGATCTGACGGATCAGACTCTGGAAGGCCTGGGCCAGGGTTGCGTACGGGATGTCGCGCTTGTACTGGTCGAACTTGCCCGATGCGAAGAGGCCGCGCGGCGGAACGAGCACTTTGTACAGTTCATTCACCACGGAGGATTTGCCGATACCGGAATAGCCAGAGACCAGCACAAATTCCGGCGTGCCGTGGGTTACGACCCGGTCGAAGGCCGCGAGTAGCACGTCGATCTCGCCCTCCCGCCCGTACAGCTTCTCCGGGATCAGCAACCGGTCGGACGCATCGTGCGCGCCCAGCGGGAACGCGTCGATGCGGCCCTCCGACTGCCATTGCTCCAGGCACCGCCGAAGATCGGCTTCCAGGCCAGACGCGGCCTGGTAGCGCTCCTCGGCATTCTTGGCGAGCAGCTTCATGATGATGGCAGACAGCGGCTCGGGGACTGCGGCGTGATCACTGAGTGGCGCCGGTTGACGCGCGATGTGGCAGTGGATCCACCCCGGGGGGTCGGCGGCAGCAAACGGCAACGCGCCGCTAAGCATCTGGTATAAAGTGACGCCCAAGGAGTATAGATCGCTGCGCGTATCCATCGAGCGATTCATGCGGCCGGTTTGTTCAGGCGCCATGTAGGCTAGGGTGCCGGCGATGACCTCCGGCGGCGCAGGCGCCTGGCGCTCGTGCGGCAGATGGGATGCGATCCCGAAGCCCATGAGCCAGACGTTGCCCGCGTCGTTGACGAGCACATTCGCAGGCTTGACGTCTTTGTGTATAAGGCCCCGCCGGTGGACTTGGCCGAGTGCTGACGCCAAGCTGATAGCGACGTTCAAAACGCGGGTCAGATCGAGCGGTCGTCCCAGGTCCCGCTCAAGAAGCAGATCCAGTGGCTCGCCTCCAGGATCTTTGAGTACGAGGATCGTGCGTCCTTGGTGACGAGCGAGTGTCAGAGGCTTGGCTGCCCACGCGGGATCAAGCTCGACTGCGAGCGAGTACTCATGCTCGAGCCGGCGAAGACTTAGAGGCGACGGATGTTGCGCGGTGAGGGCGATAGCCAGGACCGGCGCTGTGTTGCCGTTCTGCCAGCCGCGGTAGAGGGTGAAGTCCGGGCCTTCCCGGAGAGGCTGCAGCACGTACCCGGAAGGCTCTGTCATGGAGGTCATCCTTGTCGCCGCGGCTGCACACTCAGAATATTCAATGCTGTCAAACGGCTACGCGGACGTCAAGACCAATGCCGCCTAATCCGCAGAGCCTAGGAGGTGCAGCCACTAGAATTCCACCTTTAGCGCATATTGCATGATGCGGGGATTCACGGTTAAGGCGCTGATCACGCCAAAGGTGCTCGGGGTCGACACATCATTGGATGGATTCGCGAAATTGGGCCTGTTCAGAGCGTTGAAGATCTCCCAGCGAAAGATCAGCTTTACGCGCTCGGTGAGAGATGTGGTCTTAATGGCTGCGATATCAAAATCCTGTTGATCAGGCCCTCTCAGGATATTCCTTCCCAGGTTGCCGAAGATTGTCCCTCCACCTGTAACCGGATATTTGCCATCAATCAGGCCACCATCTGGAATATACGAAGCGGGGACAAATGCTTTGGTGTTGAAGAATTCGTTGACACGGCTGGTGACGCTGCCACCCCGGCCTGCCTCCGCGACTGTCGAACCTGGAGCCACGCTTCCTGTCGTGTATATGGTTGCGGGACCAAACAGCGTACCGGCTGCACTGTCTAGAATGCTGAACGGTAGTCCCGACTGCAGGGTTACGACACCTGAGGTGCTCCAGCCATTCCCGAGCAATCGAACAGATGCGCCTTTCGCGTGGTCGGGGCCGGGCACATTCCACGTACCGCTGATAACGAATCGGTGAGTTCGATCAAAACCAGACAGACCGCGCTGAGCGGCGACATTGTTTTGATTGTTGTAAACCACTTGCCCGGTGATCGGTAATCCGAATGTGCCGGCGATAGCAGCACCGAGGCTATCCCCCGCATCGTCAATCGATTTGGAAAACGTGTAGGCAGCAAGGAATTGAGAACCATGGCTTATGTCTTTCTTCAGCGTGGCCTCAAGTGAGTTGTAGATTGAATCCCCACTGGTCTGGAGACGGTAGATCAACGGAGATAACCCGACGAAAGGAACCCGCTCAGCCGCATTGGCCGTGGAGTTGGTTGTGAGTCCGTTCACAGGATCGGAAGGAGCAGCGAGGAGAGGCTGATTATTGCTCCGGCCCACGGCCAGGTGGGTGCCCTTCGCGCCGGCATACCCGATGGAGAAAAGGTAGCTCTGGTGTTGATACTGCAGGTCGAAGTCATATTGCTGGAGAGTAGACTCCTTAAACTCAGGATCGGTAATGATGGGGGATCGCAGGATATCTGTTCCCGTTAAACGGTGGACCTGGTAGCATGTTGGCCACGAAATTTGGGAATGAAGAGCTCGGCGGCAAATTTGGAAAGGGACTCTGCAGGCTAGCGGTCCCGTTAGCGGCGCCGTTTAACACAGCATTCAACGCGAACGGCGGGTTAAGAACCAATAATGAGCCGTTCCCCGCGAAGCTGGTGCGGTTCGAGTAGATGCCATAGCCTCCTCGAAGAACCAGGGCTCGCGAAGAAAGCGGCTGCCACGCGAAGCCGACCCGGGGTTCTGTGTGCGTTTGCACGGGGTGATTCAGTAGAGTTGAATTCTCACGTGGAAATCCCTCGGGGGCGTTGCCGGAAAAGTTGTCGGGCAGAACAAATCCCGAGGTGGCGGGAGCTGTGAAACCTTCCGGCGGAGGAGGGACGTAGAATTGAGGGAAGAAATTCGATTCGCGACCTTCGATTTCGCTCGGTTGGCCATCGACCTCGACTCGAACCCCGAGATTCATGGTGAGTGACCGCGTAACTTTCCAGTCATCCAGCGCGAAGAAATCGGCAGCGTATGCACGTTGCCCCACGTCGGGAACTCCGGCAGCCACGCTGGAGAAGAAAACGTTTGAGAACGATGTACCGTTCCCTCCCGCGCCGGCAAGCCCGGCGGGCAAGCCGAGCAGGAAGTCGGGGAACGACAAGATCGTGATCACACCGGCCGTGTAATTGGTTAGGTGGTTGAACTGATTTCGGAAGATTTCTGTGCCCAGGCGAAGATTGTGCTTGCCCCGAGTCAGGAATATGAGGTCGGAAATGTAAAAGTTATTACCGGCTGTTTTGCCTTGGTCTTGTCCCGAGTTGCCTAATTCAAAGGCTCCAAGAACCCCAGTTTGTGGAATGATCCTCTCTTGGGGATCGCTGAAGCGGCTTATCCCCACATCCTGATCGGTGAGCGTCCCTCCGGGAACGCTTTGACCTGCAAGACGAGAGAAGCCGAACAGTAATTGATTGATCATTCGTGGCGAGAGAATATGAGTCTCGGTGATGGCCAAATTCCGGTTCCCAAAGGAACGGAGCACGGGAAAGCCAGGCACACTGGCGCCGAAGAAAGGAACGTCCTGGTTCGAGTTTGAGAAAAAGAATTTCGCCGACAGGCGATCCGCCGTGCGCAGATTGAAGTCGAAGTTTGTATTGAACTGATCTTCGTTGTAATGTCCCGGCAAGACTGCGGTGTAGTTAACACCGCTCCCCGAGGTCTGAGGGCTGGGGATTACATAGGTTCCATTGGGGTTTTTCGCGTTCAGAAGATTGAGCGCTACCGGGCCGATGTTCGAACCGTCGCGGGCCACCGCCACACCTCCTAATGCTCCCGCCTGGCCGCCGAATACAGCGCCAAGCGAGGCAGGCGTGCGGACCTGCGGTATGGGGGGCAGGCTGAGAGAGCTGACACTGCTGCTCAAGGAGGCCGCATTCACGTCCCTTGTGGCTTGATAGGAAACAAAGAAAAAGGCGCGCTTTTTTGACCAAGGCAGTGGTCCTCCCAAAGTGCCACCGGGTTGTGAGCGCCGGAATTCTCCTCTTGGCACTCCGGTTGCGTTGGCGAAGAAGTTATTCGCGTCCAGTGCCTCATTGCGGCCGAAATAATAGGCATTCCCATGAAGATCGGCCGTGCCCGACCTTGTTTCGACGTTTATGTTCGCACCTCCTCCCCGCCCATACTGCGCGTCGTAGAGGGAAGTCTGGACCTTGAACTCTTGAATGCTATCCGGAGCCGGGATCGCGATTCCCGCTCCACCGAAAGGAGTGACCTCGGTGATATTGGAGCTATAACTGTTCGCGTCCACACCGTTTAACATGAAATTATTATCACCGCTACGCGCACCATTGGCGCGGATCTCCTGGCTTCCGGCCCCCAGTTGAGTCGCGTCCACTACATCGGTGTTTGTTCCGGCCGTCAGCCCGAGGATCTCGGTAAAATTGCGATCGACGAGCGGCAAGTCGACGACGGCTTGGTGATCGATGACTCGTCCGAGGGTGGCGTTCTCGGTTTGAAGCAGCGGAGGTGCGGCGCTAACCGCGATTTGTTCCTTTGCGCCAACAAGCGCGAGCTGAATCCTCAGCCTGCTCACCTCGGTGATTTGAACCTGGACGCCATCCAAGATGTATGGTTCGAATCCAGTCGTATGTACCCTCAGGTCGTACGTGCCGGGAGGCAGGAATTGGGCCGAGAAATTCCCCTCGCCATCCGTAGCGAGACCGCGCTCTTCCTGTGTAGCCTGACTACTGACGACTATTGCCGCACGCGCGACCCGCGCTCCACTGGGGTCGCTCACGACGCCGGCGATCGCTCCGGTATCGGCTGTCTGGCCGTGCAGCGGCAGAGTGCAGAGCGCGAGCAAGGCAATCCGGAGCAAAGTGCGGGACGCATGCATCGTGATCTGCGATATCACCTGGTTCCTCCAACATACAAGCCGGCGAAGGATGACCTTAGAGATGTACAGAACTCCGTATTCCGTATTGGGAGGAGACGGTGGCCATCGCTCGCCTCACTTTGTTCGCGTCAGAGTTGGCTCCAGAATCAGCGTTTATCATACCCCCATCTGTGCCCAATTTTTGAGAATGCCATTCCACGAGTTGAGGTGAATTCATGCGGAATGTCACGCGCTGAGAGAGCGATGGATCCGGCACCAACCGCAACGACACATTATGGAGATATTGAGCAGCTTCTTAATTGCCGGTAGCGGAGAGGTATGCAGCTGGGATCAAGCTCCTTCAGGACCAAGCCTCAAGGCAGCGGGATGGGATTATCGATCAGCCGCTCCATCATTGAATCGCACACCGGCCGCTTGTGGGCCGCGGACAATTATCCGCGCGGGGCAAAATTTTGTTTCAAATTGCCCACCGGCGGCGAGATACGTGACCTGGCTGTACCGGAAGATCGCAGTGGGCCTGCAAAGGGCCTTCCCTCGAACGACGACGGTTTGAGCAAGATTCAGTGACCGGGATGAAACGGCATGCCCGGATGCCCCGCGCTGGCGGGTTCTGGGGTTTGCAGATCTAGATTGACAACAATCGGATCCTGTCCGTCCCTCACGACTACAGCTTCGCAAATCTCGTCTGGGCTCGCGTTGATCTCCTGGTGCGGCACGTAGGGCGGAACGTAAATAAAGTCACCCGGCCTGGCTTCCTCACTAAATTCCAGTTGATCGCCCCAGCGCATGCGCACTCGGCCCTTGACCACGTAGAGAACGGTCTCCAGTTCACCATGGTGATGCGGGCCGGTCTTGGCATCCGGCTGCACCAACATCGTACCGGCCCACAATTTGTTTGCTCCAGCTCTCGCATGAGTGATGGCGGCGGCGCGCGTCATGCCCGATGTCTGTGGCGTATTCAAATCAAGTTCATCCGAATGAACGATTTTCACTCCATGATTTGCCCAATCCATTTAGTCCTCTTTTCGAAGTCCGCATTCTTATTGAGCATCCACGTCCGGTATCAAGCCACAGCCGCGGGACTGCCAGAAGCCCTCTCGCTTCCTGTTTGTTCTCGAGCGTCTGACCCGGAAGTATGCGGAAGCAATGTTGGCTGGGATTGCGTTGCTCCGATAAACAGCAAGCCACCCACCATGGCTGTGTTCTTGAGAAAGTTGATGAGCTGCATGGTAAAGGAGGCTGTGCCGTCTACCTGCCAGAAGGCGTGCCCTATGACCGTCGAGGGAACCAGGAAGACCACCAATGCCACGGCTGCCAGTCGCGGGTAGATACCGAAGGCCAGACTAATGCCCCCAACCACTTCAATGGTTCTGGCACACAGCATGAGCCAGGGGACCAAGCTGGCGGGTGCGCCATGTTCGATGAGTGCTTTCGCAGCCATGGCCTGGCTGATGATTCCAAGAGCATTCAGCAGAAATATGATTGCAATGAGAACACGAGAAAAGACTAGAACATATCGTTGAAAGGAATTCATGAGTGACTCCTATGAAGCTAGAAATTGGACGTCGGATGCTTTTGATTGCGTTCGCTGACCAAGTGAGAGGAGGATACGTGTGTAGCCTGAGCCTTCTTTGCAAGAAACCATTCTCCAGCTTGTTCCCCTAACCCCATCCCCAGTAGTCCGAGTAGAGCAATAATGGACGGCGCAGGACTCTTCACCCGAATGACCCCATACAGGACACCCACAAACAGGCCGACCACGAATGAGAGGAAGAGCGCTTTCATTTACAGACCCTTTTAATCGCTCTGTCCTTTCAACCGCCTTTCGCAATGACTTCAGCACAGGCTCACGCATAAGATGCTCTAGACTCTAGAAAAGCGTTAACGCAGCCGGCTCCACGCCACCAACCTCAAGGAAACTCCGGGGGAGCGCAGTGGAGGGACCTGCTGTCTCCTTCTACCCATCCGATCTGACGGCCCCTAATAAAAGTCACCACCCTCCACTTGTCATCCCGACCGAAGGGGAGGGACCTGCAGTGCGCCCGGCTCCCGCACAAAGGTCTCCGTTCCGTTTGTTCTCCCACAGAATCGTCATCCTGCCTGCCCTGGCTTGCCGTGGGAGCGAAGCGCCTCACAGATGATCGCGTGACAGAACGCGTGTAGCGTGGAGTCGAAGGACCCCGGCGACACCTAATTTACTCATGCCATTCGGAGCTTTTCGACCACCGAAGCCCGACAACACAATGTGCTGCGATTCGCACCTGACGATTACGGGTAAATCTTTTCATGCACGGCAATCATCCCGGGGCGGGCCCGCCCGGCAAAGCCAGGCTCCTTTTGTTCACCGTCCGAAAGCTCTTTCCACCTGTCCAGGCGAAACGATTGATGATCTTGCGCCGGCGTGGTTCATGGCCGCATCTGGGACGTGATCTCCCTGACATGCTGACACTTAGCTGTCGATATAACGACATTATTTCGAGGTCGCAGCGCGTTCTTCAAGCGTTTAGGGATGGCATCTCGATTGCACTTATGCAACGTGGAGGCCTCGGGAATTGTACGTGTGCCGCCATTAGTTGGAAAACCCGCAATACATATCCTCCGGTGCAGGGGCCGTGACTTGATTAGGCCAAAGAGGTGAAGGGAGAAGAACAATGTCGATCGCAAATCCCGAAGCAGAAAACCTAACCATGAAGCAACGCATTTTTATCGGCGTACTCGGGGTGTTAAGTGTCCTTCTGGCCGCTCTTGTGGTGTTTTGCCTCAGCCCTACTGAAGAGACAGGCGAAGCTTTCCCCGGCCGGAATCTGTCGCCGACCGTGTACGAGGCTGGATTCGGCCGTCATTCGAGTCCGACCGATATTTTCGACAACGGCGAACTTGCTCATCATCCATGATGAGCGGGTCGGGCTTATGCGGCTATTGAACAGGTGGTCATTATGTGCAGTACGCGATGCTTGAGTTTTTCATCTGCAATTGCCGGAGCAGCGTTCGTGCTTATTTGCCTGGTCGCTCCCGGCTATTCGGATCAACCCGCCCGGTCAGCCAAAGCGTTATCTGCAAATCCGCAGCAGGCGGCCCTGATTCATCAGGGAAAGTTGATCTTTGATGAGACTCCAAAATATGCGAGCAACTATGTGGGAAATAAGCTTGCCTGCAGCGACTGCCACATTCAAAGCGGCACCGCTCCCTATGCCTCGCCCATGATTGATCTTTCCGGGTTGTTTCCCATGTTCAGTAAAAGGGCGGGGCATGTTATCTCGATTCAAAACCGCATTCAGGAGTGTTTCTCCCGTAGTGAGGCCGGACGTCCATTGCCTGAAGACAGCGGAGAGATGCTGGCGCTGGTGGCATATATCAACTGGCTTTCGCGGGATGGGGTGAAAGGCAAGGCCTATGAGGGGCGCGGTTTGGTAAAGCTGCCTGTTCTTACGGGAGACCTGGTGAGCGGTAAGTCCATCTACGCTTCGCAATGCGCCGGGTGTCACAGTAGCAATGGAGCAGGAGTTCCACCTGTGCTGCCGGCAGTCTGGGGTCCTGATTCCTACAACGATGGTGCTGGCATGAACAACGTAGGCGATATGGCGGCCTTCGTCGTTCACAACATGCCGCAAAACCATCCCGGCACGCTTACGCCGCAGCAGGCCTATGATGTCTCGGCTTATATCCATACCATGCCACGGCCCAAATTCAACCAGGCATACAAGAACTATTAGGCGGAGACATAATCCGCGGCCACAAACTCCGAACATCAATCTGTCTGAGGATCGGTCGGAGGTTTCATGATTTTGCTCGGGTCTTCGCGTGTCCTCATCAGCCATTCGTCTTAGCTGGCTAACAGTTGCGGCGTATTGCGATTCCGATCCGGCAGAAGACCACCTGGCCTGCTCGCGATTCCCAGCTTTTGCATGCGGCTGATGAGAGTTGTCCGCGGAACACCGAGGCGGGCCGCGGCGCCATCGTGTCCGCCGATAGTCCACTTGGTTTCCTTCAAAACTCCCAGAATGTGCGCACGCTCCGCATCGGACAGCGTCTGGGGCGGCCCCGGCATAGCCGCTTGCATCAGAAGCTTGAGTTCGGTGCTTCGCGGAGATAGCACACGGCCCTGGGTCACAATTACAGAGCGCTCGATGAAGTTCTGCAACTCGCGTATGTTTCCCGGCCAATGGTAGCTCTGGAGCATTCCCATCACACCCTCTGGCACCTGATCGATAGACTTACCTAACTGGCGGGAAAATCTTCGCATAAAGTAGTTTACGAGCGACGGAATATCATCTTTCCGTTCCCGCAACGGTGGAAGATTGATGGGGAAAACACTCAGCCGATAGTAGAGATCGGCGCGGAAAGTCTTCTCCTCTACCATGCGGCAAAGATCTTGATTGGTAGCAGCGATGACCCGGACGTCGGTGCGGATGCTGCGGGTGCTACCCAGGCGTTCGTATTGCTGCTCCTGGAGCACGCGCAAGAGCTTCGGCTGAAGCTCCAGGGGAAGGTCTCCAATTTCATCCAGAAACAGCGTTCCTCCATGCGCAGCTTGAAAACGCCCGATGGTCTGCGCGATGGCGCCGGTGAAAGCGCCTTTCTCATGACCGAAGAGCTCGCTCTCAAGTAAGGGGCCCGGAATCGCCGCGCAGTTCAGCGCCACGAAGGGTCCTGTTTGACGCAGGCTGGAGTCGTGAATTGCGTGTGCGATCACTTCCTTGCCCGTCCCTGTTTCGCCGTAAAGTAAAACAGAGCAGTCTGCCTGGGCCACGACCCGTACTTCGTCGAGCACATCCTGGAACTTCTCGCTGGAGCCGATCAAGTCAAGAATAGCCATGGTTGCACCTTTGCGTTATGGAGTCTTTTGGTTGTCCTCCGAGGATTTGCCCAGAGCGCACCTGGTTGCTCTAAGCAATTCCCCGGCATCGAATGGTTTATGAAGGAAGAACGCGGCCCCTTCTGCCAAAGCCCTACGTTCTACTTCCTCTTCGTGGTGAGCGGTAATGAAGATGACTGGCAGTTCAGGCCGCGCCAGCCGGACGCGACGTTGTAAATCGAGTCCATCCATGGAGGTCATGCTGACGTCTGTGATCAAACAGCTTGTTTCTGCCAGATGGTCTCCGCGCAGGAAATCTTCCCCGAGAGAAAACACCCGTGCGGCGAACCCGGCGGATTCGATGAGGCTCTCCAAAGATAGGCGAATTCTGGGGTCGTCATCGACGACAGCGACCATGGGTTTTGCGATAACGTCCACCTGGAAGGTGCCCCCTAAATCCACATTTCGATAGTAGGGGCAAGATGGGCGGCGCGCTATTATGTCTTCATATCGCCGGGTATTATGTCTTTATATAAGACGTCGACTTACTCAGGAAATCCCGAGTTTTCCAGCCATCTTGACCAACTCAGCCAGCGATGAGGCGGCCATCTTGCGCATGATTTGCCCGCGATGAACCTGGATAGTGATCTCGCTGGTGCCCAGCTCTGCGGCGGTTTGTTTATTGAGCAGGCCGGCCACGACGAACGGTAGCACTTCGCGCTCACGCGGGGTGAGCAGAGCATAACGCCGCCGTAACTCCGCGGTCTCTGCTCTCTTGACCCGTGCCGCACGATCCTGGACGATTGCGGCGTCAATCGTTTTCAGGAGCTCCTCATTATCAAAGGGCTTGAGCAGAAATTCGATGGCCCCCGCTTTCATGGCACGCACGGAGGACGGGACATCTCCGTGCCCGGTGAGAAAGATAATCGGTGGCTCATCGGGGCCGCCGATTTCCCGCTGCAGCTCTAGCCCGCTCATGCCCGGCAGGTCGAGATCGAGAACCAGGCACGCGGGAGAGT
Source organism: uncultured Acidobacteriaceae bacterium (assembly GCA_963844785.1). Taxonomy (GTDB): domain Bacteria; phylum Acidobacteriota; class Terriglobia; order Terriglobales; family Acidobacteriaceae; genus PALSA-350. The sequence goes on along the minus strand of CAWJPV010000033.1, from coordinate 29,232 downwards.
CCGGCTTTTTAAACACCAGGTATTCCGCAGCGGAGGCGAACACTTCCACACGATGCCCCATGGATAAGAAGAGACTGGATAGCGCCTCGCGTACGCGATAGTCATCATCCAGGACGTAAATGATAGGAGTTTCGTGATTCATGCGGACACTTTCGACGCCAGCGGCAAGGTGAAAAAGAAGGTCGTGCCCGGACCCTCGTAGGGCGTTGTCCCGAGGCGCCCGCCGTGCGCTTCTACGATCGAGCGACAGATGGACAAGCCCATTCCCATGCCTTTCTCCTTCGTGGTATAGAACGGCTCGAAGACTTTCTCCGCATCCTCTAAGCCAGTGCCATGATCCTGAATCTCTACCAGGATGGCATCTGCGTTCTGCAATTTCGAGCGAATGAAAAGTTTCCTTGGACGATCCGTCACCGCGTCCATGGACTCAATTCCATTGACCAGTAAATTAAAAATGACCTGCTGCAGCTGCACGCGATCGCCCGATGCCGTGGGCAGCGACTTTTCCAAATCGGTTTCGACAGCGACTCGTTTCTCCTGAGTCTCCTTGTGGATCAGCCGAAGCACTTCCCCGATGACTTCATTGACATCCAGATCAACCATTTCGAGAGTTGTCTTTCTAAAGAGTGCGCGTATGTGCCGTACTACCTCACCAGCATCCTTGCCGTCGCGGATAATCCTCTCCGCAGCCACTCTTGCGTTGGCTATATTCGGCGGCTCGGCTGACAGCCACTGCATGCATGCCAGGCCGTTGGCTACCACTGCACTTAGGGGTTGACTGATTTCATGAGCAATGGACGCCGCTAGTTCGGCCACAGTTGCAAAACGCGTTGCCCGCGAAAGCTGGGCCTGGGTTCTACTCAAAGCCTCTTCGCTGCGCCTCTTGGTCTCGATCAATTCGCTTGCGGTAAAGGCCACTACAAGAAACACTCCGAATCTCAAATAGGAGGACGGAGGACTCGATAGCGAGAGCGGAGACGGAAGATTGAACAGGTCGAAGGCGATTGCGGAGAGTCCAACCGCTAAAAGCCCAGGGCCCCGGCCTCCGAAAAGGCTGCTGGCGATAATGGCGAGCACAAAGGACGAGGACTCGGCATGTAGAGGACGCGCGACGATCAGGGCGATTCCGCAGGCGATCGCCGCCAGCCCGTAACTGCGCAGCAAAGAGATCTTATTCATTGGCGACTAGTCCGATACGCACGGCACACACTTGATCGTATCGGATAGGGCTTCGGGGAGCCAATTCCGCGGGTCGCGCGCACTGGGGTCAGGAAGGTGCTCAGGGTAACGAACCTTTATCCGACGTAGTTGGACACCCCCCACCGTTGAAGGAACGAACCTCTATCCGACCTGGTTGGATACCCCCACCCCGTTTGAAGCAACTGGACGGGTGCCCCAGGTTCGCACCAGCGTACCTGGGGCACCCGTCCAGTTTCTAATGGCTTTCTGCCCGGTTGAGTTCTCAGTCCCCGCGGTCTATCGTCCATCCACTTCCAGCTTTATTGGCCTTGCGGTCGCGGTCACGTCGGGGTCGTAGTACTCGTAGAGGCGCGACTGCAAGGTATGCGCGCGTATGGGGTATTTGGCGCGCAAACGGACCTTCAGCGTGACTTCCTGGTGCGGCGCTAGACCATTGAAGTAGAGGATGGCCTGGGTTGCGGTGAGGCTGAATTTTTCCAGCTGTCCAGGATTGGCGGGGTTTTCGCCGGACGCTTTTTCCTGGAAGGATTGCAGGTCTTCACTCAGCAGATCGAAGCCCGGTGGGATGCCCAGTTCCACCATGACCATGTTTGCGGTCTTGCCGAGGTTATTGCTAATCGTCACTGTCTCGGTGGCTATATCGTTCTGCGGCAGCCGGGTGCGGTCGTAGGCGATGTTGATGGAAAGCGGCTCGGCGGCGGCCTTCTCTTCCCAAGGGATAAAGGAACGGCCCACCACCTGGTAAGCAAGGCTTCCAGTGCCTTCGAAATGGAGGCGGACCGAGGCAGCCCGGTGCGCATCGATACCCTTGAAGACAAGCTGGTGAAGCAGGTCGTTGTTGCTCGTAGTGAGGTTGATGGTCTTCACTTCCCTGCCGTCAAGCATCACCTGCAACGATCCGTGCACGTCCGCTGCGCCCAGTTGCGTAGACAGCAATAATGCGCGAAGGGCCATGATAGTGGCTTGCGTTGTGCCCCAGGCGCCGGAGGCCTGCTTCTTTTGGGAAATGAAGTTAAGCGCCTTGCGAGCCGTTTCTGATGCCTGCCCCCACTTGAGCAGCGCCTGCGTCGCCAGACCCGTGGTCTCAATGGCCGCGCTTGCGCCGGTCGAGTAAACACCGGTCGATTCGGCGTTCCAAAAGACCTGATCCTCCTTCTCCGTGCGCGCATCAAGCAGCGCCTGCATAGAGCGGCGAGTGAAGTCGCGGTCGCGGCCGTACTCGGTGGCAAAGTTGGTGATCACGGCAAGTGTGTAGGGATCGGGGGCCGAGTTTAAATGAGAGGCGACGTAGTCCCTGGCCTTTTCGATAGCAGGACCCGCCTGCCCCGGCGTGCCGTGGGGCATGCCGGTATCGACCAGCGACCAGGCAATATAAGCCGTGATACGAAGTACGTTGGAGTTGTAGCGGTCGGTGGCGCCTTCGTTGATGAAGGAGACATCCGGCTTCCAACTGCCGTCCGCTTGTTGCTGGCTGAGCAGCCAGTCGCGGGTGCGCTCGATCAGTCTGGGATCTACGTCCGACACCTTCGCCATGTCGTTGAACTCCATCAGGCCGTAGGCGGTAAGAATCTTGTTGGCCGGAGCCCGGCCGAACCAGGAGAAGCCGCCTCCAGGAACTTCGAAGGTGAGCAGACGCTGGTACCCGTTGGCGATATAGCCTTCGGCCTTGGCGTGCGTCTCTGGCGTGAGCTTCCTGGTGTGCTTCATGTAGTCGAGCGCAAGCACGTTTGGGTAGGTGCTGGAGGAAGTCTGCTCGAAGCAGCCGCCGGGCATGCTGAGGATGCTGTCCATGCCTTCGATGAGCTGGCTAAGAGGCCCGGGGTAGAGGCGGACGAGGACGCTGGTAGCATCCGCAATGGCGTTGCCAGGAAAGTGGAGATCGTGTGCAGCTGAGCCTTCGAGACGCCCGTTGAAGACCAAATCCTGCTCGCGACCGTTGGGGATGACTTCGATCTCGCGGACGACGATGTCATCGCGAGAGGCAGAGCCCTCCATGTGGGCGGAGAGGGTGAGCTTGAATTTGCCGATGCGCCTGGCGGTGAGCGTGAACTGCGAAGCAGCCACGCGCCCCGATTCAGCAACGACGGATTTTTCCAGCGTGTCGTGATCGAGCGAAAACCAGTCTTCCCGCTGGAGCTTGAGGCTGACCCGGCCGGCCTTGCCGGAGTAGTTGTACACCGCGATGGGGAGAGAGACCTGGTCGCCCTGAGTGAGCGTGACGGGAAGATCGAGATCGACGAAGAAGTCCTGAAAGACCTTCAGGCTCGCGCTGGCAGAGCCGAGTGCGCCGCCGGCGGTGGAGGCGAGCATGGCCATACGCCAGGTAGTGATGGAGTCGGCTACCGGGATAGAAATGTCAGCGTTGCCCTGGGCGTCGGTGATGATCTCGGGATTGATGTAGAGCGCTTCCGGGAAGTAGGAGCGGACGTGCGGCGCGGCCTCTTGCGAAGCCGGCTTGAGGGCCGCGGCGAAGCCACGTCCCTGCATGGGCTGATTCCTCTCCATCAGCGCGCCGGCGGTTACGCTTACAGGACTTAGGCCACTCGCCATGCCGGCCATCACACCCCTCGGCGCTCCCAATGCCAGTGTCATGGGCGAGGGCGACGGTTCCACCATGACCGTCTGGGTCACGCTGCCAACGTACAGTGTGGCGCTCAGAAGGGCGCGGTCCCGCTCCTGGAGGGTGATCTCGCTCGAGAGGTTCAAGAAGCCAGGCGATGAGATTTCCACCCGATAGCTGCCGGGGGGAAGAGCCGCAAGAGCAAAGTGGCCATCAGGTGCGGCGTGCGTGGTGCGCGTGTTTGCCGTGGAGACCTGGTGGAGTGTAATGGTCGCTCCGGTAACCGGGGCGCCGGATTGATCGACTACCGTACCGCTGACCTCGGCCCGTTGATTCATGGGACCACGGTTGTGTTCAACATGGGTATCCAGGGCGCCTCCGTTTCTTTGCTCATTCACCAGGCTTCCGGAGCGAGCTTCGAGATAGGTAACAAAATCATCCCGGCTGTCGAATGCGCCATCCGGGCCCGCGCTTTGCACCAGGTAGATGTGCATGCCGCTTCGATCAAACGGCGCTGGCTTGATGCGCAACGGCGTGTTCCAGGAGTCGCGCGGACGCGCGGCATTGAACATCGCTGGAATGTCTTGCATGTCTTGTTGTTCTCGCAGCCCCCGGCTGAGTTGCGCCGCAAGATCGCGCACCTGTTCGAGGAACGCCAAGCGGTAGCGCTGCTGGTATTCGTAGAACTTGTCCTGCGGCAGACGGCGGCCAAACTCGATGTCGAGCTTCGCCGTTGCAGCCATCTCGGTTGCGGAGAAGAGAGCCCGAGCCGCCCTGTCTTGCTCATCGCCACGGCGATCGTTCGCGGGTTCGAGGGCGCTGGACAGTGAGAGCGAGTGGATTTCGTAGCGCGGCTTCATTACCTCCTGCTCGAGGTAGAAGAATGTTTTCGCGAAGCCCGGCTGCTTCTCCGCCAACGCGAAGACAGCCTCATCGACGATCTGCAGGCCGAGCGCGGCGCTGAGGCCTTCACCGTGGGCGTTGGTAATGCGGAAGCAGATATGCGCATCACTGCCCGGCTTGTAGCTGGCAGCGTCGGCCGTGGTTTCAATCTTGAGCTCATCGGCAGGCTGCACGAAGATCAGGCGATGATCCGCGACCGGTTGGGCGTCGCGACCGATGAGGTAGGCGTCTATGTCGAGGGTGCCGGCCATCTCCGCTGTAGCCGTGAGCGTGAGCTCGGCCTGCCCGTTCTGCAGGTCGAGGTCGCGGGTCAGCACTGTCTGCCCGTTGCGCACGATGTCGATGTAGGCCGAGCCACGAGCGCGCGTGGATAGGAGTTTCAATACCATCGGTTCGCCGGCTTTGATGACGGCGCGGTTGACGCGCAGCAGGATCTGGTCGGCGCCCTCGCGCGTCTGCAGGGGAAGATTGACCGTGGTGCGAGCGCCGCGATGATCATCAGCATCCACCCGCAGGGTCGAACTGCCGGAGCCGGCGGCGATATGAATGGTGGCGATGCCGCTGCTGTCGGCGTTGACGTGCTGATCGTGTTCGCCCGGGATGTGGACCGTGAGGGTAGCGCTGGTGGGCGTGCCGTCGGGATAAGAGGTTAAAAGAAATACCTGGTTCTCGAGATGAGGAATCAGCGTGCCGCCCTCGGGAATAGCGTTAATCAACAGCGGAGTTTGACTGATGGTGATCGGTTCGCCACGAGTCTCGGAGTGGCCCGCGGAGTCCTTCACGGTGGCCTCGACCAAGGCTCGTGCTGTGCCCAGGCTGAAATTCCGTCCGGCAAAGTAGGCGGGCAGCACAAGATCGAAGTGATAGGCGCCGTCCTTGTCTGTCTTGCCTTTGGCGGATGCCGCTTCGAAGACGTCGACATCGCTGCTCGATATCTTGATGGCTGTCTCTGCGTGATCGACTGGCTTACCGAAGAAGTAGTTGGCACGCACCGTGCCGGTGACGTGATCGCCGGGACGATAATCACAACGAGGCTTGTTGTCCTTTTCTGTGAATTCGACCGCGACCTTGAACTTGGGCAGGACATAGCGTTCCACGTTGAGAGCAACTTCCGTGGTGTTCACAGGAGCGGAGCTGTCGCCCATCAGGGCGCGCAGATGATAGGTGCCGAGGTTCACCTCATCGGCGAGCGAGAACTCCGCGGAGGCCACACCGAAGCGGTCTGTCGCTGTGCTCTTTTTGAAAACCTTGTTACCCCGCGAGTCCTCTACCTCGAAGGTAAGGTTACGGTCCCCATCGGCCCGATGACTGGCGCGATCGAGGGCTAGCGCGCGGACATGGATCGTCTGGCCGGGCTGGTAGATCGGCTTCTCGGTGGTGAGCATAATTAATGCCGGGTCTTTGATCTGAATGGGCTGGGTGTATTCGGCGGAACCGATGGGCGTGTCGGCGATGAAGCGGATATCGTATTGGCCTCGGAGCGCAGCCGGAAGGCGAAACTGCGCCGCGACCGTGCCGTGCCGGTTGAGGCGCGCGGAGAAGAGCGGGCGGGCTCGCTCGTGGGGAATGAGAAGTTCGGCGTGGATGGCGCCGGTGAGAGCTGCATCGTCGTTGCCCGCGTCGGAGACCAGGAGACGGATGGCGGCGTCACTGCCGGCGAGGTACTCCGTCTGGCCAAGCATGCGAACGACCGGGCGACGGAGGATGCGCGAGATGGACTCGACCCCGGTGATCGCTGGGATGGCTTTGTCGCTGTATTCGAAACGATAACGCACCCTTTGCCAAACCAGGTCTTCGAATGCGATGGGCTTCGCGGGCGTGATGCTCTCTTGCCAGGCGCCATCGTTTTGGTGATGTTGACCGGCCGTTCGACGCGGCCGAGGACGTCCTCTTCGGGATCGACGATCTCGGCGATGAGCCTGCCGGAGCCCGGGCGCGCCCCATGGTAGGGGATGGCTACGGAGAGGACTCCATGGGTAAAGTTGGCGGATGAGGGGGCCGCGGCTTCAGTAAAGGAAGCGTAAACGGCAGCGAGGACGCGAGCAAGAGTACGAACGAGAGTGGAAGGAGACGTTGACGTAAAAAGCCGCCACTGCGCGTGAGCATGCCGGTTCTCCAGGTGCGCTGCCGATTTTGGGGGTGGCAGCTTCTGTCTGACCGGAGAACGGGGAGGTTCTACAAACTTGCAGGGAAAAATAAAAATATTTTCGCAGGATGGCGGTGAGTTATTCGCGAGTCCAGCTCTGGCCGTCGGTACTGGTCCAGCGCTCCCCGTCATCGGTGGTTAACTCGAAGCGCGACAGAGTGTGGCTGACGGCGGGCTTGAGCGCCTGGTTTGCGCCACTGGACGAGGTTTCCGGGAGCGGGTGATGCCTGGACGCGACCGTCTGAGAGGCCGAACCCACGCGCAGTGTGACGTCAGCCACGGCTTGTTGCGAGGGCGCCACCTCGGTGGAGAACGATTGCGTTTCGAAACCCGTTGCCTGGGCTTCTATCCGATAGCTGCCGGGCGCCAGACCTGCCATGCGAAATTGGCCGCGGTGTCGGTCGTCGCGCTGCGAACGAGTTCGGCGGTGGAGTTGGTGGCGATTACGTCGCGCCGGGAATGACCGCGCCGGAGGGTCGGTGATGGTGCCGGACAACGCCGCGCCTGTGGTGCTGCGGGATGAGAACTCATTTTGAGGGCGGCGCCGCACTGCCGGAGGAAACACGAGAGGTCAGCGCGACACTGACTGCGCGGCCCTTCCATGGCGAGGGAACGGCCTTCCAGTTTCTGCCCTCGTCGTTGCTGAAGAACAGGTGGTTATCGGTGTCGATGGCGAGCCGCTGGTTGGCACGCGAGGCCATCGAGAGGATGGCGAGACGACTGGGCAGAGGACGTGGGCCGGAGAAAGCAGCTTGAACGCGATTCGACTGCCAGCGCCGTTCACCGGTGCGCCGGCGCTCGCCGATGCGGCCGCAAAGCAGCGTCCCGGCGCAGGTGGTTGCGTGGTGGATTGCGATGCCTCCAAGATGCCGCCCATGACGCCGCCTGCAGTGCCGCTTGCGGCCCTGGTCTCGCTTGGGCAAGTGGCGCTGGCTGCGTTGCCGGAGCAGCTAGCCGCGTTCTGAGCGCATGCTGGGCCAATGGCGCCATGCTGCGAGGGGCTTCTGGCGGCGCGCTTTCAGCTGGGCGGGGCGCCGGTTTACGGGCATCGGCCATCTGGGATGGCACGGATGTATGGTGAACCCTCCTTTCGCTCATTGCGAACGAAGAGGATCACCAGGATGAGAGCGGCGAACGCGGGAATCCCTGCCCATGCGGGATGCCAGCGGGGGAACCAGCGATGGCGAACAGGTTCGGGCTGCAAGACGGGAGACTCATCGGCGGGCGGAAGCGAGAGCGCAACGATCTGCCGGCAGGCCGGGCAAATGGCAAGATGCGCGAGCGTCTGCTGCTGCTCATGCGCGGGCAGAGTGTGCTCGACGAAGGCGTTGAGCTGGTCCGCGTCTGGATGTTGCCCGGCCTGAAGAATTTCGCTCATAGTTGCCCTGAGGCAGCAGCGGCGTTCGCGACCGTCTGCTCTGAGAACGAGGTGGTTTGCGAACTTTGCAACAAAGCACGCAGATTGATTTCCAGATCGCGCGGGTCGTTACCCAGCGCTTCTTCGGCCGCCCGTTTGCTCAATCCGCCAGCCTGAAGATGGTGGAGCAGTCGCTTGCGCAGATCCGTAAGCAGGCGCTTGAGCCGCCGGCTGATCGTAGCTTCGTGCACGTGGAGGACGCGGGCGATCTGGGCGAGGGGCTGGCGATCGAGGAAATAGGAGGAGAGCAGGTAGCGTTCTTCCGCGGAAAGATCTCCGAGCGTAATGGTAATGGCGCGGGTCAGGCCAGTGAGTTCTGCGGCAACCGGTGCGGGCTCGGGTTGCGGCGCGGGAGCGTCGAGAGTATCGAGTGGCGACTCGCGATGCGTTCGCCGGTGATGATCCACATGACGCTGGGCAAGCGTGGTGCGAAGCCAGCCGAGTAGCGAACCGCGGCCGGAGTAGGAAGCGAGGGGAGAGCGGCGCTGCCCTTCGACCTCGCGCAGGCCGTAGAGCTCCGAGTAGAGCGAGTCAGCAAGATCGTGACCCAGTGTGCTTGAGCCGGTGATGGCAACGGCTGCCTGGGTAAGGGGAGCGCGATAGAGATTAACGAAGCGTTGCCACGCAACCTCGCGGCCCAGGGCGCAGGCGGTAGCGAGCGCCAGGTCTTCAAGGCGGAGCGATCTCAGGAAGTCCGCCTTTTGCGAATGATCGGGATGAGCGGCAGCGGGCAAACCGTAGTTGAACTTCGCGCCCACAGAGTACAGGGCGGTGCTGAGCTCGTCGCAGTGTTAGCCCGCTGGCCGCGAGCCTTGGCGGTGAGCCAGAGTTCCTGGAGGAGACTTTGCGGGAGGTCCTGATCAGCCGAGTCCCTGGACTGTGGCGCCGATGGTAACGGCAGCGCCAGATCACCGGACTGTGGTGACGTTGTCACCCTCTAAGCTAACAGAAGCGAATTTCTTTTTGACCACCAGTGCCTCAGCGCCTCTACAGGTTGGGAAAGATGGGCGATTTCGTCCCGCATCGAAAAAACGTACCGGGTCTGCCTTGGTTCCCTCACAAGGACGGTGCCGTTCCTAAGGTTGCAGGTAATAGCCCTGCCGGGTGCGGGCAGTGAAACCGGGCCTGTTTACCTGAACCTCTATATGGTGGTATTCCTCGGGATGATCGGCGCGAGGAGGGTCGAAGGACAACTCGTAATACGCCTGGCCATCAGCCACGGATTGCTCCAACAGGGCGGTGAGGTCGTTGCTGCCGTTAAGGACGAGACCGCCACTCTGAGCGGCAAGCACCTGCAAAGAAAGATCGCCGATCACGGCCTGACTCGGCTTACTGACGCCCTTGAGGAAACTCTCATAATAGAATTCGCGCCCCACCCCCTCCGCAGCGCCGAAAGGATTGATGTTGTAAAGGGTCACGGCGGCCTCTCGCATCTGCGTAGAAAGGCCCACGATCATGGAGAAGAGCTGGTTCTCTTGCTTATCGTCAAGATAGACACGAGGACCAGAAAGAAGGGGCCAGCCGGGCGAGACCCAGAGGATCAGCTTTCTGCCGGGGAGCTTTGCCTGGCTCGCGGAGAGTGACTGAAGGGCGTTGATGGAAAGGTTAAAGCGATCGCTCGCCTGATATTGTGAGGAACGATGTATGTCGCGGAGAGCAACGGCGTACTGGTCAAGAGAGCTACTGAGCTCATTGCCATCGGTCGAAAAGCTCTGCTGGATCTGCATCCCCTTGTCGGTGAAAAAGGCGAGTTGGGTGGGGTACGCGAGCCGGCCCCCGTTGGCATGCAGAAACTTGTCAATCTCTCCCCGTGAGTAGGCGATGCTCTGGTAGGGGACGTTCACGGCGTCGAGCACAACGAGGACGTGAATGGGAGCCTGGCCGCCGCCGAAAGCATGGAAGGACGTGATGGGGCGGGGGGTCTTGTTGTCAAAAATGGTGAAATCCTGTTGTTGGAGGTCGGCGACGGGGGGCCCGGACTTCGGCGTCACCACGACAGCGAGGGAGATATGGGACGCAGCAGCCGGCGTGGACGGCCTCTCCTGCTGAGCGGATGACGCGGCGGTGCATAGCATTGGAGCAAAAAGAGCCAAAGCAAAAGGCATGCGGATGAACATGAGTTCCCTTCATTCGAAAGCGAGCACTACATTCCCAGACGAAGTAGATCGCTACTGGGCTGCAGACTTATTAGATGCGAACTGAATCGAGGGAGATCCATTTGAGGCAGCCTCCAGGGCGGAGGCACGCGGCCGGGGTGGCCGGCCGGGAAGTCAAGGTTGCGCCAATCCTCTATTCTTCTTGCAGGGCGCCGGCCAGGATGGGTATGGTGTGGGCTTCTGTATCCTCGGCCTCAGTATCAGGAGGCAATTCCACTGCGCCCTTCCCCCTCCACATCCCGGAGGGTTCGCTGGATGGCCCGGGTGCGGGTCTCCGCCGTGTCGATCGAATCCTGCGCCTGGCTCAGCTTCTGCTTCACGATCACCAAGACCTGGGCATACTTATTGAATTCAGTCTTTACCGACCCTAAGGTCTCCCACACTTCGCTCGATCTCTTTTGGATGGCAAGGGTGCGAAAGCCCATCTGCAGGGCGTTCAACAAGGCTGCGATCGTGCTCGGCCCGGATAACATAACGCTGTACTCGCGTTGGATCGCTTCGGCTAAGCTGGGGCGCCGCATCACCTCCGCATAGAGCCCCTCGGTGGAAAGAAACAGAATGCCGAAATCGGTCGTAAAGGGAGGTGCAAGATGCCTTTCGCTAAGATTCTTTGCCGATAACCTTAAGGTCATTTCCAGTTGGCGGGAGGCTCTCTCCACTGCCTCCACATCGCCCCGCTCCGACGCTTCGGTGAGACGCGAATAATCCTCCATGGGGAACCTGGCGTCGATGGGAAGCCAGACCGGCTCGCCGCTACTGTCGCGGCCGGGCAACTTAACGGCATATTCAACGCGCTCGCCGGTGCCCGAAGTGGCCACGTTCCTGGCGAACTGGTCGGGGGCAAGAATCTGTTCGATGATCGCTCCCAGCTGTACCTCTCCCCAGCTTCCACGGGTCTTGACGTTGGTCAGAACACGCTTCAAATCACCAACCCCGCTAGCCAGCGTTTTCATCTCGCCCATTCCCGAATAAACCTGCTCCAGACGCTCGCTCACCTGCCTGAAGGACTCTCCTAACCGGGCTTCCAGGGTGCCCTGCAGCTTCTCGTCTACGGTCTGCCGCATCTGCTCCAGCTTCTTCTCGTTTTCGTATTGGATGGTCGATAGCCGTGCATCTACGGTTGCCTTTAGATCCTGCATCTCAGCTTTTTGCAGTTGAGAGATTTCGGTTAGAGTCGATAAGACAGATTGGCCGAGCAGCGCGAGCTTGGCGTCGATAGCACCCTGCTGCCGGTCCTGCCTCTGTTCAATACTGGATTCCAGGGTCCGAATGGCTCCAGAGACACTCTCGGTTTGCGATAACTGGAGCTGATGCGCCTCGCGCACGGTGACTTCGAGCGAATTCTTAAAGTCACCCAGTCTCGCCGATACCTCGTCACGGAACAGTGCCGAGGAAGCCGCCAAAGATTGAGTCAGGGATTGTGTCAGACCGTCCATCTTACGCCCCAACTCTGACGCAAACGAATCCAGCCGCTGTTCCAACCCGGCGCGCAGCAGCTCGACCCTTTGGTCGTTCGATTGGCTAACCGCACCAACCTTGGCAGCAAGCGAATCGCCCACGGTAATGAGAGTTGCCACAACTTCTGAGCGCAAAGCCTGGGACTCCTTGGCCTGCTCCTGGCGAATGCGAGAATTCTCATCGCGCATCCCTCTATCGAGCAGCCCGCGGTCGCTTTGTAAGATATGCAGCGTTTCCAGGATGGGGCGGAGGTCCGCACTCTTGCGGCCCAACTCAGCGAGCTTCATCCACAGTAAGAGCAGGAGGATGAAGCCGAGACTGATAATGACATATTCGATGATTGGATCCATGGCGGACTATCCTTCCCGAGCTGTGGAGGCAACGCCATGGAAGCTGTTCTGCTCCGCCAGGGGCAGATGATCGATGGGGGAGTCTGCCAGGCCCATGGGCAGATATTCGCAGAGATACCAGTCCGCGAATCTCTGTATACCTTCTTCGATGGAAAAGCGTGGGCAGTATCCCGTGACTTCAGCAAGCTTATCCACGCGAGCCTGGGTTTCATAGACGTCCCCTGGCTGCATGGGCACCAGACGAATGAGGGCGGATCGGCCCAGGCATCGTTCGATGGTTCGAATCAAGTGGAGAAGTTCGACCGGCTGTTGGTTTCCAATGTTGCAAAGACGCATGGGGGCTGGTGCGGTGGCTCCCTCAGACCTGTCGCATTTGGGCGGCAGGGACAAGAGACGAACCATTCCCTCCACAACATCGTCGACGAAGGTGAAATCGCGCTGCATGTGGCCGAAGTTGTAAAGCTCAATGACCCGACCGCCCATGACCGCATCAACGAATCTAAAGATCGCCATATCCGGCCGTCCCCACGGACCATAAACGGTGAAAAATCGCAGTCCGGTGGTCGGGATGTGAAACATGTGGCTATAGGCGTGGGCGAGAACCTCATTGCTCTTCTTGGTCGCCGCGTAGAGGCTAACCGGAGAATCGGTGGGATCCTCCTCGGCAAAAGGGATCCTGTTGCGGGCCCCATAGACGGAACTGGAAGAAGCGAAGACGAAATGGCGGCAGGCGCAAGCCCGAACACCCTCGAGTACGTTGACAAAGCCAACCAGATTGCTGGCGACATATTCTTCGGGATTGGTAATCGAGTGGCGCACGCCCGCTTGCGCAGCCAAATGAATCACGGCTTCAAACTCACCTTTACGAAAGAGGCTTTCCACGCCGTCTCGGTCCGCCAGATCAAGCGGGATAAACCAGAATCGGGGCCCAATGCAGAGCTTTCTCAGTCGCGCATCCTTAAGCCGGGGGTCATAGTAGTTGTTCAGGTTGTCTACCCCAACCACCTCAAAGCCATCCGCCAGCAGCCGGCGGACGAGGTGGGCGCCAATAAAACCAGCCGCGCCAGTGACCAGGATGCGCCTGTCGTTTGCTCTCTTTATCATTTCTCACCTGCCTCCGTTGGTTGGTGTAAATCAGTAAGCGCCCTGGCCGGTTAAGACAACCTTCGCGGTGCGCGCGAGGATGTGCAGATCGAGCCAGGGAGACCAATTGCGAACGTAATAGCTATCCAGGCGCACACGATCGCACGAGCTTACGGTGTTCCGTCCGGAGACTTGCCATAGGCCGGTAAGGCCCGGCGTGACTCTGCAATACAACGAAAAATTCTGACCGTAGGTGTCTACTTCCTCTTCCACGATGGGGCGCGGGCCGACCAGGCTCATTTCTCCCCGCAAGACGTTCCACACCTGGGGTAGTTCGTCGAGACTCGCCTTCCTGAGAAACCTGCCTACCCGAGTGATGCGTGGGTCATGCCGGAGCTTGCGATAGCTAAGCCATTCCTCGCGCAGGGTTGCATCCTCCGCCAAAGCCTTCTGCAACAGCTCGTCTCCGTCGACTCGCATGGTGCGCAGTTTCCAGGCACGAAATGAGGAGTGGTCGCGGCCAATACGGCGATGTCCAAAAAAGGCGGGTCCGGGTGATTCCAGTCTTACCAGGAGGCCGAGCAGAAGAATGGTGAACCCCACCGCCGGCAAAGCCAGGCAAATGATCAACAGATCCATCAGCCGCTTGGCGAACCTGGGAAGGGGTAGAAGCAAATCTCTTCTCACCTCCACCGCCAGGAAGCCACCAATCTGCCGCGCATCGACGGTAAGGCTGTAAAGAGACGGCGAACTGTGCATGATCATCAAACGCGGGAAGAGGCTCTCAAAGACCTCCAAATCCTGCAGCAACTTTCCCCCACCCGTGTCGGGCAGTGCGATCAGCGCGCGGTCCACACCGCAGGCTCGAACCGCCGCCGCTAATCGCATGTCAATCACCGGCAGGGAATGCCGCGGCCGGACGGCATGGGGCGAGGTTAGGATGACCACTGGCCTCAGCCCAATCTCGGGATGCTTTTCCAATTCGCGGATGACGTCAGCCGATTCCACGCCGGTGTAAAAAACCGCAATCGGAATACCCCACCAGGGCCTGTGGCAAGCTAACTCCCGCACCACGGAGCGCAGCAGCGGAGTGACAATCATAGCCATTAACCACCATAGGAAAAGAACGCGGCGGGGATACTCATCGGCACTTCGGGTAACCAGAATCAGACCGCCCATCACCAGGAAGCTAGTGGTGAGTCCGAGGCCAAGACGGCGAAGTTCAGTGACCGCGTTATGAATGATTCCGGGATAGAGGCTGGAGGCGGTAAAGATGGCGAAGAACAATCCCAGAGCCGGCCAGAGGGCGAAGTAACGATGGATGTCGAGGCCTCCGTCACCGGCGCGCTTGCCCAATAACACCAGGCTCGCGGTAAAGGTAAGAGCCATCGCATCGGTGGCGAGCACCACCATTGAACACAACCATGGGTTGCAGGGAATCCTGGGCAGACCAACCAGCGGGAATATGGGCTCTGCCGCAACTACGGTTACTGAAGCCATCTCCGCCTCCGAACCAGTGCCTTAGGATTTTCATTTCTAAGCTGTGCAGCCCGCGAAGTGCGGCTTCTCCTGAGGAAAAGCCGTGCCGGGCAGTTGCCTTGTATGCACCAGAAGTGAAAATGCCGTAGGGGGTGCTGGTATGCAGACTGTATTTCGGGAAGCTGAAGGCTTTATGGGGGAAGAAATTAAAATTGATTCATCGAGAGGTGTTAAACGCCAGGTGGGCGGGCCGGTCTCTCTGTCCTTTCGCAACTCGCCGCTTGTCCATTTCGCCGGTTCCGACAGAGGCCGCGGGAAAGCCGTTGACATGGTTGATTTGTCCGGCCATTTGGCTTACCGGGAAGGGGGCCACACAGGTAAAGGTATAGCCGATGCCGCGGTTGGTCTGAATCAACTTCTGAGGAAAGTCGCGATCTACCTTGTTACGCAGGGCGCTGATGTATACATCGACGACGTTGGTCAAACCCTCGAAGGAGGAGTTCCAGACATGCTCAAGAATCATGGTGCGGGTGACGGGGCGATTCACATTGCGCACCAGGTACTCGAGCAAGAGAAACTCCTTGGGCCGCAGATCGATGATCTTGCCCAGCCGGGCGGCGGTTCGGCGCACCAGATCCAGTTCCAGATCACCGGAGCGCAAGACGTTCACGGCGTTGGCTGCTACGACATCGGACGCGGCCTGACGCAGACGGATGGAAAGGCCCAGACGCACGGCCAGCTCGGAGGCGAAGAACGGCTCGCGCACACAATCATCCACGCCGGCTTCGAACAGAAGCAAACGCTGTTCCAGGTCAAGGTAGCGGGCAAACACGAACAGCGAGGCGTCGGAGTTTTCCTGACGCAGCAGTTTCACCAGGGTCAGAGCATCGGCAAAGACGAGAGAATCGGAATCTATGAGCACGGCTTCGTATTGCGCGAACTGGGCAAACTCCAGGCATTCCTTAGCGGAAACCACGGTCTCGACGACGAACTGCGCCGAGCTGAGCCCTTTTTCAACGCGTCTTTGCAGATCACATCGGGGAAGGAAGGTGAGCACTTTCATGAGTGGCTCCAGATTGAAAAGGCGGTTGAAGGGGCCCGAGAGAGACAGCGAAGCAAGAATTCTGCAACGGAAGATGAGTCCCAAGCGCCATGCAAGCGAAGAGCGGGGATGGCCTGGTAAACATAAGAGCGCACAGCGAGCGCTTACGAAAGCAGGCCGCACGTTTCCACTCAATCGCCATATCCGATACTCAGCCTGACGTGAGGCGCGACACAATAGACACAAGACAGAAAGTGAAACACTAGGTAGTGCTGAGCAATAACAGAACAACCCGGATTCTGTCAATAACTGTGTCTTATTTATTTAGCAACGGCACAACAGTTACTAGTAAGACCATGGAACAATAAGCAGCGAGCTCTTTGCAAGCGTGGGCGGGCCTGTGTTGATAGGTCCGGCAGCCCCGTTTGAGGCGGAAGCTGGTCAGATATCAATATTTGCTGCTCTGCGATGGCCGGAATGTCCCCAGCAAATGAATAAACCAAGAGCCTGCGGAAGCGCGACTGGACATCGTCAACTGTTGCGGATCAGAAACTCTGATCGGGATCAGGTGCGCGGAGTTATTTAAATCACAGCGATTTACCGAGGTTCTAACGGCAAGATACTTTCTGCTTTGGAACGACGGGCGATGTTCTCGATCCACAACAGCTGAGGCGAATATCTCGGATTTTCTGAGTTGGTTCCGTAGTCTCCGTGCAGCGCACATATGCGCTCAATGAGGAGACACACCAATGCTCAAGCATCTTGCTTCGAAACTCACGATCGGCGCAGTCCTGTTGGCGCTCGTTACCCCAGCCGCTATGGCACAAACCGGCGGAGATCCGGAGCCGGGAGTGGTCCATACGATCCTCGTGTACCTGGGCCTGGCGTAAGATAGCTGAGCTGCTCTCTCCCGGGACCGCCTTGAAGGGAACTCCAGACGATGCATCTGACGGGTCTAGACTTCTTCTTATGGGCGGTTTCGTTCTTCGCCAATCTATGGCTGCTTTTCGTCCTTTTCTATCGACGCATGGCTAAGCGTTTCCCGCTCTTTACGGCACTTGCCCTGTTGTGCGTCATCAGAAACGTGGTCCTGTATAACGTGCTGCACTACGGAACCAAGCACAGCTACTTTGTTACCTATTGGTCCCTGGCGGTGGTCGACACGATGTTGGAGCTAGGCATCGTGTACGAGATTGCCAGTCGTGTTTTCCGCCCCGTCGGCGTATGGGCGCAGGACGTGCGGAGCAGTTTCCTGTGGATGGTCGGCCTGAGCGTAGCCGTAGCTTTGGGACTGAGCTGGCTGGCAAGCCCCCCGGCGCGCACCTGGGCAGAATCGTTTGTGACCAAAGGCACGCTGTTTGCAGCGGCCTTGATCAGTGAGCTCTTCGTTCTGATGATGGCTCTTTCCATGAGTGCGAGGCTTCCCTGGAAAACACACGTGGCGAAGATAGCCCAGGGACTCGGCGCCTATTCCCTGGTGAGTATGTTGATCGAGACCGGGCACAGTTACTTCGGCGTGGGCCGGGAATTACCGGTGTTTGTTTTCCTGTCGCATATTCGTATCGCCGCCTATATAGCCTGTGTTAGTTACTGGTCCGTCATGCTATGGCGTAAGGAAGAGCCATCTCGGGAAATGACCCAGGAAATGCGCGAAAGGCTGTTTACTTTGCAAAGACACGTGGAATACGATCTTCAAAACTTGCGATCACGGAAAAAATTGTGACTGCGCATAACTTGTACTTCCTGTCTGCAATCGGGATTGTTGTTTGTGCGCTCCTCTCGATTGTGGGATATTACTACTCCCGGGGCCGCCCATCGCCCCAGACGAGCTGGGAAGAACTGGTTGAAAAGTTGACCTGGATCGACCGGAATACCATCGCCCAGGTGGCCCTCGACCTGGTGGACGAATCCGGAGCACCCAAAGAATCCGCCGATGCCCCCCATCTTGAGCCAGCGCAACTCTGGAGTTTGATTGGCGGACTCCAGGGACTGGAAGTGCTGGAGAAAAATAGTGATGTACTGATCGAACTGGCCTTTTACCTTCAGCAGTGGTATCCAGAGGCGGTAGTGATTGCAGAACGGTTGCGCCTGGATGCGCGGGAGTTGAAATGGCATGTGGCTCGGCTGAGGGGAGCCGCCCAGACCGGGAACCTGCAGATCTCCTTTCCGTTTTATGCCCAGCGTGCGGTGGTGACTTATTACCTCATGACCCGCCGTCTGCTTGACCTCTACCAGGCGGTGAACTTCTCCATGCTGGCACGCTTACAGGAGGCGCTGTAAGCGCGGCCAATTTAAAACGGCTCATGGCTGCCCCTCGACCCGGCAGCAAACCGGCTCACCGGGGGAAAACTCACGGGACCAATCGAATGGCCACAAAGCTGACACGACCTATCGTTTCTATTTCCTTTCGGTACCTCCATCGCCGGCTGGAAGCGGGTGACAGGGGGTGTGGTATGAGTGTCAGCCAATCGGATTCCCGGTCCAATTCGCACCAGCCGCAGACGTAAGTATCCCGAGTGGTTAAGAAATAGATGGGGCGTTGAAACTCATGCGTCCAGTCTCTGCGGGCCGAGATAGCGCGTTTCTGGGTATCGATCTGAACAATCGAACCGGCCGGAATCATAGGATCCAGGGTACGGTCGCGTTTGCCAATGATGCCTCGCCGGTAGGGCGCCAGGGAGGAGTTGTTCTCTGCCGCAAGCAGCGTCGTCTCGTCCGGCGGCTGGTCGACACCGAGCGCATCCGGAAGTAAATACTTGGCCTGCTCTTCCAGCGGCCCGTCGCTCAACAGCATGGTCGCATTGGGACTGGAGAGTTGGCGCAGGGACAGGGGTTGGGCATCTCCGGGATAAATGGAGCGCAACAGTTGCTCGGTGGGGAGATTGTAGATATCGGCCAGAACGATGAGCTTGTTGACGGTCAGTTCATGCTCTTCGCGTTCCAGGCGGTCCAGCCAGCTGGCAGAGACCTGGTACGACTGGTTGCCCTTCTGCTGGGCAAAACGGAGGCTGCGCTCTTCGACTTCGCGCAGAGAGAGTTGCCACTGCCGGCGAATTGTACGAAGCCTTAAACCAATCCCTGCCATAGAGCAAACCTTTCCTGCAATATAATGCCGCGGACACAAAGTGGCGCGTCGGCGAACCTCATCTCTGAGATCGGTTAAGCCGATAATATGGTGTTTTGCGTGCCATGAATACGAGATTCATTATGCTACAGCCTAAGAAGCAGCTGCGCTTGTATCAACTCTCCCGCCAGGACCGGATGCCGACGGGGCAAGGGCGCTCATGCAGGTAAAGGTATAGCCGATGCCGCGGTTGGTCCGAATCAACTTCTGAGGGAAGTCGCGATCTACCTTGCTGCGCAGAGCGCTGATATACACATCGACGACGTTGGTCAGACCTTCGAAGGAGGAGTTCCACACATGCTCGAGGATCATGGTGCGGGTCACCGGACGGTTTACGTTGCGTACCAGGTATTCGAGTAACAGGAATTCCTTGGGCCGCAGCTCGATGGCCTTGCCTAGCCGGGCGGCTCTTCGCCGCACCAGATCGAGTTCCAGATCACCGGAGCGCAGCACATTGACGGCATTGAACACCAACAGGTCCGAGGCGGCCTGGCGCAGGCGGATCGATAGTGCCAGGCGCACCGCCAGTTCCGAAGCAAAGAACGGTTCCTGCACGCAGTCATCAATTCCGGCTTCGAACAGACGCAAACGTTGCTCCAGATCAAGGTAACGGGCAAGGATAAAGAGCGATGCGCCGGAATTTTCCTGGCGTAGCAGCCTCACCAGGGCCACAGCATCGGCAAAGATTAGAGAATCGGAATCGACGAGAATCCCCTCATATTGAGCGAACTGGGCGAACTGCAGGCACTCCTTTGCGGAGACGGCCGTCTGCACGACAAACTGCGCCGAGCTGAGCGCCTTGGCGACGCGTCTTTGTAAATCGAACCGGGGGAGGAAGGTGAGCACTTTCATGAGTGGCTCCAAGATCAAATAGACGATCAAAATAGGCGAAAAACTGGCCAGTAGAGAAGCGCGCCAAGCATTGCTGAACTGCGGAGAGGTATCTCTTAGCACGATAAGACTGTTGCTCGAAAGCGGCAAGATACACTCTGGCACCCCTGGTGGCGAATCCTCAGCACCGTAAGAAGGATTGCGAAATTGCGAAGGAAAATCTAAGAGCGCCCTTTGAGCACTTACCAAGGCAGGCCGCACATTTTCCCACTAACCGCGGATTCAATACTCAGCGTGACGTGAGGCGCGGCGCATAACAAAACCAGAAGCGAATTGCTAGATGGTCCCCTGACCAATATCACGGTGATTTTATGATGTCAAGAACTTTTGCCTAGTTTTGGCATAACATGAACGTAGTTAACACTGACTTATTCCTCAGATCCGCAACCAATGACAGCTGTGAACCGGCGTTTTTATGTCTTAGGTTAAGGCCGCGCGGGGTTGGGATCCAGCATCCAAAGATCTGTCTATTGGACGAGTTGCAATATCTAACGATCTCTCCACTGGGCAGGGTTGCAGCAGGCATGGTGCTTGTTATCGCAACAGATATGTTCCTAAGGTGTGATTGTCGCCTAACACTTTAGGCGGGAAGGTAGAACCATGTGCACCCAGCACGCAGGGCTTGTGACGAGCTCTCAATGGAAACAGGAGCCGCACCCGATCTCAAGATCGGCCTGCCTGGCAGGCCAGCCCAAACCCAGGAGTAACCATGTCCCAGTCTCTGCAGCGCCTCCACTGGATCTCAACGGGCGTTCTTTCGCTCTTCGCCTGTGTTTTGCTTGCCGGTGGACTCACCTCCTGCAACAGCAGCAGCAGCAGTAATAACGAGTCTCAAACCGCGGCCACGCTTGCGCTCACGCCTTCGACGATCAGCCTGACGGTGGGCACAAGCGCACAGCCGGCTTCCCTGCTGCTAGCCGCCCCGGCCGGCGCCGGTGCGGCGACGATTACGGTGTCTGGCCTCCCCACCGGAGTCACGATTTCCCCCTCGACCTTGTCGGCTACTCCTGGAACGGCGCTGCCGCTGACGTTTACGGCGGCCTCATCGGCGACCGCTGCGACCGCGACGGTCACGTTCAGCACTACGGTGAATGGACAGACAGCCAGCACCCAGGCCTCGCTCACAGTGCTGGAGGCGACACCTAACTTCACTCTCAGCGCGACGCCGTCGTCGGTGAATGTGACGGCTGATGGCGCGCCCGCCACGGTATCTCTTCTGGCGACCGCGCAGAATGGGTTTTCCGGCAGCGTGCAGGTAGCGATCGCCGGCTTACCGGCCGGGGTGACCGCACAGCCGTCGCCCATTACCCTGACTCCAGGAACCGCGGCCACGCTTACTCTCACCGCGCCGGCAGGAACCGCGGCCGGGTCCTCGACCGCCACGCTGACAGGAACTTCGGGCAGCCTGACCCATACCGCTTCGCTGGCCATCACGGTGGTGGGTCCGACAACGACGCAAGCGGACTTTTCGCTGGCCGTCTCTCCTGCTTCGCTCAATCTGACCGTTGGTGGGGCGGGGCAACCAGTGCAGGTCACGGCGACTGCGCTTAACGGATTCAGCGGGACCGCCAGCGTCGCCCTGAGCGGATTACCGGCCGGGGTAACCGCCAACCCGGCCTCGCTTTCGGTCACACCAGGGACGCCGCAAAGTGTCGCCCTTACGGCGGGTAACAGTGCCCAGGCGGGGAGCGCGAACGTGGTCTTTACCGGGACCTCGAGTTCACTCAGCCACACCGCCACCCTGGCGCTTACGGTGGGTGCTGCCGCGGGAGTGAATGTGACCACGTATCACAACGACAATGCGCGCGACGGATGGAACTCCTCGGAAACCACGCTCACCCCGAAAAACGTCAACTTCAATGCGTTTGGCAAGCTGCGTGAACTGGCGGTCGATGGCAAGGTGGACGCGCAGCCGTTGTATGTGAGCGGCCTTTCCCTCTCCGGGCAGACACATAATGTGCTCATCGTTGTTACTGAAAATGCAAGCGCCTACGCTTTCGATGCGGACTCGGGTACGCAGCTGTGGAAAGTCACGGCTCTGGGCACCAACGAGACGCCCAGTGACGATCATGGATGCGGCCAGATTACGCCGCAAATTGGTATCACCGACACCCCGGTGATCGACCGAACCAACGGCCCCAACGGCACGGTGTTTTTTGTAGCTATGTCGAAGGACGCGAGCAGTAATTACCACCAGCGGCTGCACGCGTTAGACCTGACTACGGGCGCCGAGCTGACGGGGAGTCCGTCGGAAATTCAGGCTAGCTTCCCGGGAAACGGGTACGGTTCCACGAATGGGTCGCAGGTTTTCGAACCGGGTCAATACGCGGAGCGGGTTGGGCTGCTTTTGATGAATGGGCAAATCTATACGGGATGGACATCGCACTGCGACGATGACCCCTATACTGGATGGCTCATGGCCTATAGTGAAACGACGCTGCAGCAAACCAGTGTGCTGAACCTTACGCCGAACGGTCCTTCGACTCCACACTATGGCGATGGAGAGGGCGCGATCTGGATGAGTGGCGCGGGCCTGGCCGGGGATACGTCGGGAAATATTTATTTCCTGGACGCAAACGGAACCTTCGACTCGACGCTGACCAATGGCTTCCCTTCCAGCGGGGACTTCGGCAACTCCTTCATGAAGGTATCGACCACCGGAAATAAGCTCGCAGCGGCGGACTACTTCGCTGCTTACAATTTGCAAGCGGAGAGCGACGCAGATCAGGATCTGGGGTCGGGGGGCGCGATGTTGCTGCCCGATCAAACAGACGCCACGGGGGTCACGCGTCATCTCGCCGTGGGCGCTGGTAAAGACACGAATATTTATGTGGTCAATCGCGACAACATGGGCAAGTTCAATGCCAGCAGTAACAATGCGGTTTACCAGGAAATTCCCAATGGGCTCAGCGGGGGTGCATTCTCGATGCCGACACTGTTCAATAACACTGTGTACTACGCGGGCGTTGGCGACCACCTGAAGGCGTTTCCTATCACCAATGCGCTGCTGGCCACGTCTCCGGCGGCCGAGTCTGCGAATACATTCGCCTATCCTGGCTCGACCCCCAGCGTTAGCTCGAATGGTTCACAAAATGGTATTGTGTGGGCGATCGAAAACCAGAGTGGCGCAGGGGTGTTGCACGCCTACGACCCCACCAACCTGGGCACTGAGCTGTATGACAGCAATCAAGCGGCCAACGGACGGGACAATTTTTCTGACAACAAGTATGTTACCCCTACGGTCGCCAATGGCAAGGTGTTCGTGGGTACGCAGACCAGTGTGGCTGTTTTTGGTTTGCTTCCTTGATATTAGACACGGTTCTTGGGTAATTCCTGTTTTAGAATTTGGCTATTGAGCAAAGAGGAAAACTTCGACGTCTGCATCATCGGCTCCGGCGCCGCCGGCGGTGTGATGGCTAAAGAGCTATGCGAAGGCGGCGCCAAAGTCATCATGTTGGAAGCAGGACGTGGGGTCCCTCTACCGGAGCTGCTCTCCCACAAGTGGCCCTACGAGCTGCCTTTTCGGGGATTTCGAGGCGAGAAGCAAGCGCCTTTCTATCAAGGTGACATTGCAAAATCAATTGCCTATGCCGATTCCGATAACGTCGCGGTGGATCGAGTGCGCGCCCTGGGTGGCAGAACCCTGCATTGGAACGCCGTTACCCTGCGCTACGCCCCTCGAGATTTCAAAGAATGGTCGCTGCAGGGTATCGAGGAAGACTGGCCGCTAAGCTATGAGGAACTTGCACCCTATTACGATCGCATCGAAGAGATAATCGGGGTTTGCGGCAACGACGATCATCTGGAAATCCTGCCTGCGGGCAAGAATTATTTGCCTCCCATCCCCTGGCGCTGTAGCGAACACATTATGAAGCGGGCCACGAACGCGATGGGCATTCCCCTCATTGCGGTGCGCAAAGCAGTCGTCACCCGGCCTTTCGACAACAGACCGCCCTGCCATTATTGCGGACACTGCATGGATGGATGCGACGTGGCGTCGATCTTCAGCACTCCGGATTGCATGTTGCCCAAAGCCCGGGCTACGGGCAATTTCACTCTGCGCCAGAATGCGCTGGCCCGCGAGATCCTGAGTGACCGCGAGGGCCTGGCGAGCGCGGTCTCCTTCATTGACACGGAGACGCGCACCGAACAGCAGGTCAAGGCTGCCATCGTTGTGGTGTGTTGCTCCACGGTGGAGTCCGCCAGACTCCTGCTCAATTCACGCTCTCCGAAGTTCCCCACCGGACTTGGCAATTCCAACGGCAGGGTCGGGCATCACCTCAACGGTCACCTGAACGAGTCGTTGAGCATTTATCTGGAAGAACTCGCAGGGGCAAAGCCTTCTAACCAGGATGGCGCCACCGATCACGTCTACGTGCCTCGATACAACCATCTCTTTGGCAAGACCGATTACGTCGGGGGTTGGGGGTTTCAAGTCAATTATTCCAGCTACATGTTCCCCCACCAGGCGACCAGACTGCCGGGTTATGGGGCGTCCTTTAAGAAGCAGGTGCGGAGAATGCAGCCTGGATATTTGTCCTTTGGGAGCTGGGCCAAGGTCACATCGGATTACCGGAATTATGTTTCGGTCGATCCGGCCCGGGTGGACGCCCATGGCATTCCGACTCCGGTGGTGCATTTTCGCTTTAGTGAGAATGATCGTGCTTTGTGGCAAGCGTCCAAACAGAGCATGCTGGAAGTTTCGTCGCACATGAAAGGCACAGTATTCCCGAGTTTCGGTAACGGCCCCAGCGGATTTGCCAGCCACGAGGTGGGGACGGTGCGGATGGGAAAAGATCAGCGCACATCGGTGCTCAACAGCTATTGCCAGGCTTGGGACGTGAAAAACCTTTTCGTCACCGATGGAAGCTGCTTCACCACTTCCAGCGAGAAGAATCCCACGCTTACCATCATGGCCCTGTCGTTGCGCGCTGCCGATCATATTAAGGATCAACGAAAAAGAGGCGAACTGTAAGGCTCAGAGGGAATATGGAAAGAAGAGCGGTGCTCAAAATAGTTGCCTTCACCGCGTTATCGCAAAAATTGAACGCGCTGCCGTGCGCCGCCATGGGCCACATGGAGGCCGCCCCTGCGGCTCCCGCGTATACACTGCAGTTCTTCAGTGAGGAGGACAGCCGCCTTCTCGACCAGCTCATGGAAATGATTATCCCCGCCGACGAACACTCTCCCGGCGCGCACGTGGCCCAGACCAACCTATTTGCTGACCTGATGGTGGCCACGAGCGATCAGGCGGTCAAGGAGCGGTGGCAAGACGGGATCCGCCTGATGCGCGAAGAGGCCAATCGCTCGTCGTTGAGCGACGCTCTGCAGCGAGCCGCGGCTAACGAGGAAAATCCAACCGGCGATCTGGAACGGTTCTTCGTATTGCTGAAGCAGATGACTGTCAACGGCTACTACACGTCCGAGATCGGGATACACAAAGATATGGAATACGTCGGCAACGCTTACCTCGGGGCTTTTCCAGCCTGTACTCATCCTGAACATCAGGATTGAGAGGGCTCCAGAGTCTGCCTGAGAAATGACTCGGCAGAAGTCAATCTACTAACAGAATCCATTAGGAACTGGACGGGTGCCCCAGGTTCGCCAAAGCGTACCTGGGCCGAAAATGATATGTTTCGAATGCTTTCAGCGGATTGACTAGCAAAAAGCTGTGGTGGCTACGCCCATCGTTCTCGGCCCAGGTACGCTTTGGCGAACCTGGGGCACCCGTCCAGTTCCTAATGGATTCTGTTAGTAGACTGACTGCTGCCGAGTCGAGTTCTCACGCAGACTCTTTAGCCCTCATTGCTGTAGCTAAGCTCGGGGATTGATCTCTGCTCGCATTGCGTTTTCGTGGTCGCTTCGCGCATGATTCATAGATGCGCTTAGTCGTGATCCTGTTTTGTGCCGCGTTGTTCACTAGCCGCGGAGTCGCCCAGACGTCCACGGCCTCCGAGGTGATTCACCGTATTCAACAACGGTATCCCGCTCCGGTGGCCGACACGGTGGACACCGTAAAGGCCGGAGACCCCTCCACCCCTGTGACCGGGATCGCTACCACGTTCCTGGACACGATGGACGTTTTGAGAGAAGCAAACCGGCGGGGATTGAACCTGGTAATCACCCACGAACCAACGTTCTACAATCATCGCGACAACACGGCGTTCTTCTCCAACGATCCTGTTTACCAGGAGAAGTTGGCGTTTATCCAACAACACCACATGGTGGTCTTTCGACTGCATGATGAGATCCATGGAACGGCTCCCGACCATATTGCACTGGGGTTGTTGGAGGCCCTGGGCTGGCAGAGTTATGCCCGGCCGGATGATCCATTCCACGCGACCATTCCGCCCATCAGCCTCGCGGCCCTGGCGAAGCAGATACAAGCCCGGCTGAAGGCAAATACCCTGCGCGTGGTGGGAGATCCAAACCTGGTGATTACCCACGTAGCTCTAAGACCGGGCGCCTCGGGACTGGAGAAACAGGTGACCGCTCTGCGAGCCGAAGACGTGGAATTGCTCATCGCCGGCGAAGCCTCGGAGTGGGAGACGGTGGAGTATGTGCGCGACGCGAGCGCGCAAGGACGCCATAAGGCGCTCATCCTGCTGGGGCATGAAGTTTCCGAGGAGCCGGGCATGGAAAAGTGCACCGAGGACTTGCGATTGGTGTTTCCCGCGATGAAGGTAGAACATATTCCAGCCGGCAACGCGATGTGGCTTCCAGGTGAAGCGCCGGCACATTCAGGAGTCCATCCATGAAAGCTTTGCTGACAGAAACCGCGGAACGGGCGACGCGGTATCTCGAAGGAATTGCCGATCGGCGCGTCGCACCGTTGCCCGAGGACGTGGCGCGATTGGAGACGCTGGGCGGCCCGCTGCCCGAGCTGCCCTCCGATCCTGCAGAGGTTTTGGCTTTGCTGGATGACATCGGGTCGCCGGCAACGGTGGCAACCGCAGCTGGACGCTATTTCGGATTCGTTATCGGTGGTTCCCTGCCTGCGGCGCTGGCGGCCAACTGGATGGCGGGTGCGTGGGACCAAAATGCATGTATGCAGATCATGTCTCCGGTGGCGGCGAAGCTGGAAGAGATTGTCCTTGCATGGATGCTCGAGCTGCTTGGTTTGCCCTTGGGATCAGGAGGGGGATTTGTCACCGGCACAACGATGGCAAACTTCTCCGCCCTGGCTGCCGCGCGCACGGCACTGTTGCAACGCGCCGGATGGAATGTCGAGGAGGATGGGTTGTTTGGGGCACCGCCGATTCACGTGGTGGTGGGCGATGAGGTGCATGTTTCGGTGTTAAAGGCACTGTCCATGCTCGGTCTGGGGCGTTCGCGAGTAACGCGGGTTGCGGCGGACGCGCAGGGACGGATGAGGCCCGAAAAACTGCCAACGCTCGACGATCACACCCTGGTCTGCGTTCAGGCAGGAAATGTGAATACGGGCGGGTTCGACCCCACGGGGGAAATCTGTGCCCGCGCGCATGCGGCAAATGCCTGGGTGCATGTGGATGGCGCCTTCGGGCTGTGGGCAGCCGTTTCCCCGCAATACGCACCTTTGCTGGCAGGAGCCGGAGATGCGGATTCCTGGGCTATCGACTGCCATAAGTGGTTGAACGTGCCCTACGATTCCGCGGTTGCGGTGGTGCGTGATGCGGAGCATCTGCGAACCGCCATGTCGATCAGCGCTGCGTACCTGACGCCGGGCGCAGGCCGCGAACCGTGGAACTTTGCTCCCGAGGCGTCGCGGCGCGCACGCGGAGTCGAGTTGTGGGCGGCGATCCGCTCCCTGGGTCGCCGCGGGCTGCGGGAAATGATCGAACGGAACTGCAGGCAGGCGAAATTGTTCGCGCAGAGGCTGCAGGCTGCGGGCTTCACGGTGCTGAATGACGTGGTCTTGAACCAGGTGTTGGTTTTGTTCGGCAGCGAGGAAGAGACTTTGCGCGCGATCGCGGAGATTCAGAAGGACGGGACATGCTGGTGTGGCGGAACGCGGTGGCACGGGCAGGCGGCGATGCGGATCAGCGTGTCCAGTTGGGCCACTACGGATGACGATGTCGAGCGTAGCGTGGCCGCCATGATCCGAGTGGCCAGGCGGGAGAGTCGTGTCCAGGTGTGATCGGCCAGATTAGATGAATTGTCGATAAAAAAAACAGCACATCGAGTGCTGCTTTTTTTTGATTTTAAATTCGGTGATTCCCTGTGTTCGCAGGGGAAGACGTACCAGCGCCTCCCGGAGGAGGCGCCAGGCAAGCAAGAGAAAAATCCATTAACCGCGCAGACGCGCCAGCAGATCCTGGGGATGTACCGGCTTGGCCAGAATTTCGAATTCGTGCCCCTGGGAACGGGCGCGGTCCAAAAGGTCCGCAGTTGCAGCCTGGCCCGAAAAAAGCAGTATCTTGCAGTTAGGCAGCATGGTCCGGATGGTAATCGCCGCGTCAATGCCGTTCATATCGGTCATGATGACGTCGGAGATGAGCATGTCGGGCCTGAGGGTACGGGCGGCTTCCACGGCCTTTTCGCCGTTGTAGACGGCGGTGGCATCGAACCCGCTTTGATTTAGGATGATGGCCAGTGTGTCCGCGATTACGCGTTCGTCATCGGCCACCAGCACTTTCGGCTTTACCTGTTGATTGGTCATTTGCTCCTGAATGACGACCTAAGTCGTTCTAACGCTCATCCGCTGCGCTCCCATTGTCTGACCCGCTTAGGCGAATCGCGATAAGGTGGTACAGACGGAACCTGCTGAGCCAGTGGGAATTACTGGAATCATACGCTCATGTGTCTGATGCAGTTTACCGGCCGGACGTTGCGACCTGCCGGTAAACTGCTGCAACGGCCCCGGGGGCCGCTCTCCATTTAAGATTGATCTGACCGTAAACCTTTTTTAGTTGGACGTTTGCCGATGGCTGAACCGATCATTCGCGCCCAGCAGGTGGAAAAGTACTACGCGCAACCGAGCGAAAACCGCATTCAGGTGATCGCGGCCACTGACCTGGCGATTGTGCAGGGAGAAATCGTGGCCCTGCTGGGTCCGTCGGGCTCGGGCAAGTCCACGCTGCTACGCATGCTGGCGGGCCTCTCCCAGCCCTCCGGGGGCCAGGTGTTCTGGCACGGCAAACCGATTTCCCAGGCTGAGGTCAATGTGGGCATCGTCTTTCAAAGCTTTGCCCTGTTTCCCTGGCTGACGGTACTCGAGAATGTGGAGGCACCGTTGATGGCGCGCGGCGTGGCCAGTGAACACCGGCGGGAACAGAGCCTCAAGATCCTGAACACCGTCGGCCTGGACGGCTTTCAGGCAGCCTATCCCAAGGAACTCTCCGGGGGCATGCGGCAGCGGGTGGGATTCGCCCGCGCCTTGGTGGTGCAGCCGGAAGTACTGTTTATGGATGAGCCCTTCTCTGCCCTGGACGTGTTGACGGCTGA
>CAWJPV010000032.1:0-89201 GCA_963844785.1 uncultured Acidobacteriaceae bacterium | reverse complement strand
AAGTGGCCGCGCGTCAGGCCCATATCGGAGAAGCGGAGTGGCTGCCGCTGCTCGATGCGTGCCTTCGCGGCAACGACTTCGTGATCATTGCTTCCATCTTCCCCGTGCACCCCGCCGCGTTGATGTCTCTGCCCCGGCGGCCGGTCCGCACGCCGGCCGACCTTCTTCATGCTCGCTTTCTCGTACAAGGGCCGAGCGAGCGGACCGCCATTGAAGCCATGTTCAAGCTGAATCATCTGCCGCCCGACTATCAACTGATCCCCGTCGGATTTTCCCCGGAAGCGCTGCTCAATGGCGCGGGAGACGCGTACTACTGTTTCATTACCAACCAGCCGCTCATGCTTGAAGATATGGGCATGCGTTCCGGCGTGGATTTTATTGTGACCAGGCTCGACCAGTTCGGGTATAAGGTCCCATCGACGCTGCTGTTTGTCGACCGGCCAACGCTGCACGCGCGACGAGCTGAGCTGGTCGGGTTGCTTAAGGGCCGGCTCCGGGGCAGGGCAGCGAATGTGCTTGATCCGGCCTATGCAGCGCGGCTTGCAGTGGACAAATTCGGTGTCGATCTCGGCCTCACCTTCCAGCATGAGCTGCGCAGCAACCAACTGCAGTTGCCGCTGTACCAGACGCCCGGATCCCCGGGTCCCTTCTGGATCTCGGAGCAGGACCTGGTCAACAACATGTATAGCGCGGCGAGCGCCGCCGGTCGAACCAACCTGCCCGATCCCTCGCGGCTGATGGACATGTCATTGCTCCAGGAGGCCTACCAGAGCCTGGCAATCGAAAGGAAAGAAGCATGACTGATGTAAGAGAGGCCGACCTGCTGATTCATCACGCCAGCATCGTCGCCTTCGATGATGACGGCACGGAACTCGGCGACGCGTCCATTGCCATTGTGGGCAACAGCATCGCCTGGATGGGGCCCACGGCGGAGAGCGCCAAACATTTTCATGCCCGGGAGACGATCGATGCCAGCGGGCTGATCGCCATGCCCGGCTTTGTCGATGCGCATGTTCATACCGCTCAGCAGTTTCTGCACGGCAAGATCGCCGCCATTCGCCGCCGGGGCGAGTTGAAGAGCCCCATGTGGTCCCGCTACCTGATTCCGTTTGAAAGCGGGCTCGAAGCCGAGGATGTCTACTGCAGTGGGCTGGCTGCGTACGCCTCGATGATCAGCAGCGGCACCACCTGCTTTCTCGAAGCAGGCGGACCTTTCCCGGATGAGATGGGACGGGCCGCGGACGAGATCGGCATCCGCGGCCGCATCGCGCTCTCCACCATGGACATGGATGAGAGCATTCCCAAAGGCTCGCGCTTTACTACTGAAGAAGCTCTCAAAAGAAATGAGGAGCTGGTCAAGCGCTGGCGGCATCATCCGCGTGTAAATGCCTGGCTCTCACTGCGCCAGATCATGGTCAACACGACTGAGCTGACGCGCGGCATGAGCGCATTGGCTACGCAGCTCGACACGCCCATCCACACCCACCTGGCAGAGGGAACCTATGAGGTTGACTATGCCATCAGCAAATGGGGCCTGCGGCCGGCCGAGTACATGGAGAGCATCGGAGCTCTCGACGCCAATGTCCACGCGGCCCACTCGGTGCTGCTGAGCCTGGACGAACTGGACCTCTACCAGGCACGCAATGTATCGGCCTGTCACTGTGCGTTCAACAACTACACCATGGGCGCGCCGCGAGTGCTGGAGATGCTGCAGCGCAAGATCCGTCTGGGCCTGGGCACCGATGGCGCGGCGACCCGCGGCAGCCTGGATATGTTCGAGGTTGTGCATGCAGCCACAGTCGGACAGCAGGCGGTGGGAGGAACCCCGTACCACATCGATCCCCCGATCACGCACGAGCAGATGCTGCGTGCCGCCATACGCGGAGGGCCGCGCGCGGCGCGGCTGGAGCGGCATATCGGGTCGCTTGAAATAGGCAAGCTGGCCGACCTGATCCTGGTCGAGTCCACCGGCCATGCGCAGTTTCCGAATTACGATCCCATGATCACGCTGGCGGAGAGCACGGTCGGCCCCAACGTGAGGACTGTCATCATCGATGGCCGGGTGGTGATGAAAGACCGCGTTCTGCTCACTGTCGATCTGGCGGCCATGAAGGAGCGGCTGCGCCGGCAGTACGGCATTCTCATGGAGCGCTTCGAGAGGGCCATCGCCTGACCTATGGCCAAGGTTGAGATCCATGGCGTCAGCAAAGCGTATGCTCTCGATCGACGCGACTCCGTGCTTGCGCTCAAGGACGTAAACCTGACCATCGAGGATGGCGAGTTCGTCGCTCTCCTTGGCCCTTCCGGCTGCGGAAAGAGCACGCTGCTGCACCTGGTTGCTGCTCTGGAGCAGGTATCGACCGGGTCCATTCTGGTGGATGGCGAATCACCGGCGCTGCTGCGCGACCAGCACCGGTTGGGAATTGCCTTCCAGGATCATGCGCTGCTGCCCTGGCTCTCGGTGAAGGGCAACGTCGCCCTGCCGTTCAAGATTGCCGGCCTGCCCGTTGACTCACGCCCGGGTGCAGCACTTGATCGAGCTGGTTGGTTTGCAGGGCTTCGAAGAGGCGCGGCCCAGCCAGCTCTCCGGCGGCATGCGCCAACGCGCCGCAATCGCCCGCTCGCTCTGTCTTGAACCCACGCTGCTGTTGCTCGATGAGCCCTTTGGCGCACTCGACGCCGTCACCCGGCGGCGCATGAATCTCGAGCTGCAACAAATCTGGCTGGAGAGAAGCCTGACGACGCTGATGGTGACTCACTCCGTGGACGAAGCGCTCTTTCTGGCCGATCGTGTGGTGGTGATGAGCGGCCGGCCGGGCGTGATCGTGGAGGCGATTCCTGTGCCTTTCCCCCGGCCGCGCCGAATCGATTGCATGCGTTCGGAGCAGTTTCATCAGCTGATCGATCACCTGACTTTACTTCTGGAGCACTGACGTGCAGAGCGAAAAGAAACCGATCGTCTATGTTGTCCTGGCGCAGATCGGTCTTCTGGCTGCCTGGCAGGTGTTGGCCCATTCAGGCGTCGCCGGGCTTACCGTTCCCACACCGGGCAGCGTCTTGCGGGTCTATCTTCAGCCCCGATTCGCGGCCTTGCTCTACCGGTCCGCTGTTGCGACGGTAAGCTCGGCCGCGGCGGGCTTTGCTGCGGGCGCCCTGCTGGGAACCGCAACCGCAATGGTTTCGTATCTGCTTCCCCCGCTGCGGCCGGGACTGGATCGCCTGGCGGTGACCGTCAACGCGATTCCCGCGGTTGTGTTGGGCCCGATCTTCATCCTGCTGGTGAGCCGGGAGCTGACCCCGGCGTTGCTTGCGGCCATATCGGTTTTCTTCCTCATCTATGTTGCCGTGGCCGCTGGTCTGCGCACTGCCTCCGCCGGGTTGAGCGCGATGATGACGACCTTCGGGGCCGGCCGTTGGCAACGGTTGCGCTACCTCGATCTTCCTTCCGCGGCGCCCTCCTTTCTCAGCGGAGTCAAAGTTTCTGTCACCGCTGCGATGATCGGCGCAGTGGTGGGGGAGTGGTTCGGGGCTCCCACGGGGCTAGGCATCGTTATTTTGAACACCATGCAGAACTTTGAGATACCGCTGATGTGGGCCGCCGTGCTGCTGGTGGCATTGATCTCGCTCGCGGGTTATGGGGCTGCCCATGCCGCGGAACGCTATGTCGCGCGGAGATTTCTATGATGCGGCGCTTCTTCATCCAGAGTTGGGGACTGTTGCTGATTTTTGCTGCCTGGCAGTTGTGGGTTATGTCGGCCCACTACAACAGCATCGTGGCTGTCTCGCCTGTCGCCGTGGTGCGCGATATTGTGCTCCATCCAGTGGTGTATCTGATGCCTGCTTTGTGGACGCTCGGCTTCGCTCTGAGCGGACTCGCCGCGGGGTTAATCCTGGGGCTGCTGCTGGCGATGGCCGGTTGGAGATCCCAGATTCTGTCGGCCACCATCAGTCCTGCCGCGCTGCTGCTCAGTTCGACTCCCGTGGTCTGCCTGATACCGCTGTTGGCGCGCATCTTTGGCTACCAGAGCCGGACTGAGTTCGTCACTGTGGCCATCATGACTTTTTTCCCCGGCTTTGTTTTTGCCAGCAAAGGACTAAGAACGTTGCCACCTGGGTCGGGCGAGTTTTTCGCGGTGCTGGCGGCAACCCGGGGCCAGCGGCTGGTGTGGCTTGCTCTGCCCGCCGCTGTGCCTGGCATGGCAGTTGCGTTGCGCATCGGGGCCGCCTACAGCGTCATGGTGACCATGATCTCGGAATACCTGATGCAGACGGGAGGCCTGGGCAATATGTTCGCTCTCTCCAGCCAGGCCTTCGAGACCGAACGGGCCTGGGGAGCGAGCCTGGTGGCCATGACGCTCTCGGTCGCACTTTACAACGCTGCCGGCGCGGTGGAGACGCGGGTACGCGAGCGCTACCGTTGACCTTCCGGCTCCGGATCCTTTCGTCCCATGTAGAGATCGTCCAGATACTTGCCCCACTTGGTTTGCGCCGGGTCGAGCCGGTTCTCGAGTTTTGCGCCTTGCGTCCACCAGTGGACGACGTCGCGACCCATCGCCGCGCCCCGGCGGGTATGCATGTCGACCTGGAAATCCTGTACTTCGACCCGGCGCTCTCCGCGGGCGACGGCAAATTGGGCCCAGGTGGCGAGTTCCATGGTGGTGTTGTCCTTCTTGGCGGTCGCCAGCAGGCGCACGGCATGCACGGAGTACATCCACCGGTCGCCACGATCGGCCATGCGCAGACGCTGGGCGTTCAGAGCCTCGAGGATGGCAGGGGCCTCCATCAATCCAAAGCCAACATCTTCGGTGGCAATGATCTCCAGCCTGCGCCATAGCACCTCCTCGGCTTCGGGGCCGCTCGAGAAAAACTCATACGCGGCGAGCACCGCCTCTTCCACCCAACCACGGCGGATTGACTTCTGCAGCACAGAGCGGAGCTCGTCGAAGGCATAACCGTTGATCGATGTTGCCCGGCTCCATACATCCTGACTCTGGTAGTTTTGCGACATGACGCTCCTTATCCCGCGAGGGTTTGTAGTTAGATTAAAGCCTACCCCTGCAAGTTCGGTGGTTTACACTCGGGCCGAGGTCAACTAGAGTGAGTTGGCAATGTAGGGAGGCTTAATTTGAAGTGGCTGCTCACGTTTCTGCTGCTCAACCTTTCCGTCTTCGCGCAACAGGCATCTGTGCCGGTGATTGACTACACTTCAGTGCCAAATTTTCTCAAGCTGCCGCCTGACATGTATCTGGGAGAGATGGCCGGCGTGGCGGTCAATTCCAAAGGCCATGTTTTTGCTTTAACGCGCGGCAATACGACCGGTCCTGCTTATGGGGCGGCCGCATCGCAGCTGCTCGAATTTGGCCCCGACGGCAAGTTCATCCGCGAGATTGGCCACCATCTCTATGCGTGGTCTTTCGGGCACTCGGTAAAGATCGATCCGGAAGACAATATCTGGGTGGCGGACAAGGGTTCGGACATGGTCATCAAGTTCGATCCCGAGGGCCGGGTGGTGATGGTGTTCGGGCGCAAACAGGAGGCCTCGGACGAGGGCACCGAACCTCTCAAGCATCCCAAGCCGCCGTTGCCGCCGGTAGATGGAATGTTTCGCCAGGTGACCGACATGGCGTGGGATGCGGAAGGGAACACCTACATCAGCGATGGCTACATTAACTCGCGGGTAGCGAAGGTGGATAAGAACGGCAACTGGCTTAAGTCCTGGGGCGAGCCCGGAGACAAACCCGGTCAATTCAGTGTGCCTCATAGCATTGCCGTGGATGCGACAGGAAATATCTACGTAGCGGATCGCGGCAACCGCCGTATTCAGGTCTTTGATGTGGAGGGCAAGTTTCTTCGCCAGATCACCATTGATGTGCCATTCGATCCAAATACTCGTCCCGCGATCGGGCCGGTGCCGAGTCAGGCCACTTCCGCCAACGGCACCATGAAGGCCGGATCTCCCTGGGCACTCTGCATAACGCCGCCTCCCCATCAAGTGCTCTTCAGCTCAGATGCCTATCCAGGCCGGATCTACAAGCTGAGTCTCGACGGGAAGGTACTTGGCTACTTGGGCGAGTCGGGTAAGCAGCTGAAGCAATTCGGATGGATTCACGAAATCGCCTGCCCTTCGGAGAATGAACTTTACGTTGCCGAATTGCTGAATTGGCGGGTGCAGAAGCTGGTCCTAAAGCCCACGCGCTAACCTCATCGCTTGGTGCTAAACTTGTCTACGGCTTCATACCTCAAGCAGACGTGAGTGATCTGGACGGGTGCCCCACGTTCGCACCAGCGTACGTGGGTTGAAAATGGTTTTTTCGAATGCTTTCACTCGAGGGGTAACCGGACCTCGATACCTGCTTCATGCGGCGGCGTCAGTGCAGCGTACAGGAAATCCGGGTCGCCCCGTCTTTTTCGTCCCAGGTACGCTGGTGCGAACCTGGGGCACCCGTCCCTGGTGAGGGAACTAAAGAGGGATTGGGTCGGGGACAGGCGGTCGTAAGCGCCAACCGAACACTGCCGCCATGCCGGCAATGCTTAGGATCCCGATGACCAGCGCGACACAGCCCGGCCAACCGCTGTGTTTCCACAGCAAGCCGGGAAGGATACCGCCCACCGTACCGCCGATATAGTAGCTGCAGATGTACATTCCCGCAGCCGAGACGCGGCTGCCGGCTGGGGCGGCATCCCGCAGGAAGCTATTGGCGCAGGTCTGCGCTACGAAGACCCCCGAGCCGGCAATCGCCAGCCCCAAAGCCACGATCCACAAAGAAGGGACCAGCGTCAGGCCGACACCTATCATGCACGACGCTATGGCCGTTATCATTCCGTGCCGGAGCCCTACTCGCGCCAGCAACGTCCCTGCAACCAGCGTTGTGATCAGTCCACAAAGATAGACCGTGAAGAGGTAGCTTAGCTGTTGTGTCGAGAGGTGAAAGGGTGCAGCCGCCAGATAAAAGGTTATGTAGCTGAATGTCGCTACCAGCGCGAAGAGCATACAGAACCCGATCGCGAAGGTGGCCAGCAGACGAGGATTTCGCAGGTTATTCAGCAGGGGCGCCAACTTCGATTCAGGTTGTGGCAGTGTACGCGTTTTCTGCGCCGGTGGCAGTAGCCACCGCGTCAGTGTAGCGCCACCCAGCCCCACAAGGCCGAGCACCACAAACACCGCATGCCAGCCATAGTGGGCGCCGATCACGCCACCCAGGATGCGGCCCAAAAAACCTCCAAAGACTGTGCCGGCCACATAAAAGCTCATCACCCGGGGTACCAGCAATGCGGGCCACTCCTCGGTGACGTAGGCGATGGTGATGATAAAAATCCCCGGAGTTACCAGGCCCTGCAGAAACCTCCACACCGCCAGCGCCGGCAGACTTGTAGCGGTTGCGGCCAGCAGCGTGCACAGCGCAAGCACCGTCATGGAGCCCACGATCATCCGTTTGCGGTCGACTCTTTCGGCAAAAATGGCCAGTAGCGCCGCCGACAAGGCGACACCGAGCGTCGAGGCGCTGATGGTCAGGCTGACGTTGGCCTCTGACGCGTGGAAAACAGTTGCCAACAGGGGTAGAAGCGGCTGGGTGCAGTACAGATCGATAAACGCGAACATGCCGCACAGAAATGGCGCGAATACCTGGCTGTAGGGTCTAAGCCCCCGTTCATGCAGGAGCCCTGACGCCGCAGTCATCGGCTCATTGAGTGCAGGGGCAAGAGGCATGAAATATAGATGTCCCCTGGCAGTAAGCCGTTGCAAATTGATAATGTGAACCATTCAGCTTTGCCGCCAAGGCGATGGAAACAAAAGACCATGGGTTCATTGTGACGCGAAATGGATGGTTGCACCACTCCTCTCTTGGCTATGCAACATCGAACTGGCGCTGAACCTTGTGCCATGTATTCTTGAACCCGCGTCCTGCCTGAAAATCTGGTTCTTAACAAAAGGGGAAGGAACACTGTGCGCACATTTGTCCGATCTGCGTTGTTTGTGGTCAGTGCCGTTCTGGTCGCACGAGGCCAGAGTCCTGGATGGCCTCCGGACGTAACTCAGGACCAATCCTATGTTCTGCATCGGGCGTCGAGCGCCGACCCTACCGGGGGCAACGCGGACGCTCGCCCCATACCCCCAGGGCAAACCTTGACGGTTCTCGATACCGATGGGCCGGGGATGATCTCACATATATGGTTCACCATTGCCAGCAACGAACAATTTCATCTCAAACGCATTGTGCTGCGTATCTTTTGGGATGGAGAAAATACTCCGAGCGTCGAAACTCCCGTGGGAGACTTCTTCGGGCTCGGTCTTGGCGAGTATCACAACTGGCAGTCCGAGATGCTGTCGGTGGGAAGCATAAAGGCGCTGAACTGCTTCTTCCCCATGCCCTACCGGCGGCACGCTCGCATCACGGTTACGAATGAAGGGCAAGAACCTGTACGGTCCTTCTACTACAACGTGGATTACCGTACGTATGCGCACGTCCGTCCCAAGGACGTTTTTTATTTCCATGCGCAATATCGGCAAGCACAGCCAAACCACGGCTGGACGAACGATTGGAAGTCCAATGGCGAACCGCAGATTAATAAGAAGCCTAATCTGGACGGCGCGGGCAACTACGTTTGGGTGGAAGCAAAAGGACGAGGACAATTCGTCGGCGTGACCATGTCGGTCCTGCAAAACCAGGACAAGTGGTTTGGAGAAGGGGATGACATGTTCTTCATCGACGGTGAGACCAAGCCGTCGATCGCGGGAACTGGTACCGAGGACTACTTCCTGGGTGCGTGGGACTTCGGCGGTCAACCATTCTCGTACCAGTTTACGGAGCGCCGGTGGTGGGGCAGGAAGTAGCGGGCAGCAAATCCAGCGTCTATCGATTTCATCTGGATTCGCCCATTCCATTTCAGCAGTCCTTAAAAGCCACCATCGAGCACGGCCATGCCAATCACAGATCTGACAATTACTACTCGGTCGCGTATTGGTATCAGACAGAGCCGCACGCTCCCTTTCCGCCTCTCCCACCGGTAGATCAGAGGATTCCAAGGATCCAACCAGTCGGCGGACCTGGAAATGCGGCTGCTGTTAGCGCGCAGAAGTAGGGGCTCGGCAAATCCGAAGATAAGGTTTGCCGAATAAAAGCGCAAAGCTATAAGCGATCAAACCCCGGAGATCTTTGGCAGGGGCCGCCATTCCGTAAAGGGGTAGGAAACGGTCTCGGACCGCGGTATGGCAAGCCGGGCTTTGCACGTGGGGGACGTGTCCATTGTAAAGCTGCACACGAGCGCACTCCTGTATCGTTTGCTGCACCCGAGTCGATCGCGCCGCCAAACGCTGATGACTTCCCGGTGCCTTTGTTCGGGCAGCTGCACGGGCAGATTGCGCCGATGCAAGGCCAGGCCGGGCTTCGTGGCCGACGGCCCTGAATGTGCGGCTACTTGCTTCCACGGTAGCACGGTTTTTGGACGACTCGAGAGGGATCTAGATTTCTTTGGTGACCATAGCTTGCGCTGCCGGCGCATTCAGCTTAGCGCGATCACCGGCAGTCTGGATCGTAGGTGCATAGCGACCTGGGTCGCGCGTGAGCAGGCTGTTCGGGCGATCGACGCGTGAGCGACCGATGATGAATTCTGCGCAGCGGAGCTTCGCTTCTCCGCCGCTACGCATCATCAATGAGATAAGCCTTTCCAGCGAAGAATGCGGCCTCGCAGGGGATGGTTCTCGCTCCGGAAACGTCTGGGGCAGCGCATGATACTGACACTGCAGCCCGGTGGGTTGAGTTCGCGCCTCCAAATCGAGGGTTTCGAGCAAACAAGGCCGCGAGCGTCTTTGGCAAGGTGACTGAGTGCGGATCAAGCCCCGATCATTGACCGGGTAAGGGATGCCTGTCCAGGGTCTCACCGATGCTTTCGAGCAACGCGTTCACTTGCCCGTCGACGGCTTCCGTTTCCCGGAGAATGAGCACGTAGTGATCCATATAGACCGGGACCCCATTCAGCGGAACAGCCAGCGCCACCGCTATCACGGAAGCCTCGCTGCGTCCCTCAGCATTGACGAGATTTACGGTTGTGATGTAGAGGCCCAGATGGGCATCGGTCATCTTGTCAACGACGCATCCCTGATGTTGCCTCACCGCTGATTTGAGGCCGTAAAGAAACAAGTTCACTGTATCCGTAGTTGCATCACCCGGGGCGTGCGGCGCTTGAATGTACATCGGTAATTTACAGGCGACCTTCGCTTCGCCAGACGCGGCGCCAGCCATCAGAACTGCAAACAGCAAAGCAATCGCTCTCAAAGTGGCTCCCGGGACAGAATGCTGATGACCGTCCTTTGATCCTAGAGGAGGAGGTCGGTCTCCCTCCTGCACCAAAAGAGCCAGTGCCTGTCACCTTTATTTGTAATCTTCGCGGTTTCGGCTGCCCTCTCTCTGCATGATCTCGCCTTCACAGTGGTACATCGACTGCAAACTGGCTAAAGAAGAGTGCGAGCTCGTCCTGTCGCAGGAGGTGTGTACTACGCAGGAACCTGGTCAAGCAATGGGCAGCACGCAATTCGAAACACTGACAATGGCAGAAGTGCATGAAGGCAAATAACTTGCCGCACGGGCTGGAAGTTTTGCGCGGTCTCCCGCAGTCAACTCCTGCGAGCTCTCATTCCTCAGATGTGCGTGGTTTTTCGTTCCTCTGACACGAAAGATGCACTATCATCCCTGAAAAAGATCTTGCTCCTGTTCATTTTCTGTGTGCAGAGAGGGAGAGAGGCAGGCGCCTTCCTCGTGAGGAAGACCAAGCCCGCCCGAGGACTTCACCAGCGACAACTGATCCATGGCGAGCGGATTGGCAAAGATAGGTCATCTCCGCCGCTCGATTCAACTTCAAAGTAGAGGGAGGACAAACTATTGAAAACAACACTTGGTCCGGGCATGATCGTAGGGCTCTTCTTGCTCAGTGCGCTATCTGCGACTGGTCAAACACAGGGCGCCGCACTGACCCGGTCTTCAGCCCTTCCAACCTCAGTTCACAACGCGCTTGAGAACACAACAAATAAGTATGACTATGACTTCATTTCCAAGGGCTACGTATGGAGCAATAAGCCGCTTAAATCAACTGCCGGCAAGGTTTGCCAAACCATGAAAGAGCACGCCTTCGCCGAGACTCCCTATGGGATCAACGACGACCAGGACTGGAACAACTGCCTTGACACTCAGATCCGCAGTATTGGCTACTTGCGCTGGTTGCGGAACGGCGGCTTTAAGCCCAACGAAAAAAACCGTAAGAACGCTCAGGAGTATTTGAAGAAGACCTACACCATGGGTCCCTGGGGGAGCTACTCCTTTGCCCAGCTGAGCGACGCGGTAAAAGCCACAACAGGCAAGACTATTCCCTAGCTGTTCCATTCTATCGCTGCTGGTTGTGCAGGAGATTTCCGGGAAAAGCACGACATCGGACACGAATGAAACCGCGTCTGAAAGCTTTGCTGTTACGCTTTTTCTTTAGCGCCAGTTCTGTCTGGGGTTTTCCCCTACCCGTACTCAGTTTGCGGCGAAGCCGCGCTTTGGTATCGCCTCGGTAACGCAAGCAA
Organism: uncultured Acidobacteriaceae bacterium; assembly: GCA_963844785.1. Taxonomy (GTDB): domain Bacteria; phylum Acidobacteriota; class Terriglobia; order Terriglobales; family Acidobacteriaceae; genus PALSA-350. Next base: position 77,641 of record CAWJPV010000032.1, on the reverse strand, counting down.
AGACCTCCGCAGTGGTAAAAAGCGCTTGCCACGGCGCTGTTTCCCACTACGGAGGTCTTTGTGTCTCTCTCGAAATCGGCCCTTTCACGAATAATGCGGGTCAGGTCCGATTGGCCGGATTAGAAATCCAGTTGAACAGGGCGTTCAGATCTTGCGTGTAATATGGACCACTAATATTTCCGCTGCCGTCGATGTTGCTGCTATTGCTGTTTGCATGTGTCGGCGATGACTCGTTCCACGTCGTAACCCAGGGGCCGCCGCTGGCGCCGTGAGACATATTGTCATTGGTCAGAATGAAAGTGCCCGAGTCATCGCTGCCGCCGTACTGGCCGGTCGCTTCGTCCATGGCGTTGCCGTTGAACGGCGGATTGGGTACGGCCGGGTAGCCTATGGCGGTCCATGTCCGACCGGAGGTCGAGGCGTTCCACAGAGTGCCGAGCCAGCCGAGCGCGTTTCCCGGACCCGAGTCGATCCAGATCATCCCGTAGTCGTATGCAGAGTTGCTGCTTTGGCTCCAGGCCGTCCAACACGCCTCGTAACTATAACCGAGCTTGTAGTACGGATCGCTCGAGGATCGCAGGGGGTAGGAGGGATAGAACACAAGGTTCCCGTTCCAGCCGCCCTCATAGTAGACGCAGTGGCCGGCTGTCAGCAGAATATTGGGTGATATCAGCGACGCCGAACCGGAAAACCCGCTGCCGTTTGGCAAGGTGCCGAAGAGTCTGCCGTTGGTGCGGAACGGATAGGCCAGGGGTGTTGGGACGGCATAGCCGCCCGTTCCTCTCGGTTCCACCGGAGTTTTCGGTTCCTCGGCCGAGCCCCGCGAGTGCGGTGTATGGCCAGGATCACCGCTTGGTGCGGGTGTCTCGGCGGCGCCGTCCGATCTACCCCGCGCGGCAGGGAGCTGAATCGGGGCGACTGAACGGAGGCGCTCCTCGGTCCAGTACTGTTCGGCCGCGTGTTCGGCGGGGGGTCGCTTGAAACCAACGATTGAATGCTTTTCGCTCGGCATTGATGTACTCCTCCTTTTCGGTTAATAGTGACCGTCAATAGTAAGCCCGCCCGGCTGATGTTTGCCAGGGGTCCGCAGAGTCGCTGGTAACGTACGAAGAGGAGTGCGGCCTTGACGCCTTTGTCAGACAGGCGGTAGGCATACCGCCGCCCGTCGCGTTCGACGAGGCCCCAAAAAGGTGTGTGAACAACCCCATCGGTCGGTTCCTTTTGATTTTTTTTCCGCGATGTACATCGTGTACCACTTGCGCCAATCCTCTGCCAGTTCGGGCCGGCAGCACAGACGGAACCGACGCTAATGAAACCGCGTCTGAGCGCTTTGCTTCTACGCTTTTTCTTTAGGGCTCGTTCCGTCTGTCCTGGTTTTCCGTCCTGGTTTTCCTATGTGGTGCGACGAGCACGGACGCAGGTTTCTCTCTTCTCAGTGGTTTTGTGCTTGATATTGGTTTGGGGCGCCGGGTGTTGGGACGTTGTCGGAGGCCTGCGCTCCAGCGCTATGTGCCCGGGCCAGGGGAGCAGTGAGGGTGATTCCAGTGCCCGAAATTTGTTGGCCGGACGCATGCGCGTGAGCCAGTGGTGCGGCGAGCGTGATGGTGGGGCCGCCGCGAGCCCTGGTCAAGGCAACGACGGCTGTTTCCGCGTTTACTCCATCACCGATTGAGATCGTTTGACCTTTGCTAAAGCCGGCCACGTTTGTCGTAGGGAGAATCGTTCCTCCTACGTCGGTGGAAAGCCTCAAGGTCGTGGCGCCTGCTGTGCCAACCGTGGAGATCACGACGGTTTCAAGATTGGTGCCCGAATCAACCAGGATCGTCTGGCCAGGGCGGAAGCCTTCAACACTGGTGACCTTGAGATTAGTGGCTCCCGTGGACGAAGCGACCGCGAGCGTGGCAACCGCCTGCGTCTGAAAGTCGATACAGTTGCTGTCGGTATCGGCCCCGTCGGGGAAGCGTCCTGAGCTGGTGTTGGTCATAACCGGCGTCACCAACGTTGTCCATGCGTCAAACGCCGAGCCGGGCGCCGGGGCGAAGCAGCCGCCCATCCGGGCTAGTGAAAGAGCGAGTTGATCTCCTTCGGCAGCCCAGGGATCGACAATCGCGCCATAGTTGAGGCTGTCGGCAACCGCCCCGGAGGCGTCTCGCAGCAACATGCTGCCTTCTTCAACGGTCGTAGTATGACCGAATTGAGGAGCGGTCGTGGTGAATTCCGGGCCACCAAACCATTGCTTCGGCGCCGGCGTGCCTTGGTACCCGGCCGTCTTGACGGCGGTATCGAGCACGACTTCGTTGATCCCGTGATTGTTGGCCAATGGTTTGTCGAGCCTTATTCCGGTGCCAAGCGCCTGCACTGGTTCATTGCTCGAGTGAGCAAAGGCGGACGCTGGCTGGAAGGTGACTCCAGTTCCACGATCGCTGAAGGGGAGATTGGCGGCATGATGGAACTGCAGCGGACCCGCCAGATCGAGGCCTGTGCCCGGAGATACCACCCATTCACTCGCCACATGCGGTCTGGCGAGGGCAGGGGTAACGTCGAGAGGCGCGCCCTCCGCCCCTTGGCTACCCACGGCGGTTACAGTAACGGCCTCCTGGCTTGCAGGCGTGCCCACCGTAATCTTGTCGCCTACAGCGAAACCCGCCGCCCGGCGTACGCTGATCTGGGTCGCGCCGGCGTTTACAGGAGCTGAGAGGTTGGTCTGGATTGCGGCTGTGCCGACATGGGTAACAGAAACGGTTTCGATCCCGTGGCCAACGCTGTCGACATCGAGCCTGATTTTGTCGGCGGCGGAGACATCGGAGAAGGAGGTCACCTTTATGTTGGTGGCTCCGGCAGGCGCATCCGCCGCGAGATAGGCTTGTGTGCCCGGTTTACCGACCGCGGTTACCGTGGCTATTTCGTATTGCTCTACGGGATTGGTCGCGACCGGGTAAACAGAGCCGTGGCCGAGCGCGACCTTCTCGCCGGCAACGAAGCCGGATGTACTCTCAACCGGCACATTGGTTGAGCCGGCAGCAATAGTGATCACCGGCCCATCGGGAAGAGGTTGCCACAATGTGGTGTGGTTGGTGGCCGCTGTCCCCAGGCCTGCGATTTTGCGCGTTTCCATGCTCGAGCCGCTATCGATGCTGATGGTGTCGCCAACCGACATACCATCCGTGTTCCTGACGTAGAGAGTGCTGTCGCCGGCGCGCGCAGGGGCGGCCATCCCCGAGTTGGAGAGCCCCAGCAAGTAGAAGCCTTTGGGCGCAAGCGTGGTTCCAGCTGGAATCTTGATCGTCGAGAAGATAGCCTGGCGCGCCGGACGCACGGTCAAAGTCCAATTGGAAACGTCGACGGTTTGCGAACCTGCATTGTAGAGCTCGATAAAAGAGTTCGTCTGGTTGCCCGGAGCTCCTGAAGTGACCCGAAACTCGTTGATCTTGATTGGGCTCGTGTTGCGCACCCTTTGCACCGCTGTCTCGACTTGCTTGGCTCCGCTGGTTGGGTTCGTCCACGATGCATGGCCGGTGAGTTCGCCATTCGAGGCTTCGGGCCCGGAAGTGATTTTGAACGTTGCACTCACGCTCGCTCCCGGAGCCACCTGCGCAAACGCCTTCGATGGCTCGGTTGTCCCCGAAACAACAGAGGTCCATTCGTTGTTCGGTGTCGCAAGGCTCAGCGAAACGCCCGCTACGGGTGCTTCGGTCGTATTTGTGAACGTTACGTTGAAGTCGCGCGATGATTTTGGAGTGAACGTCTGCACCCGGGCTATCGTTGACGCCGCGTCGGTGGCTGACACGGTGAGGGGAACCACGCCGTACCTGGCAGCCACAATGTTGGCTTGCACAAGCTGGCTGGTAGCCTGCGATGGAGATGTGCCCGCGGCGGTGAGCGCTCCTTCATAGAACGTGCCTTGCGAGCCGTCGCTGTTGTCGCCACCGTTGCCCAAGAGAATAGCCCCCTGCTTGCGCATGGGGTCGTAGGTAGCATTGACGCGCGGTCCATCGAACATGACCGACAGAGCGCCTTTTTGGGCATCGGCGCCGAGCGATGCCCAACGGTGCGGTTCTCCCTTGGCCACTGCGGTCACAAAGCGCCAGGGGATGCTGGGTAGATTTGGGCAGCCCTTGGTACCATCCGTGTTGACGCAGCCAACGAGATTGTTTTCCTGGTCGGTCATGATCCACGGACCAATACCGGCCCCGCTAAACCACGGCGTGGCATTACCGAAGTAGAGGGTTTCCATGGTGCCGTTGTCATCGTCGCGGCTGTCGATTTCGGCATTGCCGTAGTCGAAACAGCAATTGGAGTTGAAGTGCTTGCCGTCGACGACCCAATATTGCTCCTCTGCCTGATCGTCGACAGCGGTGCCCTTCACATCGTCTTGGCGCAGGCCCATGCCCGGTTCGATGAACGCGCCGTAGACCTTGTGCCCCATGATGGAGACCGGCGCCATGTCAGCAATGGGAAGATTGTTGAAGCCGCCCAACGACGGGCCGCTGAACCCGCCGCGGGGAGCCTGCGTGAGGTCGTTATGCTTGGGCGATTGATCATAGATGATGCTGATCCAGCAGTAGGTGCCGGCGCAGAACCTATCCTGTGCGGCTGCGTCAGCATATCCGCCGGGATTCACGACACCAATGTCCAAAGTCTTGCCGTCTGATTGGCGCAAAACCTGGTACAGAGGACCGTTATAGGCCGCGTATAGCGCGCGTGTGGTGCTATGGGCAGCGGCACAGGGGTTGCCGGCAGAAGCGTAGATGTCGCAGGGGCCTTGAGGCCTCTGTGGAGAAACGCCACCTCCCGTGGGAGCCTGCTGCGCCATCGTCAAGGTGGTGCCACCCACCGTAAGCACAAATGAGAGCATAAGCGCGGACGCGATTCTCGTTTTCATTCCTATCCTGCCTGCTGCGAAGAATGGTCTCGGGCGTTCCGGAGAGACGGAAGGTTCTCTCGTTTTGGGCCCGCTTTCTTCGGATTTTCTGTCGAGAATACGTATACCACCCGACCCTGAATTGATTCCATCTGCCCCCAATCGGCAGAAAGCAGCAGGCCGCCGTTGTTGCTTTGGGAATTATTTGGGGTGAATCTTTGCTCGCTATTTGGCGTAAAGCTTGGGCATGCAGGAGCTGGCGGAGTTGTCGGCAAGACTCGGGATAATGCGTTCTCACGCTTCCGGGCGCTGGAACCACGCCTCGATCAGCTATGCCGTGACATCCATCAAGGCGATTCCCAACGGCGATCCGCCAGCCGCAATTACCTGCACCGGCCAAGACCGGTAGCTTGAGGCATTGAACTGCACCGAGCCTCGCGAAGGTGGTAGACGTCATGAGCTGGTATGAGCTGACAGGGGGTAACTTCGTCGTCCCCAAACTCCCATTGTGGACAAAATTGTCATCCCGAGCAGCCGATTTGCCTATGGCACGTTAAGGGAGAAATGACACCGGCAGCAAAAGCATTGGGTGCCCCATTCAAGCCGTACTTTGGCTTGAGTGGGCTAGGATGCCTTCCCGACCTGTTTGTCGTCCCGAGAGCTTGTGACGTTATTGCCCTGAGCGAAGTCGAACGGGCGCCTGCTGTTTCTCTGTCCATCCGCTCCGGTGGCTCTTAACAAAAGTAACCGCCCTACACTTTGTCATCCCGAGCGCAGCCGAGGGACCTGCAGTGTCCGCGATATCCAATTCAAAGCTAAATCTTGAACCTAAACAACTTTGTCATCCCGACCGGAGCGCAGCGCAGTGGAGGGACCTGCGGTTAATGCGATTTGTCAGGAGTAACCCCGATTCGTCTCATTGGTCAAATTCTAAGTTTGTGGTACAGCAAAGAGTCCTCGGTGTGAAGGGACCGAATCAATCCCCACCAGAAAGTGCTTGCAAGCATTCCAAGAAATCTTCCTTTTCCCGGCGGAGCGAGCGCGTAGCGTCGAAATAGATATATTTTTCCGCGCCATGCTGGTCAAGATAGCGATGCATGTTGAACGTGCGGCCATCGGCCTCAGGAGTGAGGTTAGTGTGCACACCTAGCTCAGTTCGCGGCTATGGAACTGATGCGGATTGAGCAGGCCGACCGGCAAACCGATCTCCTGAGCAACGATCCGAACTGGCTCCGCCAGATCGGAGTCGTTGCTCACGAGGACCGCCATCTCGAACCGCTTACTGTAGGTGTCTCGCAACAAGTGGGAAGCGAGATCCACGTCCGAACCTTTCTCTTCCGTCTTGTCGACCCAAACCCTCTGCGCTGGGTCTACGTTGGTCAGCGTCGTGAACTGGCCGTACTTTGGAAAACCAGGACAGACGGAAATGGACGGAAAACCAGGACAGGAAAACCAGGACGGAAAACCAGGACAGACGGAGAGTGTGTCGGAGAGAAGGTTGGAAATTCGGGTAAGAAATAGAGAGATCCACGTTGGGGGAGTGCCTGGGTGGGGACCGAAGGACACCTAGCCGATTAATCGGCGCGCAGACATGCATTTCGTCTTGCGACGTTTTGGGCGGAAAATAGGGCTAAGGCGACGCAGAAGCGGCATGAATGATGCTGAGATGGTTTAGGCGTAGGCAAGAGCAGTACGATGGCGAAATAGTTTTAGGAGATTGTGTGTCGCGCAGATAAGTTTTCACTCCGATGTCACCTTCAACAGGCCTCGAAAGCGGAATCTACGGATGCCACGGGCCTCCTTGATCTGTCCGAAAACTGGTTCCACCGTGGATTTTCGAAGAGCGTAGCGCGCTTTTCCTTCTTGGCTGGCCAAGACCTCTCTCATGCGGATTGCTTCTTCGTTACGAGGTGCACTGGGGGGCAGCGGCGCTCCGGGCGGTTGTGGATTGGAGTCAGGTGAAACCAGAACTTCAATGCCCTTCAACGACGGATCAAGCAGGCTGGCCGTATCCCAACAGCCCGCATCTGCGGTGATTGTCTTTGGCGTGGCTTGGACTGTGCTGCACACACTCTTTACAAGCGGCAACAGCTGCTGCCGATCGATGGTTTGTTGGGTTAACTCGGCAGCCACGATGACTTGAGCGTGCGCATCCACTGCGATCTGGACATTGTAAGCCTGCACAAAGCATTTCTGCCCGTTGTCACGCATCACCCGTGAGTCGGGATCGACGAAATTATACTGACGGGCTGGCGCAGCAGCATTCTTTCTAGCTCGTTGGCGCTGCTTTTTCTCCTTCTCGCGCTGCTTGCGATCCTTTGGGGGCTGACTGGCTTGCTCCTCTTTGCTGGGACGACCACGTTTGCGCAGGGGAAGGGCGGCGACGGCTTGCAACTGCTCTTCTGCCTCTCGCTCTAGCTCCATCTTGGCCTGCTGCAGTCGCTGCAAGCGCTTTTGCGCATTCGCTAAGTCATTGGGCAACGGATCGGCTGGTTGGCCGACGCCAAAGCGTTGGTCTTCTTCTTGATCTGTTTGCTGCGCTTGATTCAGTAATCGTTCCACCTCGGAACGCCAGTGTTGCTCACGCTCGCCGATCTTTTGGTAGTCCACCGATCGGTGGGTGCTGGCGTTAGCCTTCAGCTTGGTGCCATCGATGGCCACGTTGCCCAACTTCACCAAACCAGCTTTTTGACACAGCCTCAGAGCCTGTAAGAACAAGCCGGACAGTGCCTCCAGATGCTCCTGTCGAAATGCAGCCAGCGTATCGTGGTCGGGATGCTGGTCGGCGGACAGATAGCGAAATGCTAGGTCATCGTAGGTCGCCTTCTCGATCTTCCTGGAGCTAGTTATTCCAATGCAATACCCATAGAGCAATAACCGGGTCATCAGCAACGGGTGATAAGCCGACAGCCCTCGCCCGTCCTTGCGTTCGTACTCAGCGTAGATGGCAGACACATCGAGCTCATTCGCTACATCCGCTATGAAGCGCGCCAAGTGGTCTTCCGGCAGCCAGTCTTGTAGCGAAGGAGGCAACAAAAACACTTGATCAAGGCTACAAGCTCGAAACCGTTTGCTCATTAGGGAATCATACGAAATCCCTGCGCGCGTCCATATAGATTCTTCGTCGACTGCCTATCTATCTCCGACACACTCCGGAAATGGCCCTAATGGAGAAGCGTTTGTTTGGCGTTTACTCCAAGGCGTTCGTCCGGAGATGGAGTCAGAGGATCGGCAAATGTTGAACTACGCGATAGCGAAGGGGGAGGGAGGTGTGTACTTGCGGCTGTCGCCTGAGCAGTATGGGAGACTGAGACGGCCCTGAGGCTGTCACTTTAACAGACCAGCGATTCCGACCACGGCCATGCCCACAATTGTAGCCAAGAGCCAGATTTTCACGGCGCGGTTCTCCCACTGACGCATACCAGCACTTCTACACCAGCTTAGGCGCGTTACGCCACATTGCAGCCCGAACTGACCCATAACCAACACCTCGACACCAGTATACGCGGCCCTACCTTAGTCGGGGTCCGGCCTGTGCGGGTCTATACCCGAGAGACTTGCGCTCTAAATGTGGGTGACGCAGCTTCTGCCGTATTGTTTCCGCGATCAGACCGATCAATGCATACGTAAGAGTGTTCGCAAGAATGACCCAATTGACACTGATGCCGAAGCGGAAATGAACACTTGCGAGCGCGATCGGCTGAGTCAAAAGGGCGAGATTCCACACAATCAGTTCGGTGGGGGCAATCGGACTCGGGTTAGCATAGAAGGAATTCGCTGCCCAGCAATACACTGCCCAGCCTACCGCAACCAGAAAGCCCAGACCCGCCCATATAGCAATTCGGAATTTCATGGTTGTAGCCTCCCAACAAGCGTGATTTTATGCCTTTTTACGGTCTCCCGAAGAGTAACCGTCGAGAACAGGCGAATGCACTCATTGAGAGTTCTATCGGTTCCGGGGTCATGCCGTGGGCAGAGGAGCTTTAGAAATAGTAGAAATCGGGGAACGATGGGGGGAACGATGGGGACAGCCTGATCTGCGCGGTTTTCCCCGACTTCAGATTAGCGAGAATCGGTCCTTATGTCCGGTGAGCGGGCATACTGCATAGCAGTACGGCCCTTCTTAACGGACATTGAATGGACGGAGGAACTAACACCACACCACCCTTCCCTACACACTGAGGCTGTTTGGGGTGGTGGTTACTTCGTCCCTTCAATGCGCAACTCCTCCATAAGAGGATGAATGCGTGCTCAAATTCCTGATCGATGAATGTCTGAGTCTAGATCTGGTAGAACTAGCCGGGGGCCGTGGTTTCACACAAAGCTCCCACGTTGCTTGGCTGGGCAAAGCGGGATGGAAAGACTGGCAGCTCAGGCCCTTCATCGTCGACGGAGATTGGACTTTTGTCACACGGGATAGTATCGACTTTCGTGGACCAGCCGAACACCCCGGCACCCGGGGGCAGTACGCAGATTTGGCCATCCATGCGGGACTGGTCTGTATCAATGGTCCGGCTGCAATGAACTTGGAACTGCAATGCAACCTGTTCTCGGTCGCTCTGGATGAGATCGGAAACCTCGAGTGAACGAAGTCGTCGAAGTGGACCTGGAGACGCCAGAGGCAAAGATCACGATCCGTCGATACACACTCCGGGGGATGAATGACTTCGCTTCCCCCACGCCAGATTCCCCGGCTCAACAAAGCAAGATGCACCTTAGCCAGGATCTCTCTCGTCGTCGACCGAAAGTGACAGAGGGGACGTACGCTTCGTCCTGTGGAGAAAACCCTGGATATTCCCTTCAAGACTTCTGACTCCAGAAGAGGCGAAACTGATGGATGCGGCGACAGGGACGAGACAAAGAACTTCTTCACGCTTCGGACATCGCGGTTTGGGAATCAGAAAATAATTTCCCTAAGCTTTAACCGAAACCACCCCGAATTGTATCTATATCTGCAGCAACCCGAATACCGACACGGCGAAGGGCGTAAATGGATATGTTTGCGAGCGAGGAATGGCGCGCCTCGAAAGATCGTACCCCTGTAGCATCCCTGAATAAACGAGATCACTATTCAAGGAAGACGCCGGCTGTTCAACAACAGATGAGATGGCAAGACACGCCCCAAGACCATAATGCCCGCAACCGAAACCATTACGTAGACTTCAACCGTCTGCGTCTGCATAGATCGATCGCTCCGATTGACTTGATTCGGGGGACTTATCACGCTTATCGCGCTTATCGCGCACTTTTTTTTTGCGCCGCTCCGGCTCTTAACGATCCCGCGGGTCTCGCACCGGCACTTAGTTCGCTTAGTTAGCTTAGTTCGCACATTTTCTGCGCGTCACCCGAAGAAAATGACGACAGAATGTAACAGACAGGACGTACCCTCAATCATGCGGAGACAAAACCCCTGGATATCTATTCAAGACTCCCGACTCCAGAAGAGGCGAATCGCAAAAACTGATCGAGCGCCGAGCCGGCAGCAAGCCCAGTTCCCGGCGCATAAAAACGTCGTAAGGCCGATCCCAGTCCCAAGGGTCTTAGATCCTGGGAAAGGTCAGATGGTGGCAAGGGACGAAGGCTCAAGGGACGCAAGCTTGCGTCGTGTCCAGATTTTGCTGCTATCGTATATGGATAGGTGTTTATCTGCTTGGGTGTATAGCGGGTTCTATGGAAGAAGAAGCTGTTCGATGGAACGTCAAGGTCTCGAAGGAGACCGATCTCACACTACGCACCTATCTCGGTTCACAGGGCATGAAAAATGGCGACCTCTCGAAATTCATCGAAGAAGTTGTCCGCTGGCGCGTTTTTCATCGTACGGTGCAAAGTATCAAGGAACAGAATGCCGACACGGACCCCGGCGAATTGCAGCGCCTCATTGATACTGCTGCGCGTCAGGTCCGCGCTGAGCAGCGCGCCAAAGGGAAAGCCCGCAAAGCCTGATACGGGTGGTACTGGATACCAACATCCTGATTTCCGCCCTCGATCGCTGCGCGAATTAAGCCCTACAATGCCGGCCGCTTAGTTAACCAGCTAAAGGACCTCGCTGAGATCGCTGGACCACTACCGCTCGTCGAACGCTCTCCCGATCCAACGGACGATTTCCTCCCGGCCTTGTCTGAGGCGGGCCACGCGGATTATCTCGTGACCGGTGACAAGAATGGGCTGCTGTTACTCGTTCGTCACAAAACCACGAGGATCTTATCCGCGAGCGAGTTTGCAGCCCTGTTCACATGAGCGGCTTTCGGACAGAAAGCGACAGACGGAACGTACCCTCAATCCTGCGGAGACAAAACCCCTTGATATCTCTTCCAGACTTCCAACTCCAGAAAGCAATTAGCGTGGGCGGAAGATCGCGTTCCTCTAGTCAATAGACCAGTCCACGATCCCGGTCCGCAACGGGGGTCTTCAGGAGGGTCAACGCGAGCCATTCGGGACGCGCGGGACAAACTCCAGGATTTTGAATCCGTCCACCACTCCAAGCTCGTGGACATCGTCCGTTGCCATGGCGTGATCGGATAGCCATTTGAGGGTTCCGTAAGAATACCCAGAGGCCATCGCCAGAAAGCGTTCATGCTGCTGGGTTGCCTGTTCGAGGAAGCGTGAACCTACCCTCACTGCCTCGTCATTCAGCGAACGTGGCAAGGCCACAACGGGGACGGTTAGTTTGTAATACATCAGCGGCGTCAGAACGATACTGTCCTCGATGGCAGCGCCGCTGGGCATCACCATTCTGTCTGACTCGGAGATACCGCTGCAGATCAGCACCGGAGCATGGTCGACCGAAGCATTCGCTTCCACAAACTCCAGGGCAGCCTTCCAACTGGTCTCGTGCGATCTGGCAGCCTTGGAGGTAAACGAGATCGACGCCATCACCGCAACCATGGCCAGCGCACACAGCAATCGCAGAGTGCGGGAATCAATCAGGCCGGCAACCAGCGCCCACGAGAGTGCGATCCCGGGGACCGCGACCAGCTCATAACGAGGGAGGAACACGTGAACCGATGTTGCGGTGCTCAAGCCATACAGGATCAGGACCGGAACCAACCCCAGAGACGCACAAAGGAAAATCGTCCAGCGGTCCGGAATTCTGGCCAAGGTGAACCGCTGGGTTCTCATGGCAACAAGTACACCGATCACCAGAATCAGAGCCGACCCTCTTACCGTTAGCGGAGAGGCCAGTTGTCTCAGCCGGGGAGCGGCGGCGAATACATGAGCGCTGGTGGTGTGGTACAGGGCGTCGAACCTGCGGACGGACGGCAGTATGCCCAGGGAAAATGCAACCAGTGCCGCGCCCAGCTGCCGCCAAAAGATCCATCCTTCGCTTATCTTCAGGGCCAAAAAGGAGACCAGGAAGGAGGGTAGGATGACTGCAAACATCAGATGAAACTCAACCATGGCTGCGGTCGAGAGTCCAAAGAGCAGCGCCAGCCAAATAGAGTTGTTGTGCCGTAAGCAGACCAGGGCGAGGATAGACGCAGTGGTTGCCAAGGCCGCGAATGTATAGGACCGGACATCGATCGCGGCAAAGACGACAATGGGATGAAGGCAGAAAAGGATCGTAGCTATGAGGGCGAGATCCTGCTCGAACAGCTTCCTTGCCGCGCAGTACAGCAGCGCCGCCGCGCCCAGCATAGGAAGAATGGAGGAGATTCTCAACGCGATCTCCGAGGTCCCCATCACCTTGGTCCACAGCAAAAGAAGGTATGAGTAGGCCGGAGAGTCAGGCCACATCTGACGGGTGATCCCTCCGAATCCATCCTTGACGAGAAACAGTGAGATGGTCTCATCCAGCCACAGCGGCGCCCGGATGGCAACGAACCAGGTAGAGATGGAGACAGCAAGCGTGACCGCATAGACGGCATACTGCACGCGGTTTAACGGATGCCTGGACTGCGTGGGGGACGCCACCATGGTATTCGTCTCCAACTCCTGGGCTCGTCTGGAACCTTGTATCCCCTCATTGGACGAGACGGAGAGGTGAACAGACGCGGAGGAAAGGGCGGAAGAAGGGAGGTTTCACCCCAATTGGTTAGGTCCAGCAGAGACATCGTCCCGTCTGTGCCCAGGCATCTCAGGCAGCATCGATCGTCGCGGCAGATCTGGGTGTTACCTTTCGGACGGCCAACCTTCTCACTGTAACGCCAAATAGCGCTTTAAACCTGCAGCTGCGTGCGGCCTCGACTAGCTCCAGCTTACAAATTCCTTCAGTCTTCTTAAGACGAGGCGCGCTTTGTCCATACCTTTTGGGTCGTCGCGGTCGTTTGTTTCGAACGCTATTGCCCTGGAAACGCGGAGAGTGACCACCGTTCCTGTACCCGGCGAAGTGTCGATGGAAAGCCTGGCACCGATCCGGGATGCTCGCTCCCTCATACAGCGCAGCCCAAAGTGGCCTTCCCTGCCCAGAGAAGCAACCGCCGGGCTCATACCTTTGCCATCGTCCTTCACACGTACCAGAAGATCAGGTTCAAACTGCAGTTCAATCTCGATGCGCGTTGCATCCGCATGCAGGCACGCATTGCGAATCGCCTCAGAGCCAATGTGGAAAGCTTCTTCCTGGACAAGCGGCCGGATCGCTCTGCGCGACTCCGGCGCAGGAAAGACGATTCGGTCCATGTGTTGCGCAGCGCACTCGTCGACCGTTTGTCTCAGGCCGTAATAGAGATCGCCGCTGTGGTTTGTGGAACCACGCAATGTATCCATGGCGGCTCGACCTTCGTTTGACGCCCGATCGAGCCACGTAGAAAGTTTTTCAAGTGCTGCCCGGTGCTGTGCAGGATCCGTTTGCTGCTTGGTTGCGGTGTCGACGATCAGTCGACTGCCCTCGATGGTTTGCATCAACGTGTCATGTAGATCTCGAGAAAGCCGAATGCGCTCATCCACCCGTTCCTGGAGTCTAAGAGCAAGCGCGTCAGACGTTACCCGCAGCCGGTATCGATATGCGATCCGCAATATCACGATCATCAAGATGAGATACAAGCTTCGGAACCACCATGTATTCCACCAGGCCGGTAAGATGGTCACGTTGAGAGTCATCCCGGGCTCTGTCCAGGGCGAGGTCATGGTGGATGCTTGCACACGCAGTTTATAACTGCCGGCCGGTAACGTCGTATAAGTCGCAATCCTCTGTGTACTCGAGGCTTCACGCCAACCTTGATCGACTCCCTCTAATTGATAGCGGTAGCGGGTGTGGGCCGGATCTTTGAAGTTCAATGCCGCAAAGCCGACGGAGAATACGTCCTGCGAGTGCTTCAGGGTGACTGAATCCGAATAGGCAATCGCTGTTGACAGTGGTGATCCATTACCAGGGGAAATCGGGATGCCCGCTATCTCAAAATCAGTCAGCGCGACTGCGGGGGCAGATCGATCATTCAACATCTCGTCGGGGTGAAAAGCGGTGACACCACCGTAGCCCCCGAAGAACATCTCTCCATCCCGGCCTTTGAAGCACGCCGAACCGCCGGTGAGATCGGGTTCTGTGGTGCCGTCGCCTACATAAATCGTGGTGAATTTTCGGGTCGCTGGATTAAACCTGGAAACTCCGTGGTTCGTTCCGATCCAAAGATTGCCATGCTCATCTTCAAGAATGCCCCCAACTACCTCTCCTGCAAGACCGTCAGACTCGTAGTAATTCGTAAAGTAACCGGATGCGGGGTCAAGTTCAGCAAGACCATTCTGGGTACCAACCCAGACATGGCCAGCGCGATCGATATGAACGAAATTCGTGAGGTTATCACTTATCTCGCCCGGTTTATCGCCCAGGCGTTTGTAGGCTCGGAATGTTTTTGACCGCGGATCAAAACGGTGAAGGCCGGCATTGCCGCTCAACCAAAAGTCCCCATGCCCATCCTCTTTGATGTCGGAGAATTGGACTGGGCCACCTTGCGGCACATAGACGATCGGTTTTCCGGTGAGCGGGTCGATTCTTAACAGTCCAGCTCTGGAAGCAGCCCATAATGTGCCTTGCTCGTCAAACAGCAACCGGGTAATTGGATATTTGGCAACCTCCGGTGAGACAATCGGCGGGTTTAGCTTTTTGAATTTCCCGCTCTCGGGGTCGAGCTCCTGAATGCTGTCCCGGAATGTTCCAACCAAAAGCCTGCCCGTCGCATCTTCGACCATGGTCAGGAAAACATCCCCGTTAAGACCAGGCCCCTGGGAAATTTCGTTCAACCCGCGCAGGCGATCGATCCGGTTCAGCGCACCAAAGGAGCCAATCCAAAGAACACCGTGTTGATCCTGGTAAATCGAAGTGACCAGGTTTCCTGCGATATTGCCACGCTTCTGGGTGAACGTCTGAACCTGGGGATCGGTCAGCGAAAATCTCTCCACACCCCCCGTGTGGAGCGCAGCCCACATGTTGCCATCCCGGTCTTGCATAACGAACTGGAGGTTGTCAGAACGCAGACTCCAATCATTATTACTTTCATTCTTGTAGCGGACGATTTGTTTTTTCTCCGGGTCGTACTGCATGAGGCCATCGACCAAGGTAGCAAACCACATCCTGCCTTTTTTGTCTTCAAACATGGAGTAGGTGCCACCGTGCATAACCGTGTGGCCCTCGTTGTCCTCGATGTTCAAGCAGTTCAGGGATCGCCCTGAAATGTCGAGTTGGGCTATCGAACATCCAGGATCGCTGCGGGCGATCCACGTTGTCCCGGAGGCGTCCGTATGTATATCCAATATGGTATGAGGGACGGTGAAAGTAACGTGGCTGGTGACCTTTCCGAGATTGCGGTCGAACCGATTGAGTTCCTTGGCCGCGTTTACCCAGGAAAATTGCCCCTGGTCTTCGATCATGGAGTCCACGTTGTCGCTATTCAGGGTGGTGGGATCGGTTGGATCATGCGCGAAACGCTGAGTCTGGCCGGTTGCTGGATTCAGTGTGTACAAGCCGCTATGAGTGGTGATCCAAAGAACATGGCGATCGTCTTCTTGAATGCTAGTAATTATCACTAGTTGGCTTGAAGCGCCCGGAGCAGAGAGAAAATAATGGGTAAAGGTTTCATCGCGCGGGTTGAATCGATCGAGCGACTCGTCACAGGCCGCCCACAGATTTCCAGCGTGATCCTTGAACAGTTTGCGCACATTCGAACAAGCCAGGCCCTCCTGGTTTCCCATTACATGTTTGTAAGTCTTGAGCGAGTAGCCGTCGTAACGATTTAGGCCAAACGGAGTCGCGAACCACAGAAATCCGAGATCGTCCTGCACCCCAGACGCCGCTGCTGCCTGCCAGATTCCGTCCCCCGTCGAGAGGGGCCGGAACCGGACACCTTGCCCCTCGGAAAGTGCCATCGGAATCTGACGATTCACCACGACGACCTGCGCCACCTCAGGGGGCGGTGGGCCGGTAACCTGACAAGTTGCGAAGGATGCAGCGCAGATTATTAGGTCGAAAAGGATCGCAGTGCGTAGCCTCAGCAGATGCCGGCGGTTCTTCACGCTGTACTGAGGGTAGAACTCCACTGGTTTGGTGACTTTCATGCTGCTGTCGAATGACGAGGGATTATACTCGCTATTTTTCTCTACGAATCCTTCCTATGTACTTTCATTCGGCCCCTTTACGACGATTCGCTGGTACTGAGAGGAACTGATGCAGTTCCTGCACTCCGCGGTTGGTCTGCATACATGATAGGGACAGTTTCAAGGAACGGGTGGGAGGAAAAGGATTTTCACGCGCTCGCGGCAGGCTCGATCCTGGGAAGCAAGAACAAAATGAGCAGGAATGCGATGGGATGCAATAAGCCCGCGGAGAGCAGTACCAGCGAATAACTATGGGTATGAGTGAGAGCCGAGCCCACCATCAGGTCGAAGAGCATGGCTCCAAACGAGCCCACCGCGCCCATCAGCCCGGCGACCGAACCGACGACTGCGGAAGGAAAGATATCGGCGGAGAGCGTCTGCAGGATGGTTGACCAAAACTGGTGTGCGAAGAGGGCCATGCTGAAGATAGCCAGAGCCAGGCCTATGGGAGATTTCGCGATCAGTAGCGAAATCGGCATCATCGCGGCGCTCAGCCCCAGGCATATCTTGCGCGACAGATTGACTGTCAGGTGACGCCGGACCAGCATGCTGCTTAACCAGCCACCAGTAAAACTCCCAGCGCCGGCCAAGGCGTAAGGGATCCAGGCGTAGTAACCGATTTGCTTTATGTTCAGGTGCCGCACATCGCCCAGATACTTGGGTAGCCAGAAGATGAAGAAGAACCAAACCGCATCGGTGAGAAACTTCGCCGCCAGCAAAACCCACAACTGCCGGTATTTGAAAAGGTCAATCCAGGGGATGCGATCTTTCGCCGCGGCCTCATTGGCGAGGCGAGCGCGAGCCAGCGACTGCTGAATATACTCGAGCTCCTCAGGGGTGATGAATCTTTCTTCCGCCGGCGGATTGTAGAAGAGCCACCAAACCAGGGCCCACACCAGGCCCGCTGCGCTGGTCAAAAAGAAGATCCACTGCCAGTTGAGCGTGATGATAATGAGCGCGATCAGAGGAGGCGCAATCACGGCTCCTACACTGGACCCGGTATTGACGATGCCGAAAGCGAACGCCCGGTCCTCCGCCGGAAACCATTCGGAGATAGCCTTTGCCGAGCAGGGAAATCCGCCGCCTTCCCCCAGGCCCAGCAGAAACCGCGCAATCCCCAGCCCGAAGACACTGCTCACCAACCCGTGCAAACCAGTGGCCAGGGACCAAAATACGATCAGGATCGAGTAGCCGTTACGGGTTCCCAGCCAATCTGCGATCTTGCCCCCGCCGGCATACATCACCGAGTAAGCCAGAAGAAACAGCATCTGCAACACTGAATATTGCTGATCAGAAATCGCAATATGCTTTTGAATTTCAAGGCTGGCGACAGGAAAACTCTGCCGATCGAGATAGCTGAGTGCGGCGGCGCAAGCCAGAAGCGCGGCAATCCACCAGCGAAGTTTCGGAATCCGGGTCATAGGCAGCATTCAACGCTGGAGGATTTCGGCTATCTCAACCGCACGATGCGAAGCCATACTCGAGTAGGCTGCCTCGACCACCGCGAACGTCTTTTCCAGGTAGTCGCGGGCCCCGGTCTCAAATGCGCGCCCGCTCTGCAGGCAATCGATGAAGTGGAGCTGTGTGGCACAAACGCTGTCTCCACGGTATCCGACCCCGGAATCGCGCCAGATTCTCTCGCCTCCGGACCAGATCTCGCCCAGGCTGTTGATACGGATCGATCCTGCGTCTCCGTCGAACGTAGCCTCGTCAAGGGTCGACCGGGTGTCGTCGTGTTTCATAAAGCTGTGACCCTCAATCCACCCCATCGCCCTATCGGCGTGCCGCAGCGTCAGGATCACGTGGTCTTCGCCGGCGATGTGAGGGTTTCTTCGCGCACCCTCGGCATATACGGAAACAATGTCTCCGAAGAGGAAGCGCGCCGTGTCGATGTGGTGCACCAGGACCTCATCGATCACGAAACGTTGGAGCTGACGAAAATAGGCCTGCTTGGGATACGGCTCATCGCCCCAGCCATGGCTGACTCGGGTTCGGAATCCGTAAGCCAGCGGGGTTCCGATATCGCCCAGGGCAATGAATGTCTCGGCAGCGCGGTACCAGGACTGCCACCTCCAATTGTCATGAATCATGATCTGGACGCCATGGCTCTCAGCGATCTCGACCATGCGGCGAGCAGTCTCCCAGTCCGGCGCCATCGGCTTTTGACAAATCATCGCCAGCCCCCGCTCGGCCGCCATCGAGACCAGCTCCAGATGCGTGGTAGAACGAGTGGCAATATCGACAAAGTCCAGCTCCTCCACCTTCAGCATCTCTTCCACTGAGGTATAGGCGCGCGGGGCCGCCGCCCGGGCTCTATCGATCGATAGATCGCAGGCGGCTACGATTTCGGCGTTGGGTATGCGGGACCAGGCCGCCTGGTGATGCTGAGAGAAGAATCCGCACCCGATCAAGCCACCCTTGAGTACCTTCAAAGTGGCCCCGTCGTGGAAAGCAGGTGAGCAGGGTTATCACACATCATCTGGCGGATGTGATCGACGGAAAAGCCTGTACTGCGTAACCGCTCCGCATAAAGCCGCAAGCCTTCCGCCGGCGGAGGTGTCTGTGGTTGGCCGAGGTCGGTGGAGAGTATGGTGGTCTCCACGCCGGCTTCGATAATCGCTTGTTCAATCACCGGGAAGGGCACGCATCCGCAAAGATGGGTGGTAGAAACAAAGCACCGTTCGAACCACACGTGGCCCATGGCCGCCAGTTCCTTTTGCTGTTCGAAGGGATAGAAGGTTGGCGCCCACTCAGGATGGGTTACCAGCATCTTGCGCACCCCGCATTGGCGCGCCTGGTGGATCAGCACCACCGCCTCACGCGGACTCAGGTGCCCCGTACTCAGGATGCAATCCGTCTGCGCAACCGCTTCCAGAATGGCTTGTGCCGCTGGAACCAGGCTGCCGCCGGCATCGAGAACAGTAATGCCGCCCGACTCACCGTGAAACGAACGGTGATTCAGCGCCGACCGCGTGGGCATCCAGATCTCCTTCGCGCCCATGGCAAGCGCGAGCTTCACCGCGGCAACGTTCAGCCCGCCCACCGTCTCGTTCAGAACCAGTCCCCCGAACACCTTGATGCCGGTGACCACCTTCGACACCAGCCAGGCCCGCTCCACCGTAGAGTTCTGATGAGACTTGATAAGGATGGCGCCCATGCCGGCGCGCTCCGCTTCGCGGGCCAGATCCAGATCGTTGAAGCGGCGGACGTCCACGTCCGGAGCGCTGTGCACGTGCAGATCGATGGCGTCTTCCAGGAAATCGGGCAAGACATTCATGAGCGGCTCAACTCTCGAAGAGAAATGTCTCTTCCACTCGTCCCGCGCGCAAGCCGTACATATGGCGATGGAGATTAACCGTGGCATCGCTGTAGTGGGCCCAAATCTCCAACTGGTCGCCTACCTGCGCGGGAAAATTAGGATCGACGATATCGACAATGGCATGCTCCGCGTTCAGCCTGCGCAGACGCGCTCCCTCCACATTCTTCAGCACGGGAAGTCCCCGCTCACCGCTGATCTCCTTCAAGCCGATGTCGAGAATCAGACGCTCGTTGCCGCTCCTGCTGATCACGGTTCCCAAGACGCTGAGCGCCAGCTCGAAGTCGGGGCATACGGTTTGGTAATCGGTATCCCACAGCATGTACGATCCTCCCTGGATCTCGGTGACCCCGGGAAACCTGCCGGAAATGGCATGGGTTCCAGTTCCGCCGGCGCTGACAATTTCCAGCGCAATGCCGTTCGCGCGGACCAGGTTGGCCGAGTCGACCAGCTTGCCCATCGCCTCGTGTACGGCCTTGACCTTCTCCGGCCCGGGCTTCAGCCGGACGCAATGCCCTTCATAGCCGATCAGGCCGCGCAAGCGCAGACCCTGCGCCACGGCACACTGGGCCAGGGCCAGAACCGGCTCTCCTGGGAGCACTCCACAGCGGCCCATCCCGGTGTCCACGTCGACCACCACATTGAGCGGCACCTTGGCGCGCGCCGATGCCACGGAGAGTTCTTTGACCGTCCGCTCATTGTCGACGCCCACCATGATGTCCGTTACGCGCGCGATTTGCACCAGGCGTTCGATCGCAGTGGCGCCCGCGATCTCGTTGGCCAGCAGGATGCCCCCGATTCCGTTCCTGGCCAGGGCCTCCGCCTCGCCCAGCGTGGCGCAGGTGATGCCGATGGCGCCGGCGGCCAATTGCCGCCGGGCAAGGGCTACGCACTTGTTGTTCTTATAGTGCGGGCGCAACTTGCATGGACCTTCGCCGAAAAAGGCCGCCATGGTCTTGATGTTGGCTTCCATGGCGTCCATATCGACCACCAGAGCCGGTGTTTTTATCTGCGCTTTCAACAAAGGAATCGCCCTGCTTTCTGATGACGGTAGAACGCTTATCTTAACTTGCGTGTCCGGCCGTATCCACCAGGTAGAGCACCGCGTCGCCGCTGAATGGCGCGGTGAACGTTTGGGCGGAGGAGCCGGAGTGAATCGGAGGGTTAACGATCGTCGCGCCGGTCGCCGGGTTGAACCACTCCACCTTCAAGCTTCTCGATCGCGGCATCGCTGATAGGTCGACGGTAAACGATCCTCCGGAAGGAGAGTACCAAGCTTCAAACGGCAATGCGGCATGGCTTCCTCTCCACATACCGGCGTTTAACCGCGCCCAATATACGGCATGTTCGTCGCCATTACGGTCATGAACTGAACATTCGCGTCCAAGGGCAAACTGGCCATGTATACAACCGCTTCGCCAATGTGTTTTGCATCCATTCTCGCTTCTACCACCATCTCTCCGTCCGGCTGCAGAGAAGCAGATCCCGGTTTCCCGGTCATTTCCTTGCCCGCATTGCCGATATCGATTTGACCGCAGGCAATGTTGTAGGGGCGGCCATCGAGCGAGATGGACCGGGTGAGCCCGGTGATGGCATGTTTGGTAGACGTGTAGGGAGTTGAGTGCGGCCGCGGCACGTAGGCCGAAAGCGAGCCGTTGTTGATAATGCGCCCTCCTCGCGGTTGCTGTGCCTTCATGATGCGGAATGCTTCCTGGGCGCAAAGGAAGGAGCCGGTAAGATTCACATTCACCACCTCGCACCATTGCTCGTAGGTCAACTCTTCGAACGGAGTTACCGTGTTCACACCCGCATTGTTAAACAGAACATCCAGCCGTCCGAACTTCTCCCGGGTGCTGGCAAACAAGGCGCGGACGGAGTCGGGTTGGCGCACGTCCGTGGATACGACGTGCATATTGCCGCCCCCGGCCATGGCTGCTGTTTTTTCCAGTTCCGCCAGGCGCCGCCCAGCCAACGCTAGCGAAAACCCGGCAGAAGCCATCTCCAGTGCAACCGCCCGGCCGATACCGCTGCCCGCCCCGGTAATGATCGCTACCTTGCCCTGCCCACCGCTCTTTCCTGCGACATCCGTGCTCACTTGCATTCCCCTCCAATGATTCGTGTTTGCGATCTACCTGGCGTAAAAACGATAGCGGATGTTCCAATGCGCCGTTTGTCCTGGAGCGATCACCAGGTGAATATAGGCCTCGGGGCAAAGGGTGGTGGAATGGACCAGAAGTTGAAACGGGACATGGGGACGTCGCCGGTTTGCTCGACCCCGACGCCCGTCTTCTGATTCTCGACCGTGATGTCGTAATCCGCGGGGCTGCTGGAATAGCCGGTGAGATAGCTTTCCACGTACTGCTGCCCTTTGAGCTCCCGGTGATAGACGATCTGCTTACCGTCGATTCCGGCCAGCGGCTCCAGCGATTTCTCCGCCTTGGGCTCAAAGGGAAATCGGACGCTCATTCCCGGTCCGCTGGGAGCGCCATCCAGCATGAAGAAGTCATGATCGTAGACTTCGGTGTCGATGGTCTTCGTCCCGGTGTTTTTCAGGCGGTGCTCAAGGATGAGAACAGGCTCGTGCGGCTCGAGCTTTACCGTCTTCTCGTAGTCGTACGCGATGCCAATGGGCGATTGCAGCTGTTGCCGGAAAGACACCTCGTTGGGCCGCGTGTGAATCGTCCACTTGCCACCGTCGACCAGCGGATAGGGATACATGAACTGGTAAGCGGAGTCGTCTTTCTTTCGCAGCACGCCGACACCGAGCTTCACGAACAGCTCGCCGGGTTTCGCCTGGCCGTAGTCCAGCGCGCCGTCGCTCGACCTGAATTCTTCGACCGGGCCGGTAATGGCAGTCAGCCAGCAGCGGATCGTAGTGCGGAAACCAGACACCAAAGTAAGTGTGGCCCTTGTAGGCCAGGCACGGAATGACGCCCGACCAATCAAATCGTGAAGCGCGGTAGTAGCCGTTCTTGGCGTCCGGCAGGTAAAGGACGGCTTCTACCTGTCCATTGGAAATGGTTGCTTTGGGGTAGTTTGCCTGCTGTTGGGAGGAGCAGCCGGGCGAGCCGGTCTGGGCCTGGGTAGATAGAGCACATAAAACCACTAGAAATCCCGCACTTAGGAGTGCTTTCAACGCAGTCGTCCGCCTTCCTTACCGCCGACTGCGTTTGCAGCCCGGTGCATATCAGCGAGTATTTTAGTATCGGCCTCGCGTTCTAACCCACAAAAGCTGACGGCTCCGCCGCAAGCTGAGGGCCCCCATACATCCAAAAAGGTGTAGATTGAATCTCCATAAGTGTTTTGGTGGTGCAAAATCGGGTTTTATTGCAAGCGGTAATTGGGAGTCCCGCGTGCAGTAAGCCTCTCACGCAACGTGGTTATTACGCGGTGGAACGCGGATTCCCTCGCCGCGAAGGAGAAAGTATGCTGATCGTTCTCATCATTTTGCTGTTGGTTTTCGGATTTGGTGGTTATCGCCTGGGACCGGGGCTTGGCTATTACGGTGGTGGCGGCATCAGCCTGATCATTCTAATCGTGATCATCCTGTTGCTCTTAAGAGTCATTTGACGACTCGCCGGAAACAGAACGAGAAAACGGTGATCTTCCCAGAAGTTCATCTGGAACCTCCCCCGAGGAACCAGATCAAGCATCTGCAGAAAATCACCGTTTGGCCAAACAATACAGGGTTTTGCGTGTGAATCGGCGTACTCAGTAGTAACAACTTCGTAACCGGTTTTCGCCGGCAAAGTTCATCTGCACTTTTTCCGGTGCTCCCTGGTGCGAGGAGTGAACTCTTCCGCCTCCATAGGGGGGTGCGTTCGATCCTGGGAAGGCGTTACAGTAGTCGCATGGAGCAGCCCTATTCCGATGCTGTGGTTTTTTTTGGCGCTACCGGCGACCTTGCCTACAAACAGATCTTTCCCTCCCTGCAAAAACTGGCAAAACGCGGCAAGCTGACCGGCCCGGTCATTGGCGTTGCCAAGGCCGGCTGGAACCTTGAACAGTTCAAGCAGCGAGCCCAGGATAGCGTCGAAAAGCACGGCGGGGCTCGATCCGGTCGGCTTTCCCATCCTGCTGGACAAGCTGCGCTACGTCGACGGCGACTACAAGGATGCACAGACCTTTGCCAATCGTCCGCAAAGAACTGGGCAGCGCAAAACATCCCATTCACTATCTTGCCATTCCGCCCTTTCCTCTTCGGCCAGGTCCTCGAAGCAGTTGAAGGCGTCTGGATCGTCCCAGGGCGCGCGGGTGGTGATTGAAAAGCCTTTTGGCAATGACTTGGCGTCTGCCTTGGCGCTCAACAAACTGTTCATGAGGTATTTCGTGAAGAAGACGTCTTTCGCATCGATCACTACCTGGGCAAGAACACGGTACAGAACGTGATCTTCTTTCGCTTCGCCAACTCCTTTCTGGAGCCGATCTGGAACAACCTCTACGTGGAAAGCGTGCAGATCACCATGGCGGAGCAGTTCGATGTGCTGGATAGGGGCAGCTTTTACGACGCGGTGGGAACGGTGCGCGATGTGGTGCAAAACCATTTGCTGCAGGTGCTTTCGAACATTGCCATGGAGCCTCCGCCGACGCTACAGCATCGAGAGCTTGCGCGACGAGCGGGTCAAGGTGCTCAAGAGTGTACCGCCATTGACGGACAGAGAATGTCGTTCGCGGTCAATACAGCGGCTACCTCGACACCCCGGGAGTCAAGAAGGACTCGAAGACCGAGACTTATGTGGCTCTGCGGCTGGCCATCAATTCCTGGCGCTGGAGAGGGGTGCCGTTCTTCATCCGGGCGGGCAAGTCTCTGCCCAAGACGGAGACCGAGGTGGTGGCCAAATTGCGCCCGCCGTGTGCCGATCTTCGCCACGGAGGCTCCGCCGCCCAATTATGTGCGCTTCCGTATCAGTGGCGATCCGGTGATCGCGATTGGAGCCTCGATCAAAACCGCCGGGCGACCAATTGCGGGGATGCCCCATCGAACTGATCGCCGACCAGGAATGCGGGGAAGACAACATGCTGCCCTATGAGGAGCTTTTAGGCGACGCCATGGCTGGAAACCAGACCTGGTTTGCGCGCGAGGATTACGTCGAGGAGGCGTGGCGCATCGTGGACCCGATCCTGGACGACTCGAAGGTCATTCCGTATCAGACCCGGCAGCTGGGGACCTGCGGAAGCCGACAAGCTGATTGCGTCTGTTGGCGGCTGGATTGAGTCCTAAATAGCGGCTTTGCTTAGGCGAGCACATCCTGCAGCCGGAAGAGCGAGCCTACGCGATGGGAAGGCCTGCTGCTGAGGCTCTGCCAGTCGCCCCACTCGGCTACGCTTCCGTTGTCAATGACGTAAATCATCTCTGCGCGCTGGATGGCGGAAACCCGGTGAGCGATCAACAGAACCGTCGTCCGGCCTTGCAGCTGTTCGATCGCGTCCAGGATTCGTTTCTCGTTGTCGAGGTCGAGGCTGCTGGTCGCCTCGTCGAGAATGAGCAGCCCGGGCTTGCGCAGCAGGGCGCGAGCCAGCGCGATCCGCTGCCGTTGGCCATGGGACAGAAGCATTCCCCGGTCCCCCACCGTCGTATCCAGCCCCTGCGGTAAGGCAAAGACGAACTCGGCGGCGGCCAGGCTGAGACTCTCTCTCATCTCCTCTTCCGAGGCCTCCGGCTTGGCCCAGCGCAGGTTGGCCCGCACCGTGTCGTGAAAGAGCACGGTGTCCTGGGCGACGTAGCCAACGTGGCGGCGCCAGGCGCGCGCGCTTTGCGCTGTGAGTTCGGCGCCGTCCACCAGAACCCGCCCGGTGAGCGGGGAAAGCAGGCCATTGACCAGGTCGGCGACGGTGCTTTTTCCCGCACCGGAGGAGCCGACGATGGCGGTGACCTTTCCCGCAGCGATGGTCAGCGACAAATCCGTCCAGCACCATGGGCCGCTGCGCGTCGTAGCGGAACCCAACCCGCTCCAGGCGGATTTCGTGGGCCAGAGAAGGCCCCGGGCCGGCAGCGCCGGGAACTTCGGCGTTGGCCACGCATTCGCGGTAGATCGTCATCAGGTTTTCAAAGGCGGGAAGCTCGCTGAGGAAGGCCTGCAACTGGTTTTGGCCGGCCGCCAGCCGGGGGATGAGGCGGGTAAAGACCGCCAGCAACAGAAGAATGGACGCCGGCGCCACATTGAGAATCTGCAGCGAGGCGAAGATGATGCCGCCCAGCACCATGAGCGATCCGGCTTCGAACCAGAAGGCGGCCGCTGCCTGGCTCCTGGTGCTTTCGAGGCTTTGCTGCAGGGCCGAGGACTGGAGCGAGGAAAACATCGCCAGGTCGCTGCTCTGCGCGTCGTAGAACTTCATCGCTTTGAGATTCTGCAGGTGTTCCGTTGCCGATGCGTAGACTTCGCTCACGCTCTCCGAGACGGCGGTCCCGCTGGCATGGACGGCGCGCATCCAGCGGCGCGAGACCAGCAGCAGAACCGCGCCGGTGGCCAGCACCAGACCAGGTCATTCCTGCGGAGAGCTTCAGCGCGAGGGCGATATAAACCAGGGCGAGAATGGCGTTGGCCATGGTGCCGATGAGCAGATAGGTGCAGGTCGCCACCCGGGTCAACTCGGCGGTAAGCGCATGGGTAAAGTCGGAGGAGCGGCGACGCACCAGGAAGAGCCAATCGGCGTTGATGATGGCCTGGTAGAGGCGTCTGCTGAGGGCCAGTTCATAGCTGAGCGCGGTGCGAAAGGTGAGCACCGACTGCACCCGGCTGAAGAGCGACCGCAGCGCCATGAGCAGCATGAAGATCAGCAGCAAGGTGGCGAGCCACAGCGAGGGAGATAATCCGCTGTAGACCAGCAGGGCGCGTACCTCGCCGGTGTAGTGCCCAACATGCCCTTGGTTGGCCAGGTTGAAACCGGCTACCTGCAGGATGGGGAAGAGCAAGGCTACGCCCAGGCCTTCCGTCAGGGAGGTAAAGGTCATGATGAGCACGGCGGCCAACAGCTGCCAGCGCGCAATGCGGATCAGGCTGGAAACATACTCCAGGATAGGGCGCCTGGAGGCGGCCAACTGATCCGCGGAAAGCGCGGCGAGAGTCCTCTGCCCATGGGGAGTGGCAGGGGCTCGCTGCGGGGGGCCGGCATGCCTCAAACGATAGCAGAGGCAGGCCGCCGTGCAGATTGTCAACATGGGAACGGGTCTCCGGTTTGCCACCAAGCCTAGCCCCTGGACGGGGCCCCATGTTCGCGTTTTCGCGTACATGGGTTGAAGACGAGGCGAAGCCTTCCTTTTTCTTTTCCTCTATGTAGGTGTAGACCGATGGGAAAAGCATTGGAAAAAGGTCGTATTCAACCCATGTACGCGAAAACGCGAACATGGGGCACCCGTCCAGGGGGCAGGGCTTGGCGAGGAAGGGAGAGATTTGTCGCACAACCAAGCAGTATATTGCTAAGCATGACGGAGCTGAATCTGGCATCGATCGTATGTCACACGCCCAACCCGGTGGCTGCGGATGTGGCCGGGGAGACGGTGCTCATGAGCCTGGAGCGCAGTCGCTGTTACGGACTGGGCGAAATCGGCAGTGAAATCTGGAGCAAGTTGGTCTCGCCGGTCCGGGTAGCGGACCTGGTCGAAGAATTCAGCGGCCGCTACGAAGCCCCTCCCGGGGTGATCGAGCGGGATGTGCTGCAGCTGCTGACGCAATTGGCGGATGAAGGGCTGATCAAAATCTGCTGACCTTAGCGCTTCCATGTGCTGCAGCGACTGTTCGACCACGGGCGCGAGACGCCCTAGACACCTTGACAAAACAGTCGCCGGAACGCAAGAATGCCCGCTGATTTGTTTTTTCAATAAACGGCATGCCATCTCACAATGCGGTACAGGGAAGCAGCGGCGTTTACAAATTGCAGGCGCTCGATCGGGCCTTTGCGGTGCTGGATCTGCTCTCCTCCAGTTCGGCGCCGATGGGCCTGGCGGAAATTGCCGCCGCCCTCGAGCTGCACAAGAGCACTGCGCATCGCTTCCTCATGGTGCTGGAGCGCCACCGCATCGTGGAGCGCACACCAGCGGGCAAGTTTCGTCTTGGCTTGCGCTTATGCGACTTTGGCAGCCGCGCCATCGAGCAGTATGATCTGCGGGACCGTGCCCAACTCCATCTGAAGACGCTGGTCGCCGAGGTCGAGGAGACCGCTCACCTGTGCATCCTGGAGAAGACGCACATGGTGTACATCGACAAACAGGAGCCGGAGCGCACCATCCGCATGATCTCGCGCGTGGGAGCCAGCAGCCCCATCCACTGCACAGCCGTGGGCAAGGCGATATTGGCCACCATGTCGCGGCCCCGGGTGGAGGAGTTGTTGCAGGCGTTGCCGCTGGAAAAGTTCACCCGGCGAACCATGACCAGCCGCGAAGCGTTGCTGAAAGAACTGGATCGGACCAGCCGCCGCGGATACGCAGTCGACGACGAAGAGCGGGAAGAGGGCGTGCGCTGCGCCGGAATGGCCATCCTCGACGGACGCGGAGAGGCCATCGCCGCGGTAAGCATCTCCGGCCCCTCATTTCGCGTGACCATGCAAAAGATTCCCGCGATCGCCGGTAAGCTGATGACTTGCGTGAAGGGAATTCAACACGACCTGGGATTCATACCGTTCGCACGATAAGTGCGACGCAAATAAGGAAAGAGGCCAATGGAAGAATTATCGATCAAGGGCGCAGGGACCAGTCGTTGGGACTGTGTGAGTTTAGGGGAGGTCATGCTGCGTCTCGATCCGGGCGAAGGCAGAATCCATACCGCACGGCAATTTCAAGCCTGGGAGGGTGGGGGAGAATACAACGTGGCGCGCGGGTTGCGCCGCTGCTTCGGCCTGCGCACCGCGATTGCCACCGCGTTTGCCGACAATCCCATCGGCAGGCTGGTGGAGGATTTCATCCTGCAGGGCGGGGTCGATACCTCGCTGATTCGCTGGGTTCCCTACGACGGCATTGGGCGCACGGTGCGCAATGGCCTCAACTTTACCGAGCGTGGTTATGGAGTGCGCGCCGCCGTCGGCTGCTCCGACCGGGGCAACACCGCCATCTCGCAGGCCAAGCGCGGCGACTTTGATTGGGAGGCCATTCTGGGTCCGAGCAATGGCGCCCGTTGGCTGCATACCGGAGGTATCTTCGCGGCGCTCTCGCCCTCCACCCCGGAGGTTGCCGTCGAGGCGCTCGATACAGCCCGCAAATATGGGACGATTACTTCGTTCGATCTGAATTATCGCGATTCTCTCTGGAAATCCATTGGCGGCAAGGCGAAAGCGCAAGAGGTGAATCGAGCGCTGGTGAGCAAGCTGGACGTGCTCTTCGGGAACGAAGAAGACTTCTCCGCCATGCTGGGGATCAAGCTCGAAGGCGTGAAAGAAGATTTCGACGAATTGCCGGTTGCCAGTTACGAGACCATGCTGCGCGAAGTCGCCGCTTCGTACCCCAACTTGAAGCTGGTGGCCACCACTCTGCGCACGGCGCAAACGGCTTCGCGCAATGCATGGGGCGCCATGGCCATCTACAAAAATGAGATTCTGTATGTGCCGCAACGGGATATCGACATCCTGGACCGGGTGGGCGGTGGAGACTCATTCGCCTCCGGCCTGGTTTACGGAATGCTCATGGGAAAACCTGCGGCCTGGGCGGTCGCTTGCGGAGTGGCCCATGGAGCGCTGGCCATGACCACCCCTGGAGACACCAGCATGGCTTCGCGCGCAGAAGTAGAGCGTGTGATGCTGGGCGGCTCCGCGCGCATTGCCCGTTAATATCTGGGATTAAAGGAAAAGAGCATGTCGAAGGAAGTACAGCAGCAACTGGAGGAAGCAGGAATCATTCCTGTTTTGCGGGCCCGCTCGGCGAGCGAAGCCATGGCGGTAGTCGAGGCGATGGTTGCCGGGGGAATCACGGTCATAGAAGTAACCATGACTGTGCCCGGTGCGATCGATGTATTGAGGGAGTTGAAACGTGTCTATGGCAGCAAGCTGCTGCTGGGTTCGGGAACGGTTACCGATGGCGCGGAGTGTGCCGCCACCATCGAAGCGGGCGCGGAGTTTGTGGTGAGCCCAAGCCTCCACATGGACGTGATTCAGGAGACCAAGGCGCGGGGCAAAGTCTCGTTGCCCGGCGCACTGACGCCCACGGAAGTGATCACTGCGTGGCGGGCCGGGGCGGATTTCGTCAAGGTGTTTCCCTGCTCAGCGATGGGAGGGGCAAGTTATTTGAAGTCGCTCAAGGCTCCATTTCCCTACTTGCGCTTGGTGCCCACTGGTGGAGTAACGCTGGAGACCGCCGCCAGCTTTCTGGAAGCCGGCGCCTCGGCCCTGGGTGTGGGCGCTGACCTGGTCAACGTCGCAGCGATAGCGAAGGGCAAGCCAGAGGTCATCACCATAGCGGCCCGCGCTTATCTCGACGTCATTGCTAGAACCCGCGCGGCGGCCAAAGCGTAAACTGCTTTTCACACCATGCCGCACTGCGGCAGGAAAGAACAAGGTATCGATCGAATGACAGCAAAACAGAGGAACTGGGCAGTCCCCGTAATCTTGTTGGCGATGGGCATGGTGACTGCTGGCGGGAGGCTTTCGCTGGCGCAGGATGCTGGGGCGGCCGCCTCGCCGGACGTGTATTCGCCGGAAGACTTGATGGGCATGGAGAAGAAGCTGAAGGAGAAGGTCGACGCCGGCCTGGCCACCGAGACGATCAAGAAATATTCCACTGACTACTCGATGCTGGCGTTTCGCACGCAAAGCGGAAAGGCCGAGCTGCACGAGAAGTTCGCAGACTTTTACGTGGTGGTCGAGGGCAAAGCGACGTTGGTCAGCGGAGGCAAAATGGTCAACGGCAAAACCACGGCGCCGGGTGAAGTGCGCGGTGACTCGATACAGGATGGTAAGGAAATCAAGCTGAAGAAGGGCGACATCGTCCACATACCAGCCAATATTCCTCACCAGTTGTTGCTGACCAAGGGAGATACCTTCCAATACTTCATCGTGAAGGTGCAGGAGATTGAGTAGCGGGAGCTTAGCTTGTGGACGCACAACTTATAGCTATGTCAGCCCTGGATCGTGTTGGATCAATGCACAACTTAAGCTGTGCCAGCCCGGACTTTAGTCCGGGGAAGCGGGTTTTCAAACCCGCGAGAACGCTCCGGTATGTAAACTCAGGGCTTTAGTCAAGGTGGAGGGGCGTCCAATTCCGTCCCCAGCGACGCAGATGACCAGGCAAACAGCTCCGGTCTGTCGCTCAAGCCCGCTCTGACCGGATTTTCCCAAATGTAAGTGTGGTGATATTTGTAATCCTCAGCGTCGCAAATGCGGTGATTCGCAAAACTCGATTGCTGAAATCGATTCATTTCGCAACCTCGGCCAGCGCGCGCTTGTAGACCTCGACCGTGCGCGCGGTCATGGTGCTTGCTGTGAACTGGGCACTCCACAAGCGCCGGCCCGCGCTGCCCAGGGCAACACGCAATGCGGGATCCCCGATCACCCGGGCGAGCGCATCACGCAGGCCGGCAATGTCTCCCCGGCGTACCAGCAGCCCAGTCTCCTCGTGCCGCACCGACTCAGCGATGCCTCCCACGTCGGTGGCTACCACCGGCAAAGCCGCGCGCATGGCCTCCAGGATGCTGATGGGCAAGGCTTCGAAATTCGTAGAGAGCACGAAGATCTGCGCTTCCATGAGCAAACGGCTCACATCGCTCTCCGGCGGCAATATGCTGACCCGGCCGCTAAGCCCAAGCTCTTCGACTTGCGCGCTCACGCGCGATTTCAGTTCGCCCGCCCCTACCAACAGCAAGCGCCATTCCATGCATAGCAAGCCGGAAAGCGCCTGCAGCAGCGTGTCGTGATCCTTTTGCGATGCGAAGCGCGCTACCATCACCATCACCGGCGGCTGGGCATCGATCGCCCGCAAGCGGGCAAACGGAATCTCCGCTATGCCGTTATGCACCACCTCCAGCGCCTTTGCCGGGCAGACGCTGAATCGCTGGGCCAACACCCGCTCGTACTCGCACACGTTGATGACCCGCGTACCGAGCCGGCCCGCCACACGTTCTGCCCAGCAGAAGAGCGCGATTTGTGCGCAGCGAGCTGCGATCGAAAATGGACCATCCGTGCGGAGTAAACACACTGGGGATGTGGTGCAGCCGCGCCGCTGCGCGAGCCAGCGAGCCAGCCTTAGCGGTATGAGCACATACCAGGTCGGGTTTCAACTGGCGCAAGGCGCACCAAAGCTCGACCAGAGCCGCCACATCGCGGTGTGGCCTCACCGGCCGGACCAGGCTCCTCACCGGCAACCAGGGAATCCCCGCCTGGCGGAGCTGGTCGGTGAAAATGCCGGGCGCTCCGGTGATCACGGTGACGTCATGGCCAAGGCTGCGCAGCTCGAGCGAAAGCTCGCGCACATGGCTCTGGGCTCCGCCAAGAACGTCGCCCCGGGTGAGCACATGAACGATCTTCATGCTCGCCCTCGCCGGTCCTTTTCGCGCGTTAGCAGCGACGCAGGGAGAAAGGTCTCGCTCGACGGCCGTCCATACCAGGCGGCGAGCAGATTCCACAGGCTGCGCCACTCCGCCAGCTCGGCTGCGGAAGGCGCTCGCGCGGCCTGATGACCAATGCGGTGCTCGAAGCCGGCCAAGCACTGCGACGCAGTTAGCGGCAAACCTCGCCGCCGAGACAGCCACCAGCTGCAACTTACCCCACAGGCCACGACTGACCCCGGGCTGCTTGCAGACATACCGTATGTGCAGCACTTTGTAGCGCAAGAGCTTCTTGAGTGTCATCCGTTCCCTCCGGTATCCCAGCAAAACCTGGGGCAGATTGGCAAAGCGGCTAAGCCGGTAGCTGCGCAGCAGCAACTCCTGATCCTGGGCCAGCCATGCGGTCTCCTCGTAGCGCCAACGGCGAAACCACTCGATGTGTCCCATCCACAGCGGATGCCATAAGGGAAAGCCCCGGAAAGGAGAGCGGGTGATGCCGGCATGGTCCGTTGCCGGGTTGAAGCGCCAGAGCGGGCGGCCGTGTTTGCCGAAGACCATGGCGCCGGCCGCGCACAGATCTATCTCCGCATGAGCAACCAGGAAAGCCATCTGCTGTTCCAGCCGGTCGGGATAGGCAATATCGTCGGCATCCATTCTGGCCAGGTAGCGGCCCTGCGCCCGGTCGATACATTCATTCAATCGCGCCGCGAGCCTTAGCCGCCGGCCGTCGCTCCAGCAGATCAAGCGCGGATCGTGGAAACTCTGTGCGATCGCCAGGCCCTGATCGTCGGAACCGTCGTCGCAGAGCAAGAGCTCGAAGTCGCCGTAGCTCTGATTCAGGAGCGAGCGGATGGCCAGCTCCAGGGTAGCGGCGCTGTTGAAGAAAGGCATCGCGATCGTAATGACAGGGTGGGTCATCGGCTGTGGGCAACCACTCTCGAAGCAGAACCCCGCGGCAAGTCCCCGCCCAGGGAGTGAAAGACAGCGGCATACTGTTGCGCCAACCGTTGCAGGCTAAAGCGCTCCTCAACCACCACGCGGCCGGCGGCGCCCATGCGCTGGCGCAGGTCCGCATCGCTCGAGCAGTGCGATGAGCGCATCGACCCACTGCTGCTCGCAACCCGCGCTCAAGCCCACGTCGCCCATGGCCAGTACTTCGCGATTCATGCCCGCCGCGGTGACCACCACCGGCAGCCCCGCCGCCATATAGCACAGCATTTTGTAACTGCATTTGCCGTTGCACCAGGCCGTGTCGGCCAACGGCATCAGCCCGATCGACATGTGCGCGAAGGCGGCTAACTCCGTTCGCGGCGTCCATCGTTCGAACTCGACCCGTGACGCCGGGAGGCGCTTGAATTGCGGTGGTCGATCGGCCACGACCAGCAGTTTCGCCCGGCTGCAGTGCTGTAACACGCGCAGCAGCGCTCCCTCGATCGAGTAGAGGAAAGGAAAATTGCCACTGGTGCCGGTCCAGCCCAACACCAGGGCGGGCGCGTTTTCCCGAGGACGGCGGGGGCGATACCAGGACGTGTTTACCGCCGTCGGGATGATGGTGACATTTCTGTTCCAGCGGGAAAATTGGTCGGCCAGAAAGCTGTTGCCGCACACCACCAGGTCGCTGGCTCGGGCCAGGTCCTGGGCGCGGTGGCCACCGGTATTGAGCCAAACCGCGTCATCCACGTCGAGGATCATCGGCCGCTTCGCCAGGGCTTGGAGGGGCGCAAAGGCGGGCAGGAGCTGGCGCGAGATCCAGGTCACATCGGCCCTCCAGGAGCAGGCCAGAGCCGCCGTGCGCGCCGTCGCCGTCAGCGCCATCCATAGCGGGCGAAGGCCGCGTTGCCGGGGGAGTATGTTGCCCCACGGCAGAGGGTACTCGCGCACCGTGATGCCCAGCCTGTCCAGCGGGTCGATGTATTGCCGCACCCGCGCCCTGGCGCTGGGCACCATAACCCCGCCGGTGTACGCGGCTACTCTCATAATTGGGACCCCGGTACACCACTCTCCATCGAGTGCGCATGACCGCGCAGGGTAATGCTGGGAGCGAAGTAAACAATGGTCGGGACGGTTGCCGCCTTGACCCAAAACATGATCTGGGCGAAGTATTCCTCGGAGAAGATGGTCATGACCGTTGCATAGACGAAGGCTCCCAGCGTGAACACCGCCCAGCACTTGCCCCGGATGGCACAGCGATAGACATAGGCGCTGAGAAAGCCCACCAGGAACATCAGCCAGCTGACTCCGAACATTCCGCCATGATCCATGTAGTAAGGCAGGAACGCGGTATAGACGTTGGTTATCTGGCTGGGCGAGATCTTTGTGTATTCCAGATTGCGGTCGCGCTCAGAGTAAGTCGCGCCGAACCGATTCGCTATCCGCTTGGCGAACTTACCCAAATCCCAACCGTAACGCAGCTCGGGATTTTGCCGATTCCGGTCGAAGGCAATGATTCCCCCCAGCCAGTACGTGCCGAAACCCTCGGCTACGCGGGGAAGATTCTCGGTCAACGATGCTCCCGCATTGGCGCCATATTTGCCCATGGCCACCTGTCCGGCGGAGAAGACCAGCAGGAACATAAGACCCATCATCCCCAGCAACCGGACGGGGGCAACCCCCTTCTTCAGCCAGAGCATTACCACCGAGCTGATCAGTAGGAGCAGCACCTCGGAGCGGGCGCCATTCAGTAGTTGATATCCCCCAGCGAGCAGGACGAAGAAGAGAGTGCGGACCCTGCGCCTGCCGGTATCGGCGTACTCGTACACCGCGATCAGAGCAATGATGCTCAGCAACGGCAGGATGAAGGACTCGAGCGAAAGCGCATTGTGGCCGGATATATTGGCCTTGTTGGATGCGATGCGGATTTGTCTCCACATACTTTCGCGCGGAGCAATGGTTTCGCTGAGTTGTTTGAAATACAGGTAGGAGAAGGGAATATTCAGCAGGAGAAGTACTCCCGCGATGGTTAGCCATCGGTCGACCTGGGTATGTCGCTGGGCGCTCACCGCGGTCAGTGTTCGCCCTCGCCCTATGGGAACAACGACGGCGCAGATTCCTCCCAGAGAGAAGGCGAGAACGCCGGTAAGGACGATTTCATTTGCCCTGGTGGTAAGAGGAAAGTACAGGTCTCCGCACAACCAGATGGCAAACAGCGTGATCGTCCACACGATTCCC
This sequence comes from uncultured Acidobacteriaceae bacterium, assembly GCA_963844785.1. Taxonomy (GTDB): domain Bacteria; phylum Acidobacteriota; class Terriglobia; order Terriglobales; family Acidobacteriaceae; genus PALSA-350. The sequence continues at coordinate 42,309 of CAWJPV010000032.1, read as the reverse complement.
AAAGATGCCGGCGGAAAAAGAACGGAGCGCCCGTAGCGATACATGGCCAGGCTCCAAAAGGCAAGTAGCGCAATCGTGCAAGGCAGGGTCACGTGGCCGCCGATTCCGGCAAAGGGGTCGTGTCTGCCAAGAACCGGAGGGCCATTTTAGTCGTGGTATCCCGTCCTTGAACCGAACAGCATGCAAGCAGGGGACACGAATCCTTCGCGACGGGCTTTAACTTATCCGACACGGTCTCTCTTCCTTGTCTTCGACCAGTGGCTGGAATCCGGTCTAGGCGCTGCCCAGCGCGGTGTAGTAACCGGCATAGGCTTTGTAGGTTGCGTCCGTGGTGATCGCCGACTCATTCAGCACAATGCCGGCGATGGGTACATTGATGCGGCGAAGAGTTTCTACCGTTGCGCCCAGCGCCTTCATGGGAGTATGTCCGCTGCGCACAGCCAGGACGGTTACGTCCGTGGCAGCGGCCAGTTCCAGGGTCTCCGCGCAACCCAACAGCGGGGGTGAGTCCAACACCACCAGGTCGAACTCCTTGATCGCCTGGGCCAATATTCCCCGCATCTGTGGCCCGATCAGAGCCACTGCCAGGGGCAAGGGCAATCCGGAGCCAAGAACGAAAAGGTTGGGGCGGGCCGGGACCGCGCGCACGGCTGTTCTCCAATGAGTGGTCTGTGCCAGCACTGCCGCCAGGCCGGCGTCAGGATCCAGGCGCACCAACCTTTCAATCACCGGTTGGCGCAGATCGCCGTCGATCAAGAGCGTGCGTTTGCCCTGTTCCGCGTTGGCCATCGCCAGCGAGAGCGCGAGGGTGGATTTTCCTTCCCCCGGGAAGGCGCTCGTTACCAGGACGCTCTTGGGCACATGCGATTGGGTGGACAACATCAGATAACCCCGCAAGTGGCGTATGCCCTCGTCGAAGAAACCGCCTTGCATGCTGCGCCAACGGTTCCCTGCGAAGCGCATGCCTTCCGTACCAAGAGCTAACCGGAGATGCATGTCCGTCACCTCGGGCAATGCGCAAACCACGGAGATGCCCAGCGCCTCTTCCAACGGCTCAATCTCTTTCGCAGTCACGTCTGTTAGCTCCGCGGAGACGAAATAAGCGGCGCTCGCAAGAAGGAAAAGGACCATGCAGCACCCTATGATCATTGGCCAATTGGGAAAGACCGACTTGGCGGCGGGACGAGCCGAATCCGCCAGCCGGATGATGTTGTTTTGCAGTTCGGAATTAATGCCGGACTGCTTGATCTTGGCAAACAGATCCTCGTATACAGTTTCCGCTGTATCGGCATCGTGCTTCAGCTGCAGGTAGTCAAAAGACTGTGAGGTCAGATCGTCGACCTGCTGTTTGGTTTCGGCGACCGCGGCCGATAACATGCGCTCGCGCACCAGCGTCTGGCGGTAGTCCACTCCTATTCGGGTGGCGACGTTCCGGCGGCTCTCGTCCAGCGCAGCGTTCGCTTCTTCCACCTGGGCCGCCGCCTTGTGGTACTCCGGGTGCTGGTCTCCGTAGGTCGCGGCCACCAGCGCCAGGTTTGCCTTGGCCACCTGCAGCTTCTCCACATCCTTGGACAGATCGGTCGATTGGCTGGAAACCTCGACCTCGGGCAGGGAACCGTCTTTTGCTTCCCGATACACTGCCTCTTTGGCGATTCGGTCCGCTTCGGCGACGCTGTTCTCCGTATTCAGCGCCTGTAGCCTGGCGACTAACACACTTGTCTTCTGCTCCGGATCGGCGGTTCCCAGGTCTCGCTGGTACACCATCAGTGCGTTGTGCGTCGACTCCATCTTTTGCTTTAAGTCAATCAGCTGCCGCTCCATCGAGGAGGTGAGGCGGCCTGCCTCTTTGGTGCGCGTCTCGAAAATCTCGCGCAGGTAGGAATCTGCAATCGCGTTAGCGACGTTAGCTGCGACCTGGGGGTTTGTATCGCGGTAAGTAATGGTCAATAAGTACGTGTTGGGATTGCGATCGACCTTCAGATGTTTCAGCACGATCGGCGCATTCCTGATGGCGGCTTCCTTTTCCCGCGAATAGTGCCAGAAAAAATAACGCCGCAATTGGTGTTCGCGCTCCAGCAGGTTGTAGTGTTCCGCCACCGGGCGCACGATAGTGTCGGCCTGCAGCAGGCTTAGCTGCGTGGCCATGAACTGGTCGTCGCCGGTGGTCATGAGATGGTCGGATCCAACCGTCTCAGGCATCGCTTGACGGTCGATCGCTATCAACGCGGACCCCACATTGACGGCGGGCGCCAAGGCACATCCGAGCGCCACCATGGCGGTCAACGCGATGCTGATCACAGCGATCATCTCCCAATGGCGGCGTAGGATCGCCCCGTAAAAGGTGAGCGGCCGCTGGAAGTCAGCGGGATCGCTCAGCCTGGGATGCGGCTTGCGTATCGCTATCGAATCGGGCATACGGTTAGCTCCGTTCTCGCGGCAGAATTTTCAATCGGACTATCGGGCGGCAACATTGCCGGTAGATGGTTTATCGTGCCGCCTAGCTTAGTGGCTCCAAATTGCGGCTGACACTGCGGCGTTGCCCATACCGGTAACATGGTTCACCACGCTCGCGCTGGTCTTCAGTTTTCCATTGGTGGGAACGTAGAGAATGTCATTGGCGACCAGCTTTACATCTTCAGATTTCCGGTCCAAAATGCGTCGCAGCGGGACCTCTATCTCTGTTTTCTGGGCACTCCCCGGGTCTGTCCTGTAGATATAGGCCTTGTTACGGCTGAACGAGTCAAGACCGCCGCTGAGGGCCAGCAATTTAAGCACCGTGGTGTCCTGCATATCCTGAAAGGGAAACGCTCCCGGCCGCTTCACGTCTCCAACAACAAATACCTGTTCGCACTCCGGCACCCGGATCTGCGAACCCGCGGTGACTCGGATATTGAGTTGAGGGTGATGTCCGTCGAACAGCTCTCGAACAGAGATTCGTTGCGCGCTGCCGTTGGCTGGCTCGACGATTATCTCCGGGCCGGCTTCGGGCAGCAGGCCCCCCGCCTGGCTTATCGCGCCTAGTACGCGCAGGTCACCCAATTCTTGAATCGTCATGGGTGTCTTGACGGCTCCAGCAATGGTGACGTCGCGGCTGCGGTACTCCACCACGGAAACATCGACAACCGGGTTTACCAGCAGATGGCGCGCCTTGAGATTGGCGGCAATTTCATCGCGCAGCGCATCCGGCATCAACCCGGCGGCGCGGATGCTCTGGTTGAGCAGTGGCAGATTCAGATTTCCCTGCTGGTCGACGCGGAAAGTCTGCGAGAGTTCCGGCGAATCGTCGACAGTCAGGCGAACAAGATCGGAGGCCCCAATCGGCTGAAAGGGCAGATTAGAGCCTCCAGTGGCTACAGGCATTCCAGGGGAGACTTGTCCGGCTTGGGGGGAAGACAAACGCTGCGCCGCGGCGGCGATAGAGATCAGGACCGGAACCGTCACTATTGCCAGAGTAAGTTTTTTCATGGCTGCACGCTTGTAAGGACCAACTTAGTGGGATGGGATTAAATGAAGGTGGAGGGCAAGATTAATTATTTCTCAGGCCATCGAGTCCCTGAGGTGGAGAACGATTAACGCATTTTTGCTAATACTGTCCTGCTCCACGCCACGAGCGAAAATGCTCTAGCGTCGATAACTAATCACCCTTGCCGGCACACCGGCACAGATCGACATGGGGGGCAGATCTGTCGTCACTACGGCTCCTGCTCCGACCACCGCGCCATCACCGATAGACACGCCCGCCGTCACCACCGTGTTGGCTCCGAGCCATACATCATCGCCGATCCGTATCGGCGCATCCTGTCCCGGCTGCTTGCGAATCAGCTCACCCCGGGCTATTCCATGGTTGGAGGAGAAGATCGATACGCACGGGCCGAGGAGCACGTTGTTTCCGATCGTGATCGGGCCGCCAGGCGAGGCCCACACAGAGCAAAGATGATTGATAAAGGAATGGTCACCGATCTGGATCATCTCCGGGTGCTTGAAGATCACGGTAGGCGAGATCTTCACTCCCTTACCTAGCCGTTTCAACTTTGCCTTGCGCAAATAACTACCGCCGGTGATGTAGGCGAGCAGGTAGAGCCAACCCCTCAATGCTTCTGCGAGCGATCGGATCAACATGCCCTCACAACGACGTTGCCATGGGTAGCCTAAGCCGACAGCTTAAACCGTTACCGCCGTGAAGATTAATTCTTTCTCAGACTCTCTCAGCCTCCAACCTTATCGGCGATGACCTGTCGCTCACTCACTTCGAGATCTCCATTACATCAGTAATGCACACCAAAGGTAATTGTGACCATCGGCGCAACGACAGATATTGGCCTTCAGCTCAGATAGCGCTCTACGGCTATTCGACTTACCAGCCGCCGGCAGTCCACGACTGCGCGGTCGCCGCTGCAAGCGGGCCTGAATACCACCGTAGGACTTATGCGCTCACAGATCGCGGAGGCTCGTTTGAACAATTTCAAGGCGCTGATGGCTTTCCGCATGGGCGTACCGGCGCTGGCTAAGACCTGCACGGTCCAGGACAGTTCCAGTTCCCCAGGAGCACCCCACAGTTTATTTGGAAGTCCCAGCCGGGTATGCGGAACCATTTTCCGAACTCTATCCATCATGGTGTGCGTAATGTTCTGCACCCTTCACGCACACGCTTCGACGTGTGCCATCTCGTCGGGCGCGAGTGAGTCAAGGGTCCAATCGATATTGAACTCATGTGGCAGTGGCAACACCGCTACGTTCGCGGCTGGAACGTACTTGCTGTCATCGATGCTTCACGTGCCCTGCGGAGTTTCATTGGCGGGACCCGAGGTAGCCTGGTCCAATCCGTCCGCATATACAGCGACGCTCAACTCAAGTGTCACGGGTGACCCGGCCGTGGTGTTTAGCGGCTGCTCAACCGCAGCCTCTGTTCACTATCTGAACTGCGACGGAGGCCGGCCTTCCCCGGACGGAGGGCAGTGCTTTTTCTTTCCCGCCGGCACCAGCAACATGACACTGAGCTATAACCATTTTTATGGGATTCAGGGCAGCGTTGACAGCCCGAACTGGTACGACAGCATGGTCCGTTTCGACGGTAATGCAAGCTCGACGGTCTCGAGCAACGACACGGTCGCGTGGAATATATTCGGCAACCCCAGCCTCGGTGACTGCTCCAACCTCATGACCAACTACACCTACGCCGGGCTGGGCGGCGACGGCGGGTATTGTAACGGCCTCGGTATCCATAACGGGATGGAGAACTTACTGGTTGAAAACAACATCTTCCAATATGTGGAACAGGGGATGAAGACCTTCGAGGCGACGGGGGAGTGCGTGAACTGCACCATCGCCTACAACGACTTTAACCACATCCATCGCATCAACTACGAGACCCAGGCGGACATCGGGGGAAGTCAACCGACGTCGATGTACATCACCTACAACTCCGTCCATGACCAGTTCGACACTAATTTCGGCTCGTGGGGGTTCTCGGCCGCCAACGGATGCAATTCAGGTTGTGCCACGGAAACGAACTACAACGTTCTCATCAACAATATCGATGCGACTTCCGCCGGAGGATATACTCCCGGCGCCATCGAAGTGTGGGGATCGAACGGTACTACCGACAGCTACAACCTGATTCAAGGCTATTGGGCAAACGGCATCATGACTTCGACCACCGGGCAATTTGTTTATACAGGAAACAATTTCTGCATGAGTAATGGCGGGAGCAAGACGACACCGGGATCGGGTGGGTATTTCAACTCCGAAACTTCGAATTCCTTGCCTTATACCGCCTCAGCTACAGCAAACACCTTCAGCGGGTCGAACACCTGCGCGCAGACCAGCGTAGCGCCGGTCATTTCACCCCCCAGCGGAAGCTCCAGCGGATCGCACACCGTGACCTTCACGAATCCAGGCCAGAACAGGGATACGAATACCGGCATTTGGTACACGACAGACGGCACCAACCCGGTTCCTGGGGCCGGGACAGCGAAATACATATCGAGCGGCGGTTCGATAACGGTCGGGGCAGCGACCGTAAAGGCGGTCGGCATGTGGGGAGCAGCCAACCAGCCCACGAGTTACGCGTCCGGGTACGGTTATGTACCTTCGGCGGTGGTAAGCGCGGTTTATATCGGTAGCGTGACTGCATCGGCAAAAACCGTGGTAAGCGGATATCTTCGCCCCAAATCGGGGACAAATACCATGACCACCGGGAGCACCATGCAGATGACCGCATATGTGACTTACTCCGACGGCTCGACCGGGACGCTGCCGGATGCGCAGGGTAACGCGGTGACTTGGTGGAATACCACCAACCATGGGGTGGCCAAAATCAGCAGCCTGGGTCATGTTACGGCACTGGGGGCGGGTTCGATAAATATGGAGGGCATGGTTGGGGCCCTGAAGTTGACCTCGTGGGCAGTAAACGTGGGCACTGCCGCGGTTCCCGCAGCCCAGTCCGCTCCCGCTGCTGCGATCGCGGCCAGCTCTGCTGCTGATGTTCGGCCAGCTGTTGCTGCTCAGGATCAGGCTTCCCCTGGCGCTGATTCGCAGGCGGGTGCGGCGCCAGTCACTCAGCCCGGGCTTACGGCGCTCACTCCTGGACCGTCACCGGCCGCTCCCGCAGCGCCTTTTCCCGATGCCTTCCTGGGACCATTCTGGATGCTGGTGACTCCAGCGGGCGGGTCTGCTGCCATTTCGAATTCTCACCTTTTTATCGGAGTTCCCGGAGGTGAAAACCACGATCCGCTACTTCCGTCCAACCAGGCTGTGCGTGTGGTGCAGGCGATTGGCAAGGAGGATTTCGATGTGGCGGTGAAGATCGACTCTCCGCTCGTGGCTACAGATGGGAACACCAGTCAGGGTGTGATGGTGCTCTCGGGTAACGGGAACTTCATCACCTTTGCCCTGACAACCAACGGAACCAGCGTAGGCCTAAGCGCCCGCACAGTCGCCGGCGGGGTGGCGACCAAGGTGCTCGACGATACTGATTTCAGCCAATATCAGAATCCCATGTACCTGCGAGTCACGAAAGCCGGCAGTGCTTTTGTCGCCCTCTATTCGCTCGACGGGACGAATTGGACGCAGGCCGCAAGCTTCACCGATCTCACCAAGTTCACTTCTATTGGACCCTTCGCCAGCAATTACAACGACACTCCTGCCAACGCTACTCCTGTCGTCATGTCAGTGAACTGGTTCGACGTTTTGCAATGAATGGGAATGCGAATGCCGCCACGAGTTATAGGTTGATTTATAAGTCGTTGGTGTGAGCCTGGCTTTCTCGAAAAGTTGGCCTCTCTCTACCGGCGACAAAGGTTTGGTACCCCATTTGCCCCGATTTCCTCCGCAGGAGATCGGGGCAAACGGGGTACCTTGTCTTCGTCGCGGACGCAGGTGTTGTAACTTGGGTAATGCACACCATTGGTAATTGTTGCTAATGGCGGCGCGGAAGATATTAGGCACTGATAGCCAGAGGTTTCTGCGCACGGTCGCAGATTCGGCGGGACGAAATACCGCGGGGTAATGTGCATGTATAGAAATAGATCGCAATATTTCTTCGCTATCTTTGGTTTGTTGGGCATGGTGGCGGGGGTGCAGTCCGGCTTCGCAGCCGGCCCGGTTCCGGCTGTTCCAGCAGCGCCACTGTCAAGCAGCTTCCCCGGTCCGCTCTGGGAGGTGGTCGCGCCGGTGGGTGGGACTGCCGCCGTCTCCAACCAGCATCTCTTCCTGAACGTTCCCGGCGGTAGCAACCACGACCCGTTGCACCCGTCGAACCAGGCTGTCCGCGTAGTACAGCCCATCGGCGACCAGAGCTTTGATGTCTCCATCAAGATCGACTCACCCGTCGTGGCCACGGATACTGGTACCAGTCAGGGCCTGATGGTACTCGGGGACGACGAGAACTTTATCACCTTTGCTTTGGTTACAAACGGAACCAACCTGGGCCTCAGCGTGCAAACCATCACCAACGGGGTCGCGGCCACGGTCTTCGACCAGGCCAGTTTCAACGAATATCAAAATCCCATGTATCTGCGGCTTACCCGGAACGGCGTGTCGTATGAGGCCTATTACTCGGTTGATGGAGTGGTGTGGACCCAGACCGCCGGTTTTACCGACATCAGGGTTCCAACCTTGATCGGGCCCTTTGCAGGTAATTACAACCCCACGCCGTCCAGGGCTATTCCTGTCGTCATGGCCATCAATTGGTTCAACATCCTATGACGTGTAGTCGGAACTTGGCTCGTCGTCTGTGGTGTGGAGAAGTTCTCTTATGAGTAAAAAGCCGCTGCAGGTTCTTCTTGTCGAGGATAACGCGGGCGATGCCCTTTTGTTGCGGGAGATGTTCAGCAAGGAACCCCGGGGTAGCTTCGAATTATCCCACCTGACGCATATGCGCGACGCCGAGGCGCGGCTGGCAAAGGGTGGGGTCGATATTATCTTGTTGGACATGGGGTTGCCCGATGGGCATGGTCTGGAGACCCTGCGACGGGCGCGCGCGGCGGATCCCGACGTGGTGATGATCGTGATGACCGGCCTGGAGGACGAAGCACTGGCCGCGCAAGCGATGAAAGAAGGCGCGCAGGACTATCTGATTAAGGGCCAGATCGAAAATCGGGCGCTTCCCAGAGCGCTTCGCCACGCGATTGAGCGCCAGCGCATGCAGATGGAAGCGGAACTCATGCGCAAGCACCAGGTTCAACTCAGGGATGAGTTCCTCTCCCATGTTTCGCACGAGCTTCGGTCGCCTCTGACATCTATCTATTCCTTCAGTACCATCATCGCGGATGGATTGGCGGGAGCGACAAGTCCGCAACAGGATGAATATCTGCAGATTATTCTGCGCAACGTGGGCCAGCTCCAAGCCATGATTGAAGACTTGCTCGAGGTCACGCAAGCGCAAGCCGGTAAGCTCAGCGTGGAGTTGGAGTCCGTTTCTGTGAATGAGGCTATTAGTTACGCCGTCGATACACTCCTGGGAACCGCAAGGGCGAAAGAGATCACGCTGTCCTTTGATCCCTCCGCGGATCTGCCTGCGGCTTATGCGGATGCGACGCGCGTACGGCAGGTCTTAACCATTCTGCTCGATAACGCGATGAAGTTTACCCCTGCCGGCGGCGCGGTGAAGGTCGCAGCTCGGCCCTACGAAAAAGACGCGAACTTGTTGCTGGTCGAGGTCTCAGACACTGGATGTGGGATCGACGCGGAGTCGGCCGGGCACGTCTTTGAGCATCTTTACCAGGTAACGGACCCCGGCCGTGCCGGGCGCAGGGGCTTGGGGCTCGGCCTGCATATTGCCAAGGACCTGGTGATCCGGCAGGGCGGGGAGATCTGGGTTGACAGCGAGCCGCAGGTAGGCAGCCAGTTTTTCTTCACTCTGCCTATTTTCTCCCTGGCGGGTCTGATTCGGCCGATCCTGAGGCACGAGAGAAAGCCCGGTGAGGCGATTGCGGTCATTACGGTGGAGATCGACTCCGCGCGACGGCTCGCTGGAAGTGCCGAGAGGAATTCGGGATCTGGCGCGCTCGGTTCTGCAACAGTGCCTGAGGCCGGACACCGACGTATTGCTTCCAAATATAGGGCCGGATTCCGACCACAAGCTCTTCTTCGTGGTTGCCTATACTCAACCGCAAGGGGCGGAGATTATCGGCTGCCGCATTCTCGGTCAACTTAGTCAGCATGTAGAGTTGCAATCGAGCGAGTTCGTGTTCGCCGTTTCGCACAGTTTTCTGCCTCCGAAAATACGAAGCGCAGGTGAATCGATGGAGATGTTTGAGGAACAGGTGGCGGCTGAAGTACGAGATCACATTAACAACGGTTGCTTACAGGGAGAAATCTAGCCATGGGTCAAAAAAAAATTCTGATTGTGGATGACGATCCTGATGTGCGATTGGGCCTCCAACTGCGCCTCAACGGCAAACCACTACGATGTTATCTGCGCAGCGGATGGAGTGGCCAGCATCGCGGAGGCGCGCAAGCACATGCCCGACCTGGTGATCCTGGATCTTGGCCTGCCCGCGGGCGATGGCTTTAGCGTTCTGGAGAGATTGAAGGCCAACGATAAACTGTCCTCCATTCCGGTCATTGTCTTATCCGGACGCGACCGCATCGGGAACAAGGACCGTGCGCTCAAGGCGGGGGCGAAGACATTTTTGCAAAAGCCAATGGCGAATGATAAGCTCCTGGCCGTCATCCAATTAGTCCTGGAGGCAGAGAACCATACTCCGCAAGCGGTATATGACTTGGCGGACCCCGCTCGACACATTTAGCTAGCAGTCACCTATCGAGTCCGTCTTGCTCTTGGCCCCAATCTGGTGCAGCATGGTCGCTGTGGCTTATTGGGAGGTGTGCGTGTTTCAGCGGCTTTCGTGTTTGGTTGTGCTCGTCCTGCTCTTCGCCGCCGGAGCGCCGGCGCAAGAGACGCGCGTGGTGCTCGACCGTGGTGGCAGCACCATTGTTCTCGAGCCCTACGCACCCAATATCCTCCGCGTCACCCTCAGCTTGCTTAAGCAGCCGGCGCTCGCTCCTCCAGGATACGGTTTTACCGCCGCGCCTTCCGCTGCTGGCTGGAGCCATCAACAAACTGAGCAGGGAAATATCTACCAGTCGAGCCGGCTCAGCGTGACGGTTGCCACCAACAGGCCAGGTACAGGCCAGCCCCTGCCTACGCAACTGGACATCGCCAAGTACTTCAACGGCTCGGCGCCCGGAGCCCACATTACCTTCAGCACCGCCGACGGAACCAGTCTGCTCGATATGCAGGGCTGGGCGATGGCGGTGCCCAACCATAAGGACGGCACAGCCGGAGTGCTCAACGACAAGCGGCCTGGGGATGCAGCGTTTTACCAGGTCGGCGCCACGTTCGCTTCGCCTGATGACGAGCACTACTACGGTCTGGGCCAGAACCAGGAGGGCTTTCTCGATCATCGCGGCCACACCGTCGAGTGCTGGAACAATTACACCGCGACCGGCGGCCCCACGTTCTGTGTGCCCCTGCTGGTGACTAATAAAGGATATGGCGTGCTCTGGGACAATCCCTCGCAGACCACCATCGAGCCGGGCTTCAATGAGCGAACGCGGTGGACTTCGCAGGTGGGCGACCGCGTCTCCTTCTTCGTGATCGCGGGCAGCAAGACGGATGAGATTTACTCCGGCTACCGGCTGCTTACTGGAGTCCACTCCGATGCTGCCTAAGGCGGCGTATGGATTTATCCAATGCAAGCAACGCTACAGCACGCAAGACGAAGTGTTGGCGGTGGCCAAAGGCTATCGCGAACGCCATCTGCCTGCGGATGTGATCGTGGTCGATTGGTTCTACTACAGCAAGATGGGGCAGATGGATTTGGTCCCGGCTAATTGGCCCGATCCCGTGGCCATGAACAAGCAACTTCACGCCATGGGCTTTCAGACCATGATCAGCGTATGGCCGCGCTTCGAGCGGGGCACGCGTTACTACGACCTGGTGTTGAAGAATGGCTGGTTTGAGCATCTCGCGGATGGCACGCCCATGGATGGTCTGCCTTATGATCGTGCCGGCTCCGACATCGACACCACCAATCCCGCGGCCGCTCGGTGGTTTTGGGATGTGATCCGGGAGAACATCATCAGCAAAGGCTTTGACTCCATCTGGGCGGATGAAACCGAGCCCGACCTGCCCCCCAATGGCGGTTACTTTTCCATTGGTCCAGGCACTCGCTACTACGACGTCTATCCACTGTTCCATACCGCGGCGCTTTACCAGGGCTTCCGCCGCGACGTCGATCATCGCGCGCTGATTCTATCCCGCGACGCTTATCCCGGAGCGCAGCACAACGGCGCCATCTTCTGGTCTTCGGATATCTACCCCACCTGGGACACGTTGCGGCGTCAGATTCCTACCGGCCTCGACGTGACCGCGTCGGGTATTGCTTATTGGGGAAATGATATCGGAGGCTGGCAATATCTGCCCGCGGTGCATCATCCTGCTCATCCTCCGCTGCTCGATCCTTCCGATGCGCGCGACAACGTGGGCGGCTATGATGATTATCCCGAGTTGTATACGCGCTGGTTTGAGTATGGGGCGTTTCAGCCGGATTTTCGCACCCACGGCAGCCGCAGGTATAACGAGGTCTGGTCCTACGGGAAGCAGGCGGAGCCGATCCTGGAAAAGTATCTGCGCCTGCGCTACCAGCTGATGCCTTACATCTATTCGTTGGGTACCAAACGCACCAGACGGGCGCTCCGTATATGCGGGCACTGTTTATGGATTTTCCCCAGGATCGCGAAAGTGCAGGACATCGGCGACGAATATATGTTCGGGCCCGCATTTCTGGTTGCCCCGGTTACGGAGCAGGGAGCCACCAGCCGCATGGTGTATCTGCCCGCGGGCACGGATTGGTATAACTACTGGACGAAAGAACGCGTGACCGGCGGCCAGACGGTACGGGTCGATGCGCCCATCGATACGCTTCCCCTCTTCGTTCGCGCGGGATCGATCCTGCCGTTGGGCGAGCCGGTGGAGAATACCGGCGAGGTACAAAAATTAGCCAAGGTCCGCGTCTATCCGGGCGCCAACAGCGAGTTCACCCTTTATCAGGATGATGGCAAAACCTACGCCTATGAGAAGGGGAACAGCAGCATCACCACGCTGCACTGGGATGATGCAGCGGGCAAGCTAACCCAACAGGGAGTGCCCGTGGGTTCGGTGGGCGAGCTGCTGGAGGTTGTGGGTCGTTAAGCTCGTCACTCGACGAGTGTAATACCCTCCCTCAAACAGACGTTCATCACCTGGACGGGTGCCCCATGTTCGCCTCAGCGTACATGGGCCGAAAACGAGACTCTTCGAATGCTTTTACAAGTGGTTTGACCGAACTCCGATGGAGAGCCTCTTGAGTTAAACATTGGAAGCTGTCGTTGGGCTTCGCCCGTCATTTTCGGCCCAGGTACGCTGAGGCAAACATGGGGCACCCGTCCAGGTGATGAACGTCTGTTTGAGGGAGGGTATTCGACCCCTCGAGGTGATTAACCTCTGCTCGAGGTAGGGTGTGTAGGATCGAGCGCGCGATATAACATGGGGCATGCAGCTACCCGTGAACCCGCCGGTCTTGCCCATGCTTGCCAAGCGAGTGGCGGAATTACCCGTGGGCAAGACCTGGATCTTCGAACCCAAGTGGGATGGCTTCCGCGCTTTGGTCTTCCGCGATGGGGACGAGATTCTCATCCAGAGCCGCGATCAAAAATCACTGAATCGCTATTTTCCTGAGCTGCTGGACACATTGCGTTCCCAGCTACCCACCCGCTGTGTGCTCGACGGCGAAATTGTAATCGCCACAGAGAGTGGTCTTGATTTCGAAACACTCCAGCTGCGCATTCATCCCGCTGCATCCAGGGTGAAGCTGCTGTCCCAGCAAACGCCAGCCTCCATGGTGTTCTTTGACTTGCTTTGCGAGGGAGATCGCGATCTGTCCGGTTGGCCATTCGAGGACCGGCGTGCAGCTCTGGAGGCGCTGCTCTCCGCGGCCGCGCCGCCGATTCACATCACGCCGGCAACACACGAAGCAGATGTCGCGTCGGACTGGTTTCACCGCTTCGAGGGCGCTGGTCTTGACGGGGTCATGGCCAAGCCGATGACAGGTGCCTACGAGCCCGACAAGCGGGTGATGCTCAAGGTAAAACACGAGCGCGATTGCGACTGCGTGGTTGCCGGCTTTCGCTGGCATAAGACGGGCCAGGGCACCGCGATTGGCTCGCTGCTGCTGGGGCTCTTCGATGATTCCGGCGCGCTGCAACATGTCGGAGTCTGCGCCAGCTTCACCCAGGATAAGCGCCGCCAGCTGGTCGAATTTCTCCTGCCTTATCGAGAGAATGCGCTCGTCAACCATCCCTGGGGCGGCTGGGCGGACCCTGCATCCGCAACAGACGGAGGCCCGCAGCGCATGCCGGGCGGGCAAAGCCGCTGGAGCCAGGGCAAAGACCTGTCATGGGAGCCGCTGCGGCCGGAGCTGGTCGTCGAAGTTGCTTATGAGCACATGCAAGGCAGCCGCTTCCGCCACATGGCGCAGTTTCGCAGATGGCGCACGGACAAGAAGCCGAGCGACTGTACCTATGCCCAGCTCGAAGTGGTCCCGCCGCAGGAGCTGATGGAGATCTTCCCCGTCAAGCGCTGAGCATTGCTCACGGCTTTTTCCTGGAAGTCCGACCGTTACGCCACTCCCGCGTTGGATCATCGTCAGGGTCGGGAGTTTCCTGCGCCGGTCTTTGTTCTTCGGGAACATGGCGCAGGTTGACCCGGATGCGTGTCCAGGTGGAAGAGGTGCCGCGCATAGAGTCCACCAGCACGTCATCCACGGCCAGGAGGGCTGCCACCTGGGCATACTTGATCTTCCACCGTTCCAGGCCCGCCAGCGCTGCGTCTTTGTCCGGTGAGTTCGCTACCACGATCAAAGGCATCTTTGTCCGCGGCACCTTCTTGGCACGCGAAGGCGCCACCCGCGGTGCTTCGCCTTCCATCTTGCGGAAGTGGGGCGGCCATGGCGCATCGCCCAGGCCTGCGGCCTCATCCTTTGCTGCCAGCTCCAGCAGTCCTTGGAGCGAACCTGCCTCGCCGTTCATGGCTGCGTGCGGATCGCCGATCTCCGCAAACCTGCCTGGCATGGTGAGCACGGTAAAGTCCGCGGGTTCGCAGTCCGGAACCTCATGCCAATACAGGGGCGCAGACACTCGGGCATCCGGGAGTGGGCGCACAGAGTACGCAGAGCAAGTCGTCCGATCCTTGGCATTCTGGTTGTAATCGAGGAAGACTCCATGACGCTCCTCTTTCCACCATTTTGAGCTGGCCAGGGCGGGCACGCGACGCTCCACAGCACGTGATAACGCGAGCGCCGCGCGGCGCACCTCGCTGAAGCTCCAGCGCGGCTGGATGCGCACATTCACGTGCATTCCGCGCGAACCGCTGGTCTTGGGCCACGCGCGAAGACCAAGTTCCTGCAGCAGCGCCTTCACTTCCAGGGCAACAGCGCGCACATCCTCCCATGCGACGCCAGGACCGGGATCAAGATCGACGCGCAGCTCGTCCGGGTGATCGAGATTGCTTGCGCGTACCGCATGGGGATGAAGCTCCAGGCAGCCCAAGTTGGTGATCCAGGCGAGGCCGGCCGCATCATCGACCACGATCTCTTCGGCTGTGCGGCCCGACGGGAACGACAGCGTTACCGTGCGCATCCATGAGGGGCGATCGGAGGGGGCGCGCTTCTGGTAAAACGCCGGGGCTTCGGCGCCATTCACAAAACGCTTGAGAACGATGGGGCGATCCTGGATTCCGTTCAGAGCGCCCGGCGCGACCGACAGGTAGTAGCGCACCAAGTCAAGCTTCGACAGCTTGGTCTGCTGGGAGAAATAAAGCTTGTCCGGGTGGGTCACGCGGACTTCGCGGCCCTCGATCGAGAGCACCTCGGCGGCCTCTTCTTTGCTCACGAAAACAGGCTACACGTTGGCTCCGGATCTTGTCGAAGCTAGCGGGCTTACCAGATTTTCACCCGCTCCGGCGGGGTGAGATAGAGGCTCTGTCCGGGCTGAATGGCAAAGGCCGTATACCACTCGTCGAGATTGCGCACGGTGTCGGCACGGTACTCCGCCGGGGCGTGGGGGTCGGTCAACACCTGCTGGCGTAGGGCCGCAGGACGTGCTTTCGACGCCCAATTCTGGCCGAAGGCGATGAAGAATTGCTGGTCCGCGGTAAATCCATGCTCCACGGGAGCGCTTTTGCCCCGAAGCGAAGCACGGTAGCCATCGTATGCGGCGGAGACGCCGGCAACATCGGCAATGTCTTCCGCCAGCGTTTGCTTGCCGTTTACGGCCAGGTCGGGGAAGGGTTTATAGGTGTCGTACTGAGCGGCGAGTTTTGTCGTCGCGGCTCTGAAGTGTGCGAAATCCGATGGGGTCCACCAATCGCGCATGCGTCCTTTTGCGTCGAACGTGCTGCCCTCAGTATCGAAGGTGTGGCTGATCTCGTGGCCGATGACGGAGCCGATGGCGCCATAGTTCGCAGCAGCCGGCGCGGCGGGATCGAAGAAAGGAGGCTGCAGAATCGCGGCAGGGAAATTAAGCGCATTCTGCAACGGCAAGTTCACCGCGTTCACCGTCTGCGGCGTCATCGACCACTGCTTGCGATCTACGAGCTTGCCGATGCGCGCTACCTTCGTGTGGTAGTAGAAGAGCCGGCCGCGCCAGCGGTTGCCGAAGAGGTCATCTGGCTCTACCTCGTAGCCGGAATAATCGAGCCAGGATTCCGGATACCCGACTCCCACGTAAAGCGCATCGAGCTTGGCAATGGCTTCGGCCTTGGTCGACGGCGCCATCCACGGCAGGGTGCTAAGCCGCTCGCGATAGACACCAACGATGTGTGCCACCAGGGCTTCCGCCTGGGCTTTGGCTTGCTGTGGAAAATAGCGCCGCGCGTAGATACGGCCGACGGCATCCCCTAACTCTCCATTTACAAGCACAACGCCGCGTTGCCAGCGGGGACGCTGCTGCGGTGTCCCGGAAAGAATCTTGCCCACGAGCGCAAACTGCTCATCGGCGAGTCTCTGGGGCAGCGCAGAGGCATAGGTTTCGATCAGGTGATACGCCAGCCAGTCCTTCCACGCGTCCAGCGGAACGGAACCCACCAAAGCCGCCTCGCCAATGAAGGCCTTGGGCTGCCACACGATAAACGACGATTGCCCGCTAAGGCCTGCACTGCGGAAGTATTCTGCCCAGTCGAGTCCGGGAGCCTTGACCGGAAAATCTGCTCGCTGCCAGGGGTTGTTCGCCTTCGTGACTTCCTGGTTCTCCGCCAGGCTCAAGTGTGTTTCTGCGATGGCATGTTCGAGCGAGAGGATCCGCGCCGCGCGAGCCTCTCCATCGGAGAAACCGGCAAGCTCCAACATCGTCGCGACATGGGCCTGATACTTCGTCCGTATCGTGCGCATGCTGTCGCTATTCGATAGGTAGTAGTCGCGATCGGGCAGCTCCAGGCCGCCTTGCAAAAGATAAGGAGCATAGTGAACCGAATCAGAAAAGCCCGGGGCTACCCACAACCCAAAAAGGTTAGGAGTATGGAAATTGGTGTTGTTCAGGGGATCGACATCCGCCCGCAGGCTTTCGCCCAAGGCTTGCGCTAGCTGGGTCTTATTGGTAATTGCCGCGAACGCTTTGAGGTATGGCTCAATGGGCGACAAGCCCCTGGACTCGATGCTTTCCTCGTCCATGTACGAGTGATAAAGATCTGCAATTTTCCGCGTGTCAGAGCCCGCGGGCGCGTGTGCCTTCTCTGCATCTTCAATCAAGCCCAGGACACGTTTGTCGCTCGAGTCACGCAACCCAAGGAATACGCCTGTTCCGCTGCGGTCGGGAGGGATGACGGTGCGTTTCATCCATCCCCCATTGGCGTAGAGATAGAAGTTGTCGCCGGGCTTGGCCGCGGGGTCCATATTGGCGATGGCAATACCGTGATTGGCCGGGGCTTGCTGTGCAGGAGCGAGGAACGCCAGCGCGAGCATTCCCCAGGCGGTGACGCGAAACAGAGAGAGGCTGGATGCAGGTTTCATGGAATCAAAGCGAGAGAAATTAAACCAGCGAGACCACCTCGATGGGCACATCCTTCTGGTTTAGCACATGTACTGGATTGCGCAAGGGGCGGCCGAATCCATCGAAATGAACTTCCATCACGTCACCATCCTCTAGTTCAACACCCTGCCCAAAGCTAAGCGAATGCGCGCCCAGAAAGTGGATGTGCACGTCGCCCGGCCGGCGATGCAGTTCGAACTTGAAGTGGTGATGCTCCAGGTTACGCAGGCTGTGGGACATCTCCTCTTCGCCGCTGGCGATCGGCTGTGACCAGAATGTCTTGCCATTGCGGGTGATGCTCACTGTGCCGGGCACAGCGCGAAAATCAGGATCGACCACCAGCTCGGGACCGATCGAGCAGGTGCGCAACTTCGATCCAGCCAGGTTGAGATAGTTCTTTTTTTCGAAGCGATGGTCAGAGAACTCGTTGCCCTGGGCCATGCCAACCCGATAGGGCTGACCCTGCGGGCCAATCACGTATACCACCGCGATCTCCGCCTCTTCGCCACCGTCCTCGGCATAGGGGGGAACCAGCAGCGGTTCGCCCTGTGCATGCACAATCGTGCCATAGCCCTTGTGAAACCATTCCGGGGCGATTCCTATTTCTCCTGCTTTGGGGCGGCCGCCTTCCATGCCCCAGTGAAACATCTTCATGCTGTCGGTCAGCTCTTGCTCCTTGGCCATGTGCATCGATGCCCGGTCGCGCGCACTCCCCATGTGAGTCAGTCCCGTGCCCGACACCAGGCAGCGGGCAGGTTCCTGGGGATGATCCATGGGAGCAAGTAGCTTCCACTGCGCGCTCCCGCCATAAATCGCGTCATAGTCGAGGGACTCGTCCGTAAGATGGTCGGCCGCCAAGCTGGTAAGTTTGCCGCCGCGCGCGATGGCCGCCTGGGCCAGCCCATACACAGAATCGAAGTCGCGCAGCAAACGTAACTTCGGCTCTTCCACTACCGCTACCCGGCGGACATCGCCGCCCTTCAACTGCACCAATCGCATCGTATCCTCGCCTCTAGAATCGTCGAACTGCTTGATCCACTCACTTCAGTTGGTTGTCCACGTCACGCGCAAGAGCGAGAGACCCGTGCGGGGCAGTTGGACATCCACGTGTATCGCTCCATTCTCCGGAGTAATCCACCGCGGAGAGTCGAGCAGTTGCAATTGGCCGGCCGCTTGCAACTGCGTATATTGCTGGGGCGTAGGGTCCTGCGGCGATCCCATTTCCCTCCACATCGTGTAGGCATTGCTGTGATGATCGTCAATGCGGTACTGCTGCAGCAGCACGCGAGACGCGGAGCGAGGAATGGACTTTATCGACACCACGATGTCTGCGCCGGGCGCAGCGACGTCGTCATCGTGATAGTTCCACAGCAGCACAGAAGCCTGGCCAGTCGCGCTCGTCGCCAGGGCGTCAATGTCCGGAGCATCGCGCACACCGCTCTTCAAAATACTATCCAGCGGCGCCGCACCGCTGCTGATCGTCGCCACGCGATCACCGCTCATCAATCCAGCCATGCGGAAGAAATTCAGTACCGGCTTATCGACGCCGTTGGTGGCCAGCGTGCGGTAGCCATCGAAATAAGGTTTCCCTTCAAACTCGAAGGCCCAGGTCAGCATGCCCAGCAGGTTCACGTGATCGCGATCGGCCAGCTCCAACAGGCCCTTCATCGCCGCCGCGGTATAGCTGGGATAAAGCGGCCCGTTGCGATAAGCATTGGGCGGGTAGAGCCGCGCGGAGCAGGCCGCACACCCTTCCGGGTCCGCCTCACTCAAGATGATAGGAAGCCTTTGGAACGGCGGAAAACTGCGCACGATGGCGAAACCGTCTGCGGCATTGTTCAATTCATGGTCCAGGCCCATTTGCACGTGACCATCCACCACGTTGGGGCTTCCCTTAACGTGGAAAGAAATAAAATCCAGCGGGATTTTGCCGCCGTTCGCTGCGCTCTTCTGCGTCGCGCAGTGCGCGAGGAAAAGCTGCAGATACTGTGACGCATTGCCCTTTGGTCCAGGCCCGGTGGTTGCTGGTCCACCCACGCGCGCATGGGGAATCGCCTGGCGTACGCCGGCGACCGCGTAATCGTAAAGCTTGTTGTAGTCCTCCTCGGTTCCTTTCCAGTAGTACTTGCCGTCGGGCTCGTTCCACACCTCCCAGTACCAGGTGGAAACCGTCTCCATTCCATAGCGCTGGACCATATGTGCGGCCACTTGATGATTCAGTTCCTGCCAGCGCTTCAAGTCTTTGGGAGGAAACGACCAGCCCTCCACCTCCCCGGGCTTGAGCGGCCATCCTATGTGGTAAGGATCGGGATGGGTGGAAAGCGCCTTGGGCATGAAGCCCAGCTCTACCATGGGGCGCACATGCGCCGCCGCATAGGCGTCGAAAATCTGGTCGAGAATGGTCCAGCTGTAAACCGGGTTCTTATGCGCATCCTCGGTGTAGACGTTCGACGAGCTCCATTTGAGATCGGGCTGGCCATCTCCCGTGGCGAGCAGGAAATGGGCGCGAATATAGACCGGAACCGGGCTCAAATCGTGTAGTTGGCCAAGCAACGCCTTGCCATTCGGCGTAGCTGTGTAACCGGACTCGTCGTAGCCAAACCAGCTGTATATGGGCGTGAACTTGCCTGCGGATTTCGCCAGGTCTACATCGATATGAATGGGGCTTTGCGCCCTCGAGACCGGCGTAGCCAGCAAAAGCCCGAGCAAGGAACGACAGACAAACCATCTCCATTGGGTGCGCCCCAGCCAGGGCTTCCTTATGTTGTTCACGACAAACAGGCTACACCTTTTCCCGGCCGCGGTTTCTGCAGCCTGCATCTAACCCGCTGTACTGGTAAGGAGAAACACCCTATGCACTTCCGCAGCCCCAGGTCTTTGGCCTTGATCGCCACGCTGGCCCTCACTTTCCCTGTGTTCGCGCAGACCTCCGATCCCGGAGTAAAGCAGGATATGAAGAATGCCGGAACCGACACCAAGCACGCTACGACCAGCGCGGGACACAGCGTGAGCGAAGGCAGCAAAACCGCCTACGACAAAACCAAGTCAGGCACCGAGAAGGGTTACAACAAAACCAAGGCTGGAACAGAAAAGGGCTACGACAAAACCAAGTCAGGGACCGAGAAGGGCTACGACAAAACCAAGGCCGGAACCGAGAAGGGTTACGACAAAACAAAGTCGGGAACAGAAACTGGTTACCACAAAACAGTGCAGGGAACTAAGACTGGTGTCCACAAAGTCGAGGGCAAGCCGGACACGCCAGCCAACAATCCTCCTCAGTAGGTCCCCGTTGTATCAGGCGATCTGCATCAGAACTCAAACCGGCGGGAGTCAGTCTCCTAACAAAACCCGTCCAGTTCCTAATGGGTTTCGTTAGGGCACAAAGTTCTCTCCGCGAGATCTCTAGGGCTCATGGCCCCAATCACAAGCGATCGTGGAACCGCTGCGGCTGCTCTCCGCAGCCATTTCCAGCACCCGCATGGTTCTCCAGGCCTGCAGCGGCGTCACCTCCAGAGCAGCATTGCCATGGATTGCGTCGCGCAGGTTGGTGTAGTAACCGCGGTAGTCTCCGGGCTCAGTCGGGACGGGTGTGTTCACCGGCTCGCCGCCCTCATCGATGGTGAGCGTGCCCCAATGCTCTGCACTTTCCACGCCCCAAGGCTTGGAGGAAAACAAATCTCCGGCCAGTAGATGGGCCTCCTGGGGATCGATGCCAAATTTGCGAAAGGTGCCAAGCGTTCCGTTGAGCGTAAAGCGCGCTCCCTGAGCGCGCGCCAGGCAGGTGGCGCGTAGCCACACACTCAGCCCCGAAGGCGCCGGTCCTGAAAGCGACCCGGGATAGTGCAGATATATGTCGAAGGCATCATCCGATCGGGCCCCCTCCCGCTCCACCCGGACACTCGCCCAGACAGATTGGGGAACACCAAAGAGCACCAGTGCCTGGTCCACCAGGTGTGCTCCCAGGTCAAAAAGCACTCCGCCACCGGGCGAGCCGTCCTCCCGCCAGGCGTGCAGCCTGGGCGCCTGGCGATAGCGGTCGTAATGGGACTCGAATTGGACCAGCCGGCCCAACTGGTCGCCGTCGAGCAACTTGCGCACCGTCAGAAAGTCGCCATCCCAGCGCCGGTTCTGGTAGACGCTGAGCAGCCGCTGCCGCTCACGCGCTAACTGGATCAGCTCCGCCGCTTCCTCTGAACTCAGGACAAAGGGTTTATCGATGACCACATGACGGTCGGCCAACAGGCATTGCCGGGCGATGGGCAGGTGGCTGGCGTTCGGCGTTGCCACGACCACCAGCTGGATACTTGCATCCTCTAATAGGGCGTCGACCGAAGGTAAGATCCTGGCATGAGGAAAAGCGGCGGCAGCCTCCGATCCGCTCCGCTGCACAATGGCGGCTAACTCCAATCCCTCCACTGCCTCGATGACGTTCGACTGGAAGACGCGACCAGCGAATCCAAAACCAATCAGGCCCACCCGTACACATTTCATGAATCCCGCAGCCCTCCTATGACTCTTTATACGTGAAGGGCAATCGAGAAACCCGGATTACTCTCGGATCGTCCCAAGCTTGACAAAAGGGCGGCCACGAAAGAGTATTAAATCCTATGCAGGCAATACCTTATCCCGCTGGTTGTTGTTGCTGTGACAAGTGTTGTTCATTGTCACGGACAAGCGGGTGTGTGTGTTGCAAGCTGAGAAGTAGGGTTTCCTAAACCAGACTTTTACGTAACTCAGACGAATACCACAGCCGCTGCCAGACCTCTGGCGAGCGGTTTTTTATTGGGTCAAAGAAGGAGCTCGGAGTGGCAAGCTTGGGAGTCCAAACGATGGAAGCTGGCGTCGCGCCGAAGCTGAGCCATCTACAGTTGCTGGAAGCGGAAAGCATCCACATCTTCCGCGAAGTGGCGGCTGAGTTCGAGAAGCCGGTGATGCTGTACTCCATCGGCAAGGATTCTTCCGTCATGCTGCGCCTGGCGCAGAAAGCGTTCTACCCAGGGCCTATTCCGTTTCCTTTGTTGCACGTCGATACCGGCTACAAATTCAAAGAGATGATCGCGTTTCGCGATGAATACACCCGCCAGCTGGGGGTCAATCTGCTGGTATGGCGCAATGAAGAAGCCATCGCTGCGGGAGCTAACCCGGTTGCCCTGGGAACCCGCCGGTGCTGCGGATTGCTCAAGACCACAGCCCTGCTCGACGGCCTGGGCGCCCATGGCTTCGATGCCGCCTTCGGCGGAGCGCGCCGCGATGAAGAGAAATCCCGCGCCAAGGAACGCATCTTTTCCTTCCGCGATGGCGCCGGGCAGTGGGACCCGAAGAACCAGCGGCCCGAACTATGGAACCTCTATAACGGGCGCGTGAACCCGGGCGAAAGCATTCGCGTCTTCCCCTTGTCGAATTGGACCGAGCTGGACGTTTGGCACTACATCCACCTGGAAAAGATTCCTGTGGTACCGCTCTATTTCGCCAAGGAGCGGCAGATGCTTGTCCGCGGCGACAGCCTGATTCCCGTGGAGCAATCGTTCGTGCAGGGCCTGCCCGGGGAAGAGCAGTGGGTTAAGTGCCGCCTCCGGTCTCTGGGCTGCAGTCCGTGCACGGGAGCCATCCGCTCCGATGCCGACACACTTCCCAAGATCATTGCCGAGTTGGTCGCATTTCGCTCGTCCGAGCGGGCTAACCGGGTCATCGATCACGACCAGGACGGATCGATGGAGCTGAAGAAGCGGGAGGGCTATTTCTGATGCCTGCACCCCGAATTTCCTATACGCGGCACCCGACAAGGCAATGTGTGCGCCTTTCTTTAAGGAAAGGCGCATGAAGCTCGCGGAACCCACTAATTTCTACAGGAAATCGGGGCCATCGCTCGTTCCCGCCGCTATGGAAATGGAAGATATGTTTTCGATGGAGGACTTTCTCGCCGCGGAGCAGGCCAAAGACCTGGTGCGCTTCAGCACCGCGGGCAGCGTAGACGACGGCAAGTCGACACTGATCGGCCGCCTGCTGTACGACTCGCAGAACGTTTATGAAGACCACGTTCGCGCGGTCACCAAGGCAGCCACCGGGAACGTGGCCAGTGCGATCGATTTCGCCCAGCTTACCGATGGCCTGCGGGCGGAGCGGGAGCAGGGCATTACCATCGATGTTGCCTACCGCTACTTCTCCACCACCCATCGCAAGTTCATCATCGCCGACACCCCAGGTCACGAGCAGTACACGCGCAACATGGCTACCGGGGCATCGACTGCCGACGTGGCCATTATTCTGGTGGACGCGCGCAAAGGCATTCTGACCCAGTCGCGCCGTCACGCCTACATCGCCTCTCTTCTGGGCACCCGCCACATCGTAGCCGCGGTCAACAAAATGGACCTGGTGGATTATTCGGCAGAGACCTTTGCGGCTCTGGAACGCGACTTGCAGCATCTTGCGTCCAAGTTGGGCATCGACGGGTTGCTCTCCATTCCCATCAGCGCGCTGCACGGAGACAACGTGGTCGACCGTGGCACGAGGATGCCGTGGTATGACGGTCCCACGCTGCTTGATTACCTGGAGACCGTGCCCACAGGTCGCGACCTCGCCAGTGCGCCCTTTCGCCTGCCGATCCAAAGAGTCATCCGGCCTGACCAGCACTATCGTGGCTTTGCCGGGCAGATTGCCGCCGGCTCCGTGTGGCCGGGCGATCGCGTGGTGGCACTGCCTTCGGGCAGAACCAGCCGCGTGAAAAGCATCACTACCTTCGACGGCGATCTGGAGAGGGCAGTGGCGCCGATGTCGGTGGCGCTCACGCTTGAAGATGAGCTCGATATCAGCCGCGGAGAGATGTTAGCCGCCGCGCACCAGGCGCCGGCCGTAGCGGCCAACTTTCTTGCCGCCCTCGTTTGGATGAATGCTGAGCCTCTCGATTTGAGCAAGACCTACCTGCTCAAACATACTTCGCAGACAGTCAAGGCGAGCATCCGGACCATCCAGCATCGCGTTAACATCCAGACCCTGGAGCCCGAGCAGGCAGCCACGCTGGAGCTCAACAGCATTGGCGTGGTCGAAGTAGAAACTACTCGCCCGCTGTTTCTGGATACCTATGCAGACCAGCGAACCACCGGCAGCTTCATCCTGATCGACCCGGCATCGCACGCGACGGTGGCTGCCGGCATGGTGCGCGAGGTTCTAAGCGGCCGTGCCGCCAGCGATAAGAAAGCTGTTGCGGCGTTGGCCATCCGTGATCCCGAGTTGCTGCGCCAGGTCGAGACGGCGTTGGGTAAGAGCGGCGTCGACGTCGTGCGCACGCGGACAGCGAATCGAGCGCTCCTGCAGCGGTTATTCCAGGCAGGAGTTACGGTGCTCATCGAGGCCAATGATCTGGATGAATTTTCCGGCGAAGTCTCGCTCGCTCTACCCAGTACGGATGTGTCCTTCAACCCAGTACCCGGATTGCCCAGCGAGCCCGGAGAGAAGCTGTCCTTTATCTTGCGTACGCTGGCGGAAGGGAGCAACCAATGAGCACCATCACGCCGCTTGCTCACCATGCGGCACTGGAAGAGAAGATCTCCGCCGCCCGCAGTCTAGTGAACCAACAGATCGCAGCAGCCCGCGCGGAAGAGGTCTGCGTGACCAGCAGCTTCCAGGCCGAAGACATGGTCGTAGTGCACCTGGTACGGGCAGCGCTGGGCAATGTGCCGGTGATCTTTCTCGACACCGGCTACCACTTCGCGGAGACCTACGAGTATCGCGATCGCCTGACCAGCGAGTGGGGCCTGAATCTGGTGAATGTACTGCCCACCCTTACCGTGGCGGAACAGGAATCGCAATTCGGCATTCTGAACCAGACTGCCCCCGACCGCTGCTGCGGCATGCGCAAGGTAGGTCCCTTGTTCGCGTCGCTCGAGCCTTACCGCCTATGGTTCACCGGGCTGCGCCGGGAGCAGGCAAAGACCCGCGCAAACCTTCAAGCAGTCGATGCGTTCACTTTGCCTACCGGAAAGCAGCTACAGAAGATAAGCCCATTGGCGGACTGGTCCACCAGGGACGTATGGCAGTACGCGGAACAGCACGGCATTCCCCTGCTGTCGCTGTACGAAAAGGGCTACACCAGCATCGGATGCGAACCATGTACCAGCCTGCCTTTCGATCCCAATGACCCGCGTTCGGGTCGCTGGGGAGGACACAAGCAGGAATGTGGTATCCACGTGCAACCGGAATAGAAGAAAGTCTTCATGCTGCAATTGCTGATAGGGTTTGCTATCGCGGTGCTGATCGCGCTCACGGGTGTGGGAGCGGGCGTGGTTACCGCACCGTTATTGATTCTCTTTCTTCATGTGCCGGTGGAGATCGCGGTGAGCACCGCGCTGGCCTATGCCGCGGTAGTCAAGATGATCGTGGTTCCGGTCCAGATCTGGCGTAAGCAGGTTTCCTATCGGATCCTGGTATGGATGTTGGTCGGGGGCATCCCAGGTGTCATTGTCGGGTCGCTGATCTTTGGGCACGTCGCGCACCACGGCCCCAAGGCGCTGCTCTATATCGTGCTCGGTTCCATCATCATCTTTTCCTCCGGCTGGCAGATCTTTCGCCACTTTCGCCCCGACGCCATTACCAGACCGACGACTGACCGTCCCAAATGGATTGGCTGGATGACCTTCCCCATCGCTGCGGAGGTGGGCTTTTCTTCCTCTGGCGCCGGGGCGCTGGGCACCGTTGCCCTGCTGGGACTCACTTCTCTGACCGCGGCGCAGGTGGTGGGTACCGATCTTACCTTCGGCCTTGCGCTTTCTGTGGTGGGAACCGGCGTCCACATGATCAGTGGCACCTACGACGCAGCGTTGTTATGGAAGCTGTGCATCGGCGGAGTCTTTGGCGCGCTTGCCGGCAGCGGGGTGGCTCCGCGCATCCCCAACCGCCAGCTGCGCTTTGCGCTATCGCTATGGCTGCTGGTCATCGGTTTCCAGTTTGTCTATCAGGCAGTGTTCACGGGCCGGTAGCCGGAAATCTTGTCGCGCATGTCGTACCTTCTAGGGGTTCTGAGCGTGCGCGGATGGCGCCAATCGCGGTGACAACACGAGCATGAGCGGCACAACTGCCAGGGCCGTCAGGGCTGCTGCAGCCGTGGCCCAGACCGGCCCGGCTGCATCACCCAGCCGTCCGTAGAGTATGGGCGCCAGCGCGCTTGATCCGAGTATGCCGGTGTAGAACAGAGCAAAGGCTCGCTCGATCCGATGAGCCGTAACAAGTTCTGGGACCGTGCCGTACAGCACCGATGAAGTGCCGTTGAGCATCACGCCCAAGAGCGGCAGTAAGGCCAGACCCGGCGCGAGCGGCAAAGCGAGCACAGTCAAGATGGCTACGGCGGTTCCAATCTCTGTCGTCACCACGGTTGCGAGAAGTCCAAGACGTGCACCGAGCCAACCGCAGGCCGCCTTCCCAAACGCTCCCCCAATGAAGACCAGCGACAAGGCTAACCCCACGGTTGTTAGCGACGCGCCCTTGGCCTTGAGAAGAAACGGCAGGAACAGCAGGAAACCCATCCGTGCCGCACTGTCCAGCACACCGATAACGAAAAGCAGCCCGAAACCGCCCTTGCCAGCGCCGTCGTGGTCCAGCGCGGTTGAGGTCTCAACCGCAACCGGAGGCTCTGGAATGGGTGGCATGAGCCAGCGGATCAGCACCGCGACCAGTATTCCCAAACCCGCGACGGCACAGAGTGCCCAGCGCCAAACCATCACGGTGAGCAGCAGAGAAACAGCCGGCGGCAGCGTCGCTTTGCCCAAGTCACCGGCAAAGTTATAGGTGCCGAGCGGGCCGCGCGCCCTCTCGCCGTAAGCACGCGACACGGCAGAGGAAGCAAGAGGATGCTGTGTGCTGCCGCCTGCGCCCGCCACGACGAGAGAGGCGCATAAGCCCACCAGCCCGCCCGAGAGGCCGGCCAGGGCAAAGCCGGCCGCACTCAGCAGCGTCCCGAGCACCAGGATGGTCCGCGCATTCAGATGCCGTGCGAGATGACCGGACGGCACCTGGAGCGCGGCCAGGGCGCCCACATACAGGGCGCGCAACACTGCCAGCGCGCTATAGCCGAGCGCGAACTGTGCCTGCCAGACCGGCAGCAGCACGTAAATCATGTCGGTGAAACCATCGTGCAGTGCGTGCGCAAGACCGGCGAGCACGAGAGTGCGTCGGCGGGACGTCACGTCTCTACTGCCAGGTAGAACGATGGCCAATTGCTTCAACCGCAGCTCCTCTCCGTGAAATAGACGATCCGCTTCCTTCGTCCTTCTACGCCGCCGGCTTTCTCATTAGATGGGTGAGGGTCTCGGCCTGTTCAAGAATCAAGCTCTGGACTGGAAAGACGCCAGCCTACAGATTCAAACTTTCTAAACAGAATCTCCGCTGCCTCTGTTGCTTCGTTTTCTCCGCCGTACAATCTGCTGTGGCTACTCATTTCGACAAGCTCGTAAGGGTCACTCCCCCTCACCTCCCCCTCCGAAATGCGTAACCGATATTTCTTACCATCAGTCTCCACGATCACCTTGCGATATAGGCTGGCAGGAATTTGGTTGTATATCAGATAGCTTTTTACGATCAATCCCACGACACAATCTCCCTGTCGTCGTTCGGTAACAATATTGGAAAGCACACGACGATAAAACCTCCTCAAATGGAATCAACTGCGGAAACAGACGCCCGGGGATTTAGTGGCAGGTCAAACTGCAGGCAACCGGATCACGAAGCAATTTCCCCCATCATGCCCGGCCTGCAGGGTGATACTGCCGTCATTGGCCTCCACCGCCCACTTCGCGATGGCCAGTCCAAGGCCGCTCCCGCCAGCCTCACGCGAGCGAGAGGCTTCGATTCTGAAGAATCTCTCGAAGACCTTCTGCCTAAGATCCTCCGGAATAGTCTCCCCCCTGTCTTCAACAGCAATGTTTATGGTTTCAGATCCTGAGACCTGGATGGAGATCGAGCTCGACAGAGGAGAATACTTGATGGCGTTCTCCACGATGTTGGCCAGCCCGCGCTGTAAGACCATGCGATCCGCACTCACCCGCAGACTGGCGTCCCCCTCGATCTGAATGTGCTGTCCCTTCTCCTCTGCGAGGAGGCCAAGCAGGCCGACCACTTCCCGGGCAAGGTCCAATGGGCTGAAGATCGTTCTGTGCAGCGTGACCTGGCCGGCATCCGCGCGGGATATGGAAAGGAGGCCGTCCACCATCTCGGTAAGTCGAGTTACTTCTTCCAGCATGCTACCGATGGTGTCTCGATATTCTTCCGTCGTGTGCAAGCGTTGCAGGCCCACCTCTCCGACGCTGCGGATCGAAGCCAGCGGCGTTCTTAACTCGTGGGAGGCATCCGCGGTAAAGCGCTTCAGATTGTCGAAAGAGCCTTGCAGCCGCGCCAGAAGATCATTGAGAACCCGTGCCATGTAGCCGAGTTCGTCGTTCGGGTTCTCGACCGGAAGGCGCTGGTCCAGTTGACTTGCGGTGATCGTCTCCGCGCGGAGCGCCATGTTCTTCAACGGCAGGAGCACTTTGTAGGCCATGCGATAGCCCGCGAGACCGGCGATCACGAGCGTGGGCGGCACCGCCAGCAACAACAGCCCAAGAAACTGCAGCACCCCGTGTTCGATCGGCGCGGTGCTGTAGGCGAGCCGGATGAGAAGGGGCCTGTCAGCAATCGAGTGGATATGACTAATGAGCAGCACGCGGGCTCCATCTTGCAGCCGCACCGTGCGCTTTTCGTAGCCTGTCAGCCCCTCATTGGGGTAGGGCGGGCCTCCCAGATCTTGCCAGCGCAGCTTGGCATTGCGCAGAAGGACCTGACCTTCCGGGGTCAATACCTCCATGTACCGGTCGAGCAACAGGATATGTTCAGGATGGTTATGGTATTCCTCGTGGAATACCAGACTTCCATCCGGCGCAAAGGCGAGTAGCCCTTCGGCGGTTTCAATATCCTGTATCTCCGCATGGTATAAGCTGCTGCTGAGTTGCCAGTATTCCAGCAACGTTGCTGCGCTGATGAACAGCAGCAGCACCAGGCCGAAGACGCTCACATACCAGACCGTCAGGCGGTGACGCACATTGCTATAGCGCAGCATCAAGGTTCGTCTTCGCGGAGCACGAAGCCGACTCCGCGCACGGTATGCAGCAGCTTCTTTTGGGACTCGCCATCGAGCTTACGCCGGAGCCTGGTAACCTGCACGTCAATTACATTATCCAACGGAGTGTAGCGCATCACCTGCTTCCACACTTCGCGCGCAAGCATCTCCCGGGAAACGACTGAGCCGCGGTTTTGCAGAAGGTATTCGAGCAGGTCGAACTCCCGCGCGGTTAGCTCAAGTTTCTTGCCCCCTCGCGAAGCGGTGCGTCCATCCAGTTCCAGTGTCAGATCTGCGATCTGCAGTGCAGGGAAGGCTGCCGGGAGCTTGCGCCGCATCAGTGCTCGAATACGAGCCAGCAGTTCAGGGAAGGCGAAGGGTTTTACCAGGTAGTCATCAGCACCGGCGTCCAGGCCCACCACTCGATCATCGACCGAATCGCGCGAGGTCAGAATCAGAACCGGCATCTTGAAGCCTCCTCGCCGCATGTCGGTAAGCACTTCAAAGCCGCTGCGTCCGGGCAACATCACGTCGAGAAGGATCAGGTCGACGTGTTGATGGCGCAGGGAGGAAAGTGCGTGCTCGCCGCTGGGCGAGAGACTGACAGCATAGCCCTCACCCTGCAGCCCTTCGGCGACTGCTTCGGCCAGTTTTCGTTCGTCTTCGACCAGCAGAATGTTCAAAAGCCCGTGGCCCTCGAGGACCCTGCTTAAAATGTACAAGTTTGGCTGCCGGGTTAGAATGCGGCGGCCAAAATGTCAGGAAAATGTAAGAAAAACGTCAGGTTTGCGTAAGGCGGTTGGGTGCTCAAATCCTCTTGTGATTGGTCAAGGAGATTCACAACGATGAGCAGCTACTTCCGTTCTCTTTCCTCTCTGGCTCTGCTTGGCAGCGTGGCGATGGTTCCAGCAAGCCCTGCGATTACGCTACCGGCCCAGACCGCAATCCCCGTCATATTTACCCACACCGAAAACGCTGCGAAGGCGAAGGCTGGGGACGTGGTAACCGCCAAGACCATGCAGGTGGTTTTGTTGCCGAATGGAAACCAGCTTCCGAAAGGATCGCTGGTCATCGGGCATATCGTGGAAGCGCGGCCATTCAAGTTCGATGACAGGGATTATGCTGTCCAGCAAGCGTCGTATCTTTCCATCAAGATCGATCAGGTGGTGGATAAGAGCGGCCCTAGCCCTATGGTCGCCTCGGTGCGTGCAATGGCGGACCCCATCTCCTCGCAAGAAGCGCGCTCTCCGCACGGAATCTATGAGCCCGATTCTCTGGGGACAGTGACGCTGATAGGTGGAGCGCACTTTTCGCCCGTAGAGAAGCACGTCACATATGGAGTAGACGACGACATCGTCGCCTACAACAAGAAGCAGGGGGTCTTTGCGCATCTTCTTCCCGGAGGAGCGAGTTGCCCGGGAACCCAAACCGAGCAGTCTATGGGAATATTCTCGCCAGACGCCTGCGGCCTCTATGGTTTCGCTTCGGTTCATCTATCTGAGGACAGCGCAAGCGGCACCTTTCGGTTGGTCTCAATCCACCACACCGTCGTCCTGTACGCCGGCAGCGCAGCGCTGTTGCAAGTGCAATAGGCCAAGTTAAGAAAACCGCTGGCCCTCCGCTACGCTGCCACGGCGCGCCGGGGGCAGGCGAGATGACAACTGTAAGCCAGTACCTTGCCTTAGGTTCTGTAGGTTCCCTGTCCTCCAGAACCAAAGCGGCATCTCAATTGAACTTCCTGCACCGGCAACGAACGTTGGGTGCCCCATTCAAGCCCTGTTTTTGGGCTTGAGTGGGACACGCTGCACTCGACGGAACCCTTTTGTCATTAGGCGCAAGTTGAGAAAGAAATGACACCGCAAAATTGATGCGAGGCCCGGAGGGCCGGCCGCTAAAGTAAGCCCAGCCCGGAAGGGCTGGGAGACGGATCGCCAAGATTGTGGAGCGCTGGAGGCGCGGCACTACCAACATTCGGGGTGCCGCGCCTCCGGCGCTCGGACGATGTTGCGGAATCGATGTCCCAGCCCTTCCCCGGATTTCCTGTGGAACTTGGTGGCTTTGGCAAACTTCATGCGCCTTTCCTTACTGAAAGGCGCACGCGCGGCCTCGTCCAGCGCTGCGTGGCAGGAAATCCGGATTCCGGGCTGGGCTGATGTTTGGCTACCGGCCCTACGGGCCTGGATCCGATTTGCGGTTCATTGCCAGTTCTCACACACCCTCTTTAACCCCTGCGCTTTTTCCCTTGCTGTAAACGAAGCCAAGGGACACTGCGTTTCCACTCGGAGCCATCCCAGCATCGATCAGCAAGAACCGCCGCCTCAACCCACTACGACTGCGTTTTGCGCGCGTAAACCAGAAAGAATCCCGCAGGAACCAAAAAGACCGTTAACGCAGTGGAGGCGACGAGACCACCCACCAGCGCTCGCGCGAGTGGAGCATACGATTCGCTGCCTTCCCCAAGCTTAAGCGCCATGGGAAGCAGACCAATTACCGTGGCCAGCGAAGTCATCAGAATAGGACGCAAGCGAACCCGGCAAGACTCGATGATTGCCTCCCCAACCTGCCGTCCCTCGCTGATCAGGTGGTGAGCGAACTCGACGATGAGGATGCTATTCGACATCGCGATGCCGGCCAGCATCACGACACCCATCAGCGACATGACGTTCATCGTTGTGCCAGTGAGCACAAGGATGAGCAGCACCCCGCTAATTCCCGGCGGCAGTGCAAGCAGGATGATGAACGGATCGAGGAAGGAACGGAACTGCGCGACCAGCACCAGGTAAAGCAGGATGACCGACATGATCAGCCCAACCGTGAAGCTCCTGAACGAGGCGCTCATCGCTTCGGCGCTGCCGTGCACCGTGACATGAATACCTGCGGGAATCTGCTGCCAGGCGATGATCCTACGCACCAGGTCAGCCGTTTTGCCAAGATCCTCCGTGCCTGGACGCACGTAAATATCGAGCTTGCGACGGATCTGGTAGTGATCGACTTCAGTGGGAGCCTGGATCCGTTGAATATTAGCCACCATGTCCAGCCGGGTCGGTTGCACCGCACCCTCGGCGTGAAGAGGAATTGCCTCCAGGTCCTGCACCGTGTGAATCTGCGCTTCGGGATACTGCACCGTAAGAAAGTAGTTATTGCCATTCTTGGGATCGATCCAGACATTAGGCGCAATCATCTGATTGGAGGTGAGGGAAGTAATCACGTTGGAGATGACTTCTTTCTCCGTCAGGCCGAGCTTGGCTGCGTGAATCCGGTCGACGTTGATGCGCAGGGACGGATAATCCAGATCCTGCGGGATGAAAACGTCGGCCGCCAGCGGGGAGGAACGCAGGTTACGTGCAATGGTCTGTGCCACCTGATTGTCTGCGTGCAGGTCGGCCCCACTGATCTGGATGTCAATCGGCGCCGGCGCTCCCATGTTGACTACTGCATCCACCAGACTTCCGGTCGAGAAGTACGCTGTCAGCTCCGGCATTTCCTCAGCCAGGCGCTGCTTGATGCGCGCGATGTATTCATAGCTGCCAATGCTGTGTCCCGGAGTTAGCCCGACCTGGATGAAGCCGGTATGCATGGCTGCATTCGGGGTATAGATGGCGGAAAAGCCGTTATCGACGCCGATGTTATCGACAATAATGCCCAGGTCGGTAGGCCGGACCACCTCTTTGATCAAGGCCTCGGCCTTCGCTACTTCCTGCTCCGTCACCAGGAGCTTGGTTCCCGATGGCGCCTTGATGTTGATGACGAACTGGCCTGCGTCAGTCTGCGGAAAGTAAGAGAATCCCAGCAGCCAGTAAAGGCTGAGGCTCAAAACAAACACCACCGCAAAGACAAGCAACACCTTCACCGGCTGCCGGAGCACTCGCTGCACCAGCACCTCGTAGCCCGCCAGCATCCTCTCAAAGCGCGTATTGAAGGCCGCGTTGAATCGCGCCGCGAAGCCTCTCTTCCCACCTTCCAGGGTGCGCGCCTCGCCCGCGTGCGACTCGTCAAAGCCTTCGGGGTGATTCAGCTTAAGGTACTTGGAGCAGTACAGAGGCACAACCGTCATGGCAATGATGTAGGAAGCGAAGAGCGCAACCACCACGGCCAGTGCCATGGCCGAGAAGAGAAACTTGCTCACACCCGACAACAGCGTCACGGGAAAGAAGACGATGGCCGTGGTAAGCGTGGAAGCAAGCACCGGCAGCGCCACCTCTCGGCCCCCATTCTCCGCGGCAACCACCGGTGGTTCCCCAATCTCAAGATGCCGGTAGATGTTTTCCAGCACTACCACCGAATTGTCGATAAGACGCGAAAGCGCCAGCGCCAACCCACCCAGGACCATGCTGTTTACGGACGACCCATTAAACTGCAGCACCATAAACGTCGCCAGCACTGACAGGGGAATGGAGAAAAAAACCGCCAGCGTTGCGCGCAGGCTGCCAAGAAAGATCAGAATCATCAGGCAGGTGAGAAAGAGCCCGATTCCGCCTTCATGAAGCAGGGTCTCAATCGCGGTGCGGACAAAGCGAGACTGGTCGAAAACCACCGTCGTCCGCATCTCCGCAGGCACATCGACCAGGTGGTGCAGGGCATCGCGAATACCCGAGACGACAGTGATGGTATTGGAGTTTCCTCCTTGCTTGAGCACCGGCAGATAGACCGAGCGCTGCCCATTTACGTGCACTACGTTGTACTGCAATGCGTGCGCGTCTTTCAGCACTCCGATGTCTGACATCAGCACCGGGTTCTCGCCGTTCATCTTCACCGGGTATTGGCTGGCGTTTTTAAGGTCAAACTGCGCGTTGGAGTAGATGTCGTAGTCGAGGTTGCCTATCTGTACGTCCCCGGCAGGCAAAATGAGGTTGGCCTGGTTCATCGACCGCACCACATCCATGGGGCTCATCTGCCGCGCTTCCAGTTTGTAGGGGTCGACATAAAGCTGTATCTGCCGCCATGGACCACCGAAGGGCTGCGGGATAGAGGCTCCGGGCACGCCCGCCAGCTGGTTGCGTACAAAGTTCTGCGCAATGTCTTTGAGCGCCCCATCCGTCATACCCGGCCCATTCATCGTCACCAGGCAAACCGGCAAACTGGATGCATCGGACTTGAGCACCACCGGCGGGAAGGTGCCTGGAGGCAAGTCCTTCATATCTGAGACCGCAAGATTCGCGATCGTTGCGGCATCGGTATCCGCATTCGTGTCCGGCTGGAAGTAAACGCGAATAATACTCACGCCATCGAGTGAACGCGACTCCATGTGGTCAATCCCGCTGGCCAGCGTGAAGAAGCGCTCCAGGTGATAGGTGATATTGCCTTCGATCTGCTCCGGAGGCATACCCGAATAAAATGTCGCGACAATGACTACCGGCACGTTCATCGAAGGGAACATATCGACAGGCATACGGGCAACGCTGCTCACGCCGAGCACAAAGACCATGAGGCAGACAACGATAATCAGGTAAGGGGTGCGGATGGCAAAGCCGGACATGCAGCTCCTTTCTAGGACGGCGGCAAGAAGGGCTGAACTTTTTGCCCATCATGGAGATCGGAGCGGCGGCCGGTAATCACGATATCCCCTGCATTGACCCCGGAGAGAATCTGGACATATTGCGGCGACTGAATCCCGGTGCGCACCTTTCGTGTCTGGACCATGCCGGCGGTGTCAACCACGAAAAGCCGTTGGCTGTCTCCCGTCCCATCGACAGCCTCGGGTGGAACCGCTGTAGCATTCATGGCCTCCGCTGTTCCCAGCTTCACCTCCGCATACATACCGGGGATCAACGTGAATTGAGGGTTTTTCACATCCACTTCCGCGGTCATCGTCCGGGTCGACATTTCCACCCGGTCGGCAAAGCGAGTGATTGTGCCGTCAAAGGTGCGCTGCAGCGCCGGTACATTTACGGTTACGTGTTGACCGTTGTGGATGGCAGCCACATCCTCCTCCGGGACGGGAAGCATAAGCCGCAACGGATTGTTCTGTGAGACCTTGACCACCGGCATCGCCTGGGTCTGCGAGGCAATACCGGCCTGAATCATGGAGCCATCGCTGGCATAGCGCTGGGTTACGACGCCGCTAAAGGGAGCAACGATCCTCGTATACTCGACCAGCGCGGCCTCATGAGCGAGGCTGGCGACGGCGCTCTGGTAGCGGCTCTCCGCGGCCTGGACGCGCTGCAGCGCAGCACTCACCTGCGCATCTGCTTCGAGATTGTGCGAGTGGGCCACATCCACTTCCTGCAGCGGAACAAGGCCCGGCTCTTTCCTGGAAACGTCCTGAATACGGGTATAAGAGAGTTGCGCAATCTGGCTCGCTGCCTGCGCCCTCTGCAGATCACCCTTAGCTACCGCCCTCTCTGCGTTGGCGGTCTGCACATCAGACTTCGCCTTGGTCAGGTCTGCTTGCAGCTCGGGAATCTCCAGAGTGGCGAGCAATTGCCCTTCCTTCACTCGATCGCCGATGTCCACCAGCATGTGCTTGATGTAGCCGGCCTCCTTGGCCATCACATCCACTTCGTAGTAAGGCTGGAACTCAGCGGTGAGAGTAATGCTGTTTCGCAGATCAGTGCGGACAACCCTGACCGCCGGAACCACCGGCACGCTGGCCGTGCCCTCGGAGACGGCGCTGTGGGAGCAGGCCGACAATGGCCAAACCAGCGCGACCGAGAAGATCACAAGTAGCCTTTGACGCTTCGATGAATGCATCTCCCTACCTCTCCCGCTCGGCCTAGGGCCGGACACCTAGGGCGTAATTGAGCGCAGCCCGTGCGCTGAGATAGTCAAAGCGCGCGCTGGCGGCCTGGATCAGCGCAGAAGTCTGGCTCAGCTCCGCCTGGTTGAGCTCGACGATGCTGCCCAGGCCGGCGTCGTAGCGCGCTTGCGCTAATCGCACAGCCACTCCGGTCTGGTCCACGAGATCCTGCGCTACCTGGATCTGGAGGTACGCGTCCTTTGCCCGCGCCCAGTCCGTGCGCACGTCGCGCTCGATCACCAGCGAGCGGTCACGCACGTCCCGATCGGCAGCCTGTGCGCGGAGCTTGGCCTCGGCTATGCGGCCGGAGTAGAGGCCGCCGTTGAAGACCGGCACGCTGATATTGATCCCGGCGGCTCCATAGTTCTGCTGCAGCGTATGATCCCGGTCCGGCACCTCGCCGGCAGTACCGAGAATATTGACCGTTGGATAGTTCAGCTTGCTTTCGGAGTTCGCGTACTGTTGCGCGGCCTGTGCCTGGAGATTCTGCGCTTTCAGATCGGGCCGGTTGGCCAGGGCTTCGCGAATGTAGAGGTTGACATCGTCTTCCAGTAAGGGCGGCTGTGGTTGCTCGGCGAGCACGTAGTCTGGATCATTGTCATCGCCCATCGCGGCGGTCAGCTGTGCGCGCGCCTCTTGCACGTTGCTGTTGGCCTGAACGACTGCCATTTGAGCTTCCGAGACAAGCACCTGCGCAAACTGGACATCGAGCGTGGATCGCAACTGGCTTTGCGCCAGGCCGTCAGCTGGCGAAGCTCCGTCCTACGGAGCGCGAGAACGGCCTGAGCGGTTCCGCGCACGCTCTCCGCGGCCTCGGTAGCGAAGTAAGCCTGGTCGACATCGCGCAATATTTGCTGCCTCACGTCTTCGGTGCTCTGCGAGGCCGATTGCGCTGTCAAGCGCGAAGTGCGCACAAGGTCGCGCGTCCGCCCGAAGTCTGTGACCAGTTGGGTGAGCGTGACCCCGCCCGCCACGCGGGTGGAGACACTGGAAGTGGTCACCGCGCCCGCAGCGACTTCGCTATCGCCATTCGCTTTAACTGCGGTCAGGTTCGCCGTCAGCTGCGGAAAGTAGGCCGACCGGGTCTGCTGCACGCGCTTGCCCAAGGCCTGGGCTCTCAGGGCTTCAGCAGCCAGGCGCGGCTGGTTCTTGAGCGTGCGCGCCTCCGCATCGGCGAGCGATAGAGCCGGCGTTTGCGGCATCGCCCGATGGGCATGGCCAATCAATAATCCCAAGCAACCCAAAATCGAAAACACCCGCAACTTCATCTGTGGTCCCGGTCGGCGCTATGAGCCACTTTCAAGATGGTGGTCTCCTGCACTTCGACCATTCCGTCGGTTACCAGAAGAAGGAGTTCGGGCATAAGCCCGATCTACGACTTCTTGTTGGTCGATAAACTCCAACCGGATCGGAAGGTGCTGACCCTCGCTACCGGGCGCGCCTTTGGTGTGCAGGCGATGGTGATAGCCGAAACCGGCCTCGGGACGGAAGACGGTGGCCCCGGCCACCCCTCTCTCATAAAGAAAGGCCAGAATGTCGTTATGGAGAAACTCATGGCTGGAGCTGACGTCCGCGTTCAGATGAACTATGACCCGCAGCGCCCGTCCAATGTCCAACATCCACACTCTCAAGAAACAGGAACTACAAAATATCTGTTTGGAGTATAGGAGTGCGGATCGCGCTTGAAACCTTACAAGTTCCTGACAACTGTGCGGTGCATCGAGTGGGATGTAAAATGAGCGGCATCATGAAGATACTTACTGGCGAGAAGCGCGGCTGCCGCAAAGGTCCTGAGGCGTGGTTTACCGGAACTGTGTGGCTCAACGAAATCGTCAACCCGGCGGCGCCCTCGCGGCTTAAGGCAAACCATGTTTGGTTTGGGCCGGGAAGCCGCACGGCATGGCACACGCATCCTGTGGGACAGACACTGCACGTGTTGGACGGGCTGGGAGTGGTGCAATTAGCCGGCGAACCGCCGCAGACGATTCGCCCTGGAGATACCGTCTTGATTGCCCCGCAGGAACGTCACTGGCACGGCGCGGCGCCGGGAAGGACCATGGCTCACATCGCCATGCAGGAGGCTGACGAGCACGGCATCGATGTGGTCTGGCTCGAGCACGTCACAGACGAGGAGTACACGGCTATTTGATCGCACCATGCTTGGTGGGGATATTCCGGGTCTGCTCCGCACTCTTCACCGGATCGCGGTCTTGATTCTTCTGCCGGGGAGCGCGATCAAACTCGGTGGTGTCATCCTTCTTTGACCGTGCACTGGAGTCGGTAACGCGGGGCTGCGCCTTGTGCTTCGTGCTTTTGGGCATCGAACACCTCGTCGTTGTGAGATGGCGATGGGAAGAAGCGCGTTGCCCGCGAAACTCCGTCCATATCTACCGCGATACGCAGCCTAACTCACATTGATTTCAGCGTACCTTGGGCCAAAGCAGAAATAGATAAGGCCAACTCGACCGCCTGGGCCGAACTCTCCGGGGGACACTCGACCGGAGCATGGCCGTTGCGGCAGCACTCGAGAAAATAAGCGAGCTGGGTTGCGTAAGGATCCTTGTTCGAGAGGGCGATCTCAGTGGGCGCTGCCGGCGGACGTAAGAGCTGCAGATGATCATTGGCATAGCGCAGCTCGCCCTCGCTCGACTGCAGATCGAATTCCATGGCAAAGGGAATGTTATCGGTGTACCAGCCTCCGTCGATGGCTACCTCCAACCCGCCCGGGTAGCGCAGCGAGCACGCAATCACGTTGGCCGAGCCCACAGTGCGCGCGGTCGCGCTCTCGGGCGCGCCGAAAAGCCACAGCGCCTGATCGTAATCGTGCACCAAAAGATCCAGCGGGGCGCCTCCGCTCTCCTCCGGCCGCAACAGCCATGGAGCCCAACCAGGCAGACCTGATCTGCGCGCGAACCTCGCCGAGCGAACAGCGCCATAAGTGCCCTGAGTCACCGCCTCGTGAAGCACGCGGTAGGCCGGCCAAAAGCGCAGCACGTGGGCCACCATCAATACGCCCTTATTACGCTTGCCCGCTTCCAGCATGCGCCCACAAGCCTCCACGGTGAGCGCCATAGGCTTCTCGCAGAGCACGTGTTTGCCGGCGTCCAGGGCGGCGATGGTTAGCGGGGCATGCAATGCGGTGGGGAGGCAGATGTCGAGGGCATCTAATTCGGGATCCCCGATCATCGCCTCGTAGAGCGCATCAGGGTCCTGCAGGTGGGCGAAGCGCGCGCTGGTGCGCGTGAGCACCTCCACTCCAGGCAGGGACCGATAGGCATCCAGATGTCGCCGGCCCATGACACCCAGGCCCAGCAATCCCGACTTTGAACGGTTTTTCTGCCATAAACCTCCGCGCACTTGCGCGCTACGTGTCCAGGCGAAATTTGGTCTCAGCCAAGCGGAACATCGGCCGCCACACCAGCCGATTCACCGTCACCACCATGAGCGACATGATAATCGTAGCCAGCAGCAGAATGGAAAACTGGCCATGATCGCTGGCTGCGCTGATCTGTGCGCCCAGCCCGAGTGTCTGCAGGGTGCGATCTTTCAGATGAAAATACTCGGCGATGATGCTGGCGTTCCACGCGCCGCCGGACGCAGTGACCAGGCCCGTGACCAGGTAAGGAAAGATGCCGGGCAGAATCACGATCTTCCAGCGCTGCCACCGGGAGAATTTGTAAAGCTTGGCGACCTCCTTCAGGTCGGAGGGAATCGCCGTGGCGCCGGCAATCACATTGAACAGGATGTACCACTGGGTGCCCAGCAGCATGAGAGCAATCGAACCGATGCCCAAGCCTCCGCCCCAGCGGACAAGAGCGATCAGCAAGATAGGAAAAATCGCCGTCGCCGGATACGAGGCGGCGATCTGGGCCAGCGGCTGCGCGATTCTCGCCAGGCGGGGATGAAAGCCAATGGCCACGCCGGCGGGAATGGTCCAGGCGGAAGCAATCAGCAACGCGGCATTTACCCGCAAAAACGTCGCGCCCGCGCCCTTAAGCAGTTCCACGATCTCCGGCCCATGCACATGGCGCAGCAGCTCGAGCGCACGAAAGGCGGCAAAGGCCACCAGCAATGAAACCGCGGCGATGAACACCACCGAGCCCAGCCCGGACCGCTTGCGCCGTCCGTGGATGGGGCGCGCGATCAGCTCCCGCCGCCGCCGCGCAAGCGCCCCGTAGATACGTTCGCTCGCCGGCACCAGGGTCACCTGCTTCAACCAGCCCAGCGCAGCCGAATTCTGCAGCATGTAGAGGATGGGCGAGGTCTTGCGGCTGGTGCTCTCTCCCTGTTCGAACTTGAATTTATCGGCCCAGGCGATCACCGGCCGCCACACCAGCTGATCGGTGGCCACAATAATCACGATCATGGTTACCGATCCCCATAACATGCCGTGGTTGTCGCCCGTGCTGGCCGCCGTCTGCAGATAGGAGCCGAGGCCGGGCAGACGGAAGTCGCGATCGCCCAATACGAACATCTCGCAGGCCATCAGGAAAAACCATCCCCCGGCCACTGAGACCATGGAGTTCCACACCAGCCCGATGGCCGAGTACGGCAGTTCCAGCTGCCAGAAGCGCTGCCATGCGGAAAAGCGAAAAACGTTGGCGGCTTCACGCAGCTCCCGCGGCAGGCTCTTAAGCGAGGAGTAGAAGCTGAACGCCATGTTCCATACCTGCCCGGTAAAGATCAACAGGATGGCGCCCATCTCGATACCCAGTTGGCGGCCGGGAATCAGCGATATCATGGCCAGCATCACCGCAGGCAGAAAGCTGAGCACGGGAATCGATTGCAGGATATCCAGCACCGCGATCATGAAGGCTTCGACGCGGGGATTGTAAGCGGCGATGTAACCGTACCCCACGGCGAAGGTCAGGCTCAGCAGGTAGGCGACGCCGATGCGCACCACCGAGTAGAAGGCGTACAGCGGCAGCATCTTTGCGGAATTGGAGATGGCGACCGCCGCTACCGGATGCCCCATCCAATATTGCGCAATACGCAGCACCGCGTAAAACAGGGCCAGCCCGCTTGCCGCCACGCTGAGGTCGAGAAAAAAGGGCCATGTCCGCTCCAAAACCAGCGAACGGGAAAGCGTGGGATAGCGGGAGACCGGCGCGCTCATTCCGTCTGCGCCTCCTCCACCGCTTCGGGCGTCCCTTCCTCCTCCGGCAACACGAACCTTCTGCGCGAGGCGTCGAAGTCGAACAGCTCCGCATACCGGCCCCAGCTGATCGCCGTTTCCAGCTGGCGCAGGGTCTCATCCGCGCTGAACTGCTCATCCAGCATGTCGAGAAAGAATTCTTCCGGGACGGTGTGGTCTGACTTGGTATCGAGCGCCCGGGTAATCTGCCGCAGCAGCAGCACGTTTTCCACTGCGGCTTTGCGAAACAGCTCTTTCTGCCCCTGAATCTCCGACTCGGCATACTCCCGTCCAGCGGGAGTAATCGCGGCGTCGCCCTCTTCTACCTTGAGAAAGCCGAGCAATTGCGCCGCGTCCACAATGGGCAGCAGGTCATCGATCTCGAAGGCCAGATCATCGGCCAGGCGATAGATATCCGCTCGGCCGTTGTAATCGATCAGCAGTTCGAGCAGGCCGGCGATGCCGCCGGGGCGGGCATGGGGAAGCATCTGGTAGTGCATCTGCCGCTGGTCCCGCGCCGCCAGCCGTTGGGGCACGGCGGAAGGCGCCACGTCGGGCCGGGTAAGCACCTTATAGATGTAATCCACCAGTTGGGTGAAGGCGGCGCTCTTGCGGTCCCGCGGCTGGGTCAGCGTTACCGGAAAATCCACCCGCACATGCCCTGGGTTGCGGCCCAGCACGATGATGCGGTCGGCCAACTGCAAAGCCTCTTCAATGTTATGCGTCACCAGAAAAATGGATTGCGTTGGAATGGTTTTTTTGTGCCACAGCTCCAGCAGTTCGCTGCGCAGATTC
>CAWJPV010000031.1:0-97264 GCA_963844785.1 uncultured Acidobacteriaceae bacterium | reverse complement strand
TCTGGATAGTGGGAGACGTTTTTGAGCGGGACCTGGGCACACTCCGCTCCGCGCAGTTGGTCGATGTGACCCTCCCTGCCTATCCGGGCGAAACCCTGCACGGCAGGATCTCCAACATTTCCGACGCCATGGATCCCGCCAGCCGAACGCTCAAGGTGCGCGTGATCGTGCCCAACCCCCAGCATCGCCTCAAACCCGAAATGTTTGCCACCCTCTCGATCGCCCGCACAACGACGCAGCAATTCATTGTGCCCACGGCCGCAGTTGTCCACGAAGGTACGTCGAGCTACGTATTCATGCCGACTGCTCCGGGCAAGTATGAGCAGCACCAGGTGACCACCGGAACCATCCACGACAAGACGGTGGTCGTGACAGCGGGACTTAAGGACGGTGATCAGATCGTCACCGCGGGAGCGGCGCTTTTGCGTCCGCCCTCCGGAGATTGAGCATGAAGGCATTGATCCGAACGTTGCTGGAGTACCGCGCCATCGTGCTCATCGTGTTCGTCGTCTCCCTTGAGGTCGGCGTCTACGCGTTTATAAAACTCGACATCGAGGCCTACCCGGACCCTTCCCCTCCCTTGGTAGAGATCATCACCCAGAACCCCTCGTGGTCTGCCGAAGAGATGGAACAGCAGGTGACCGTCCCGGTGGAAGCGACGCTGAACGGCACCCCGCATCTGGACCAGGTGCGCTCCATCAGCATCTTCGGTCTCAGCGATGTGAAGCTGTATTTCAACTTCGACAGCGACTACTTTCGCGACAAGCAGGAAGTTCTGAACCGCCTGCAGACGCTCGCCTTACCCAATGGCTTACAGCCCCAGCTCTCGCCCTGGTCGCCCATCGGTGAAATCTACCGCTACCAGCTCACCGGCCCGAACTATTCCCTCAATGAGCTCAAGGCCACGCAGGACTTTCTTATCCGCCGCGAGTTGAAACAGGTTCCCGGAATCATCGATATCACGACCTTCGGGGGCACCACACGTCAGTACCAGGTGGAAGCCGACCCCAACAAGTTGCTGGCGATGAATGTGACTCTGCCCCAGGTACTCAACGCCATTCAGAGCAGCAATGCCAACGCCGGCGGCAACTATCTCACTCTAGGCGATCAAAGTATCAACGTTCGCGCCCTGGGTCTGTTGAAAAATATCGATGACATCGGCTCGGTTGTGGTCGCCGAGCGGAACGGCGCCCCGGTGCTGGTGCGCGATATAGGCGAGGTTAAGGAGGGTTTCCAGCCTCGGCTGGGAAAGGTCGGCCGCAACGGCGAGCCAGACGTCGTGATCGGCATCGTTTTGCTGCAGAAGGAAGAAAAATCCCTTCCCGCACTGGAGGGCCTGAAGAAGAAAATCCACGAATTGAACCAAGGCGGTCTGCTGCCTCCAGGCATGCACATCAGCACCGTCTATGACCGCACCAACCTCATCAATACCACGACTCGTACCGTGCGGCACGTTGTCTTCACCGGCTTGTTTCTGGTGACCCTGGTGTTGATCTCCATGCTGGGCGACTTGCGCATCAGCTTCATCGCCGCGATGACCATCCCGTTTGCCGTGCTCTTCGCCTTTTCCCTGATGGTGCTCACCGGCCAGTCTGCCAATCTCATCTCCATCGGCGCGATCGACTTCGGCATTCTTGTGGACGCCTCGATCGTCGTGCTGGAAAGCGTCTATCGCAAGCTTTCGCGGCGCGCACCCGACGAAAAAAATAGCGAGATGATCACTGAAGGCGCAAGCAATGCGGCTAAACCTGTGCTGTTTGCCACACTCATCATCCTCGTGGCCTTCATTCCTCTCTTCACCATGCAGGGGGTTCCGGGCAAGATCTTCGCGCCCATGTCGGTTACCTATGGCTTTGCGCTGGTCGGCGCGCTGCTCTTCTCACTCGTCTTCGCCCCCGTGCTGGCTTACATGGTCGCTCCTGCTCAACCAAACCCGGAGCATCACGAAACGCGCCTGGGGGGCTTCCTGCGCCGCCGCTATGACCACGGTCTTCCCCGTGTCCTCGCGCATCCGGGACTCACGTGGTTTGCCGCCCTGGGAGGCCTGGTTGCTGCCGGCGTCCTGTTCACCTTCGTGGGCGGCGAATTCATGCCGCCGCTGGAAGAGGGGAATCTATGGATCCGGGCAACGCTGCCGCAGGATATCTCTTTCCAGGCGGCGGCAAACGTCGCCGATGACTTGCGGGCGCAGATCGGGAGGTCTCCCGAAGTCACGCAGACCGTCTCGCAAATGGGCCGTCCCGATGACGGAACCGATGTCGTAACCTTCAACGACGTGGAACTCTCGGTCGCTCTCAAGCCACCCGGCGAGTGGCGCGCGGGCTTAACCAAGGACCAGTTGATCGACGAGATGAGCCATCGCCTCTCGCAAATTCCGGGCATGGACTTGAATTTTTCCCAGAACATCCAGGACAACGTGGAAGAAGCCATGTCTGGCGTCAAGGGAGAA
The DNA here is from genome assembly GCA_963844785.1 of uncultured Acidobacteriaceae bacterium. GTDB lineage: Bacteria > Acidobacteriota > Terriglobia > Terriglobales > Acidobacteriaceae > PALSA-350. The sequence goes on along the minus strand of CAWJPV010000031.1, from coordinate 94,815 downwards.
AATTCACTCAAGCTGTTTGGTGACGATTTCGACACGCTGTCCCGTATCGCCAACCAGATCTCGCAGGTGATGCAATCCGTAAAAGGTGTTGCGGACGTGGGTGTCTTTCGCGTCGGTGGCCAACCCAGCCTGCTCATCCGTATCGATCGCGCCAAGGCTGCTCGATACGGACTGGCCGCGGCGGACGTCAACGCCACGGTCCAGGCGGCGGTCGGCGGCGCAGCCCTCACGCAGGTCATTGAGGGCGATCGCAGGTTTGATCTAACCGTCCGTTTTCCAGAGCGCTTTCGCAATGGCCCTGAGGCCATTCAGGGTATCCTGCTGCCGGCCCCGGACGGTAGCAGAGTTCCCATCAGCCAGATTGCCGATGTGGAGACGCGCGATGGTGCGTTCATGATCTATCGCGAGAACGGCCGGCGCTACATACCCATCAAGTTCAGCGTGCGCGGCCGCGATCTTGCCACCACGATTCAGGATCTGCAACAACAATTGATTGACAAGGTCAAGTTGCCGTCAGGCTATAACTACACCTGGGCAGGTGAGTTCGATAGCTTACGCAAGGAACAGCGCCGGCTTGCCTTCATCATCCCAGTGAGCCTGGTTGCCATTCTCGTTCTGCTCTACATCCAGTTCCGAACCTGGAAGGATGCGCTCATTGTGCTGGGAACGCTGCCCTTCGGGGCCATTGGCGGTGTCCTGGCATTGTTCTTCACCCGCACGCCCTTCAGCATTTCCGCGGCGGTTGGATTCACTTCCCTTACCGGAGTCGCCACCCTGGGCGCCGTCGTCTTTCTGTCCGGCATCCGTCGCGCGCAATACACGGATGGCTTCGAGGAGGGACTGAGAACAGGTTGCAGTGACGAAATGCGACCTGTAGTCATGGCCTGTATGGCCGCTGGTCTCGGCCTGTGTCCTGCGGCCTTTGCCAACGGCATCGGCGCCCAGGCGCAACAGCCGTTGGCTCGGGTGGTGGTGGGTGGAATGTTCACCACGGTGCTGGCAATCCTGTTTGTAATGCCCCTGCTAATCCGCGCTCTGCACACCAAGGCAGATCCCGAAGTAAAAGAAGAGAGTGAAGATACGCTGTAGGACCTGGCTGTTAATTCGTCCACCGCTTTCCCGGTTTGCCACCAAGCCTTGCCCCCTGGACGGGTGCCCCATGTTCGCGGACCTTCGCGTACATGGGTTGAAGAAGATGGGCGAAGCCCTCCTTTTTCTTTTCCTGTAAACAGGAGTAGACCGGTGGTGAAAGCATTGGAAAAAGATCGTCTTCAACCCATGTACGCGAAAGTCCGCGAACATAGGGCACCCGTCCAGGGGGCAAGGCTTGGTGGCAACCAGCGAAAGCGGTGGACGAATTGACAGCTAAAGTCCCTCGGCATGGGTGAAGGGAGAAGGCTTATTGATTCACTCAGCTCGCAAAGCTTCCACAGGATTCACCGCCGCCGCACGCCGCGCCGGCAAATAACTGGCGACCACCGCGGATGCAGCCAAGACCATCAGTACCGAGACGTAGGTAACAGGGTCCATCGGGCTGACCCCAAACAACAGCGATTTCATGAGGCCCACTAACCCGGCTGCCGCAGCCAAACCGATGGCCAAGCCGCATCCCGTCAGCACCAATGCGGAGCGGACGAACATCCACCGCAGCCGCCCTCTTTGCTCTCCCAGCGCCATCCGAATTCCGATTTCGCGCGTGCGTTGTGACACCGCATAGGAGATCACTCCATAGATGCCGATGATCCCCAGCACCAGCGCCATCGAGCCGGCAATGCCCAGCATGACCAGCGTGAACGAAGTGCGTGCCAGGGATTGGCTGTAAATCTCCTGCATGGTCCGCACCGAGGCCAGCGGCAGGCTCGGATTCACCGACCAAACGGCTTGCTGGATCTCGCTGAGGAAAGCCTCAGTCCCGGCGCGATCACTGCGGATCGCGAAGGTCGCCGAGCGGGTGGCATCAAATGTATTGGGCCCTAACCGGCCCTCCACCATCGAAGGCCAGTACACGATCGGGGGCGCCTTCTCCTGGACGCCGTTCACGTGGACGTCCTCGACTACACCGACCACTTCAAACCACGGTGTTTTCGGAAGCTCCTGTAATCGCTTGCCCAGCGCAGCCGAGGGTGAGCCCCACGTTTCGCGGGCAAGATTCTCTGAAATGATCACCACCGGCCTTCGCCCGTAAATGTCTGTCCAGGTAAGCTCGCGTCCGGCAACGAATCTTGTCCCAATCGTGTGAAAGAAACCGGGGGCGATATATCTGAATAGTCGCAGGGGCATGTCCTCATCTAACTTCTTCCCCTCAATCTGAATCACGTCCCAGTTGGATTCGATTCCCTCCATCGGCATTGCATCCGCGAAGGCCACAGAAGTCACGCCCGGAATCGCTGCCAACTTGTCGACAATGTTGTTTTGCGTGCGCGTGACCATTTGCGGGTCCGCCACCAGAGAATCTGGGATAGAGATGCGCATGGTCTGCAAATGCTCCGCTTGTGTGAACCCCGGCTCAACATTGCGCAATGCCCAGAATGTGCGAATCATCAGCATGGCGCTCACCAGCAGTACCAGGGCCATCGCCACCTGGGCCACCACCAGCAAATTGCGGGAGCGTTGCCGCTCTCGGCTGACGCTCGCAGTTCTTCCCGCGCCCCGAAGAGCCGAGGGCATGCGCCGCCCCGCATATCTCAGAATCGGGATGGAGCCGAACAACAGTCCTGAGAGCAACGAAAGGGCCAGCGTGAACCCGAGCGTTCGCGCGTCCAGCGAGATTTCATTTAAACGCGGCAGATTGGCCGGACCGATGGCCGCCAGCAGCCGCAGACCCTCATAGGCGATCCCGATTCCGATCACACCGCCTATGAGCCCGAGGGCCACACTTTCCAGCAGCAGTTCCCAGGCGATTCGACCTCGCCCGGCGCCGAGCGCAGCCCGGACGGCAAGCTCCTGCTGCCGGCCATCCGCTCTCACCAGCAACAGGTTTGCCACATTGGTGCAAGCAATCAGCATCACCAGGCCAATGGTGCCCATCACCACCCACAGCGCATTGCCAACATTGCCGACGACTTCCTGTTTGAGGGGGGCGAATAGCGGGCGCGACTCTCCAGACCTTCTCGTAAAAGTGCGAATCGAAACCAGGGATGCCCGACGGCCAGGAGTCCTCCCAGATCTGCAGCATCCGCTTCACGTCTGCATTCGCTTGCGCAATGGGAACCCCCGGCTTGAGCCGGGCGATTCCCTGGAAACCGAAACCCGCCAGGTGTGCTTGGTTACGATCAAAGCCGAGCGGCGCAATCACATCGAAATCCGCATTCACCAAACGGAACCCTTGCGGCATCACGCCGACGATTTCCCGCGGCTCCCCATCGATCGCAATGCTGCGCCCGATCACCGACCGGTCTCCGCCGAAGCGGCGCTGCCAATATCCGTAGCTAAGCATGACGGCTTTCGAACCATGCGGATTCTGGTCGGCCGGCAGCAGCCAACGGCCAAGGACAGGCGGCTCGCTGAGCGCTTGCAGCACGCCGTCAGTAATCAAAGCAGTGTGCACTTCATGCGGCTGGTCGACGCCGGTGACATTGGCCGTGCCCGTGCTCCACACGCCCAGCGATTGAAACGTCCGGTTCTGCTCGGCGAAGGTGAAATACATGGAGGGCGAGAGGCGGAGACCAGTGGAGAAGTCCGCCAGCCCCGCGGCCCCAGGAGCGATCAGATGGACGGCTACCAGTTGCTCTGCGTCCGGATAGGGCAGCGGCTTGAACAACACGCTGTTGAGCACGCTGAAGACCGCCGCGTTGGCGCCGATTCCGATTGCCAGGGTCAGGATGACCGTGGCGGCAAACCCAGGCGATTTTCGCAGTCGCCGGAATACCAATCTCAAGTCCGTCCCGAGCGATTCCACCAAAGGAAACTGCCACACTTCGCGGCTGCGCTCTTCCAGCACCGTGGCGTTTCCGAAAGCGCGGCGGGCAGCTTGTTCTGCCTCGATCCGGCTCATGCCTTCGGCCATGAACTGCTCCGTCCGCTCCTCGAGATGAAGGCGCATTTCGTCGCCGAGATCGCCATAGAGCTTATTGCGACGGAAGATACCAGGTAGCCAGTTCATGAGAAATGCCCTCCACCAAAGGCCTGTTCGCTACAGGCCTAGAGTAAACAAGTATGGATACCCAGTCAAGAGAGGTCTATTTGGCCTGCATAGCCGCTTCCACCCCTTCCGCCGTGTGGGGTAGCTTCTCGGCGAAGTCGATCAGTTTTCCCGACGCATCGACGTAGAAGGTGTCTTCAATACGAACGCCTATCTTCTCTTCAGGAATATAGATACCCGGTTCAATGGTGAACACGGAACCAATCACGAAAGGCTTGTCGTAGTCATACGGGTCGTGCACATCGATGCCTACTGAGTGCCCCAGCGTGTGCAGAAAATACTTTCCGAGGGGCTGCCCATGGAGGTCCTTGCCGTGGGTGTTGATGTAGTCGAACGCGACCTTGTCCAGTGTGACCTCAGGCTCTGCGCGATGGTCGATGGAGCCCATCTTTGATTTGCCGGCCACGAAGGTATCGCGCGCGGCCTGTTGCGCGCCCAGCACGATGTTATAAATCTCTTTCTGACGAGCCGTGAAGTGCCCATCGACCGGCATAGTCCGCGTCAGGTCGCTGGCATACATCGAGTACTCGCCCGCGGCATCGATCACCACCACGTCGCCTTTCTCCATCGTCTTGCTGTTGCTGGAGTAGTGAAGCGTGGTCGAATTAATCCCCGAGCCAACAATAGCGGGATAGCTGGCGCGTTCGCATCCCTCCTCCAGCATGGTGGCAACTTCAATGCCGGCGATGGTTCGTTCGCGCACTCCTGGCTTGATGGCTCGCATGCCGGCGAGTTGGGAGGCGATCGAGGCATCGGTAGCCTTTTGGATGAGGGCGATCTCCGCCAGGCTCTTCACCATGCGTAACTGCTCGGTCAGCGCGCGGACGTCGTGGGTTGGCGGCGGGTCGTCGGTGCCCAGAACGCTTGCGGTGAAGCCAAGCGTAGCGGCTGCCACGCCCATGTCCTGCTGGGTCCAGACCTCTTTTGCGCGCCGGATGTCCTGGCCCAGGAATTCCGCGTAGAAGCCGGGCAACGCGGCAAGAGGCTTCACCTCATCCACTCCGAGTAATTCGCGAGCCCCTGGAGTCGCGGCGTCGGTCTTCGGCCCGGTGTATTTTTCGCGGACGGGATTGCGCATGGGGAGGAAGAGAATCTCGCGGTACGAGTGCGCCGGGACAACCGTTCCCAGGCGAGTCGTCGTCGCCGGTCCATCGCCGATAAGAAGAAGCGCTCCACCAGGTTCGTTGGAGCCGGTCAGGTAAAAGAAATCCTCGTCCTGGCGGTAGTCCTGATACTCCATCAGGGGCTCGTGCGCAGCAACAATCAGCGCCGAGCCGCCGTGCAGTTCCGCTGCAAGCTTCACGCGGCGCTGGTGGTAGTCCGCCATCGGAACAGAATCAAACGCGTGTGCCGCCTGTACTGCCACCAGGAGCACAAGGAGGGCCATCTTGCTACGCATGAATACCTCTCGTTCGCGAGTTCGGTTCTGATCTTATCCGGTCTAGCGTTTCCCCGGCGCGGCCGGCTTTGCGTTCTGACGAGCAGCGGCTTCCTGCGCGCGGAACTTCGCGATGCGCTCAATCAACTTTACGGGGACAGCCTGGGAAAGCGGAAAACGGAGGGTGCTTTTCTCGACCTTGTACGACGTCAACTCGTCCTTGAACGCTGCGACCAGCGTTTCTCCGGCAGGATAGAGCGAGTAGTGCTCTTTCCAGCCCGCGAAATAAAGCACCGCCCGCCCATTCAGCTTGTAGGTTGGGATCTTGTACGAGATCGCCTCATCGGCTCCGGGCATCGCCTTGCGGATGGCGCTCCGCACCAGCCCAAGCGCGGCTTGCGCTGCGTGTGGCTGTGCAGCGATGTACTCATCCACGGATTTTAAATCGATCTTAGGCATCACGATCGCCCTTTCGCTCCTATCATAGCGGGCGATCGGGCCTTCGGATTATTGCACCAAAGGAAGGATCACAGCCGATGGGTGGCCGGCATCGTGAAGGATGGTATTCGTGGCCGTAGCCCACGCCTTCGCCTGCCCGCTTGCCTCGCCCAAATTAAGATTGCGGTCGAAGCGCGGGAAGTTACTGCTACTGATCTCCAGGCGCAGTTTGTGTCCGGCCAGGAACACATTGCTGGTGGCCCAAAGGTCGATGGTGAATTTATAAATGTGGCCCGGAACCAGCTTTGCCGGGTTTAGCTGGGAGTCTCGATATCTAGCACGGACCACCCCTTCGGTGAGATTAAGCGCGATTCCCTTCTCATCCACGTCCACCAGCTTGGCCGTAAAATCGGTGTCCACTGCGGAAGAAATCGCATACAGGTCTACACTCACCGGACCCGTAACTTCTGTATCCGAGGCAAACGCAGGAGTCGAATACACCAGCACATCCTTGCGGCGCTCAACCGTCTGCTGGTCGCGAGGCCCGGCTGGATGATGGCTATCGCAGCAAAGCGGCCCCCCCTCGGTGGGCACTGGGTTCTGCGGATCATAAACGTAGCGGTCGGAGGGCTCGGCTTGCGGTAACCGGGTGGAAAGAGCTCCATCGCCGCCGGCGGAATTCGCTCTGCCGTCCGAGTGTAGGTAGTAGGTCGTAGATTTGGCCCGGCTAAGAGGCCACTCCGCCTCCTCCCGCCATTCATTCTTGCCCATCACAAAAATCTTGACCGGCCTCCCCGTAGCGAAGCGATTGTTTATCCCCTTAAAGAGAAAGTCGTACCATTCCATCGTGACATCGCTCTCGTCGAAGGCATCTGCCGCATGGCCGAAGTCGACTGTACCAATCTTCCGGCCCCCTCCCGCATGACCGCCAATGGTGATGAGCAACTGTTGATTCTTTCGGGCCTCGTCCGTGCCTCCATTGGTCTTCACGCCGGAGTAGTTGCGTAGCGAGCCTCCGAGAAAGATGTCGTACCAGGCGGCTACCGTCAAACTGGGCACTCGTATATCCGCGTAGTGGTCCTCAATCGACCAGGGCTGCCAATAGGCGTCGAAGTTTGGGTGGGCAAGCCAGTCGAGATAGTAGGGGGCAAACTTCGCCGTCAGATCGCCGGGCTGCAATGCCTTCTCCAGGTTAAAGACCTGGTAGTTCGTCAACGGAAGTACGCGCGTATCTTCTGTCGCGCTGGTAATGCTTTTCAGATACTTTTCCGCTGTGTCCTGGGCCAGAATCGACGTCCAGGTTTGGTCGAACCATTGCTGAAAGGCGCCTCCCAGGTAGATCCACTCGTGGTGATAGTCGCTCGGAGTAAACATGGGGCAGATGCCCGCCAAATGCGGAGGATGGGCAATCGCGGCCAGCATCTGGGTCGCACCCACATAGGAAGAACCGAACATTCCAACCTTACCGTTGGAGTACGGCAGGCCCGCAGCCCATTCGACTGTATCGTATCCATCCTGCGATTCGTGGCGGAAGGGATACCATTCACCCCCGGAGGTATAGCGGCCGCGTACATCTTGAATGATCACGACGTAACCTTCCGCCGCCGCGCGCTCGCCGATATCGATCTCTTTATCTACCGCTTTGTCATAGGGCGTTCGTTCCAGCAATACGGGAAATCTGCCCGGGCCCGCCGGCCGATAGACGTCCGCAAACAGGACGACGCCATCCCTCATGGTGACCGGAACTCCGCGTTCCACCACCACCTGGCCCGGCTGGATCTGCTCCGCGCGAACGACGCCGAACATTTCCCAGCTAATCAAACCGGCCAGTTCCCAGCTAACCAGGAACGCCAGCAGCACTACCGCCTTAACAACCCTTGGCATCTTTACTCTTATGCTTTCTATGAGGGCACGACTTAGTCGGGCCGTAAAGAACTGAAAGAGAATCGGGCTGAAGACTCTGCAACTGCCCTCCAAATTAAGTCCCGTAGGGACGGCTGAGAGTAGCCCAGGACGTAGTCCTGGGTATACATTCCCACCGAGACCAGTCCCGCAGGGACGACTGAGAATGTCCCAGGACGTTAGTCCTGGGTTGCCCTGGATCGCGAATAGTCCATTTCGGAGGTAGAAGTACCCCAGGATTGCATCCTGGGGTATTCTCAGCCGTACCTTCGGGACTCAATTCTGAAGCGATGGTTTAGCCAACTAGAAGCGGATCTCCCCACCGAGCTGCACATTCCGGTTTCCCGGCGCCGGCACAATGGCGCCGTTCGCCGCAAAGGTCGCCGTCGAACCCGAACTGTAGTAGTGATTCAGAAAACCGGATTGCGGCGACTTCAACACATCGTCCAGCAAAGCATCCGGAGTAGCAAAGTAGGCATGGTTGAGCGCATTCCATGCAGTCAGCTGCAGCTGCAGGGTAATTCGCTCATTCACCCGGACATCCTTGTATACGCTGGCATCGAGAGAGCTCCAATCCTGCCCCCGCAGTGTATTGCGCCCCACTCCCGGATACTGCGTGTTCAGTGCCGCAGCCTCGTACTGGTTGTCGTATATCCAATGAACGTCATTGCGCGCAATCGTCTTTCCCGGAGTCGCATAATCCATATATCCCTGGCCGGTGTTGATGCCAACCGAGCCGATCGGAGCTTTGGGATTTGCCAACACCGGCCGGCACACATCAAAGCCGGAGTTGAAGTAGCCATTGAACGCCGAATCGCAATTGCTGAGATAGGTCTTCGGATCATTGGGGTTGATATTCGGCGACTGCGAAAAGGCGCTTTGGTATGGAGTAAATGGCTGACCGGTGTTAAAGGTGTAGAAGGCGTTTAGCCGGTAGCCGCCCAACACTCTTCCCATCAGCCCTTTCTGCTCTTTGTCGAAGGGAAGCGTATACGTAATCTTCGAACCAATCACGTTGGTATAAGACTGACCGTTGACGCCGCGCTCGCCCAACGAGAGGTTTAAGGGGTTTTGTGCATAAGCGATGGTTGTGCCGCCGGCAAAGGTACTGTCAATTTCGCTGGCATTATCGATCGCTCGACTATAAGTGTAGGCAACCGATCCGCTGAAGTTATGCAGCGACCGCGTGGTAAACGAGGTCTGCAATCCGTTGTATTGCGAAAAGCCTGTATTGGCAACCGTGCTGCGCAGATAGTTCGAGCAATCTACGCGCTGGTAGCCCGCCTGCGTCGGATCGGTGCAAGCGGAGCTGCTGCCTAAAAAGGGGTTGGAGTTGATGCGCTGGAACTCGTGCATGACATGGTTGCCCACATAACGAATTTCGAGCGCGCTCTCCCGGCCCACCTGGTGCTGAATGCCCAGGGTCCAGGTCTCCGCATAGGCAGGCCGCAGGTTGGTGGGCACATCCTGCTCCGGGCTCAGCCGCGGATCGCCGCCAGACGGGATGAGAGGATCGTTCAGGGCATGCACGTTGGAATAAGTGAATCCTCCACTGGGCAGGCATTGCACCGTAACACCATCGCAACTAAAGGTTCCGGAGTTGACCACCGGACTCCCCGAGGCAGCGGTCAGGAAAATTTCGTTGAACCACGGGTCTGCGTTGACCGAAAATCCGCCTCGCACCACCATGCCCCGGTCAAAACTCGGATTGTAGGAGAACCCGAAACGAGGTTCCATCGTTCCCCAAAAATTCTGCACCTTGGGAAAGGTAGTTGCGGAGAGTGGCAGCGCCGTGCTCCAGAATGGATTGGTACCCGTCTGTTGGGCCACCGTCTCCCGGTACAAAGCGTTGACCGCCTGTCCAAAATACTCGTAGCGCAGGCCCAGGTTCAGCGTGAAGTTGGGCATCAGCTTGAAGTCATCCTGGAAATAAACGAACACGTTGGGCGCCGTGAAGTGCGTGGTCGCATTTCCCGCTGTCAGTGCGGTCAGCGATACGCCTTCGAGCAATGCAGTGTAACCGTTGTAGGTGCTGGCCGTGCTCGAAGTGTTGCGCAGGGGAAAGGTGGAGCTGCCCGGCGTGAAATTGAAAACGCCCGCTCCGTTGGGAAGGTTGATGTTGGGGTTGTTCTGATAGTCAAACTCCCCGCCAAAACTGATACTGTTGCGGCCCAGCGAACCGGTCGCATTGTTCTGCACCTGCGTCACCTTGGCGATGCGGCCGGTAGGCTGGCCCACGGGATAACCTAACTGAAGGAACGAACTGCCAAAACTAACACTCGACGGGCACGTACCAAGATTGCTGATGGTACAGGTCGGCACACCGCCACCATCGAATGCCAGCCGTGCCTGCTGGAAGGAATAGCGCAGTTGATCCACCCATTTCGGCGAAAAGGTATGGGTCCAGTCGCCCCCGATAGAGTGGGTCGTGCTCTGCACGTTGACGGTATTGCCCGACACCTGGTTGCCGAAGTACGCAATCAGTGGCGTGTCCTGATAGATATAGCGAAGATAGAAATGGTCCTTCTCCGTGGGCTGATAGTCTAGCCTGCCCATCTGCTCCTGATCCAGATCAATGTTGGCTACGTTGCGCGCAACCTGGGCGACTTCGATCGCCTGCGTGGTCTTACCGTCCGTCACGTTGATGGTAGAAGCCGGACCAAAGGAAGTGGGGTTTCCCGACTTAAAGGCAAAGGGGCCCTGGTTAACCAACTCTTCGGTTCCGGGATTGTTGGGAAATGCGCTCTGCAGCTGCGCCAGGCCCGCGGCATCCGGAAAGAGCGTTCCTGCGCTGGTGTAGCGGGTTGCACCCTGAAAAGTTCTCACCCAGTACGTGCTGCCGAAAAAGAAGAGCTTGTCCTTCAGGATGGGGCCGCCCAAGGTGCCGCCATAAGCATTCTCAGTAAAGGCCGGGACGTCGGGATGGGTGCAACCGCTCGCCGGGCTCTGCCCCGCGGTGCAGTAGCCGAACTGAGGTCCCTTCTGTCCCTGGGTAAGCGAAGACAGCCACGTCCCGGTGTAGAACTCAAAACCCGATCCATGGAACTCGTTCGAACCACTCCTGGTAATGTAGTTGACGATGCTTCCCGCATTGCGCCCATATTGTGCGCTGAAGTTGTTGGAGATCACCTGGATCTCCTGCAGCGCGTCCTGGTTTGAGAAGTAGATTTGCGGGCCGGTGATCAGAAGATCGTTGTTCGCCTGCCCATCCAGCTCCGAGTTATTGGAGCGCGAACGCAATCCATTCGAGGAATAATCCGTACCGTTGGACTGCGCGTCTCCATTGGCATGCGTGGAGACAATGCCCGGACTCAGCAACGCGGTTGTATCGAAGCCGCCATAGACAGGAAGTTCCTGCAGCTCCTTGGCTTCGATGGTGGCGGAGCCTTCAGACGTAGTGGTGTCGAGTAGAGCAGCCGAGTTGGCCGCGACCTGTACCGTCTCCACCGAAGAAGCCGGAGGCAAGCCCTGATTCCCGATCGAAGTTGCATTGCCCGCGTTTACCTGAACATTCTGGACCGTATCCTTGCTGAAGCCCGCACCACCGGTAATCGTCACAGTGTAGGTGCCTACAGGAAGATCCCTGATCACAAAAGTTCCATCGCCGCCCACAGTGCTCTTGAACAACGCTCTCGTACTGTTGTTCACAGCGGTCACGGATGCATTCGGAATCACAGCCCCGGAAGAATCGGTCACAAAGCCGGTAAGCGATCCTGTGATGATGCCCTGGGCGTTGGACGATGCAGGGTTTAAGAGACCTAGAAACAAGCCAAGGCTAAGAAGCGACGGCGCGAAGCATTTTCTGACACGTCCGGGCACTGCTACCTCCAGAAATAGACACAACTGCGCAACCTCGAATGAGGCTTATCGCACGGTTTCCCCGTCCGGGAACCGCTATCAGTGGCTTTTGGCAGCCGCTAAAGGCTTAGGTTTAAATACGCTTACAAGGTTTGACGTGCTGAAGAAGAACCTTGATTCGGGGGAGGAAGGACTGAACGAAGTAAAACAATCACTGTTCAGATAGACAATCAACGACTCCCACTTCGAAATGGTCCAGGGGACGCGACCAGCTGACAGGCGCGCGAAGGACTTACTAACGTTCCTTATGAATGTCAGTTTGATGTAAGGCGTTTGAAATGTCAAAGAAATTTCATCGCGCCCGATTCCATTCCTGCTCCCCGCGATGGAGCAGGGCGGCGCGGTCTTCCGGCAAAATCCAGCGTTGTTGCACCAGATCGTCCACTGCTTTTTGGTATTGCGTGAGATAGTCCTCACGGCCGGCGTAGCGTTCGGCAATCGACTTGCGCGGGTCGCCCGTCTTCTGGCGCTCCGCGGTCGTCCTGGGGAATGGGAGATAGGACGCCTCGAAGCTGACCCTTTGCTCGGGTGCGCCAATCGAAGGATCACGAAGATTCCAACCCGCGTAGGTGGCTAGCGGCACGGTGATCTCGGGCAGGCGCACTCCGTCGCGTTCGTTGCCGTCTTCATTGACCTGGGGCACGAGCACAGGAAACGCCGGGCCAACCTTCGGTGGTTGAATACTCAAAATTCCCTGCTGCCAGTTGGGCCCAAAATCGAGACGGTAGGCCTGGCTCGCCTCGTGTGGCCGGTTGACTCCGGGGATCGCGGGCCATGCGTACTTCTCCAACGTCACCAGGTTTCCGTCTGCGATCTTGGGGTAGTTGCTGGCCGGCGGAAGCGTGTCGCTGTGCACCCACGCGTCCATGTTGGCAATCATGGAGCGCCAGAAGTATCGGATGGGGAGGGGCGACTGCGGCTGTTGTCCCAACTCGTCCCCCGTTCCCTTCTCCGGCGGGAAAGGAACGGAATAATGCTGCAGACCGGTGAAGTGATAGATCCTGACCTGGTCTGAGATCGACACATCCTGCTCACCGTCTGCGCTGATGTGAATCAGCGAAGCTACCCGTCCCCAGTATTCATAGGAAGTGTTGGAGAAAAAGATTCTGGGCACGACCTTGTCGGCGACCGCCTGGTCGAGCAGCCCTCCGGTGATTCCTGTGACCGGATCTGTCTCCGGTTCATCGGTGAAGGGAAAGATGTCGGTGGGGAAGAAAATCGACGACGTGGGGCGTGCATCGCGCGACGGCTGAGCGAAGCGGTAGTTGAAGCTGCCCCGGCCTGCTCCCGCAACGTGGGCGAGAACGCCGTCCAGCGCCATCCTCCCCTCTTCATCCGCGTTGAAGCCTTGATAGAGAAAGTCGCGCAGAAAGCGCCCGTTCTGCGAGATGCCTTCGCCGTAGACCCGCTCCACTGGAGTGATGGCATCGGGATCGTACTTGGCGTAGGAGGCGAAGTCGCGAATAGCCGCGAAGCCGCCGCCGGCCACAACCGGGTTGGCGACCACGTAGACGTATTCGTAAATCTTCCCCGGCTGGAAGCCGCCGTTCAGGTGGATGAACCGGTCAGAGGGAACGAGCTTGCCCTGGACGGTATGCGCGAACTGCCAATCGGTGCGGGGAATGATGGAGCGCGGCGCTGTGCGCGAGCTCCGCACGGTGAGCACATCGCGCACATCATCCGGCGCGGCAACCGGGTATTCGTTCCCACCGATACCCGGGTCTGTGAAGTGTCCCAGGGGGATCTCCGTCATTTTCTCGGCGAGCATCAGGTCGCCGCGCAGCAGCCCGGTGATGGTCTTTCCGTTCTCCTTGGCGATCGGGGCAAGGAATCGCAGCGCGCTTGGCCCCGTCGCGTCCCATTGCCACCCCAGGCTCACCACGGTGAAGCCGTTGCGCAGTAACCACGCATCTCCCGCGTCGTGGGCCAGATCCTGATCTCCGCCGTCGACCAGCGAAAGAATGCGCGCATTCCCCCGGTTGGGGACCTCCAGAAGCATGGAGCCATTGCCCTTGTGAGCATCCTTGGGACGGACGGCAACGAAGTCCGAGGAGAACTCGACCTCGCCGTTTTTCAGGTTCACAGCATTGCTGAGATCGACGATGCGCAGGTTGTGCGCATTGGCCACAGGGAGCGTGAAGTAGACGCGTCCGGTGATGCGCTCATAGGCTCCCGCATCCCCGAATATCTTTCCGTCGAGGACGCTGGTGCGGGAAGCCACCTCCACCCGAATCACCCGGGCGTGAAGCGGGAGAACGGCAAGGAGCAAAGCCAGAAGAAACAACCACGCACGGGGCCGCAGGCGCATGCGGGAAAGCATAGCATTCGAGTTCAAGTTCTCCCCTGACCACCCGGGCCCCCCACGACCCATTCTTCCCCTGATGGGTGTGGATGGTGCGGAAGGCTCCAGTGCTTCTGGACGGGTGCCCCATGTTCGCCCACCTGCCCCGGCTTGCCGTGGGAGCGTACATGGGTTGAAAAAGATGGGGCGAAGCCCCACCATTGCGTTTAACACGAGGGAAGCGTTGCAATCGATCGACCGCAGCTCATCTATCTGCTAAAAGCATTCGAAAAACCCGTTTTCGGCCCAGGTACGCTCCCACGGCAAGCCGGGGCAGGTTGGCAAGGGGCACCCGTCCAGACCCTGTAGATTCGTTGAGGGGCACGAGTGTCTCATCCGTCCAGGGGCAAGGGTTGTTTCTGCTGAGGCCCTCGGATAGTGCATAATGATGGTTTCCACGCCTGAACGAGACGCGACAGAGGAAACGCCCCCATGAGTGGCCAAACGTCCTTTTTGCAGCAGGCTCCCAATCATCCGGAGACCTCTGCGCGCTTCGGCGATCTGCATCCGCCATTCGACCGCCAGGCAGCGATGCCCGAGGCCAATCGTTGCCTCTACTGCTTCGATGCCCCCTGCACCGGCGCCTGCCCCACCCACATCGATGTTCCCGGTTTCATCAAAAAAATCGCCAGTGGCAATCTTTCCGGCTCCGCGCGCACCATCCTCGACGCCAACATCCTGGGCGCCAGCTGCGCCCGTGCTTGCCCGGTGGAAGTATTGTGCGAAGGCGCCTGCGTGCTGCACCGCTTCAACAAGCAGCCGATCCAGATCGCGCGCCTCCAGCGCTTCGCCATGGACTCACTCCACGCGAGCGGCGCTCCCCTTCCCTTTACCCCGGCGCCGGACACTGGCCTCTCCGTAGCCCTCATTGGCGCCGGCCCGGCCTCGCTCGCCTGCGCCGCAGAACTGCGCCGCCGCGGCATCCGCGCCAACCTCTACGACGCGCGCCCGTTGCCAGGAGGGTTGAACACCTACGGCGTCGCCGAATACAAACTGCCCCTGGTCGAAAGCCTGCGCGAAATTGAAATGCTCTCCCAGCTCGGGGTGGAGTTTCAATTCGAGAACATGATCGACGCCCAAGTGCTGGCTGATCTCGAGCGCACCCACGATGCCATCTTCCTGGGCATCGGGCTGGGCGCAATCCACCAGCTTGGCGTACCCGGTGAACAACTGCCGGGGGTGACCAACGCCCTCGACCTAATTGCCGGTTACAAGTCCGGCAAGCTCACTCGAGTGCCGCAGCGGGTAGTGGTCGTAGGAGCGGGAAACACGGCCATCGACGCCGCCATCGCTTCCGTCCGGCTGGGCGCCACCGATGTGCACATCGTCTATCGCCGCGGCGAGGAACTCATGTCCGCCTTTACCTTTGAGTACGAGCACGCCCGGCTCGAGGGAGTGAAGTTCCTATGGCACGTGCAGCCCACGCGCATTCTCGGCCGCGACGCCGTGGAACAGATTGAGCTGATCCAACTGGCAGCCACTGCCAATGGCTCAATCATTCCCCAACCGGGCACTGAGTTTTCCCTGGCGGCAGATCTGGTCGTCCTGGCAATCGGGCAAGGGACGCAAAACAGCCTGCTCGAAGCGTTGGCCGGCGGATCACAGAAACTGCAACTGGAGCGTGGACGGATCGTGATCGACCGCGCCACCGGCCAGACCTCACACCCCAAGTTCTTCTCCGGCGGCGACTGCACCAATGGCGGCCGCGAAGTAGTGGACGCGGTAGCAGACGGAAAACGCGCGGGCATCGGCATTGCCGCGTGGCTGGAGGCCAAACTTGCCCGAGCTTAAGCCCACGCTGGCAACCACCTTCTGCGGCATCCCGTGCCTTAATCCCTTCTGGCTCGCCTCCGCCCCGCCCACCAACTGCGGCGAGCAGATCATGCGCGCCTTCGATGCGGGCTGGGGCGGCGCCGTATGGAAGACCATCGGCGAGCCCATCACCAATGTCAGCTCCCGCTACTCCTCCATCGATTGGGAGGGCCGCCGCATGATGGGCTTCAACAACATCGAGCTCATCTCCGACCGCCCCATCGAGGTCAACCTGCAGGAGATGGCCGAAGTCAAGCGGCGTTACCCCAAGCACGTGGTCATCGCCTCGCTGATGGTCGAGAGCAAGCGCGAAGTCTGGCACGACATCGTGCAGCGCGCCGAAGACGCCGGAGCCGATGGCCTGGAGCTTAACTTCGGCTGCCCCCACGGCATGAGCGAGCGTGGCATGGGTTCGGCGGTGGGACAGGTGCCCGAGTACTGTCAACAGATCACCGGCTGGGTGAAGGAGAAGGCGCGCACTCCGGTGATCGTCAAGCTCACCCCGAATATCTCTGACATCCGCATGCCCGCGCGCGCGGCCAAGCGCGGCGGAGCCGATGCCCTCTCCGCCATCAACACCATCAATTCGATTACCGGGATCGACCTCGACACCTTCCAGCCCAACCCCAATGTCGACGGCAAGAGCTCGCACGGCGGCTACTGCGGCCCCGCGGTCAAGCCCATCGCGCTCAACATGGTGCAGCAGGTGTTGTCTGACCCGGCCGGCGCGCTGCCTCTCTCCGGCATCGGCGGCGTTGGCAACTGGAAAGATGCTGCGGAATTCATCCTGCTGGGTTGCGGCACCGTGCAGGTGTGCACCGCGGCCATGCACTACGGCTACCGCATCGTTGAAGATATGCAGGACGGCCTGCTGGCCTGGATGGCGGAGAAAGGCTTCGTCACCATCGACGACTTCCGCGGCCGGTCGCTGCACACGGTGACCACCTGGAACCAGCTCAACCTGAATTACCAAATCGTGGCCCGCATTCACGAAGACTTATGCATCGGCTGCCAGCTTTGCTACACCGCATGCTGGGATGGCGCCCATCAATGCATTCATCTCGATCGCACCGCCCCCGCACCCGATATCACGCGCACACCGGCCATGGTCACGGCTGAGGCTGCCCGCCGCATCTCCACCACACCTATCCCCAAGCTGGATGCCGGCGGCCCGGGCCATACCAACGCCGTCACCCCGCTGGAGCGCATTCCCCGGGTGGATGAACATCACTGTGTCGGTTGCAATCTCTGCTCGCTGGTCTGCCCGGTCGAGGGCTGCATCACCATGGAGCGCGTCGACAACGGGCTCCCCGCGCAGACCTGGGCCGAACGCACCGCTGAAGTTGTGCAAGCAAAAGCATAAACACAAAGCTTTATGGCCACCCTGATAAAAAATGGCACCGTCGTCAACGCCGACGGAGAACACCAATCCGACGTCCTGTGTGACGGGGAGACGATCCGCCAGGTCGCCCCCAACCTTCCCGCTGCCGGCCATACCGTGGTCGACGCCACCGGTCTCCTCGTTATGCCCGGCGGCGTCGACGTGCACACCCATCTCGACATGCCCTTCGGCGGAACAGTATCCGCCGACGACTACCGCACCGGCACCATCGCCGCAGCCGTGGGCGGAACCACCACCGTCATCGACTTCGCCCTGCAGTCCCGCGGCCACACCATGGGTGAGGCTCTCGAGACCTGGCTGGCCAAGAGCGACGGTAAGGCCTGCATCGACTACGGACTGCATATGGCCGTGACCGACCTTGGACCGGGCGACGGCGCGCAAGGCCTGGCCGAGATGGAAACGATGGTGCAGAAAGGCATCTCGTCCTTCAAGCTCTTCATGGCCTATCCCAGCGTCCTCATGATCGACGACGGCCTGATGTACAAGGTCATGCACAAGGCAGGCTTGCTGAACGCCCTCTGCTGCATCCACGCCGAGAATGGAAGCGTAATCGACATCGTGGTTGCGCGCATGCTCGCCGAGGGCAAAACCGAGCCTCACCATCACGCGCACAGCCGGTCGACCCATGCAGAAGCAGAGGCCACCCACCGCGCCATCGCCATCGCGCACATAGCGGGCGCCGCGGTGTACATCGTGCATCTCTCCAACGAGGACTCCCTGCGCGAGCTCAAGCACGCGCAACAGCGCGGCCTGCATGCCCTGGCGGAGACTTGCCCGCAGTACCTGGTGCTCTCGCTCGAAGAGCAGATGCCCGGCAAAAGCTGGGAAGAGGCCAAGTACGTCTTCACCCCACCTCTGCGCAAAAAGCACCACCAGCCTGCGCTGTGGAAGGCGCTCAACGATGGCTCGCTGTCCGTCGTCTCCACCGACCACTGCCCCTTCCGATTCGCCGATCAGAAGTCGCTGGGCAAAAACGACTTCACCAAGATTCCCAATGGAGGCCCCGGCATCGAGAATCGCCTACAGATCCTCTGGCACTTTGGAGTGGTCCTGGGCGAGCTCACCCCGCAGAAGTTTGTCGAGCTCTGTTGCACCGCGCCCGCCCGCATCTTCGGCATGCCGCAAAAGGGCGTCATCGCTCCAGGCAAGGACGCCGATATCCTGCTCTGGGACCCCAAAGCCGAGTACACCATCTCCGCCGCCACCCAGTGCATGGCTACGGACTACTCCATGTTCGAAGGCTGGAAAGTGTCAGGCAACGCCCGGCACGTCTTCTCCCGCGGTGAGCTGGTGGTGAAAGACGGAAAGTGGATTGGCAAGACCGGACGCGGCCGCTTCCTCAAGCGCGAAGCCAATGCTGGAGGCTTCGCCTGATGCTCACTCCCAGCGTGGCAGCTGCGGACCCAAGCCTTTCGAACGCAGACCTTGCGCCCACCACAGCCGCGAACCGCACCTGGGGCACTTACAACTACATCGCCCTGTGGTTCTCCATGTCGATGGAGGTCACCACCTACATGCTTGCCTCTTCTCTGATTGCCGGCGGCATGGATTGGAAGCAGGCGCTCTTCACCATCCTGATGGGAAACCTGATCGTGCTCGTGCCCATGCTGCTGAATGCGCATGCCGGCGCCAAGTACGGCATCCCCTTCCCCGTCTTTGTGCGCGCCAGCTTCGGCGCCTTGGGAGCGAATATTCCCGCCATGCTCCGCGCCCTGGTGGCCTGCGGATGGTTCGGCATTCAGTCCTGGTTGGGTGGCCAGGCGATCGCGGCCATGATCCACATCGTGTGGCCTGCGACCGAACACATGCCCGTCGTCTTGTGGTCGAGCTTTCTCGGCTTCTGGCTGCTCAACATGTTCGTCGTGTGGTGCGGGGTAGAGTCGATCCGCTTCCTGCAGAGCTTCTCCGCGCCCTTCATGCTGGTGATGTCGCTCACCCTGCTCTTCTGGATGCTGCACAAGGCCGGCGGCTTTGGACCCATGCTTTCGGCGCCCAGCCACTTCCACTCGACCGGCAGCTTTCTCCATTTCTTCTTTCCGTCGTTGACGGCGATGGTTGGCTATTGGGCAACGCTCTCGCTGAATATCCCCGACTTCACCCGTTATGCCAAGTCGCAGGACTCGCAGATTGTCGGCCAGGCTTTTGGGCTTCCGGTTGCGATGACGCTCTACTCATTCGTCGGCATCGCGTGCACCTCAGCCTCGGAGAAAATCTTTGGTGAGCCCATATGGTCGCCTATCACCCTGCTGGGACGCTTTCATCAGCCGGTGGCGGCAGTACTGGCCCTGGTCGCCGTGTTGGTAGCGACGCTGAATGTAAACATCGGCGCCAACGTGGTCTCGCCTTCCAATGATTTTTCTAATCTCGCGCCGCGCCTGATCAGCTTTCGCACCGGTGGCCTCATCACCGGCTTTCTCGGTCTGGCCATGATGCCCTGGAAATTGATGAGCACCTTCGGCACTTACATTTTCGGTTGGCTGGTCGGCTACTCTGGTCTGCTCGGACCGGTAGCCGGAATCATGGTTGCAGACTACTTCCTGATCCGCCACACCCATCTGGACGTCGCCTCGCTCTACCATCGCGGAGGTCCCTACGAATACTCCCGCGGCTTCAATCCCCGCGCCGTCGTGGCGTTGGTAGCAGGTGTCTTCGTGGCGCTCATCGGTCTAGGAGTGCCGTCTCTTCGCTTTCTGTATGACTACGCCTGGTTCGTCGGTTTCTTTGTATCGTCAACCATCTACTATCTCCTGATGCTGCGGTATAAACCCTTAACCGCCGCCTAGAAATAGGACGGGGACAAAAAAACCGCAGGTCCCTACACTGCGCTACGCTCCGGTTCCACGGCAGGCCGGGACAGGCGGGATGACAATTCTGTGGGACCATTAGCAGCCATTCGTCTGACCACTTTGGGACACCACTGCCGAGGGAACTGGAAGGGTGGCGCAGGTTCGCACCAGCGTACCTGGGGCACCCTTCATTGGTTAGGGAACCACTTACGCTTTACCAGATAGTGCAGCGCTTAACTGGAGCCATTGGCTGACCTGTCTTACAGGCAAAGGCCTTCTGGAACTCGGGAAGATTCGACACCACTCCATTGGCACGGAATTTCGCTGGCGCGTGCGGATCGGTTTCTATATCCAATCGCAGGTCCTCCGGGCGAATATTTTCGCACCAGTGCTGTCCAAACCCGACAAAGAACTGCTGATCGGGAGTTAACCCACCGTACTCCACGCCGCCCTTCTGCGCACGGTCGAGATACGCAAGAAACGCCAGTTTCATCCCACCAAGATCGGCAAGATTCTCGCCCAGCGTAAGCTTCCCGTTGACGTGCAGATCGTCCACCGCCACAAAGCCATTGAACTCGTTCACCACGCAATCGGCGCGCTCGGTAAATTGCTTGCTGTCCGCCGCTGTCCACCAATCTTCAAAATTGCCTTTGCCATCAAACTGCCGTCCCTCATCGTCAAATCCGTGCGTCAACTCGTGGCCGATAACGCTACCCACGCTGCCATAATTCACCGCATCATCCTGGCTGTGATCAAAAAATGGAGGCTGCAAGATGCCGGCAGGAAAGTTGATGTCGTTCATCTGCGAGCTGTAATAGGCATTCACCGTGGGCGGGCTCATATCCCATTCGCCGCGGTCCACCGGCTTGCCGATCTTGGCAATGTCGCGCTTCTGTTCAAACGCAGCGGAACGCAACGCGTTGCCCAAGGCATCGCCGCGGGTAACAGTCAGGGTGGAGTAATCGCGCCACTTATCGGGATAGCCAATCTCATTAGCGACTGCATGCAGCTTCTCCTCCGCGCGCGCCTTGGTGGCCGCGCTCATCCAGTCCAGTTGTTCGATATCCCGGCCCATCGCCGCTTCTACATCCTGCGTCAACTTGACCGTGCGCTGTTTGTCTTCAGGACTAAACCGCTGCTCCACAAACACCTGCCCTAAGGCCTCGCCTAACGCATCGTCGGTCTCGGAAACACAACGCTTCCACCTGGTTTGTTGCTCTGGCTGACCCTCCAGCACTTTGCCATAGAAGTTGAACGACTCCTTATCCAGTGCCTCGGGCAGAGCAGTGCTGGGCAGATGTTGAATCAGGGCCCAGCGCAAATAGGTCTTCCACTCCTCCAGGCTGGTACTGGATAGCAACTGATTCAAGCCCGCAAAATAAGCAGGCTCCGCCACATTCAGCGATTCCACTGGCGGTGCTTGTACGGCACGCAGAAATTGACCGAAGTGGAAGGCCGGCATGCTGCTGTCGAATTTCGCCAGCTCCATCTTGTGGTACAGGCTCGCGGGATCGCGCCGCTCTACAGTGCTGAGCGAATAGCCGGCAAGGGCCGCCTCCAGCTTCAGCACGGTTGCCGCATCCTTTGCAGCCTGGTGCTGTGTTTCGCCCAGCAATGCAAAGATCCGCGCAATGTGCGCCACATATTGCCTGCGCAGCTCAACGGATTTGTCATCCTTCCGCTCGTAGTACCCCTTTTCCGGCAGGCCTAACTCCGTCTGGTCCACCATCGCAATCTGTTGCGTCGCGTCTTTATAATCCTGCTCGGAACCGAAGGAGAAAAGTGAATTGACTCCTATCCCATCCAGGTACGCAATCAATTCCGGTAACTGATCTTTCGAGGGGAGAGCAGCGATGCGATCCAGCAGCGGTTGCAGTGGCTTCACTCCCGCCTCGTTCACCGCAGCCACATTCATGCAGCTGGCATAGTAGTCGCCGATCTTCTGTTCATTAGACGAGCGTTCCGGGCCACCCGCAGCGGCCCTCTCCAGGATCGCCTTGAGCACCAGCCGGTTTTCATCCATGAGTTCGCTGAACCGCCCATAAGAGGACTCGTCCTGCGGAATAGGGTTCGCCTTTACCCATCCGCCGCACGCGTACTGGTAAAAGTTCACGCACGGGTCGGCAGTTGTATCCATGAGTTTCGGATCGAGCGCATGCAGCGCCTTCCCTTGCTCCTGCGCATAAGCAGGAATCGCCAGCAGCAGCATTCCCCCCAAACAGACCGCTACCACTGAACCTGACCTCAGCCGCCTCATGAACCTCCCGGATGGTATTGCCGCTCCGTGTGCCCGTTCAGTTGTTCCCGATAGAAATAGACTTCGCGCAAATTTCCCGCGCTGTAGCGCTCCACCTGATCCTTGAAGTGGGACGACTGCGGATGTCCGCTTTCCCCGCCGGCCGTCACCGCCCGGGCGCGGACCTTATCCCCAAACTCCACCACTGCCACAAAGCTATTTCCGCCCGTTCCGTACCACTTCTTTGTTCCGGTAGCTCTGCCCGTTTCCTCCGCGGTATAGGGTCTGGCCCCGAACGAAGCCAGCGAGCCCCAGGCGGACGACGTGAACCCTACCGGAGTGCTCGGCTGCGCATCGTCGAAGCGCTGCACGATATCCCCAGTCAGGCGCTGAAAGCGATTGATCTCGCCCCACGGCGTCTGCCAGCTCCCGAAATCCGCAGTCAGCTTATCGGAGGCCGTAGCCAACGCTTTCAGAGCCACATCGCCTGGCACTGACGGCGCAGCGAACCCGTTTTCATTGGATGCTGTATAGACCTCGTTCGAGATTGGGACCTTGGCGATCTCCCGGCCCCAGAAAATCGCCAGCGAAGTTGCCACT
This sequence comes from uncultured Acidobacteriaceae bacterium, assembly GCA_963844785.1. Classification (GTDB taxonomy): domain Bacteria; phylum Acidobacteriota; class Terriglobia; order Terriglobales; family Acidobacteriaceae; genus PALSA-350. Next base: position 71,921 of record CAWJPV010000031.1, on the reverse strand, counting down.
GAATCTACGGCCCAGCGCAGATCCCATCCCTGCAGCACCGCAATCTGTTTAGCCAACGCCCTCTTGGTCTCCGAATTTGCCGGCAGATTCGCCCACGCCCGCGTGAGCGCGGAGATCGGTTTGATAAACCATGGCAGATAACTGTCGTAAGCCGCGGCCATCAGGGAATCCAGGGTAAAGTCTTTCTTGCCCTGCAGCAGACGCATCGCGTGCAGCCCCCGTGCCGATTCCCTGCCCGTTTCCACATAAGCCGGATAATCCTGCTTGCGCAAGCTGCTCTCGCCCGCGCCGGTCCAGGGAGAATCGTTCACGTTGAACACGTAGCCGCTAGCCGGATCCAGCAGATGCGGCGCCTCCTCGACCGTCAACAAACCTTGCCACTCGGTCGCCGGGTCGCTCCCATCCACCGGCTTGGTAAAGTCGAACTTGGTGTCTCTGCGAGGAATGAAGTTGCCGTGAAAGTAGGCGATGTGCCCATCCGCATCGGCATAGATGGTGTTGTTCGACGAGTTCGCCTGCAGCTGCATCGTCTGCAGATAGTCCTTGTAAGTCCTGGCCTTGGTCCGCAAGTAAGACTGCGTCAGCGCTTTCACCGGCTCCTGCATCAGCCGGATGGTGACCCACTTGCCATCCTGATCCCGAATCACCGGACCGTGATGCGTGTAGTAGGCGGTGAACTTCTTCTCCGCCATGCCGTGCGCGGTGCGATACGGCACGGTGATCTGCTTCTCGATGACCGGCCGCTCCTCGTCCCCGTACCTGTAAAAGTAATGGCCGTTTTTGCTGCTCACCGTTTCCAGATATTCGTCCACGGTGTCCACTCCGCTCGAGGTATGCATCCAGCCCACCCGATCGTTGAAGCCCTGATAGATAAAGAACTGGCCCCAGGTCACGGCCCCGTAAGCATCGAGCCCTTCTTTGCTAACCATCTGTAACTCTGACCGAAAGAAAAACGAAGTATGCGGATTGATCAGCAGCAGCGCATGATGCTGCACCGTGTTCGACGGAGCAATGGCGATCCCATTCGATCCACCCGGCTCTTGTTCCGGCTCCTCCTGCAGAGCCGCAACGCTCTTGCGGGCTCCGTAAAATGCTTCCAGTTTCTTTAAATCCACTCGCTCGATGTCGCCCCCGATGCTGCCTTCGGTGAACGAAAGAGCCATCCAGGGCTCAAAGTGCTGAATCACTCGCGGCTTCACCTGGGGATGCTTCGCAAGATAGAAGTTGGCCCCATCGGCGAACGCATCCATCAGCTTCCTCAGCCACTCCGGGCTGCCCGCGTAATCTTTTTTCAGGACCTCGGGATCGATGAACATCTTCATGCGCAAATCCTGATAGACCTTGCCTTCGCCCTCTGTCTCGGCCAGCCGCCCCATGGCGTTCAGGTAGTTGGTTTCGACCCGGTTGAAGTCATCTTCACACTGCGCATAGATGGTGCCAAAAACGGTCTCCGCATCGGTCTTGCCATAGACATGCGCCACTCCCCAGTCGTCGCGGACAATGGTGACGTTTTTAGCTTCCGCCGCCCATCGCTGCGCGGGAGTGCTCTCCGCGCGGCAAAGCATACTCAACATCACCATCGCGATCAGCGCGACGCTCTTTTTCATTGGCTCACTGCTCTTGATTGAAATCGCATCATGTAAATGGTAGCCGCTGCAACCAGGCTGGGAATGACGAGCATGAGCAGTCCGGGCTGGTAGGCTCCGGTATAGTCTTTGGCCAAACCCATCCCCAAGGGACCAATGAAGCCACCGAGAATTCCAATGGTATTCATGGCTGCGATTCCAGCGGCGGCGAATCTACCGTGCAGAAAACTGGTCGCCAGCGCAAGGAGCGGTCCTTGCAGGGCGTAGTAACTGATGGACGCAATAGCCAGTGCAGGAACCGCCAGAAATGGCGCTATCGTCAGTCCACCGATCAGGTAGCACACGCACATAATCAGAAAAGGGACGACGACATGGAAGTAGCGTTCCTTGGTGCGGTCAGAGTGCATGGCATTGAGAATCATGCTGGGAACTCCCAGAAGATTCATCAAAGCCACCAGATAGCCGACATCGCGATTGTTAAGACCAGTAAGTGTCTTTAGGATCGCGGGAGCAGAAAAAACGTAGGCATAGCTGCAGGTAAGCATGCACAGGAAGACCAGGCTTATCTGCCATACTCGGTGATCGAGCAGTGCGCGCCCTAAATGTACGCCGTGGCCATCGCCAGTGGCCTTCGTGCTCAAGTGATGGATAATCCACTCCCGCTCATCCTGCGTGAGCCACTTGGCCTGGGCCGGACCGGCCGGCAGGTAGACCAGGACGATAATGCCCAGCACCACGGCAGGCAAACCTTCGACCAGGAACAGCCACTGCCAGCCGGCCAATCCGGCTTTGCCCTGAAGGTCAAGGAGGGCTCCAGCGATGGCCCCCGTGAGCACTGAGGCCAGCGGGAGCGAGATGTAAAAGCGGCTGATGGCACGCGCCCGCATGTGTACCGGGAACCATTGTGAGAGATAGAAGATCACGCCCGGGAAAAAGCCCGCCTCTGCCATACCCAGCAGGAAGCGCATGATATAGAACCCGAGCGGTGTCTTTACGAACATCATGCCCATCGCCAGCAGCCCCCAGGTGAGCATGATGCGGGCAAACCACCGTCGCGCGCCCAGGCGATAGAGCAGCAGGTTCGACGGAACCTCGCATGCGGCATAGCTAACGAAAAACAGGCCGGCGCCGAAGCCGTAGACCGACGCGCTGAAGTGCAGATCGCGGTTCATCTGCAGCGACGCAAAGCTTATGTTCACGCGGTCCATGTTCGCAACAACGTAGCCCAGTGCGAGCAGTGGAATCAGACGCCAACCGGCCTTGCGCAGCGCCACGCGGCCAACCGCATCGTCCATTGGCAGGGACGCGCGGGCGGGCGGCAGCGGCTCGGTGGCAGACATGGAGCACCTATGCGACGAGTGAGGAGAGGATACCATCCATCTAAAAGGCTCATTCCCTAACCAAGGACGGGTGGGCCAGTACAGTCCTGATCCCCTGCAAAATCAACTCGCATCGTAGAATGAACCCCGGAGGAACCGCCTGATGGCAACTGCCACGGAGGCTAATTTGCCCTGGTTCACGGCCGGAGACGTGGATGGCTTCTTCGGCCTTTTCTTCAGTGGCTTTCCTGATCTCTTATTGATCGTGGGCCTTGCCCCCGTCTGTGGCTTTCCCCTGAGTTTCGTCGCCAGCCGCATCCTGCCCGGTGCGGCGATCTCCATCCTGGCAGGAAACCTCTTCTACGCCTGGCAGGCGCGCCGCCTGGCGCTCCGCGAGGGCCGCAGCAACGTCACTGCGATCCCCTTTGGCATCAATACGCCCACCATCTTCGCCTACGTCTTCCTCATCATGGGCCCCATCTATACCCGGACGCACGACGCGAACCTGGCCTGGCACGCCGGCATCTTTGCCAGCATGATGAGTGGCGTCGTGCAGACCGTCGGAGCCTCATGCACCGATTGGCTGCGCCGCAGCACGCCGCGCGCCGCGCTCCTCTCCCCGCTGGCCGGCCTTGCGCTGGCTTATCTTTGCCTGGGCTTCGTCTTCGGCGTCTTCCAGCAGGCGGCCATCGCTTTGCTCCCCATGCTGGTCCTCTTCACCCTCTACGGCTCCCGTCTCCGACTCCCCTATCATGTGCCGCCGGCTCTTTTTGCTATCGCTCTCGGCGCGGCGTTGGTGGCAGTGCTGCGCTGGCTCCACATCTACACCCTTCCCATACCCGCGCTGCCCGCGGTGAAACTCTATCTGCCCCACGCTGTAAATATATTTGCCCTCTTCCACCAGCGCGCCTATTGGCCCTTTCTCGCCATCATTATTCCTCTGGCCGCGCTGGATACCCTGGGATCGCTAATGATTCTGGAAAGCGTCAAAGTTGCCGGTGACGACTACGCAACCAAACCCTCTCTCCTGATGAACGGACTGGGCACAATAACAGCCGCTTGCCTGGGCAGTCCCTTCCCCACCACGCTCTACCTGGGCCACGCCGCGCACAAGGCCAACGGCGCCCGCTCCGGTTACTCCGTGCTCAATGGCCTGGTTACGCTGCTGCTTTGCACCACCGGCATCCTGCCCGTCGTGCTCCGCTTTGTGCCTTTGGAAGTGGCGGCGCCGGTTATCATCTGGTTCGGCCTGATCACCATCGCGCAAGCCATGGTCGAGGTACCGTCCAATCAAACGATCGCCGTCATCATCGGACTGATTCCCGCCCTGTCACAGTGGGCCACCGGCATAGCCGATACCGTGGCGCGCAAAGCCGGCAGCAGCCTGATGGAAGTTGCCCCCCGCATGGGCGGTGACTTAGCCATGGGAGGATTGATCGCGCTGGGGCAGGGATCGCTACTCACCTCGATGCTCTGGTCCGCGTCGCTGGCGTTGATCATTCAGCGCCGCTTTGCGCCCGCGGCCGCGTGGTTAGCGGCAGCCGCAGGTCTTTCCGCAAGCGGCATCATTCATGCGTATACACTCTCGTCCAATGGCGTCGAAAGTCGAATCGGGTGGTGGGTCGCGCCAGAGTTCACCCTTGCCTATGCGGCAGGGGCTGCGTTCTTATTGGCGTGCGCCTGGTATACGCATACAAGACCAGCGGAATATCTCGATCCGGAAACGTTCGTAGCAACAGAACAAGACCGCATGCTCGATGGAACCATCGTCCGGCCGTAGGTAGACCCTGGTATAAGGTTGCCCGGGAAATCTGTTTTAACACGATTTGGCGCAGCTTAGAGGGACTTAGAGGTACCTAGGTAATAACAGTAACAACGATTTCACGGCAAAATTCGAAAAACACGCACACGCAGCCATCATCGGCATCTTACCCAGGCATGAAGAAACTACTGCTATGCACTTTCATCGCCCTCTTTACGGCCTCTGCATATGCACAGCCGTACTACCACCATCGCCGTCATCATCACTACCATCACCACTACCATCATCGGCATGCTGTGATTGTTGTGCGCTAAACTGGTTGGCGATCCGTCTGGTATCGGGGAAGAAAAAAGGGCTGCCTCATGGTGAGGCAGCCCCTTCAGCGCCAGTACGGCTACTGAATGGTTAAGGTAAAGGTGGCAGAGCCAGTGATGTTCGCATTGCTGCTATCTGTCGCAGTGACAGTAACAGGATAGCTCCCCGACGGGGCACCTCCCCCTGAGCCGCCGCCACAACCCAGCCCTGCGCCCACGCTCAGGAACACCAGCATCACCAGTGCAGCCGGCCATCTCCTTCTCCGGATACCCGGTATGAGCAACAACAGGAGGCAGCCCGCCGCGGTGCCGCCTGCGACCGCGATGCGCACCTTGCCCGCCGCGCCCTTGCGGATATTTCCGCTGGCCGAGACAGTCGTAATCGTCAGCGTCGTGGTCGCGCTTGCTCCCGCCGCTAGCGGAATACTGGCGCTGGCGAACGAACCGTCCACATTCAGCGTACTGGGCCCAGTGGCGGTCAAATTAACCGTTCCCGTATACCCGCCGGTAGATGTGATGGTGATCGTCGAGGTGCCGGTGTTGCCCGGGTTCGGCGACGAAATGGTCATGGCTGTAGCCGTGACCGAGATGCTGGGGTTGGTGACGGTCACGGTAGTCGTGCCGGAGGAGGTTGCGTTAAAGCTATCTCCTCCATACGTAGCCGTGATGGTGTCCGTCCCCGCCGCGAAGCCCAGCGAGGTCGTCGCGGCGGCAACACTCAAGACCGCCGTCGCGGTATTACCCGGCCCCAGCGTCACCTGATTGACCTTGCCTATGACCACTCCTGCTCCCGTCGTGAAAGTAACCGGGCCGGTGAGCGTGCCCGCGGTTGCTCCCGAGACCGTCGCCGACAGCGTCACGGGGGACCCCAACGCAAAGGTTGTCGGGTTGGCAGTAACCACAGTGGTAGTCGCCGCTGTTCCCGAGGCAACGACCGTGATCGTCTCGGTGTTGCTGGTCGACCCCGTATACGTAGCATCGGATGAGGAATAAGTCGCCAGCACGGTGTGGGTCCCGGCAGTGGCGAAATCGGTCTTCAACGTGGCAGTGTACGGAGTCGCAGTGGAGAGGGTCGCTGGCGCTTGCGCAACCCCATCCACGCTGAATGTCACCGTACCCGCGGGCGCTGTCGACAAGGTATTGGGAGCCACCGTCGCGGTGAAGGTGACCGCCTCGTTGATCTCCAGCGAGGTCCCGGGGGCGGCGGTCAGTGTCGTCTTGGTGCCGACGGCGGTTACCAGGGTCGCCCATGCCGTTGCCAGGTTGGCGGCATTGACCGATCCAATGCCCGTCGTCTGGTCGTAGCCAGTGCCGGCCACATACCCAATCACCGGGTTGGAACCCGTTGGGCAATCCGGTGAAAGAGGTGTGCAGGGCACCTGGTTGTTTCCGACTGTGATGTCATGAAAGGCCGATGCATAGGTAGTCGGGTTCGCGGCCAACGTATAGAGGGTTGGATTGACGTTTCCCAAGCCGCTGCCCACGCCGAGCTTCTGCTCAATGATGGCGAGAAGGCCGTTGAAATCCGGCGCCGCAAAGGAAGTTCCGCCGCCAATCGCGACGAAGGTGCCGTTATCCTTCTGGCCTGGATCCGATAGTTGAAAACTAGTCGCCTGGCAGCTGGAGACGTAGGCATTCGGGCTTCCATCCGTAGTCACCTGCGTGCAAAGGAGATAGCCGTCGTGGTCCGCCGAGGCAGGCAACGCAATATCCGGCACATCGCGATGACCATCGGCCGGAATGTTGGGCACGCCGGTCTGCCAACTAGGCTTGGGCCATAGCGAGCTCACACCGCCGCCACCCGCAGAAAAGGCCCAATAGCCTTGGGAGAGGTCGTAGTCGGTGTCGTTCCACGTCATCTCGGGAATATAAGATTTAGCGGAAGTAACCAGGTCGGTGGACCCGTTCGCACCATTCCAATACGTTCCAGAGCCTGTTTCAGGGGCGGCGGCTGTACCGTCTCCCGTGAATTCGCTGCCGCCCGCGTCGGTCACATAAGCGCTGCTTCCGGGATAATCAACCGCCAGCCCAAAGGTCGCCTCGGTGTCCGGGTCGCTCTCAGTTCCCTCGTCGCAGTCCGCCGCTCCGTTGTCTCCGGCGGCCAGGATAATCGTTTGTCCCTGGCTGTTGGCCTGTGCCAGGGTCGCCTCTTCCGACTTCAAATAGGCGCTATTTTGAGCCGCCTCACAACCACCATAGCTTTGGCTGATGATGGGAATGGTGATTCCATTAATCGTGTTCTGCACCGCATAAGCAAGCGAGGTGTCGACGTCACCGGAGTTCACCAAATACAACGTCGCTCCGGTTGCCACGCCTCCCGCGTACTCGAGATCCGCATCCGTTTCAAACAGATCCCCCGCTGCGGCTCCATTGGTGACAGACTCGGGGGTGGTACCGGGCACGGTGAACACGGTTGGATTATTGACCGGGAGGCCCGCCGCCGCGCGGAAGTCGGTAATGTCGGCCGGAACAATATCCGTTTGGCCCACCACCGCAATGGTGATTCCTTTCCCGGTAAGGCCCGCGGTATAGAGAGGGTTGATGTTATAGATGACCCCAAGATCCCCCGGGGTCAGGTAGTGAGCGCCGCCGTTTCCCGCGGTAAACTTGGGCCTCCTGATTCTCGGCTTCAACGTGAAGTTGTCCAGGCCGTGCACGCTGTTCACCAGGCCGCCAAGCGCAGCCGGAAGCGTGACCGGAGTGGAATTGGCGAAATGGGCTTCGCCATGCACGTTGTAGTTGTGTATTTCTGTCTGGAACGCTTTCTCCACGGATGCGACACTACCACTGAAGCTAATGGCATTGCTGCTCTGGGCAGCCGAGGTGACGGTGAATCCCTCTTGCTGCAACCACGTCTGGACTTGGGCCAGATCTGCCGCGCTCATGCCAAACTGCTGTCCAAACTGCGCCGGCGTCAGCCACTTGTGGTAGCTCGGAGAAGCCGGATCCTGCTGTGCCGCCAGCAGAGCCCTAAGGCTCGCTTCCTGCGCTTCCGAACGCTTGAAGTTGATCGTCATTCCCTGCAGGACCTTTGCATTGTCCGTCAGGCCGGTGTCAAATTCGGCTTTCGCCAGCGGATGGAGGCTTCCACTCAACGCCACACTGTTGGCGCTCTCAATGGGCTGAGTAATCCGATCCTGAAGCGCTGTCTGAGCTTGGGCGCTATGGGATAGGGCGCTCCATACAAGCATCAACAGGAAGGGGGCAGAGGGGATATTACAGAATCTACGCAAAGGGCCTTCTCCTCGGGGTCGGGGCTCAGCCTTCTGAGCTCCCAGCTGGCAATTTCATGGCGCTGCAGGGAGCCGCCGTTAACCGTTAGACGCATCCGCCAAAAAACGTTATGCGAAAACTGCAATATTCATGCAGAGATAGTGTCTCCCATGAAACAGTCGCTGTACAAGTTATCTGCTCAGCATCGCAACCCCATGTTCTACTGGACGCACAGACGTAAATTGAACATACGAGGATTACGGCGGTGCAGGAAAAATCTGCTTGCTGCGCAACTTTCCCGTCGCTTTGTGGTTGACACCCTAGATTAACTGCGCGAGCGGAGAATCTTCCTGCGATAGCTGGTTTTCGCCCCAGGGACGACCCGTTATGACCCGCGCATTTCCATTTTGGTCGGCACCCAAAAAGTAAAGGTTGCGCCCTGGTCGCGGTGGCTGACCACGTCAATTCCGCCGCCGTGCGCGCGCAGAATCGCCTTGGCGATGGCCAGCCCCATGCCTGTGCCACTCAACATGCGTTGCCGGCTGCCGCGATAGAACTTATCGAAGATATACGCCTGCTCAGCGTCATCGATTCCCTGCCCTTGATCGGTGATGCTTACCAGCAGGCGGTCCGCCTCGAGCGCGGCGCCGATGCGCACCGGCGACCCCGCGGGAGAGTAGCGCGCCGCATTCTCCAGCAGATGACGCAGCACCCGCCGAATCAATTCTCTATCCAGCGGGATGGAGGGCATATCAGCAGGCAGCTCTACCGTCACCGGCCGTCCGCGCAGCAACACGCGTAAATCCTCCAGCGCCATGTCGATCACCTCTTGCAGCGGCTGCAGCCTCGGCCGCACCTCGATGCCGTCGGTGTCGAGCTGCGCCATTTCCACCGCCTGGCCAATCAGGCGGTCAAGGCGCGCGCTCTCCTCATCGAGAATAGCGAACATCTCCTGGCGCTGGCTTTCTTCGAGCGAGGGCTGCGACAACAGGCTGGTCGCCGCCGCCCGGATGGCGGTCAGCGGCGTGCGCAGCTCATGGGTCACCGAATCCAGCAATGCGCTGCGCAGGCGTTCTCCCTCGCGCGCCGCTTCCACCCGGCTGTACCGGTCGAGAGCCGTCGCCCGCTCCAGCGCGATCGCCAGCAGGCCGCCAATCGCGTCATACAAACCAGCTGAGTAGCTAACGGCTTTGATCATTTTCTTCCCTTGTGTCATGGCGATCGATCCGCTCGCGCGCATGCCCAGCACCAGGGGAACAATACGCACTCTATCGGCTCGGGGCTGGGGCGCTTCGGCCAGTCGCACTGCGGCGCGCAACTCCTCGAGCGACACGAAGCTGCGGCGCGGGTCGGAAGAATATGCCGAGTCGTTCTCCGTGAGATACAGGGTGACGGCCTCAAAGGCGAAGATCGAGGCTACGACGCGGGGCGCGTGTCTGGCCACGTCGTGCAGGTTCTCTTCCATCAACAACTGATTGCTGAACTCGTAGAGGCGCTCCATTTCGCTGCGCCGCACCTCACTCATCGCGGCCTGCCGCCGTTCGCTCTCCGAGATCCTGCTGATGACAATCGCCGAGGCCAGGAAGGCCACCAGCGCGATCCAGTTTTGCGGGTCGGCGATGGTGAAGCTGCCCACCGGGGGAAGAAAAAAAAGTTATACAGCAGGGTGCAGCCGATAGACAGGCAGACGGAGTAGACCAATCCCCAGCGGAACGCCGCAAACTGCACCATCACCAGGAAGGTGAGCGCCACGGTAGTCTGGTTCACGTGGAGTATCCTGCGATAGATCAGCACCACCAGCAGGGCGGCTGCGGTCATCGCCACGTAACGGAGGACGAGCTGCCTGAACGGGGCTCGCGAGCGAAGCATAAGTGGCGATCATATCGTAGTGGCAGAGGATGGAAATGGCAGAACGAGTCCTGGTGGTAGATGATGAGGCCCAGATCACGCGCGTATTGCGGACCGCTCTCTCCGCCCAGGGGTACGACGTACGAGCGGCCAACGACCCTGAAGAAGCCCTTCATCTCTTCGAAGAATGGAGTCCTGACCTGATCGTCACCGATCTGATGATGCCGGGCATGAGTGGAGTCGATCTATGCCGCCGGGTACGCGGCAAGGCGGCGACCCCCATCATTGTGCTGTCGGTGCGTGATCAGGAGCGGTCCAAGGTCGAGGCGCTTGATGCCGGCGCCGACGATTATGTGACCAAGCCTTTCAGCATTCAGGAGTTGCTGGCCCGGGTGCGTGCGCACCTGCGCCGCGCGCCGGAGCGGACGGTGGATGCGCCCATCGAGATCGGCGACTTTATCGTGGATGCCTCCGCGCACACTGCAACCGTCCACGGCAAGAGCCTGCACCTGACTCCGACCGAGTTCGATCTGTTGCTCTACATGGCACGTAATGCGGGCAAGGCCCTTACCCATCGCGCCTTGCTGACGGCGGTATGGGGCGGCCAGTCGGCGCACCAGCCCGAGTATCTACGCGTCTTCATCGGCCAACTTCGCCGCAAACTCGAAGCCGAAGGTCCGCGGCAGTATATCCAGACCGAGCCCTGGGTCGGCTATCGCTTCCTGCCCGAAGGTGTTCCCGAATAGGGACTTCGAGCACAAAGTTGCCACGGACACCCGCTCCCCCATCTCCTCATGCTGAGCTACAAACCCGTCCTCCTAATCACGGCTTAAGGTCGGGACGGGTTTGGAGCTCAGCATGAGAACCCCATCTTTATAAATTCCTTATCTCTCGTTTACGCCCTCCTTAGTGTGCCGACAATCTACTAAGAGTGGGAGCATCGCCATGCTGGACCTACTGATGATCATCTTCACCATCGTTTTCTTCGCCATCGCGCTGCTTTATGTTCGCGGCTGCGAGAAGCTGAGGTAGCCATGTCTCATACCACCTTAATCGTGTTGATCCTTACCGTCGCGACCCTAGTCTACCTGGTGATCACGCTGCTGTACCCGGAGAAATTCTAAAATGACCGCCAATGGCTGGCTGCAGTTCGCTGTGTTCTTTGCCGTGCTGCTGCTCCTGATGCGACCCCTGGGCCTTTACATCGCCCGCGTACTCGAAGGGCAAAAAACCTTTCTCGATCCGCTGCTACGGCCCGTCGAGCGTCTGCTCTACCGCGCCTGCGGCATTCAGGCCGATCAGGAGATGAGTTGGCAACAATACTCCGTCGCCCTGCTGATCTTCAGCGTCGTCTCTCTGCTGCTGACCTACATCATCGAACGGGCCCAAGGCCTTCTTCCTTGGAATCCGCAGCATCTGGCCGGCGTGGCCCCGGCGACCGCCTTCAACACCGCGGCGTCGTTCACCACCAACACCAACTGGCAGGTGTACACGCCCGAGACCACGATGAGCTATTTCACGCAAATGGCGGGCTTGGCTTATCACAACTTCCTTAGCGCGGCCATCGGCATCGCGGTTGCCGTGGCCCTTGTCCGCGGCATCGCGCGCAAGCAATCGGCCACCATTGGCAACTTCTGGGTCGATACCACGCGGACCGTCCTCTGGATCCTGCTGCCCATCTGCCTGGTGATTGCTCCCGTGCTCATCGGCCAGGGAGTCATCCAGAACCTTAAGCCCTATACCAACGTCGCCACCTTGCAGCACGCACAGACGCCCCAGGTCATCGCGCAGGGGCCGGTCGCTTCGCAAGAGGTAATTAAGGAATTGGGCACCAATGGCGGCGGCTTCTTCAACGCCAATAGTGGGCACCCGTTTGAAAATCCCACGCCGTTCAGCAACTTCATTGAAATCGAATTGATCTTTCTCATTCCCGCGGCCCTCACCATCACCCTGGGCAAGATGACTGGCTCGTCAGGGCACGGCTGGGCGGTCTTTGCCGCCATGACCATCCTCTTTGTTGCAGGCTTCACCGTCTGTTACTGGGCGGAATCGCAACCCCATCCGCTACTGCATGGAGTGGACCAGAAGACCACCCTGCTCAACTCCGGCGGCAACATGGAAGGCAAGGAAGTACGTTTCGGCATCTCGCAATCCGCACTCTTCGCCACCGTTACCACCGACACCAGTTGCGGCGCGGTCAATTCTTCGCATGACTCCTTTAGCCCGTTGGGCGGCATGGTGCCCCTGGTCGACATCATGCTCGGCGAGGTGGTCTTTGGCGGGGTTGGGTCAGGGCTCTATGGAATGCTCATCTTCGTCGTGCTCTCGGTCTTCATCGCCGGTTTGATGGTGGGACGAACGCCGGAGTACTTAGGCAAGAAAATCGAAGGCTACGACATCAAGCTGGCGATGCTTTATGTGCTCATCTTTCCCCTGCTGATCCTGGTGTTGGCCGCGGTGTCGGTGATCAATCCGAACGCCCTCGCGGGTTTGAACAACAGTGGACCACATGGCTTTTCAGAAATCCTTTATGCCTACGTATCCACTGCCGGCAACAACGGTTCCGCCTTTGGCGGCCTGACTACCAACACCGATTGGTACAACCTGACGCTCGGTTTCAACATGCTGGCGGGGCGCTTTCTCATGATGGTTCCCATGCTGGCCCTGGCCGGCAATCTGGCGCAAAAGAAAAGCGTGCCCCCATCGTCGGGCACATTTCCGGTCAACACTGCGTTGTTTACCGTGCTGTTGGTGGGCGTGATCTTAATCGTTGGCGCCCTGACGTTCTTCCCCGCGCTGAGTCTCGGGCCCATCCTCGAACACCTGCAGCTTCACGCAGGAAAAACCTTTTAAGCGGGAGAAACAATATGGCAGAAAAACTAAGTCTCTGGAACCCCGCGATCATGCGTCAGGCGGCGCTGGACTCCTTTAGAAAACTCGACCCCCGCGTGATGGTGAAGAACCCGGTCATGCTGGTGGTCGAAATCGGCAGCGTCCTCACCACCGTGCTGCTCATCCAGGGAGTCATCAGCCATCAGGGCGCGGGTGCCTTCAACCTGCAGATCACCTTGTGGCTCTGGTTCACCGTGCTCTTTGCCAACTTCGCTGAAGCCATGGCGGAAGGCCGGGGCAAAGCTCAAGCCGACACGCTGCGCAAGGCCAAGGGCGAGACCATGGCCATTCGCCTCAAGAGCGCGTCCAAAGATGCGCCGCGGGAAGAGGTTTCGAGCGCTGCCCTGCGCGCGGGAGACATCATCTACGTCGAAGCCGGCCTTTATATCCCCGGTGACGGAGAAGTGATTGAAGGCGTGGCTTCCGTGGACGAATCGGCCATCACCGGAGAATCCGCGCCGGTGATCCGCGAAGCAGGCGGCGACCGCTCCGCAGTGACCGGGGGAACGAAGGTGCTCTCCGACTGGATCATAGTGAAGATTACTTCCAATCCCGGAGAGACCTTTCTGGACCGCATGATCGCCCTGGTCGAAGGTGCGCAGCGGCAGAAGACGCCCAACGAGATTGCCCTCAGCATCCTGCTCTCCGGGCTCACCATCATCTTTGTGCTGGCCGTGGCCACGTTGCAACCCATCGCCGTCTACTCCCAGGCGCCGCAGACTATTTTCGTGCTGGTATCCCTCCTGGTCTGCCTCATCCCCACCACCATCGGAGGCTTGCTCTCCGCCATCGGGATCGCGGGCATGGACCGGCTGGTGCAATACAACGTGCTCGCCATGTCTGGCCGCGCCGTCGAAGCGGCGGGCGACGTCGATACGTTGTTGCTGGATAAGACCGGCACCATCACCCTGGGCAACCGGCAGGCCACCGAGTTCATTCCCGCGCCCAATATCAGCCCGGAGCGCTTGGCCGATGCGGCCCAGCTTTCCTCCTTTTCCGACGAGACTCCGGAAGGCCGCTCCATCGTGGTGCTGGCCAAGGAAAACTTCGGCTTGCGTGGCCGCGACCTTACCGCCCTGCACGCTGAGTTCGTCCCTTTCAGCGCCCAAACCCGCATGTCCGGAGTGAATTTCGGCGGCCACGTCATCCGCAAAGGCTCGGTAGACGCCATCACGCGCTTTCTCGTGGAGCAAGGATCGAACCTGCCGCAGAAAGTTCGCGAGAGCGTGGAAGAGATCGCGGGCATGGGCGGAACGCCGCTGGTGGTCGCGGAAAATACCACCGCCCTGGGTGTGATCTACCTCAAAGACATCGTCAAGGGCGGATTGAAGGAAAGGCTGGCCAAGCTGCGCGCCATGGGCATCCGCAGCATCATGATCACCGGAGACAATCCGCTGACCGCGGCCGTGATCGCGCGCGAGGCGGGCGTCGACGACTTTCTGGCCGAGGCAAAACCCAAAGACAAGATGGACCTGATCCGCCGCGAGCAAGCCAAAGGAAAATTGGTCGCCATGACGGGTGACGGCACCAACGACGCGCCTGCGCTGGCCCAAGCCGACGTAGGCGTGGCCATGAACTCAGGAACGCAGGCCGCTAAAGAAGCCGGCAACATGGTCGACCTGGACTCGAACCCAACCAAGCTGATTGAAATCGTGCAAATCGGCAAGCAGTTGCTGATGACCCGGGGCGCGCTCACTACGTTCTCCATCGCCAACGATGTGGCCAAATATTTTGCCATCATCCCGGCCATGTTTGCCGGTGTCTTCCCCGTCCTCGGTCAACTCAACATCATGCGCCTGAGCACGCCGCACTCGGCCATTCTCTCCGCGGTGATTTTCAATGCATTGATCATTGTCGCCTTGATTCCCTTGGCCCTGCGCGGGGTTGGGTATCAACCCAAATCTGCCCAGGCGCTCTTACGGCGCAATCTGCTGATTTATGGAGTGGGTGGCGTGATCGTCCCCTTTATCGGAATCAAGCTCATCGACATTTGTCTAACCGGGCTGGGCCTGTCCTGATCGGAGTTCTTATGCTGCGCAATGAATTAAAGATCGCCATCCGCTTTACCATCCTGACCACGGTGCTGCTCGGTGTCCTGTATCCGCTGGCAGTCACCGCCTTCGGGCACTTCTTTCTGCGCTCGCAATCCGATGGAGAGTTGATCGTCACCAACGGCCAGGTCACCGGCTCGCCGCTGATCGGCCAGAACTTTACCGGAGACCAATATTTTCATAGCCGCCCTTCGGCTGCGGGCAACGGCTATGATGCCACCTCTTCCGGAGGCTCCAACCTTGCTTCATCGAGTCAGAAGCTGGTCACGCGCATTGACGGGGATATAGCTCACTATGCTGCGGAGAACCAGAGTCAGCCGGTACCCATCGATCTGGTCACTGCCTCCGGCTCCGGTCTCGATCCCGACATCTCGCCCGCCGCGGCGATGTTTCAAGCGGAGAGCGTGGCGAACGCCCGGCACCTGCCGCTGGCGACGGTGCGTGAACTGGTGCAACGCCACGTGCAAGGACGCCAGTTCGGTTTTCTCGGAGAAGAGCGAGTAAACGTACTTCTGCTCAACATGGATCTGGACCGCCTATCGCACTAGGTCCCGAGTACCCTAACCACGCCTATGGTTCTGGACGGGTGCCCCAGGTTCGCCAAAGCGTACCTGGGACGAAAACGACGGGCGCAGCCCCACCAAAGCTTTTACTTCATCGATAAGCAAATTCGGGCTGGTTTAGGAAAAGCATTCGAAACATATCGTTTTCGGCCCAGGTATCCGGATTTCCTGCACGGGGCGCCACCAATACCCGCGTGTGCGGCTTTCTTTAAGGAAAGCCGCATGAAGTGCGCCAACGCCAGTAAGGTCGACAGGAAATCCGGAGTACGCTTTGGCGAACCTGGGGCACCCGTCCGGATCCTAGACTCTTCTGGTCTTACAGACGTCCACCCCTTCCACCCCTACACAGGTCCTGTTCCTGTTTGGTTCCGCTGGAAGACAGACCTTTCGCCCGTGCCCGCCGAAGCTGTCACAAACACGAGCGCCCCATCCTTGCCAGGCAAAGATGGGGCGGACACACGGACGGCTACAGACGAAACGCCGGTCGGTTAAACTGCTTCGCTGTACTGCTCGACGTACTCTGCGGCTTCTTCTTCTTCCGCCACAGCTTTCTTTTTCGGCGCGGCTTCCTTCTTCGCCTGCCCAGCCGCTTCGGTCAGATCCACATAGCCTTGCAGCGTGGCGTTGTCTTCAATTGACAACCGCGTGGCCGAGATGTCTCCGATGAAAACCGCCGAGTGCTTCAATTCGGCACGCCCGGCCGCCTTGACACTCCCCTCGACCCGGCCGAAGACCACCAGATCGCCAGCCACGATATCCGCGTGGATAACACCGTTAGCCCCGACAGTCAGGCGCTTGCCTACCAGGGTAATGTTGCCTTCCAATACTCCGTCGAGAAAGAAATCTTCCTCCCCCGACACTTCTCCGCGAATGCAAATACCCTTTCCGATCACCGTGCCCGAACTGTTGTTCATCTGTGGTGCCCTCCGATTAGGCAACTCTATGGCCCGCACGGAGGGGTAGCAATCACCGAAACGTCGCAGATGATGCAGTTTGTGTTACGACGGCTGAGGAAAACGCCGCCTCCAGCCGGCTGGCCGCGGCGTCGATGGCACGGCTCTCCGCTTCCAACACACCGCCGATGATCGGCGACTCCTGCTCGGCGACGCTCCATTGATGTTGATCCATGGCTTCCCGCACCCCCGCCAGGGTCTTCACCCCATAACCGGTATATGCACCAGGAGCGTAAATCTGGTTCTTGTACCACGGCCTTCCCGGCAGACCCTCCTCCCGCAGGTTCGTCCGGTCGACCAACAGCAACAGGTGATTGACCGCCTGTAGCGAAGCATCATCGAGCGCCAAACCGTGGGCTTGGGCAACCGTGAGCGCTGCCTGGTAGCGCTTGGCCGCGCGGGTGAGCGAGGCCACTCCGTTATCCAGCGGGGCAAAATTGAGGTAAGGCGGATCCGGCTCGCGGTTGGGGGGGAACGTAGGCCGCTTGGGATCGGAGACGGCCTGAAAAACCCCCTCGTCGAGCTCCAGATTCCGTTCCTTGATGGTCTCTTGCGTCTTGTTGAGCTCCGTCTTGAGCTCCTTCACATACCCGGCAATCGTTTCCGCGACTGCCGTGTACTGGTAGGGCAACAACTCCGCATCGGCCATGCGTAAAACTGCGCTTCCCGCAGTCTGCGCCAGGGCTCGCCCATAGACGAAATTGGTATCGGAGAAATGAGTGTAGTAATAGAAATCGTCGTAGATAGAGTGGTATACACTGCCCGCGTCCTCTCCGCCGAAACTGAGATCGAGTGAGGGGATGGCAAGATAGTCAATAAAGGGAGCAAAGTCTGAGCCATCGCCTAAAGCCTCGATGCCGGTGTCGGAGCGATCGCGCAGTACCGCCCTGCGATCCGCGGTTTCCGCCGTAGACAGCGCCTGTAGTTGGGCCCGTTTCCATACGCTCAGCTTGGTCTCAGGATCGGGAACCTGCCGTGCTACATCGTTGATAAAGTGCTCCACCGAGTGAGCCCCGTCCACCTCCAGAAAGCCGCGCTCGTTGGTATCGGAATTGACGTACAAGACCGCGTGGTCGCGCAATTCTGCCGCATGCTGTTCCACCCACTCGGTGGAACCGAGCAGTCCCGGCTCCTCCGCGTCCCAGGCGCAATAAATGATGGTCCGCCGCGGTTTCCACCCCTGTTTGCGCAGTTCGCCCAGCGATCGCGCTTCTTCCAGTTCCGCCACCATCCCGGCGATGGGATCATCCGCGCCATTCACCCACGCGTCGTGGTGGTTGCCACGGATCACCCATTCATCCGCGGCCTCGTTGCCGGGAATCTTGGCAATCACGTCATAGATCTCTTTGATATCCCAGTTGGAATACATCCGCAGATGGGCCTTCGAAGTTCCCGGCCCCACGTGGTACGTAATCGGCAAACCACCCCGCCAGGCCGCGGGAACCACTTGCCCGCCCAAAGCGGCCAGGAACGGCTGCGCATCGCCATAGGAAATGGGCAGCACCGGTATTTTGGTAATGATCGGCGAGTCCTTCAATGCCAGGCGCTTGGCGTCCTTGGTCGCAGGAATGCCTGGAGTGAGCGGGTCCCCGGGAAAATTGGTATCGTTCACCCCTCCCCGCTGTACGCTCTCTTTGGGCCGGCCGCCTCCGCCAGGATAGGTGTCGGTATCGCCGTATCCGTCCTGTTGCGGGTCAGAATAGATGATGCAGCCGATGGCGCCGTGTTCGGCCGCCACCTTGGGCTTAATGCCGCGCCAGGTCTTCCCGTAGCGGGCGATAACGATGGCGCCCTTCACCGAAACGCCCATGCGCTGCAGCTCGTCGTAGTCTTCGCGCGTACCGTAGTTCACGTACACCACCGGCCCGGTCACGTCGCCGTCGATGGAGTAGGCGTTGTACGTCGGTAACTGCTCCGCTTGCTGATTCGAAGTGGGGTCGACCGCGATGGGCGGCTCAGCCAGCGATGCGGTGAACTTCTGCGGCTCTATCAATTCGAGCTTCCGCTCCTTCGGGGTCGGAAAGAGGACGTAGAAGGTCTCGATGTGGGCATCAAAACCCCACTCCTGAAACTTGCTCAACAGCCAATCCGCGTTCTCCTTGTCGTAGGGAGACCCTACCGCATGCGGGCGAGCTGTAAGGTGCTCCATATCGCTGCGCAGATTTTCTGTGGATGGCAGGTCGCGGAACTTCGCTTCCAGGGCTATCTCCGCCGCTGAGCTCTGCGGCGTGTAGCCATCAAGTACAGCTACGGCCGGAGCGGTTTGTGCCCCCAGCGAAGGGGCGACGCAACAACAGACGATGAGGCGGAACCACCGCGATTGAAACAAGCAAATACCTCTGCGAGATGAAAAGTTATTGACCATTCAGGTGGGAGAGCGAAAGCCGTTGCCGGCCTGTTTCGTCGAAATTCGACGGCGCCAGCCAACGCTCGAAATTCGCCCGGCGCAACGGCCATTCCGAATCGAGCATGGAAAACCACGCCGTGTCGCGATTGCGGCACTTGATGATCATGTGTTGGCGAAAGACTCCCTCGAAGGTAAAGCCGAGCCGCGACGCGGCACGGCGGGAGGGCTGGTTCAATGCATTGCACTTCCACTCGTAGCGGCGGTAGCCCAATTCATCGAAGGCGTACCGCGCCATGAGATACATTGCCTCGGTTGCGCCCGGACTCCGCTGCAACGCCGGGGAAAAAATAATATTGCCCACCTCGATCGAGCGATGAGCCGGCTCGATGCGCAGGTAAGAAGCCTGGCCAACCGGAAGGTCAGTGGCGTTATCCACAATCGCCCAAAAAAGCGGATCGACCGACTTTTCCCTTTTTCTCGAAAGCGGCCTGGTAGGCGTCAAAGCTGGCGAACGGGCCATCGCCCATATAGCGCCATAGAGCCTCCTGCGCTGGCCCGTGGGTAGCCTCGTAGAGTGCCTCTGCCTGCGATGAATTATCGAACGGGCGAAGCGTAACCACGCGCCCGGGAAGCACCCTGCGCTGCGGCCGTTGCGCCGGCGAGGGGTCGACCGCGATGCCGATCTCCGTCATGGAACGATAGTAGCAAGTGTGTTTCGCCCGCTGGTTCTCCCGCTCAGGATGGTTCCCATCATTGCCCGGAGTAGTATCCCTCGCGCGTCTGCACCGCCTGGTCCTTATTTTTGGTCGTCAGATGAATGGAATGGTAGCCGCTGCTCTGATCCTTCGGCGGCGTGTAACCCAGGACGAATTGCGTGCGCAATTCCTCGGCGATGCTGGCGTAGACATCATCCACGCTGTCCTTCTTCTTGACCTCGAAGTATCGGCCGCCGGTCTCTTGCGCAATCCGCTGCAAGATCTTCTTGCCATCAGGACGGTTCTGCTGCTGGGGATACCGGCTCCCTCCCGGATAGCCTCCGCCGGGATAGCCCCCTCCAGGATAGCGGCCCCCAGGATATCCACCACCGGGATAGCCCCCACGCCCTCCGCCGTTGTTGAACGGGCCGTTGTCGTGATCCTCATGACCGCCGTAGTAGATGGTGTAGACGACCGTCTCCGACCGCTGCGCCGATTCGATCGCGCTGTTGAGCGTCTCCTGGCTGCCCCGATCCTCTCCGTCCGTCAGAACGACGATGGCTTTCCGCCCGGTCTGCTTCTTCATCACTTCATCGCAGGCGAGGAAAATTGCATCGTAGAGCAGCGTGCCCGCCCCGTGGCTCCGATGGGATCCTCCCGAGTCCTGGTCGCTGGTTGGCGTGGCCTGAACCGAGGACGTGGTATCGATTTCTCCCACGGCCTTTTCCAGCTTGCCGTGGTCAGCTGTCAGATCCTGCAGTAGCTCAACCTGGCGATCGAAGTGGATCACGAATGCCCGGTCAGCCGGCCGGGTGATCATCTGGTCGAGAAAGGTCCGGCTGGCGGCCCGCTCTTTGTCCAGATTGTCGCGCTCACTCTCGCTGGTGTCGACCAGCAGACCCACGGTCAAGGGAAGGTTGGTTTCCTGGTTGAAGTAACGGATCGTCTGCGGCTTCCCGTCCTCTTCCAACGCAAAATCGTCTTTGCTGAGGTTGGTCACGATCTTGCCGTGCTTGTCGCGGACGGTCACTGGTAAGGTGACCACCTTCACGTCGACCGACATGGTGGTTGTGGGCGTCGCCGGACCCTGTGCCGCAGGGGGCGTCGTGGCCGGCGCGGTGCTCGAGTTCTGGGAATCGAGCGCCGGGGCCAGAAGAAGTAAGCAGAGCAGCGGGGACTTGCGAAGGAAACTCATGCCAACGTTATAGACGCCGAAAGCTCCCTTCTCGTCACGCGTCAGCCGCACCTTTGTGGCCCGTTGCAGTACGTAGCCGGGCACGATAACATCAGCATGACGGATTGTTGCGCCTATCCTCATGGTGAGCACCGTCCTTACGGTTGGGTTTTGAGCGCGGAAGTGGTGAAATTGGCAGACACACCATCTTGAGGGGGTGGCGCCGAGAGGCATGGGGGTTCAAGTCCCCCCTTCCGCACCAATAGAAGAATAGAGGTTCAGGTTTTCATGATCTGGTTAGTCGGTACCATTCACGTTATCGTTTGCTTCGTCCTGATTGGGGTTGTTCTGCTCCAGCAGGGTAAGAGCGCTGATCTCGCCGGCGCCTTTGGCGGTCAGGGTTCACAGACTGCATTCGGACCCCGCGGGGCGGCCAACCTGCTGACCAAGGTGACCACTTGGGCGGCTATCATCTTTATGTTCACCTCCATCGGGCTCACTGTTCTGATCCAACGCACCAGCGGCCCGCGCTCCGTGCTCTCAGGCATCAAAGCTACCCAGACCACGCCAGCCAAGCCCGCGGCTCCCGCCAAGTAGCTCCTCGAAAAATCAGGCGGGAGAGCGGCCTCGCGTCCAGCGGCCCACCGCCACGACCAGCAAGCCCATTCCCAGAAAAACCAGCAGGAGTACTGCGGCATGGGCCATAACGCCGCCGTAACCCAGCACCTTCACATCCATAAAAGGATAGGGATATAACCCGCTGACCGCGCCCCGCGCCAGCACGTACACCAGGTAAACGCCGGGGTAAGCCAGCCAGGCCACGGCATCCTTCCAGCGCAATCCCGTCCGCGGCCCAAATACCAGCCAGTAGAGGACATACCCGACCGGAATGACATCGTGCAAAATTGCGTCGGCCACCCACTGCATGCCCTGTGGATTCCATAGTTGCCGTAGCAAGAGGCGGTAGACGATGCCCACAATAGCGATATAAGCCGCAGTGCCGGCCTGCACCGACGGACGGCAGAAAAACTGCCCCCATCCGGTTGCCGGACTCAAAACAGTAGCGGTGAAAACCAGCGCCACCAGGAAATTGGTCAGGATGGTGAAGAAGCTGAAGTAGGTAATCACCGTCCCCACCATCGCCAGCGCGCCGGCAGGCGATTGGGCCAGGATCAAGTAGAGTTGCAGCAACAATGCAAACCAGCCCAGCAACGCCCCTACCGCCGCGGATATACGCATGGCGGCATTGTAACCAGCGTTCTCCGTGCCTAAAGTAAATCTCCTAGAATGAGGGAATGATCCTTGAGACCTTTCCTGTCGGTCCGCTGCACTGTAATTGCACCATTCTGGGCGACGAGGTTACCCACGAAGCAATCGTCGTCGATCCCGGGGATAACATCCCCGAAATCCTCTCCCGGCTGCAGAAGCACGGCCTGACCCTGCGCCAGATCATCGTCACGCATGCTCATATCGACCACGTAGGCGGAGCGGCTCTGTTACGAAATTCTACCGGGGCGCCGGTGATCATGAACCAGCAGGATCTAGAGCTGCTGGGCATGATGGAGATGCAGGCCGGCTGGCTTGGTATCCCCACACCTCACGTGGCACCTCCGGACGCCAGTGCCGAGGATGGCCTGACCCTCGGGCTCGCCACCCTGCCCGCCCAGGTGCTGCACACTCCAGGACATACTCCGGGAAGTATCTGCCTCCTCTTCCCCGATCACCATCTGTTGCTAGCCGGCGACACTCTATTTGCCGGGTCCATCGGCAGAACCGATCTTCCTGGGGGCGATGGGCGGCAAATCCTGCGCTCGCTGCATGAGCGCCTGCTGGTGCTCCCCGATAGTACCCATGTTGTTCCTGGACACGGGCCGGAGACCACGATCGGGGAGGAAAGACAATCAAATCCATTCCTTCAGCCAAAATTCCGAATGTGACACATTAACTCCCCACAAGGGTTTGCGCAAAGGTGAACATAAACAGCACAACAACAGCCGGAACCTGGAAAAACTAGTACACCTAACTAGCTTTAAAATGTGCAATGTACGCTGTTTCAATAAAGCATTAGTTGAATGACACGAAAGTATTAGTAACGATCTTGAGTCCTCCCTTTTGCACATATTTTCCGCAGGCGGCCCTAAAATTGCTGTAAAATCCTAAAGGTTACTAAAGATTCAGTTGAGCGAAATGGGTGACGATCGCTTCCATGCCCGCAGCGAACTCCCCTTCGGGCGCCAGCAGGCTCACCACCAGCCATCCCTGCCCTGAAAAACCAAAGAATCCGCCGGGATGTACCACCACCGCTCGCTTCCGCAGGAGCTCGAGCGCTGTTTCTTCTTCGCTCTGCAGCCCGGGAACCCGGAGCACAACGTACCAACCCGCCTCCACGTCCAGCCGGCTCACCAGGGTCTGGCGAAGCAGGATGGCGTCCAGAGTGCTCAGGTTATGCTCCAGACGCTTCCTGATTTGCTTTTGCGGCGTCCCTCGCTCGCTTAGCCACGCGGGGAGCGCGTGTTGGATGGGCGCGCTCATGGAGAGAAAGGTGTCGCAAATCACCTCCAGGCGCTGCAGGGCCTCCGGCTCGGCGAAGCACGCCATCCAGGCGGCCTTCATCTGGGGGAGCGCGGCCACTTTGCTCAACCCGCTAAGCACGAAGGTGGGCACGACGTGGCTACCGGTGGCAAAGCTCTGCCCCGCCTCGTGTCCGGGGAGTCCATAGTCGAGAAACACCTCATCCACAATCAGCGCCAGCCTGTGTTCCCGGCACACTCCTTCGAGCGCAGCCCGCTCCCTATCCCGGGTGAAGTGGCCGGTAGGATTATTGGGGTGGACGATCGCAATCGCCCGGGTACGGGCGGTGATCCGGCGGCTCAGGGCCTGGAGGTCAAGATGCCAGCCATGATCGTAGAAAAGCTCGTAGGGGACCAGCCGCACGTCATCCAACTGGGCCAGGAAATCGAACAATGGGTAGCCCGGCTGGCCGATCAACACCTCATCCCCGGGGTCGCACAGCAGGCGGAAGAGGAAACTGTAGGCCTCGCTGGTGCTGGAGGTAAGAAAGATCTGCTCCGCGTCGACCCGGGCTCCGTGGTCCCGGAAATAGCGGCTGACCGCCTCGCGCGCAGAGAGAACGCCCCTGGGATTCGGCTCATAGCGCAGGGCTTCCCGGTCGTTGAGCGGCCCCAGAATAGATCCTGCATCGTAGGTAAAGCCGCAAACCGTCGGGTTGGAGGCGGTCAGGTCCCAGAGCCGCGCGCCGGCTGCGCGCAATCGAGCCAGTTCGCTCGCCCAGGCAGTTTCCCCCATATCCCACTGGGTTCGCCTGGACCACGGGAAACCCACCGGCTTCTCTCCATCAAGCATGTTGTAATAAACCGTAGCATCTCATTTCAGGGAGTTCTTGCGCATGGATCTGCAAGCCGTGATCTTCGACTATGGTGAAGTTCTGAGCGGGCCGCCTGACCCTCAGAGGCATCGCAATCTGCTGGCCATCGCCGGGGTGAAGGAAGAAGCGTTCGAGAAGGCCTATTGGGCCCACCGTCTGGATTACGATGCCGACATTTTGAACGGCCAGACGTATTGGCAGACCGTTGCCCGCGATACCGGGACGAGCTTCACCGCGAGGCAGATCGAGCAGCTTGAGGAGCAGGACGCCCTGATGTGGATGGACCTCAATCCGGCGATGCTGGCCTGGATCCCCAGGATCAAACAGGCCGGCTTCCGTCTGGGCATCCTGTCAAACATGGGCTATGGAGTGCTGGGCTATATGCTCCCGCGCTTCTCTTGGCTCAGCCAGTTCGACCACCTCACCTGGTCCTGTGAGCTAGGCGTCGTCAAACCCGATCCCGCCATCTATCTGCATACGATAAAGAAGTTACGCGTCTCACCGGATCAGGCCCTGTTCATCGACAACCTGGAAAAGAACATCGTCGGCGCCGAGGCCGTCGGGCTCCACGCCGCTCTTTTTCAGAATGTAGAACAGCTGCAAAACGATCTGGCTCGCCGCGGATTTCCGTTGCCGGTTCTCGAACCCGTGGCTTGAGGTTTGGTGGGGAAGAAACGAAGCCCTAACGCGGAGCCTTAATGGCCAGCCCAATCTGATCGACAATCTCCAGATCAAACCCCTGCAACGCGGGCACATGCGTCGGGGTGTTAGATAACAACCGAATCTTTCGGATATTCAGATCGGAAAGGATCTGCCCCCCCAGTCCGACCTGGCGCAAAATCCGTTGATGCCGGTCCTCCCCGTGCTCGCCGCTACGGTGCAGAAACAACCGGTGGGGCAGCACATTGCGGTCGATATCGAAACCTTTACTTGAATTGTGCAGATAAACCAGCGCCCCCCGTCCGGCCTCCGCGATCATCTCCAGCGATCGTTGCACCACCTGATGGCAATCGCATAACGTAGTGCCGAAGACATCGCCCGCCAGGCAATGGGAGTGCACCCGTACCAGGACCGGTTCCTGGTTGTGCTCCGAGCTCACATCGCCGCGAACCAGGGCCAGGTGGCTCTCTCCCCCATCGACCTCGCTCTCATAGGCGATCAAGCGGAAGTCGCCGAACCGGGTGGGCAAAATCGATTCCGCCACCCGGAAGATATACCGTTCATTCTGTAGCCGGAAGCGGATTAACTCCGCCACCGTCAGCATCTTCAACCCATGCTGGTTGCAAAATTCAACCAGGTCCGGCACCCGCGCCATGGTGCCGTCATCGTTCATGATCTCGCAGATCACTCCGGCCGGAATCAGCCCCGCCATACGCGCCAGGTCGACGGAAGCCTCCGTCTGGCCGGCTCGTACCAGCACCCCTCCACGCCGGGCGCGCAGAGGAAAAACATGCCCCGGCCGCGCCAGATCCGCCGCCGTCATACGCGGATTGATCGCTACCTGGATGGTATGCGCCCGATCGTACGCGGATATGCCGGTGGTCACGCCCTCCCGGGCCTCGATCGTTTCCGTAAAAGCGGTGCCGAAACGGGAGGAATTCTGCTGCGACATAGGACCCAACCTGAGGTAGTCGGCCCGCTCTTCAGTTAAGCTGAGGCAGATGAGCCCGCGCCCATACCGAGCCATGAAATTGATCGCTTCCGGAGTGACAAATTCCGCCGCCAGCGTCAGGTCTCCCTCGTTCTCACGGTCCTCGTCGTCCACCACGACGATCATGCGGCCTGCTTTGAATTCCTCCAGGGCCCCGGGTACATCGGTAAACGGTATTTTTGCCTGCATAGCTCTATTCTCCGCCTGGTACCCTTCCGATGCCAGTTCACTGCCAGCAGACGCAAAAAACGCCGCTCTTGGCGGCGTTTCTTTGCTTCGGACCTGCTACTCGTTTACAACGTGGATTCGATTTCAAAACCCCAAGCCTCGAGCAGCGCCTCCGGGATATACTTCGAATTCTTGTTGCGCCGGGCCCATTCGCGCAACCGTGTCGAACGTACATACTGATCGGGGGTCAGTTTAAACTCTTTAACCACTTGTTCGAAAGAAGTGACAGTCGGGACCACCGGGCCTATCGGCTCCGGCTTACCCCAGTTTGGATTACCACGACGTTTTGCCATTTGATCCGTTATCCTCTAGGGAGATGAGCAACAAGCATCACCCAGCGGCGTTGGAAGTTCACCAACACAAGTCCGCTGGACATGTCAAAGTTCTCATTTTAAGGATTTTTTCTCCAAAAATCAATAGCAAATACGCGCTATGTGATTACCTCTTCTCGTCGCTGCAAGGCAAAAACCACGCAGCCTCACCAACGATCCCCTGCAACCTATCCGGTCTTAATGCACTCCAAATGGATGACTTACTTGCTATTCGTGAAAGGTGGTTGGTCATGAGCGTAGTCCGTTACTGGGCAGTTTTTTCTCTGGGGGTAGCTGCCGGCGCAGCTGCGGCTCTCATTTATGCTCCGCAGACCGGGGAAAAAACCCGTAAGCAACTGAAGCGTAACCTGCAGGATGCGAGCGATTACATCCAGGACACAACCGGCGATCTCAGCAAACACGCCACTCGTGTCTATAAGAAGACGAAAGGCGTGGCTGGAGACGTAGCATCCCATCTTAGTTCGGTCGCCAACAACGTCAGCTCCGCCGCCGGCAACATTGCCGATAAGGTCGGGGACCTGGTCTAACCGTCGCTCGCTGCTCGCTGCTCTATCCCTTCCACACCGGCCATTGCAGCCTTTCCTGAGAGAAAAGCTGCAATGATCCGTTTCTTATCCGCGGAGATTCAAGGTTAGGCAAGTAGCTGCCGCGCGGCGCGATATCCGGAGCGCAGCGCTCCATGCACCGTACCCCAGTGACCGCTGGTGTCGGTATGCTCGCCGGCAAAGAAGAGCGTCTGCTCCACCGGCTGCGAGAGCTGGTCGGAGGCATCGATGGCCCCTCGGGGAACGTAGGTGTAGGCTCCCAGGCTATGGGGATCGATCTGCCAATCATGCATATGCCAGCGCAGCAGGTGTTTCCGCACCTCGTGCAGCGTGCTGCCCAGCATGGCTGAGAGCGTTTCCAGCCCCGTATCGGGCAGCAGATCCATCTCCAATCTCTTGGCTTTACGGCCGGCTAGCCAGCCAGTCAAGGTTGTGCCTGGCCTGGGATTGGTCGTCCACCAGGTCGGAGGAGTGGCCTCAGGGGCGAACATGAAGCTCACCCCCTTCAACGAGGCAAACTCCTTCCAGAAGCTACTGTCGAATTCGTACACCACGCGCGCAGCCAGTCCCATAACCAGGCTGTCGGCCGCCTTGAGAATCTCCACCGGCTGGGGCGAGAACGTGACCTTGCGCGCCTGCAGAACCCCCAAAGGCAAGGTCAGGATCGCCGCTTTGGCCAGCAAGACGCGGCCCGTATCTGTCGCCACTTCGACCTGACCCCGCTCCCAGTCTATGGAGCGCACCACCGTAGACCGCAGCAACTCACCCCCGGCATCGCGGAATCTGCGCAAGAGATACTGGGGAACGCGCTCATACCCTTCGACCACGCGGAACAAACGGTCAGCCGAGATTGCGTCCTCCGCCGCCTGCTGCTTGGCCAACGCGCGAACGCTGATGCGGTCCGCATCGGCCGCATTGAAACCTTCCACATAATTCGTCGCCCGCATCGCAGCCTCTGGTCCAAGTTTCCGTTGGCCCACGAATTCACTGAAACTGAGGTCGCGTGAATCCGGGGAAAGCTGCACTTGGCCGAGCTCTTCAAACAGCTGGTGCACTTCATGCTGGTCCCCGCAGGGTTCCAGCCGGCCGGCGCCACGTCCCGGGTTGACACATCGGCTATCGCCATCCAGCTCGAAACGGGTGAGCCCCGCCTCGTCCACCAAATCGATCAGCTCCTCCGGCAGACCATGAATAAACTCCGCCCCTAGCTCCACCGGCAGATCGCCCTGGATGGCCTGAACGGTATGAATCCGTCCCCCCACCCGTTCCCGGGCTTCGATCAGAGCCACACGCCGTCCCGCCTCCGCCAACGTCCGGGCGGCTGCCAGACCGGAAACCCCCGCGCCGATCACAATGGCATCGAAGGTTTCGGCCCTATGGTTTACCACGTTCATTCACTGCACCTCCCAAGTGAGTGTCTCGGCACGCGCGCCTTGCGCCGGCACCGGATGCTTGAGCGCCTGGATGGAGAGCGTACAGCCGGCACGCAGGGTCTCCGGGGTAAAGCGAAGTGTTCGTCCTTCCAGTTGCATCTTCACCCGGAGCGCCGTCTGGGCCTGGGGTGAGGATGGATGGGCGAGCGGGAACTCCACCGGGCTGCTGAGCCCGCTCACCAGGTAGAGCGACACCAGGTCGCAAAAGCCCAGCGCTGCCGTCCATCGCTCCAGATCTTCGCTCCTGGCCATCGAGCTGCTTTCGAGCTTTCGTTGACGCAGCCTCTCCGTCTGCAGAAAGCGTTGGTGGTGGGCCTGATCATGCTCGGCCAGCAGGCTGAAATGGCGGCTAACGATGATGGCTCCTATCTCCGACCAGCCTTCGATGGTATCGATCGAGGTGGTCCAGGCCTCGGCAGCTTCCCCGGGCGGGATGGCCAAGAACGAAACTGGAATTGCCTTGGCAGCTTGCGGACCGCCCGAGCGCAGGCGCTGAATCTGTTGTGCATCGCTCGCAGCCCAACCCGTATCGTGCATTTGAATGGCGCGCACGATTTCCGGCGGCAACTCACCGAAACTCGCGGCTACCAGCGCGGCGGCAATTTCTCCCGCGAGCACGGCATGGGCCGGCTGCGGCACCAGCAGACAGGGCAGCCGCGCCGAGCGTTGCGCCGCTTCAATCCGCCCCCAGGCCGACGATGGCCCTCCACTCTCCCCTTCTCCCGGTAACCAGCCAATCACCATCGACTAACCCCTAAGGCAGTTTCACAATCATTGCGTCGTAATAAAGGACCGCGAGGTGTGGTTTTCCTTGAGAGAAAACCACGAAAAGGCCTGTCGCTATGGTTCAAATCCATTGCGAAACCGCCTCGCCGCCTGGAAATTATCAGGTAATCTGGGAGCGCCATGATCCTTAAAGAAGAAGTAGCCGTCGATCTCGCCACGCCGACCGGTCTCATGCGGACCCATATGTTTCGCCCTGCGGCCGAGGGCAAGTATCCCGCCGTCGTGCTCTTTTCCGAAATCTTCCAGGCCACCGGTCCCATCCGCCGCTTTGCCGCCTTCATCGCTGGTCATGGCTACATCGTCGCTGTGCCTGAGGTGTATCACGAGCTGGAGCCGCGAGGAACCGTGCTGGCCTACGATCAGGCCGGTTCCGACAAAGGCAATGCCGACAAATACGCCAAGCCCCTTTCATCCTACGACAGCGATGCGCGCGCACTGCTCGATCATCTCAAAGCCCTGGATGATTGCACCGGCCGCCTGGGCGCCATCGGCATCTGCCTGGGAGGCCATCTCGCTTTTCGTGCGGCCATGAACCCTGATGTACTGGCCACCGTATGTTTCTACGCCACCGATATTCACAGTCACAGCCTGGGTCTGGGCAAACAGGATGATTCGTTAATGCGCGCAAGGGATATAAAAGGTGAGCTGCTGCACATCTGGGGGCGGCAGGATCCGCATGTTCCGCTCGCGGGCCGCAATCTCATCAAGGCCCGGCTGGAGGAAGTGGGCGCCAATTTTCAATGGCTCGAAGTCAACGGCGCGCACGCCTTCATGCGCGACGAGGGCTACCGCTACGATCCAGAGCTGGCGGCGCTTTGTCTGAATATGACGCTGGCGCTGCTCCACCGAAAATTAGCGCTCTGAGAATAATCTGGTGGCTGAGCAAGAGCTGAAAGAAAAACTCGCCAAGGCTCCCGACGATCCCTCCAGCGACCTGGGGTTCGGTAGAGTCTTATCGTCACAGCGTGAGCTTCGCCTGATCAATCGGGACGGCAGCTTCAACGTGGAAAGACGAGGCCGGGGGTTGCGTTCGTTTCTGGCCTACTCCAACCTGGTCAGCACCACCTGGAGCCGCTTCTTTCTCTTCGTTGCCGTCGCCTACCTTACGCTCAATGGCTTTTTCGCTTTGCTCTACGATGCTTGCGGACCGAGCGGCCTGGTCAGCACTCTCAACATCGGTATTTCTTCTCCCTTCCTGAAGGCCTTCTTCTTCAGCATTCATACCTCGGCGACCATAGGCTACGGAACCATCGTGCCTGTGGGGGTGCCAACCAATATTCTGGTCGCGCTGGAGTCGGTGGTCAGTCTGTTGGGTTTGGCCGTGGTTACCGGACTGGTTTTCGCGCGCTTCTCCCGTCCGGTCGCCGACATTCTCTTCAGTAAGAATGCGGTGATGTCGTGGATTGGTAACCTTCGCGCTTTCGAATTCCGCATCATTAACTCCCGCAACAACCAGATCATCGACCTGCAATGCCGTCTTCTGGTGTCGCGCTTTGAGACCAATGCCAGCGGAGCCGCGGTGCGCCGCTACTACCCGCTGAATCTGGAAAGGGAGAGCGTGGTCTTCTTTCCTCTCTCCTGGACCGTCGTGCATATCATCGACAAAGAAAGCCCGCTATACGGAGTTACGCCGGATGAATTGTGCGCCAGTGGCGCAGAGTTTCTGATTTTGCTCACGGGGATGGACGAGACCTTTTCCCAGGTCGTCAATGCCCGGTCGTCGTACCGCGCCGAAGAAATTATCTGGGACGCGAAGTTCGCCGATATTTTTGTCTATGACCCGGGAGGCAGAATGGCCGGCATCGACATGAAGCGTTTCCACGACACCGTACGCATTTCCACCCCGCCATAGCCCAGGGCGCTCTGGTTCCCTAACCAGTGATAACCCGTGCTCCGGAAGGACCCGCGATGATCGCTACCGAAGCCAAGCCAAGAAACAGCCCATGCTCGACCACGCCCGTCATGCTCTTGATGGTATGGCCCACCGCAGCCGGATCCAGGATCTCTCCATAGTGGCAGTCCAAAATGAAGTTGCCTTCGTCGGTGACATAGGGTGAGCCGTCGTGGCCGGAACGCAGCACCGGGTGCGCCCCTATCTCCTCCAGCTTCTTCTTGACCGGGGACGCCGCAAACGGGATCACCTCCACCGGAAGCGGGAAGCGGCCCAGCCGCTCGACGATTTTGTGTTCATCGGCCACGATCACCAGCCGCCGCGAAGAAGCAGCAACGATTTTCTCGTGCAGCAGCGCGCCCCCGCCCCCTTTGATCAGCGCCAGCCCGGGAGCAACCTCGTCGGCGCCGTCAATGGTCACATCGGTATAGGCAACTTCATCGAAGCTGGTGAGCGGAATCCTCAACGAGCGCGCCAGCTCGCCACTCGCTCGCGAAGTCGGGATCCCGCGAATCTTCAGTCCGTCGCGGACCAGTTCCCCAAGAAAGTGGATGGCAAAGGTTGCGGTTGAGCCGGTGCCCAGCCCGACCACCATTCCGTCCTTGACGTATTCCAGGCTCTTGCGCGCAGCAGCGGCCTTCTCTGTGTCCGTGAGTGTCATGGTTGGTCCCATAAGTCAAAGCTGCTAGGGATTGGCGCGCACTGCCCGGGAGTACATCAGCCGGGTGAAGCCGCTCATCAAAAGGTTAATACCGACGATCGTGCCCAGCGCCCACACCGCACTCGCCGGCCAGCTTCGCCAGATCATGACCGCCAGGATCAGGGTGACGATACCGTCAAACAGAAGCCATCCCGAACCCGGAGCGCTCCGCACTTGAAAATACGTCACGATATGAAAGATGCCTTCCACGAAGAATAGGACCGCTAACGCCAGGGTGAGAGAAACCAGGCTCAACTTGGGGTTTATCAGCAGGTAGACCCCTGCAATCAGATAAGCGCAGCCGACCAGCAGTCGCCAGAAAAATCCTCCGGTGGTGCGCGCCGCAAAGGTACCCGCCAAATGAGCGATGCCGGCCACGATGACCAGTATGGCGACCACGATGGCAATCGCGATGCCCGCCTCGAAGGGCAACGCCAAGGCAAAGAACCCGACAACAATCAACAAAATGGCCCATCCTACGGGGAACCCAGTACTTTTCCCTAATAAGCTACTTGGCGATGTTGCCATGGGAGTGGCTCCTTTGTGATGACAGCGGTGGGATTACCAGCATACGACTAGCAATGGTACATCGGTCTGGTTATCTTTCGTCGGCGAGCGTTTATTCGTCCTCTGGAAACAGAGCCAGAAGGTCGTGGGCGACATAAACCACGCGCTCTACCCTCACGGCATCTTCGCGGATACGGAATAGAATCCCGTAGCGTCCTACAAGAGCCACGCGCGCATCTTCTTCCAACTCGGTCCGTAACCGGAAGCGCAAAGGGCGGTGCCCGAGGGCCAGGATTTGCTCGCGTATTTCCCGGAGGAAGCTCAGGGCCCGCCTGGGATTGTCTTGCGCTATGTAATCGGCGATTGCGTCGAGGTCACCTTCAACCAGACTGGAGACTTCTATGCGCACTATCTGGCGGCTCCGCCAGAGCCTGGTACTTACGTTCCAGGCGGTCCAGAATTTCATCCACCGGAGCCCCTGGACTCTTGTCCTCCTGCGCCTGCCGCCACAATTTGCGCAGTTCATCCAGGCCGTGCTGCCTCAGGTCGCGCTTCAGCATCCACTCGTGCAACGCATCGCGCACCACCTCGCTGTAGGAGGCATATTCACCCGTCTCGACGGCTTTGCGGACGTTGGCCGCCATCTCCGGAGGCAAAGCGATGCTGATCTTCTCCACGGCCGGCATGGGCAAATCCTACCATAGAGCCAAGGGATCTCCGGGGCGTAGCCCCTGCGCTTGGTTGCCTGGCGGGCCACACGATATTCTGATTTTGGTCTGCCCTGTGACTCTTGTGCGGCTATATCCACTCTGAAGGAGATCCATGTCGAACGAATTGCGCAGTTTTCTCACGCTCCCTTATGACGAACTCGAAGCGTTGAATGTGAAAGCGAAAGAGCAGCGGAAGAATCGTGTGCCCCAGCACCAGATTCAGGAAGAACGGCTGAAATACCTCACCGACGAAAAGGGCATCAAGGCCGTCACCGTTCTCTTCAGCGACCTCGAAGGCCGCCTGCACATGCTCGACTACGACAAGAAATTCCTGGTCAAGAGCTGGGACAACCTCACCTTTGACGGCTCCTCGATCCGCGGATTTTCCGCCCAGCGGGAGAGCGACCTGCGCTTGGGAATTGACTGGAGCGCCTTCTACTGGGCCCCCGCCGATTTCTTCGGAGCCGGCAAAGTGTTGGTCTTCGGCGAAGTCATCGACAAGAGTGGAGCAGTCTATCCCGCCGATATTCGCAGCGTGCTCAAAACCTTTGCCCAGGAGCAGAACGAAAAGAACGGCTACACCCTCAATGCCGCCAACGAAATCGAAGGCTTTCTCTTTGCCGGTGTCGACGCCGAGCGGCGCTACGCCGAGACGGGCAAATTCGAGTACGTCAATACCGGCGGTTATTATCATTCCCTTCCCGGCGACCCCTTGCGCACCTTTATCGACACTGCGGCCGAGGTACAGCGGGCTATGGGCTTCGAGAATGAGAAGGACCATCCCGAAGTCGCGCCTTCGCAGTTCGAGATCAACTACAGCTACGGTGAGGTGGTAGCCGCCGCCGATCAGATTCAGCTCTACAAGCTCATCTGCCGCCAGGTAGCGACCCGCATGGGCGCCTCCGTCTCCTTTCTGCCCAAGCCGGTGATCGGAGTCAACGGCAACGGCATGCACACCAACGTCTCCATCAGCAAAGAGGGCAAGAACCTTTTTTGGGATCCCGCGGGAGAAGAGAAGATCAGCCCGCTGGCATGGTCATTCATCGATCGCATCCTCTCCAGCGCGAATGATATTTGCCTGCTGCTGAACGCCAGTGTGAACGCTTACCGCCGCCTCGATCCGCACTTCGAAGCGCCCAACCAGATCAAGGCCTCCCCCATCGACCGCGGATCCATGGTGCGTGTCCCCCTGGGCAACGAAAAAAGCTCCCGGGTGGAAGTGCGGTCGGTCGGTCCCGATGCCAATCCTTACATGGCTCTGTATTCCATCTTCCGCACCGGCATCGAAGGCGAGATCTCCAAGATCAAGGACCTGCGCCAGGCCAAGCGTTACCTGCCGGACAACGTCTACACCGCAATCGAGGATTTTCGCAAATCGAAATGGACCAGTACCCTACTCGGAGAGGACGTGAAAGCCCGCTACGCCGACCTCAAGGAAGCCTCGGCGGACCGCTGTCCACGGCTGCTCGGAAGCCTGATCAAGGTTCCCGAAATCCAGTTCCATCACGATGTCTACAACCAGTTCTTGTGGAACCAGTTCTGAGGGGTATCCATCCAGCTCAGGGTCTGTGTCACAGGCCCTGAGCTACACTAAGTGACCGGGGGGATAGAGCCATCAAGCTGCTAGGCATCGATGTCGGCACGGGAGGGACGCGCGCCCTGCTCATCGACGAAACAGGCGCGGTCGTCGCTTCTGCCATCCACGAACACCAACCCTTCGCTTCGCCGCGCAGCGGTTGGGCGGAGCAGGATCCCCACGACTGGTGGAAGGCCTGTCAGGCCGCTGTCCGCAAGCTGTTGCGGGACAGTGGCATCCCCGCCTCTGAGATCGCCTGCATCGGTCTTAGCGGCCAGATGCACGGTGCTGTGCTCCTCGATCGGAACGATGAAGTTCTGCGCCCCGCGCTCATTTGGTGCGATCAGCGCACCGCGGCGGAGTGCCGCCAACTCAACGAGACCATCGGCCCGCGGCGCCTGGTGGAGCTCACCTCCAATCCCGCGCTTACCAACTTCACTCTCACCAAGCTCATGTGGGTGCGGACCAACGAACCCAGCATCTGGCGCAGATTTCACAGCTTCCTGTTGCCCAAGGATTATGTCCGCCTGTGTCTCACCGGCGTGCGGGCCATCGATGTGGCCGACGCCTCCGGGACTTTGCTGCTCGACGTGGCCCACCGTCGCTGGTCCGACGCCATGCTGGATGCGGTCGGTCTCAGCCCCGACTGCCTCCCTGCTCTCTATGAATCACAGGTAGTCGTAGGCCAGGTAACGGATGCCGCTGCCGCCACTACCGGTCTGAAGGCCGGCACACCCGTGGTTGCCGGTGCAGGCGATCAGGCTGGGGGCGCCACCGGCATGGGCATCGTCCGTCCCGGGGATGTGAGCGCCACCATCGGTACCTCCGGGGTCGTCTTCGCGGCCTCCGATGCCCCGGTCACCGACCCCCTGGGACGGCTGCACACTTTCTGCCACGCCATTCCCGGCCGCTGGCATGTCATGGGAGTAACCCAGGCGGCCGGGCTCTCGCTGCGCTGGTTTCGTGACAACTTCGGCGTCGCCGCCGGCCGTCCCGGCGCGCACCAACCCGATCCCTACGATCAGCTAAGCGCCGAAGCCGCCCAGGTTCCTCCCGGCGCCGGGGGAGTTCTCTGGGCCCCCTACCTTATGGGCGAGCGTACTCCGCACCTGGACCCCGACGCCCACGCTGCCCTGGTAGGCCTGGCCGCCGACCACACCCGCGCCAATATCGTGCGGGCGATTATGGAGGGCGTTGCCTTCAGCCTCAAAGACACCCTGTCCATATTTAAGGAGTTGGGCATTCCGGTACGGGCTATTCGCCTGGGCGGAGGGGGCGCCCGCTCTCAACTGTGGCGCCAGATCCAGGCGGATGTCTACGGCCAGACGGTAGAAACCGTGCAGGCCGAGGAAGGCGCCGCTTATGGCGCCGCCCTTCTAGCCGGGGTGGGCGCCGGGGTCTGGGCTTCCGTCGATGCGGCCTGCGACAAAGTGGTGCACGTGGCCAAACGCACGCCCCCTGACCGGGAGGGATCTCGAGTGATGCAGGAAGCTTACATCCGCTACCGGCGGATTTACCCCGCTTTGCGGAGTATCTTTATCGGGTAGTCTTGTTCCCATTTAGGTACCGGCCACCCCCTCACGTCGGTCAAAAACGGCAGCCACACCGTAGACTTGAACGGTGCCCCTGATGGAACCCACCCTGGTTGCCCTACCCGCCCCTCCGGCGTCCCTCGGGAAGACGGTCTTTACCCGCAGAAATTTTCTCTATTTGGCCGCTGGCTCTACCGCAGCCATGGCTTTCTACGCCGGCGAAATCTCTCGTCACGAAATCGATATCGTCTACCGCACGATCAGCCTTCCCCGCCTGCCTGAACCCTTCGCGGGCTTCAAGATCGTGCAGATCAGCGATTTTCATTTCAAGGAATACACCGAAGCGACTTTTCTGGAGGCCATCGTCCGCCGGGTGAACGAGGCGGCGCCCGACCTCGTCCTACTGACCGGAGACTTCGTTAGCTCCGGGCCCCTGCCGCGGCACTTCTCTATGCGCATGGGCTATCACTGCGCCGAGATTCTTAGCCGGATCCATTGCCCGCTGCGCTATGCGATCCTGGGCAATCATGACCACCTGGTCGGCGCCCACGCCGTCACGGATGCCCTTCTGACCCACGGCATTCCCGTGCTGGCAAACAGTTCTGTGGCCCTCGAGCGCGACGGCCGGCGCCTGTGGCTGGCTGGTACCCAGGATGCTCTGGAAGGGCGGCCCAATCTCACCGCTACTCTTCCCGCCGGCCGGAATCTGGACCAGGAACCTCTTATCCTGCTGGTCCACGAACCCGATTTCGCCGACCATGCGGTTGGACGGCAGATTGCCCTGATGCTTTCCGGACATACTCACGGAGGCCAGGTTCGTCTCCCGTATCTGCCCCCGCTCCTTCTCCCTAAAATGGGGACCAGATATGTGGAGGGCCATTTCCAGCTGGGCGATGGAATGCAGCTCTACGTCAATCGAGGGATTGGCGCGGTCAACCTGCCTTTCCGCTTCCGCTGCCCCCCCGAAATTTCCGTCCTCACCCTGCAACCGGGCGCATAAGGGAACGGGCTTTCAAAGGCTGCGGGTGAACTCTGGTTTCCGCAGAGTGCGCGAGTTTCAACCCGGCGGGAGTCACTTCCGAAGCGATCCGTTTTCACGCAGTCACCTTCAGCCCCTGGCCTTCTTTCCCAAAACCAATCTTTTGTCTACTCCGTCTCTCAGCTCTGCGCTTACCTGGGTAATGGTTGTGGCTAAAAGCGAGCCGCCGCGGTCCCAAAATATCCCCAATTCGGAACACTCTTGGTACCGTTAAGGACATAGGACCCCCATTACCCAACCAAAGTTGTACATAGTAGCTGAGACACCGGCTCCTCTTCGGGCTATATTCAGAATCGTGAAAGGGGAACCTACATGGGCATCCAAGCATTTCCAAATTTAGCAGCGGAGCGATCGATGAGGCCGGAGTTGCGCATTGTGCGCCGGGAGGCATCCATCGTTTCCATCAATGTCGCTGACGTCTGTTCTGATAATCCGGAGCACCCTTATTACGAAGACAAATTGGGATGCGCGCGGGGCGTTGTCTTCGCCCTTAGCTTCCAGTTAGTGCTCGTAGTCCTCGGCGCTCTTTGCTGGAAGTACCTTCTGCACTAGAACATTTCTTTTGCAGGTGCCGCGGAGCGAGCCTGAATACGCGGCTAAACCCGGGCACCAGCGATGGACGCGACGGCACGATTAAGCAGCAGAAAAAATCTCCCCCCTGCTATACCGGTTCGATCACCTTCTCCATAACCTCAGCATCAACCTTCCCCCCATAGTATTTCGCAATCCGCCCCCGAATCACAAAACCCAGGCTGCGATAAAACTGCTGCGCGGCAGGATTATTCTCCGCCACTTCCAGGCTCAACACCCCTGCACCCTCCTGCCTCATCTGCTCTTCCGCAGTTTGCATCAGCAGGGTGCCCAACCCGCGGCGCCGCTCCCCCGGATCGATATCCAGGGTGACAATGTGACCGGCGGGGCGCCCATGGCGGTTGGCGCGTTCAAGAATGACGAAGCCCGCCAACTTATCGTCGGGCTGCTCGGCGATCCAGCAGGAGCACTTGGGATGGATCAGGAAGTACTTCAGTTCGACCTTGGAGTACGCAATCTCCCGCGGAAAACAGACCTGATCAAGCCGATGCAGCCCGGCCAGGTCCCGCGTTTGAAAACTGCGCAGGCGAATCATGCCTCAACTATTACGGGTTGAAGGCAACAGCCGTCTTCGCCGGCGTATTTGGCTCCGTAACGACTCCGTTGTAGGGCGTTGCCGCCAGCAGGCGTCCGCCCGCTGATTGCACGTGCCTTACCTTCCAGCCTGGATCCCAGAACTTGAAAGTCCGGTCCGCCGCGTTAACCGCTAGCACCCAACTGGAAGACCAGGAGGTGATGACGACCCGTTTGAGCTCCGGATCGTACGCCAGTCCGCTGATATCAGAGATGGGGAGCGTCGTCATTTCGGTCCAGTTCTGACCATGGTCCTCACTGTAGAAAACACCCTCACGCCCACCCAGCCACACGCTGCCGTTGCCGGCGATCGCTACCGCCTGCACCCAGGTCAGCTTCTGCGGCATGGTGAGTGGCTGCCAGGTCTTGCCTTCGTCCTGCGACCACGCCAGGGCGGTCCGCTGCGCCGCCACGACCATCAGTCCATCCGAAGCCACCGCACGGTACTCCGCCTTCCCCAGCACCGGGCCGCCTTCCCAGGTGGCGCCCTGGTCCTTGCTGGCGTAGACCCCATTCACAGTCGCTGCGTACCAGGCGCTCCCGGAGGCATCGACCTGGCTCACTCTGCCCTCGATCAGGCCGCCGGGCACCATCACCGTGGTTTCCACCTTGGTGCGCTTGCCCTTGCGAACCACGTAAGACGTCTTCTGCTCGCTCTTGACGATCTTGCCTACTGGCTGCCAGTTCGTACCATTCCAATGGAAGACGCCGGAATTGGTCCCGGCCAGGATCGTGCCATCCGTAGCCTGCGACAGGCTAAAAACATCCCGTCCTTCCAGCCCATTGCTCTGCTGGTTCCAGGTGGCGCCATCGTCGTGGGAAACGAAGACCCCGCCGTAAGTCTTATCGTTCACCACCCCGGCAAAAACGGTTTGCGGCGATTTCGCATCCACCAGCAGGCTGGACACCTGGCGCTGCGAGAAGCCGGCGTTGGACGCCTTAAAGGTCGTCGCCGCATCCTCACTCTCCAGCACTCCACCGCGGTCAGTCGCCAACATCACGTGCTGTGGGTTCTTCGGATCCACGTAGACGTCGTTGATGATCACCTCCGGCGCGGTCATGCGTTTGAACGTCGCACCGCCGTCGGTGGTTTTATACAGGCCTTCCGTCGTCCCCGCGTACACCGTGTTGTGGTTGGTTGGATCCAACATCAAAACCCGGGTCCGGCGCGCAGTCATGGGAATGCCCTGGATCTTCTTATAGAGTTCACCGCCGCTATTGCTGCGGTAAATTCCAGAACAGGCACTGGTGTAGACCACGCTTGGTTCCGTGGGATCAATAATGATCGAAAACACATCCGAGTCCTCGATCAGACCCTGCTTGATGTTGTGCCAGTTGGCGCCGCCGTCTGTCGTCTTCCACGGCAGGTGCCAGGTGCCCGCATACACCGTGCGCGGATCCTTGGGATCAATGGCAATGGACTCCACTTCATGAATGTCCATGCTGCCTACCGGCGAGATCTGGTTCCAATGAACACCGCCGTCTTCACTGCGGTAGACACCCTTGAGTGTGCCTGCGATCAGTATCTTTGGATCGGAGGGCGCCTGGGTGAGCGCGCGGATGGATTGATCCTTCATGGCATCGACGGTGGTCCATGTCTTGCCCGCGTCGTGGCTGATAAAGAGGCCGCCGCCGGGATGATCCACGATCCAGGCCCCGACCAGCAGCGTCTTGGAATCGGATTGATCGACCACGACGTTGTCCAGAATCAGGTCGTCGGTCTTGGCCAGCTTGGCCAGCCTATGCCAACTCGCGCCGCCATCTTCCGTCTGGTAAACCCAACTGTTGGTGGTGCCCAGATAGAGATGCTTATCGTTGCTAGGGTCGGCGGCGAAACTGCGCGCGTCTCCTCCGTCGGGTCCGACTGGAACCCAGGAAGCAGACTGCGCCATAGCTGGTTGGCTGGGAGAGAGAGCGAGCAGAACAAGGGAGGAGGAGAGAATACGCCCGATGTATGAAGTCATGGCCTTTGTTTAGATGCCTGAAATGCGGACAAGTTTTTTGAGGGATTGTCCGCATTCCACCGTGCGCCCGTAAGACCGGCACGGTCAAGCACAATGAAAAGGGTGACCATTACTAACTGGTCACCCTTTTCAGTTTTGGCTGCCTTAGTGCTTACTGCGCTGGAGGAGCCGCTGCTTTCTTCCGATGGCCGCGAGCCGGTGCGGTTCTGGATTGAACCTTCACTGTGCTCTCGTCCACTGCGGTGGTGCCTGGTACGTCGCTATCGAAGGTTGCGCCGGCAGGTACAAGGTAATCTTCGACTTCCTTGTTGCCCTGTGTTCCGGTGCGTACCGAGATCCGGGAAGCGTCAATGCCCTTCTCCGTCACCAGGTAGTCCTTCGTATTGACTGCCCGTTGTGCAGCCAGCTTGTCAGCGCCCTTTTCGTCGGAAGCTGCTTCGCCAACCAGTACAGCGGTGGCATCCGTTTGTTGTTGCAGGTTCAGTGCGACGTCATCAAGGCAAGCCTTAGCCTCGTTGTCGACGCGAGCCGGGCGGCGCTTGTCACGATCAAAGCTGATCGAGCAAAGCGTCTTGGTCTTCGGTGCCG
The DNA here is from genome assembly GCA_963844785.1 of uncultured Acidobacteriaceae bacterium. Lineage (GTDB taxonomy): Bacteria > Acidobacteriota > Terriglobia > Terriglobales > Acidobacteriaceae > PALSA-350. Next base: position 31,173 of record CAWJPV010000031.1, on the reverse strand, counting down.
GCGGTGGCGGAGGAGCTTCGACATTGACAGACGCGGTGCAAGTAGCCGTCTGACCCTTGTCGTCCTGTACCGTGCCGGTAACCGTGATCGTGCCCGCTGGCGCACCGGTTGTGCTCAGCGTGGCGGTATTGCCGCTGCCGCTGATCTGACCGGAGGACGCGCTGAACGTGTAAGTGAGTGGCCGGTTCTGCGGGCTTACACCCGAAGCCGTAATGGTTGCTGTACCGCCGGGCTGAACCGTGGTCGGATTAGCCGAGCAGCTGACCGTCGGAGGATCGTACTGCTTGATGGTGAAGTTCGCCGTGCAATCCGCGAACTGACCCACCTTCTGTCCTTCGGACACGTGGCCGGTCACGGTGTAGTTGCCGGGGTTCAAGCCAGTGGTATCAACGTTGCCGGTGGTGTTGTCGCCGGTTACCTTGACGCCCTCGCCACCCGTCCAGCTATAGGTTGCTGTTTTCTTCGGGTTCAGATTCGTCGCCGTGCCGGTGACCGTGATCGGGTCGCCGGGAAACGCCGGCGAAGGAGCCGCGGTGCAGCTGTAGGTCACAGGAGGCGGCGGAAGGATGCTGCCCATGTGATAGACGAGGCCGGTGCTCAGGCGCGCCACCTTCAGGTTCGCCCGGCCGCCCGTAGGATACGGAGGCTGAGGCCCGAAGTTGGCATGAAAGTACTCATAGTCCGCCTGGAACAGCCGCAGTCCCAGGTGACCACCCAGGAACGGAAGCGCGTAATCCAAACCGCCACCCACGGTCAATGCCGGACCGTATGTGTACGGCTGATGGTACGGACCACCCAGCCTGACGAAACCAGCGTCCCCGTGAACGAAGGGCGTGATCTCAGCAGTCGGATAGCGGAAGATCATACCCAACTGTCCGGTAGACGCTCCGTCATTGTTGCCGTCCGGGTGATTCGCATATTCAATCTGCCCACCCACGTAGCGGTTGAAGAAGTAGCTAACACTCCCGATCGCGCCGTAATTGATAGACGAGTAGTTAACGGGGCCACTGACACCGATGTTGGCGCCCCCGGGGATCGTAACCGAGCCGTGTGGCGCCAGGTACGAATAACCAAAAAAGATGTCGATGCGCGAAGCTGGAGACTCCGCAGGGGCTACTGGCTTTGGGGCTGTACTGGACGAATCCTGAGCTAGGAGACTCGCGGAACCGAGTCCCATTGCACTGGCTACAAGCAGAATTCGGCCCAGTGTAGTCAAAGGGCGAGAGTGCATGCGTCTATCCTCCGCAACCACTGGAAAGTCAAACAAAACTGGGAAGTCAATTCAACAAACACGGTCGAGCCCCAAGAACGTGGCTCGGGTCAAATTCGATTTCACGTCACACTAACCAGGACGTGAGATGCAAAACATCCACAACCGGTAATCTACAGCATATTTCTTATCCCGACTACCTTAATTTTCAACATCTTAACGGCAGCTGCGGGAGGGAGTAAGCGTCTAGTTACCTCTACCGCCAGCGCGCCTCGTCACCAACTCAGAAAAAAAGAACCGCCCAACAAACTTATTACAATTGCACAATTATTGGAAGTTTAATGCGCGTTTTGCGCTTCCCCGTTCGCGCAGAATTTTTTCCTGCAGAAGAGTAATTGCGTACATCAACTGTTCCGGACGCGGTGGACAGCCCGGCACGTACACATCCACGGGGATAATCTGGTTCACTCCCTGAACCAATGCGTAGTTATTAAAGACCCCGCCGGATGTGGCGCAAGCACCCATCGAAATCACCCACTTCGGTTCCGGCATCTGCTCGTAGAGCCGGCGGATGACGGGAGCCATCTTCTGCGACACGCGTCCCGCAATAATGATCAGGTCGGATTGCCGCGGCGATGGGCGAAATACTTCCGCGCCAAAGCGCGCGATATCGAAACGCGCGCCGCCCATCGACATCATCTCGATCGCGCAGCAGGCCAAGCCAAACGTCATCGGCCATACTGAACTTTTGCGGATCCAGTTCACCGCAAAATCCAGAGTCGTCATCACCACCCCTTCGGGTTGCTCGGAGCCGAAATTTACCTCGCGGACTTTCTCCTGGTTCTTGCCGCTCGACTCTAACGATCCGAAGACATACTTGTCGTTGTTTGTTCCGCCCATAGGTAACACTATAAGCCATTCACCATGGGATACAGGATGCGCAATCAGGCAACCGGAATTTCCTGTACGCTGCGCTGGACACGACCGCGTATGCGGTTTTCATTAAGGAAAGCCGCATGAGGTGCATCAACGCCACCAACCTTCACAGGAAATCCGGGGTTATGAGACCCCTCCCGTGCGCCTACAGCTATACTCTTGCTACTCTGGAAAGCAGATTATGCAAAAAATAGAAGCTGTCATTCAGCCATCAAAGCTCGACGCATTGAAAGATGCTCTCCTCGCCATCGGCGTCGAGGGCATGACCATCCTTGAAGCACGCGGCCACGGCCGCCAAAAGGGTCACACCGAGTTCTATCGCGGACGCGAGTATACGGTTGATCTTTTGCCCAAGATCAAGATCGAAACCGTGGTTCCGGACGAACTGCTGGAGAAGGCTGTTCAGGCCATCATCACGTCGACCAGAACAGGAAAAATCGGGGATGGCAAAATCTTTATCTCCGGGATCGATGAAGCCATCCGTATCCGCAATGGCGACCGCGGCGCGGCTGCGCTTTAAACACAACCCGCTTTTCGTCCGCCCGCCGGTAACAAAAGCTGTGGGTGCCCCACTTGCCCCGATTTCCCGCGGAAGCTTGTGGCGTTGACACACTCCATGCGCCTTTCCTTAATGAAAGGCGCACACACGAGCCTCTCTAGTACAGAGTGGCAGCAAATCGGGGTCAAGCCGCACTTTGGCTTGAGTGGGCTAGGATTTCTCCCGGCATCTGCGGTTCATCGTCCGGGCCAATTCTCTTTCAAATATGAAACCTGCGTTCACGTCTCACCAGCAGTTGCGAGAGCACTACCAGGCAGAGATGGCGGCCATGCGCCAGTCCTTCGATCGCACCGGCAACGGTGTGCTCTGCATCCGCCGCCGCGCCCTGGTGGTCGACTCCTTGCTGGAGCCGCTATGGCAGTTCGAAAGCGGCTCCGGGTTGCCCGCCGGGTTCGCACTGGTGGCCGTCGGCGGCTTTGGCCGCAAGGAACTCTTCCCTTGCTCCGACGTCGACCTTCTCTACCTGTGCGCCGACGAAAAAGTCGAGGATGCACTGCGTGAGACTGTCCGCGGTTGTAACCAGGCCATGTGGGATCTCGGCCTGCGCGCCAGCCCCATGATCCGCACCCTCAAAGAATGCGACCGTTACGATCCCGACAACATTGAATTCACACTTTCTCTGCTCGACCGCCGCTTCATCGCCGGTGACCACAGTCTCTACCAATCGTTAACCACGCAAATCCTGCCTGCAGTCGCACTCCGCGAGTGGACCGGCATCGTGCATCGACTCGCCGATCTGGCCCGCGCGCGCCATCAAAAATACGGCAATACCATCTTCCATCTCGAACCCAATATCAAAGAGTGTCCCGGCGGTCTGCGCGATCACCAGCTGGCCCACTGGCTCAACCTGCTGCACCACGTTCGCGAACATAAGGCCTGGCCAACCAGCTTCGGCAATTCCCTCTATGCGGTACACAACGACGCTGCCGCGGCGTTTGAATTTCTCAGTGCTACGCGCTGCTTTCTCCACTTCCGCAGCAGCCGCGACGACAACAGCCTCGATTGGCATGCCCAGGATGAAGCCGCCGCCCAGAGCATCGGCCTGGAAACCAAAGGCACCTCCGACCCCGCCTACTGGATGCGCACCTATTACCGCCATGCACGCACGGTATATCGCCGCGCGATCTTGCTCATGGAGGCACTGCCGCCGGCGCGACATTCCTTCTACCGCCCCCAGCGGCGCAAGCGCACACCGATTGCAGGCACCGACTTTGTCGTCCAAGACGGCCGCATCGATGTTTCCGAATCTTCTCTGCTCACCGGCCCGGAAGGGATTCTCCGCGTCTTTGCCCTGGTCGCGGCCCATGGCTACCGGCTGACCCAGAACGCCGAAGACCGCCTGGCCGATGCGCTCCCGGTGCTCGATGTGCACATCCCCGAAGGACCCTTCCTGTGGAACGGTCTGCGCGAGATCCTGCTCGGGCCCCATGCCGCGCACGCGCTGCGCACCATGCATGCCCTGGGCATCCTGGAGCTGCTCATCCCCGAGTTCCACGGCATCGACGCCCTGGTCATCCGCGACTCTTATCATCGCTACACCGTCGACGAGCACACCTTCCTGGTCATCGATAACGTGCACGCCCTGCGCCAGCCGCACCTTGCCTGGGAGAAGCGCTTTTCCACCCTGCTGGCCGAGATCGACCGCCTCGACCTCTTCTTCCTGGCGGTGCTGATGCATGACACCGGCAAGGCTCGCCGCACTGGCGAACACACGGTGCAGAGCGTGGAACTGGCCGATAGCCTGCTCGCCCGGCTGGAGCTGGATGCCGAAGAACGCGATACGGTAAGGCGGCTGATCCGCAATCACCTGGAAATGTCGATGACCCTGCGCCGCGACATCTTCGACGCCGAAACCATTCGCGCTTTCGCCGAAAAAGCAGCCTCCCAGACCCATCTCAAAATGCTCTGCCTGATGACCTACGCCGACATCAAGGCCGTCAACCCCGATGCCCTGACCCCATGGAAGGCGGATAGCCTGTGGCAGCTCTATATCGCCACCTCCAACTTCATGGACCGTAGTGTCGACCAGGAGCGCTATCGCGCTGATGTCGACCCGACCCTGCTCAAGCGGATTCTCACCCTGGCTCCGGAACGCGCCCCCGAACTGCGCAGCTTTCTCGAAGGCTTTCCTCAACGCTACCTGCAAACCCGCATGCCGGAGCAGATTCGCGATCACTTCCAGATGGCCTTGCAGCTATCGCAGTCGCCGGCTCAAATCCACCTGCGCAGCCTGCGCCAGTCCTACGAACTCACCGTCATTACCAGGGATCGCCCCCTGCTCTTTGCCGACATGGCCGGTGCGCTCTCCTCCTGGGGCATGAACATCGTCAAGGCCGAGGCGTTCTCCAACGATGCCGGCATCATCGTCGACACCTTTCAATTTTCCGACCCCTTCCGCACCCTGGAGCTCAACCCTTCTGAAGTGGATCGCTTCCGCGACAGCCTGCGCGACGTGATCTCGCTCAAGACTCCCATTGAAGTCCTGTTGCGGCGGCGCCAGGCTGTCCGCGCCCCCATCATGGTCAAGGTAGAAACCCGCCTGGATTTCGATAACACTGCTTCCACCCACAGCACCCTGCTGCAGGTGGTCGCGCAGGATGGCCCCGGTCTGTTGCGCCAAATCGCAACTACACTGGCCGCTCACCATTGCAATATCAAAGTGGCCCTGATCGACACTGAGGGAGAGATCGCCATTGACGTCTTTTACCTCACCATCGCCGGCGCCAAACTCGACCCGGAGACGCAGCAGCGGCTGCAGGCGGCGCTGTTCCTGGCCATCGAGGAACTACGCCCCGCGCACGCCAACTGAAAAGCACGCTACCATCGACTAAGCGCACCGTGAGACTAGGCAGATCCATCCGGAAATACCTTCGCCTGCGCCGCCATTCCCGGCACCGGCCTGCCTTTGCTCGCGCCAAAGATGAGCTTCGCGCCCGCACCAAGGCGTTTTCCGCCTCCGCCACTCTCGATTCGCAGACCACCAACTTCATCCGTCTCTTCCATTCCATTTGGACCGGCTCCAGCGAACGCTCCTTCAACGTGCGCCTGTTGTGTTGGGTGCGGATGCTGGAGCACGACGATCTACTGCGCCTGGACTTTCAGGAAACCTTTCAAGCCATGCTGGCTGGGCTCGACTCTGTGGGTCTGCTGGCCGAAGCCGGCTTGCCTAAGCACCACCAAGTATTTTCCGAAGGGCTCCGCCGAATCTTCAATCGTGTCCTGCCTTCGGCGATGGATGTGTCGGATAGTTCGCGCCTGGTGGTCTCGCTCTTCGCTCATTCCCGCCAGGTCGAGCGCTTCGTCGATCTGCCGCAACCTCTTTTCGAACGCATACTGATCCTGCTCGCGCCGCCGGCCACGGGCGGCGGGCCGCGCCCGTCTCCTCGCCTGCAGAGCGATTTACGCCAGGCGCTGTGCCTGATCGCCACCCGCACCGCCGGCCGTGGCGTCACCGCGGCCATGCGCGAGCGTGGCGGCCACTGGGAAGTGCAGAACTCGCCTTTCTACCATCTGATTTTCTCTACCCAGGACCTGGTGCGCGCCCCCGACGTTCCCTCCGCCGCCCCTCACTTTGAGGTTTGGAAAGCAGCGGTGAGCACTTGCCGCAAAGAACTGAGCCAGGTGCGGCTGGGCATGGAAACCACCGGGGTCAGTGCAGACCTGGTGCTCGATCTGCGCAGTATTGAACTGGCTCTGATGCGCATGCACGGGCTGGCCAGAGTTCTTAGCTTCGGCGGTGAGTCGCTCCCCAGTATTGCCGATAGCCCCGCGTCCGCCCGCAATCTGCTGAACCAGCTCATCGAGGGCCGCCTCGAAGACAAGCGCGTCTCCGCCCTGCTCAAGCAGAATCTGAACCTTTTGGCGCGCAAAACCGTGGAACGCACCGGCCGCAGTGGCGAACACTACATCGCCCACAGCCGCAAGGAGTACTGGCAGATGTGGCTGGCGGCCGTGGGTGGCGGCCTGCTGACCGTACTGACGGCTGCCTTCAAAATGCGTATCGTCGAGCAGCATTTCCCTCTCTTTGTCGAGGGCTTTCTGACCGGCACCAACTACGCCATCAGCTTTATCTTGCTGCAGGTTTTCGGCCTGGTGCTGGCCACCAAACAGCCCTCCGCCACGGCCGCGACCTTTGCCGGCATTGTCCGCAACAACCCGGGCAACGCCAGCTGGAGCCAAATCTCGGACTTCACCGCGCGCATCAGCCGCACCCAGCTGGCGGCGGCCATCGGTAACGTCATCGCGGTCTGCATTGGCGCGGTTGCGCTGGAGCGGCTGTGGCGGGTGATGTTTGCCAAGTCTTACTTGCCGGAGGAAAGTGCCCGGCACGTCTACGAGGCGCTACATCCCTTTGCCTCCGGGACCATCATTTATGCGGCGGGCACGGGAGTGATCTTATGGGCTGCCGCGCTCATAGGCGGGTGGTGCGAAAATTTCGCTGTCTTTCACCGCCTGACCGAGGCTGTTTCCCAACATCCGATGGGCCACCGCGTCGGGCAGCCAAGCATGGCACGCCTGGCGGCCTGGATAGAGCTTAATCTTGCCGGCTGGAGCACCAGCATCGCGTTGGGCTATCTATTAGGGTTTGTGCCTGTGATTGCGCGCTTTTTCGGCATACCCTTCGATGTCCGCCACGTGACCTTGTCGACCGGCACTCTAGCGCTGGCTGCCGCTCGCTTCGGCACCAGTTCTTTTGGCAAAGACTGGTTCTATTATGCGATTGCCGGCATCGGAGTGACGTTTGTACTCAACCTCGGCGTCAGCTTTTCCATCGCATCGTTTGTGGCCCTGCGTGCCTACGACGTCAGCCGCCGCGAGCAGTTTTTGCTGCTCCGCTATCTGCTCCGCCAGATCGGGCGGTCTCCGCTCAAGTTCCTTTTTCCAGTGGAGCGGGACACCCCCCCGGTCTCCATCCTCAGCGCCCTGCCGGACGAAAAATAGGGCGTGCAATGGTGGTATCCGGCAGGCAGAGAAGGCAGGGTATCCCTAGTAACTGCCGCTTCAAAACCCGAGGCGACGGCTGAAACTCAAACGTGTAGAAATATCTTTTTCGATCAGTTTGATTTGAACGGTAGTTGCTGAAATAAGTGGCTCTCAAGGTGTATCGGGACCAGTCCCGAAGGGACGGCTGAAAGTAGCCCAGGACGCCAGTCCTGGGTAGATATGAGAGCCAGGAACAGTCCCGCCAGGGACGGCTGAGAATGTCCCAGGACGCTAGTCCTGGGCTTACGCTGACGAGCCCGCGCGAAACTTATTCTTCGAATGCATGTACGGCAAGAAATTTCTTGAATTCCTCTTCGGAGCTGATCCGCTTGTGCTGTTCGGCCTGACTTTCGATGTATTTCACCGTGGCCGCTCGTTGCGAAACTCCGATTGAGAACGCTCCGTATCCCACCTGCCATGCAAAGCTCTTCAGCTTTGGAAAATTCTCATGAAGCCATTTAGAAGACCCCGATTTAAGCAATTGGACGGCCTTGGCCACAGAAACAGTGCCCGGCAGGGAAAGCAACAAGTGGACGTGGTCAGCGGCGCCCCAATGGCCAATGCTGAAATTCCATTCTCCCGGGCGATGCCGCCCATATAGCGGTGGAGCACTTCCTGGATGTCCTGACGGATCATCGGCCGGCGTTCTGCGGTCGCGAACACCACGTGAACCAAACAACACGTGTGACTGTGAGACATGGTTTCGACCGGGGCTCGTATCCTCACTCGAGTGTACCCAGGACTGTCGTCCTGGGACATTCTCAGCCGTCCCTGGCGGGACTGAATTCTAGCTTTAACCTCTACCCAGGACTGGCGTCCTGGGCTACTCTCAGCCGTCCCTTCGGGACTGGACAGCTCCTTTTGGGGATCAACTTTTGGCGCTTTACCTTTGGGGATTTACTTTTTGGGGATTTATCTTTTCGGCATGAGACAGCGTACGGCGAGCGTTACCCCAAAAAAATCGCCTTACTTCGCGGCCTGCTTGGACTCAGGCTTATCGTTCAGCGCGTAGATGACCTCGCCTGGCTTGGCGTAGCGCAGAATAACCCGCGCCTCGTGTTCGATGGCGTTCGGATCCGATTGCAGATGCTGCACGTGATCCTGCAGACGGCTATTCTCCTGCTGCAATTGCAGAATCTCCTTCTGCAGCGTCTGGTGCTGAATACGTTTCTGTTGATAAGCCGATAATCCGTTCGCCCCAAACGTGACGTGATAACCGAGCGAGACGGCGATGACGATCGCGACCGCAGTCGCCACCCGGCGACCCGAGCGGGAAAGATACGACGCGATTCTCTCCTTCCAACGCTCCGGCATGGTTTCGTTCTCTGTTTTCACGGTCACCTCCCCATCCCCGAATTTCCTGTGCAGCTTGGTGGCTTCGGCACACTTCATGCGGCTTTCCTTAATGAAAGCCGCACACGCGATCGTGTCCAGTGCAGAGTACAGGAAATTCGGGTTCGCCTGCTCTATCTTCTCAGTGAACGCCGCTTTTGCCTCATCGCTCAAGGGGAAGTTTTCCCGCTTCGGGGAGAAGGAACCATACTTGGTAAACACGGGAGATCTTGTATGACCGATTTTCAAATCATTCTCTCCACCTGCGCCGATCGCGAACAGGCCGAACGCATCGCCCATCGGCTGCTTGAGCTCCATCTGGCTGCCTGCATCAATATCGTGCCTGGCGTTCAATCCATTTATCGCTGGCAGGGCAGCGTCGAATCCTCGGTCGAAGTACTCCTCCTGATCAAGACCCGCGCCACCCTCATCCGCGAGGTCCAAACGACCATCGCCGGCCTTCACTCCTACGATGTTCCCGAGTTTCTGGTGCTCCCCGTCTCCGGTGGTTCGGAAGCTTACCTTGCCTGGCTGGAGGCGAGCCTGCGGTAACCCTGCCGGTTTTTTGTTATGCTTCAAGATGTTCTTGAGCCCGGTTGTCCTCTATGCGGCTTTTGTTCCTGGCTTTCGCAATTAGTTTTTGCGCATTATTGTGGGTGGCTTTTTCAGTCGCCCGGCATATTCGGCGGCATGGACAGCCCGGCGCCAGTGGCGCGGATGCTCCGATGGAGCCGGACAGCGTGGCCGCTCCTTCGGAGTCGCACCGGCCTTGACGCCTACCAGATCGAGTACCCCGGCCTCGTTCGAAAGGGAGAGTAAATGATGCAAGAGATCAGCTATAAACAGAACGCCCTGCGCGCATGGCATGCGCCCCGCATTGCCTGGAAGACCATCATCGCCGCCGTCATGGCGACCGCCCTGGTAGCGATTTGCGCCCACATCGCCGTGCCTCTCGGCTTTACGCCGATTCCGGTCACCATGCAGACCTTCGCCGTGTTACTGCTGGGCTTGCTGTTCAGTCCAGGGGCAGCGTTTGCCTGTCTGGCGCTTTACCTGGTCGAAGGCGCCCTCGGCCTACCGGTTTTCAGCCCCCATGGTCCGGGCGGGATAGCCCAGTTACTCGGCCCCAGCGGCGGATACCTGCTTTCGTATCCTCTGGCCGCCGGGCTGGCCAGCCTGATCTATCGCCGCGGACAGCGCCGTTTCGTAGCCGCACTCGCGGCCGCAGGGTTGGCCAGCATCCTCATCCTTGCCGCCGGCGCCACCTGGCTTGGCTTGCTCGGCCACTTGCGATTTTCTGTCGTCTTCGCCCAATCGATCGCGCCGTTCCTCCCTGGCGATGCCGTCAAGGTCTTGGCTGCAACCGCCTGCGTCGGTATCCTGGGATCATTCGGCGATGCTTCGCCCAATCGAGCTCTTTGAGGTCCTTTTCGCGTCGCGGCGGTGACCGCGTTACGTCTATATAGCTGCCAAGGTTGTCCAGAGAGGATTTTGTGACCACTACTCCTACTTCGCTTCCGCCAGATGCCCCAGCCCGAGATCTAAAGACGCCGCCGGGCGCGATCAGGGAGATCTCCATCGCTCACAGTCCGGACTCCGATGACGCCTTCATGTTCTATGGCCTGGCCACGGGCAAGATTCGCGTGCCCGGCTACAAGTTCACCCATACTCTTTGCGATATCGAGACCCTCAATCACAAGGCCATGGACGAGGCCTTTTACGACGTAACCGCAATCTCCTTTCACGCCTATCCCTACGTGCAGAAGGACTACGCGTTGATGGCCTGCGGCGGCAGCGTGGGAGAAAATTACGGTCCCGATGATTGTGGCCAGTCAGCGGATCGCAGCCGATCAGATCAGTCGCGTGCGCGTGGCCGTTCCGGGCACCCTGACCACCGCTTACCTGGCATTGAAATTGTTCGCGCCGGAGATTGAAACCGCCACCGTTCCCTTTGACAAAATCATTCCTGAAGTAGTCGCGGGTAATTTTGACGCCGGGCTCATCATCCACGAAGGACAGCTCACCTACGCGGCCAGCGGATTGCATAAGGTCATCGATCTCGGCCAGTGGTGGCGGGAGCAAACCGGCCTCCCGTTGCCCCTTGGCGGCAATGCCATTCGTCGCAGCCTGGGCGAGGACGTGATGCTCACCGTGACCCAGGCCTTGCGCGAGAGCATCCAGCACGCGCTCGATCACCGCGAAGCCGCGCTCGAGTATTCCATGCAATTTGCCCGCGACCTCGACCCGCAACTGGCCAACCGCTTCGTCAGCATGTACGTGAACGAGCGCACGCTCAATTACGGCGAAGATGGGAAAGAAGCCATCCGCAAGCTTCTCTCCATGGGCCATGAACGAGGCATCATTCCAAATCCAGTACAGGTCGATTTCGTCGGCTAGCCCTTTCGAACCCTAGATGCTCTTATCGATCTGGACGGGTGCCCCCAGGTTCGCCAACCTGCCCCGGGTTGCCGTGGGAGCGTACCTGGGCCGAGAACGACTTGTTTCGAATGCTTTCACAGAATGACTCAACCGGGCTGATCCGAAGCGACCGTCTTCTTATCGATACAACAAGCAATGGTGGGCTTCGCCCCTTTTTCGGCCCAGGTACGCTCCCACGGCGAGCCGGGGCAGGTTGGCGAACCTGGGGCACCCGTCCAGTTACCTAAGCCGTATCTGGCCGTCGAGGATCAGTGGTCGTCATCGTCGTCCTCGCGCCGGCTCTGAGGATGCGCCAGCATCGCCGGCAACGGTTTGTTGCCCATCGCATCCCGCCACAGGATTACATTCAGCACCCGGGGATCCGCCCGGTCTTCGTGCGTAAAATCCATGCGGCTCGACGCCTGCGCCCCCGGGGCCTTGGGCCCATTCGCCTGGTACAACAATCCGTTATCCCGATTACGATAGTCCGCCTCATAGGCCGGTTGGTCGCCGGCCCCGGTAAACAGCGATGCAATGGGCGGGGCAAAAGCATCGTTGTTATTCATCGGCGGCAACCCTAACAGCTCTTCCATCGTGCGCAGCACACTCACCGTGGTGTAGAACGTGCTATCCACCACCGGCTGTTGTTGGCGGGGTGAGTACTTGCTCACCACCAGGGCAACGCTGCGATGAGCATCCACGTGGTCTGCCCCGGCTTGCGCGTCGTCTTCCAGAATGAAAAACGCTGTGTCTTCCCAATAGGGGCTGTGGGCGATCGCCTCTACTGCCCGTCCCACCGCCAGGTCGTTGTCGGCAACCGAAGCCTTGGGCGTCGGCATGCCGGGAGTGGTTCCCGCAGTGTGATCATTGGGTAAGCGAAGCTGTATGAACTGCGGCATCGTATCCCGCCCTTGCCCGCGCTCCTGCACCCACTGACGAAAGTGGGTCAGAAACTCCTCTACCCGCAACTGGTCGGGAAAGCTCAGCTCGAAGTCTGGAAATTGCGGATCGAAGTGACCCACCAGCTCCGGCTTGGTGGGCACGTTCTCCTTAATCAGCGGAATGGGCCAGGGATAGGGACTTGTGCCGCCGCCATAGTTCTGCGGAAGCGCCTCTCCATGCCGGATATCTCCCCGCACCCCACACTGCGCCGGTTCCGGTTCAGGCGTTCCCTCCGTGGGAGACGACCCCTTGGGCGAGCTATCGGGATTGGCGCAGAACTTGGTCGAAATGAACTCACCGAAGTGATACAGGCTCTTGCCGTTGCGTGCCAGATCGGTCCAGATATATCCGCTGCTGGGCTCGTTGACATCCGAAATGCCTTCGCGCAGTGGATACCCGTTCTCCACCAGGCCCTCGTAATCGTAAACTCGCTCCTTGCCGCGATAGCTCTGTTGCCAGGTCTTCTCCGTATAGTCGCTGGAAATAGCGGCATTCGACCACACATGCCCGTCGCCCGAGACTTCTCCTGAATCGTAAAAATTGTCCAGCACGCCAAACTGCCGCGCCAGCTTATGTTCATTCGGCGTAATCTCCTCGCCGTACATGGTGAGTTCGGGGAGCCCGTTGCCCACACCCAGATCGCCGAGGATCTGATCATAGGTCCGGTTTTCCTTGATGATGTAGATCACATGCCGGATAGGATTGCTCCCGCTGCGGAAAGCAATCTTGGCTTGCGCGGCCTTCATCATATTCGTCTCGACCACGGTTCGCGTCAGTTGCTCGCGCTGGCTCTCGACTTGTGCTAAATCGATAGCGGCGAGCGACCCGTGCAGTAGCGTAGCGATGTAAGTTGAGCTGCCACGCATGCGCGCTACCCCAGCCACCCGCGGTTGCGGCATGTTATTTGGCCCCGTGCTCTGGCCTTTAGCAGTCGCCACGTAAAGCGTATTGCCCTCGACCGCCAACGCGGTTGGGTACCACTCCGTCGGCACAAAACCTACGGCGCGTATCGCCTGCCCCGCTGCTTGCCGTCCGCCCAGGTCAAAGACCGCAACCGCATCGGAGCCCGTGTTGGCGGCAAAGAGCCGCTTGCCGTCCTTCGAGACCGCAACCGCATCCGGCATAGCGCCGAAATAGCTCTGCCCCGGCAATCGGGTGTCATAGATGGCCTGGAGCTTAAGCTCGTCACCGTTCACCCGCATCGCGGCCACCGCATCCCGGTTGGCCAGCGCCACGTAAAGCATCTTCTCGTCCGGGCTCCAGGCAAAAGCAGCAGGATGGGAACTGGGCGAAGTGGCTGTCTGCGGGGCAAGCAGCACCAGCTTCTTAAGCACCTTGCCATTGCTCAGGTCCAGCTCAGCGACCGCCGAGCCGTTCCACAACGCAACGAATGCGCGGCTTCCCGACCGATTGACGGTAACCGATACGGGGTAGGTGGAGGGCACCACATTTCCCTGCGAGAGGTCGAAGCGCCGCAGCACCTTGCCCGTAACCCCATCCATCAGCAGAACATCGTCGGAGAGGTTGTCAGCTACCACCAACTCATCGCTCCCCCCCGCTCCCTGGCGTATGGCGATTCCCGCCGGCGAGGGAATCGCCGCGCCTGCCGGCAATTCCACCCCAATTCGATTCTGCAACTTGCCCGGCGCCAATTGCTGCAAGGGAACGGCAAGCAGCCGCTCTGCCTTCACCTGGCCATCGTGAAAGGAGTACACGGCGACGGCATTGCCTGTTTGGTCCTTACCTGTCCCCTGCGGCGTGGTCAGCGAATCAAAGACCGCGTACAGATGCGTCCCATCCTTCCCGAAAGCCAGCCCCGAATACAGGGTCTGCGGCAGCCCAAATGCCGTTCTCGGCTCGGGAAAGTCAGTCACCTTGCCGGTCTTGATATCCAGCACCGCAATCGATTGCTCATATCGCGATTCGAAGGTCCCGAAACCCGCGTTCACCAGCGCCAGGTACCGCCCATCAGGGGAGATGGCCGCGGTCATGGGCAGGCTATTCAGCATTTGCGGTGATCCAGGCGCAGGCTCAGCCAGTTCCTTGCTGGTGGGCAACGGAATGGTGCGGCTTGCGAGCTGTGCCTGAAGGCCCGGCAAGGCAGTCATGAGGACCAGAACTGCCACCCCAGGCGCAGCAGACGAAAGTCGTAGAAGATTTGCCACCATCACCACTCCCAACGCACAAATTAAGATGCAGACAGTTCGGTCATAAGTATGACCAATTCTCATTACAAAACTCTTACGAACGGACCATCGGCGCCCTGTTAGGTTCAAGTTAACAGGGCACATCGAAAGGGCCCTCTTTCAGACCATGTCGACCGAACTCGTAGAACCCTCCGCGACCATATCGTTTGTCCCTGAAGCCGAAACCAGCGAGGCAAAGGCCGCTGTGGCGCGGCCCGCGAAAAAGCACGGTGACGTGCCGGTTCTTGGCCGCGACACTCAGGCCAATCAAACCAACTGGGTGACCACCGGCTTTATGGTGGCCTTTCATGTGCTCGCCGTAGCCGCTCTCTTCATGTTTACCTGGAAGGCCCTCTTCTGCTTCATCGTGCTCTGGGTACTCGCCATCAACATGGGCATCGGCATGGGCTATCATCGCCTGCTCACCCATCGCGGCTACCGCACGCCCAAGTGGCTGGAGTATTTCCTGGCCATCTGCGGCACCCTGGCCCTGGAAGGGGGACCCATCTTCTGGGTCGCCACCCACCGCGTTCATCACCAGCTAACCGACCGCGAAGGCGACCCGCACACCCCCCATGATGGCGGGTGGTGGTCGCATGCCGGCTGGATTCTCTCCGGCGATGCCCTGCACCACGAGACTGCGCTGATGGCCCGTTACGCGCCGGATCTGGCCAAAGATCGCTTCCTGGTCTGGCTGAGTAAATATCATTACGTTCCCCTGGTCACGGTGGGGCTTGTCCTGCTTGCCTTCGGGGGATGGTCTTGTGTGATGTGGGGCATCTTCCTGCGCGTGACGCTGGGTCTGCACGCCACCTGGCTGGTCAACTCCGCCACCCATATGTGGGGCTCCAGACGCTTTTCCACCCGCGATGAATCGCGCAACAACTGGTGGGTGGCTTTGCTTACCGGCGGCGAAGGCTGGCACAACAATCACCACGCCCATCCCGTCTCCGTCCGGCACGGCCTTACCTGGTGGGAGTTTGATCCCAACTTCTACGGCATCTGGATCCTGCAGAAGCTCGGCCTGGCCACCAACGTCAAAGTGGCTCAGTTCGATCCCCATGATCCACGCCCCGCGGGCGTCTCCTAGCCCCTACGGACCAGCCAATTGCCAACCTGGGCGCGACTTCGGTCGCGCCCTTCCCTTTTCTCGAGCAGGACGCCGCTATACTTTGCCTAGGGTTGCCGGATATGCGCATCACCAGACGCCGGAATGCGATTGTTTTATCCATCACTCTCGGCGCTTGCCTCGTCGCCCTTGCCATCACCCTCAACGTCGGCTGGATCATCATCAACGTGCGGAGCTTCATCCTGCTCGTTATCGGCATCCCCTTTTTCCTGCTCCTGATCGCCGGGCTGGTTCTGAACACCATTTTCCTGGTGAGAGAGGTAAAGCGGAACGAGCGCCATGACAGCTTTCTCAATGCCGTCACCCATGAGTTGAAGACGCCCATCACCTCCATCCGCCTCTATCTGGAAACCCTGCAGCGCCACGACGTGCCCCAGGCCCAGCGGGAGGAGTTCTACGAGATTATGCTCTCCGACAGTGAGCGGCTGTTGGCTACCGTGGAGCAGGTGCTCAAGGCGGGAGAAGTAGGACAACGCGCGCGCAACCAGGTACGGCTTCGGATACTCTTCGATGACGTGGTCCGCGACTGCATTCGCACCACGCTCCAGCGTTACCACCTGCAGGAGTCAACCATTACGTTCACCCTGGACCCGGACGCCGAGCAGCTGGCCGTGATGGGCAACCCGGAAGACCTCCGCACCGCCGTCCTCAACCTGCTCGACAACGCCGTGAAATACTCGCCCGAAGGGCCCCGACTTGAGGTACGTCTAGCTCTCGATGGCGACGCTTGGATGATGCTCACGGTGACCGATCATGGCCTGGGTATCCCCGGTCCGCACTTAAAGCGAGTCTTCATGCGCTTCTACCGCGTCCCGGCCCGCAATGTCTTCCGCATCAAAGGCACCGGGCTGGGCCTCTTCCTGGTCCGCTCCATCGCCCGGCAGCATGGAGGCGACGTGGTCGCCGAATCGGAGGGGGAAGGCCGCGGCACCACCATCCGGCTGCAGCTGCCGCGTGCCCTCTCCACCACCCGCAAAGAGGCGGTCCAGTGAGCCACTTGGCCAACATCCTCGTGGTCGAGGACGAAACTCACCTGGCGCAGGGTCTGCTGTTCAATCTGCGCGCCGAAGGTTACAAGGTGCAGTTGGCAGTGGACGGCGAGAGCGCGCTCGACATGATCGCCGCCGACTCCATCGACGCTGTCATCCTGGACGTCATGCTTCCCGGACGAGATGGCTTCTCCATCGCGGCGGAGCTGCGGGCACAGCAGAATTTCGTCCCCATCCTCATGCTCACCGCGCGCAGCCGGCCGGAAGACGTACTCAACGGATTCAGCGCCGGCGCCGACGATTATCTGCCCAAACCCTTCGATCTTTCTATCCTGTTGGCGCGTCTCAACGGTCTTCTCCGCCGCATGGCGTGGCTTCGGCCCCCGGTCCCCGAAGAGCCAGCCCAGACGCCGCGCGGGACAGCCGCGCCCTCCACCTTCACCTTCGCCGGACGCACCATCGACTTTGGTGCGCTCCAGCTCACCACCCCGGATAAGACCATCCGCCTTACCCTCATGGAGTCTGACCTGCTGCGCTATCTCGTCCTCAACCAGGGGCGCATCATCTCCCGCAAGGAGTTGCTGGAGCAGGTCTGGAGGGTGCACGAGGATACCGACACCCGGGCCATCGACAACTTCATGGTCCGCCTGCGCCGTTATATAGAAGACAATCCCGCGGAACCTGACTTTTTGGAGACGGTGCGCGGCATCGGCTATCGCTTCCTTCCCGGGAAAAAACCAAAGTAACACTTTTTGGCCATTGCCAGCCCCTTATGCCAAGGGCAGACTCCCAATCAGCAGCATGCTCTCCCTCCTTTGGGTGCGCCGGCAAGGTCGATACATCTTTCCACGTCGAAAGATATCGCCCGGATGTTACGCGCGGCGGCTTTACCAAGCGCACCCCTTCTCTCCCCCGCCTTTTCTTTCATAGAGTGTTGAGTTGGCATCGCCACTCCTCTTGCCATGCCCTCATTGCGGAAGAATGCTCTAAACTGAAAACAGTCGGTCGGGATCTCGCCTGTGCGCATTTTTACCCGCTATATCTGGAGAGAAGTGCTTTCGCATGCCCTGCTCGGGGGTGCGCTCTTCACCTTCATCCTGTTCATGAAGTATCTCGGTCCGCTGATGGAGATGGCGGCCCGCAACACCGCCTCGTTGGGGGCCGTAGCCAAGATCTTTGTATTGATGCTCCCCAACATCATGAGCCTCACCATCCCCATGTCCGTGCTGGTCGGGGTGCTGCTTGGCCTCAGCCGGCTGGCCGCCGATAGTGAGATCACTGCCATGCGGGCGGTGGGCATCGGCGTCTGGTTTTTCGTCCGGGTAGTCTCGGCCATCGCCGTTATCAGCTGGATCATCTCCCTGACCGTTTCGCTCTACATCGCCCCCAAAGCGACCGCGGCTCTATTGCAGCTGGAAAATTCGCTCAAGAATCAACAGGCCTCGTTTGAAGTTGAGCCGCGGGTCTTTTACGAAGACTTCAAGAACTATGTCCTTTACGTGCAGGATATCCGCGCCGGCACAGGAGCCTCGCGATGGCAGCGCATCTTCCTCGCAGACCTGAGCGATCCGGTCTCACCCAAAGTCACCACCGCCGAGGATGCCGTCGTAGCCAACGGCGGCGACAACACGCTGCTGATGCGTTTACGTAACGGCACCGAGCACGAAGAAGTAAAAAACGCCGACGGCAGCACCCAATACCAGGTGTCCACCTTTACCGAGTCGGAACTTCCTCTGACCATTGGTAGCCAGGAGGATGCACACATCGGCCGCAATGACACACCCATGCTGGCCATGAGCAACCGCGTGCTCTACGAGCACACCAAGGGTCCTGGGGGAAGAGGCTACCTGATCGAACTGCATAAGCGTTTCGCCTACCCGGCAGCCTGCCTGGTCTTGATGCTGATCGGCATTCCGCTCGGCATCTCGTCGCGGCGCGGAGGCAAGAGCGCCGGCTTTGTGGTGACCATTGCGCTGGTTTTCATCTACTACTTCCTCTCGTTGATCGGTGTTTCGCTGGCTCGCGAAGGCAAGGTTCCCGTCTTCGCCGGGGTGTGGGCGGCAAACATGCTCTTCGCCTTCTTTGGCCTGCTGCTGCTGCGCCAAATGGCGACGGGGGGAGGATCCGGTGCCCAATTCGCCGCCCTTGCCGCCAGATTGAAGAGCACCCGGCTCTTCAGCCCCAGAACTGACCGCAGCAAGGCAGAGCGCGAAGTACACGAACGGGGACGTTTCCCGCTCATTCTCGATGAGTATGTGCTGCGTGAATTTCTCACCACCTTCGCCATGGTGCTGGTCAGTTTCGTTCTGCTGTTGCTGGTCTTTACCTTCTTTGAGCTGCTCGGCGACATCATCCGCAACCGCACGCCGCTGGTCACGGTGGGCGAATATCTCATCGACCTGACCCCCAGCATGGTCTACAACATCACCCCTCCGGCGGTGCTGGTTGCCGTCCTGGTCACCTTTGGCGTGCTCACCCGAACCAACGAGTTCACCGCCATGAAGGCCACGGGCATCAGCCTGTACCGGGTGATGGTGCCCATCCTGCTGGTATCGGCGATGCTCGCCGTTGCTCTCTTCCTCTTCGATGAGTCCTACCTTCCCGCCGCCAACCGCCGCCAGGAGGCGCTGCGCAGCGTGATCAAAGGCAGACCGGCGCAAACCTTCCTGCGGCCCGATCGCAAATGGATCTTCGGCCGTCAGGAGCCGGGCAAGCCAGGACGCATCTTCTATTACCAGTTCTTCGATCCGGAACAGGATCGCTTCGCCAATCTCACCGTCTTCGAATTCAACCCGGAGAATTTTTCTCTTTCCCGCCGCATCTTCGCCGCCAGCGCCCATTGGGAACCGCAGTTGCAGCAATGGGTCTTTGAGACACGGTTGGGAGCGGCGCTTCGACGGCGAAGCCGTGAGCAGTTATAGCCAGTTCAATGTCGAAAGCTTTCCTGAGATCACCGAGCAGCCGCAATATTTCACCAAGCAAGCCCTGCAGTCGCAAGAGATGACGTTCGGTGAACTGGAGCGCTACATCCGCGACCTGGGGCAAAGTGGTTTCGATACCAAGCAGCTCAGTGTCCAGCTCAATCTCAAGCTCGCTTATCCGCTGGTCACCCTGGTGATGGCGGTGCTGGCTATTCCTTTCGCCTTGTCCATGGGCAAACGCGGATCGCTCACCGGCATAGCCACCGCCATTGGTTTGGCCATTGCGTACTGGGTGCTTAAGGGTACGTTTGAGGCCCTGGGCAACGTGAACTTCCTGCCCACTCTGCTGGCGGCCTGGTCGCCGGATCTGCTCTTCGGCCTTGCCGGCGCCTATCTGCTGCTGCGCACCCCTACCTGATGACCCGCGGTTAGAATAGAAACCAGCATGCTTGCTACGCTCCGGCCGCTGTTTCCCTATCTGCGCCGCTATTCCCGCGACTTCGCCTGGGGCGGATTGTCGGTGGTGATCTCGAACGCCATCTGGATCCTCTTTCCCCAAGTCATACGCATCGCCATCGACGATCTGAACCAGGGCGTCACCCGGCAAAAGATTTTCCTCTACGCCGGGCTGCTGGTCCTGATCTCTGCTGCCAAGGGCGTCTTCCTCTTCCTTACCCGCTGGATCATCATCGGCATTTCCCGGGAGATCGAGTTCGATCTGCGCAACGATCTCTTCCGCCATCTGGAGCGGCAACCCGCCGCTTACTTCCAGCAGCATCGTACCGGCGACATCATGGCTCGCATGACCAACGACCTGAACGCAGTGCGCATGCTGCTGGGGCCGGCGATCATGTACAGCGCCAACACCGTCCTGTTCTCTATCGGCGCCTTGTATTTTCTGCTCCGCATCAGTCCCTGGCTGACGCTGGTGGCGCTGGTCCCGTTGCCCCTGGCCAGCATTCTGGTGCAGTCGTTAGGGCGCAAGATTCATGAACGCTTCGAGCGCATCCAGGCGATGTACTCGGAGATTTCCGCGCAAGCCCAGGAGAATTTTTCCGGCGCCCGGCTGGTTCGCGCCTTCGCCCAGGAAGAAGCCCAGATTGCCGCCTTTGAAAAGTCCAATAAGGAGAACATCCGCCGCGGGCTGCGCCTGGTTCAGCTCATGGGCATGCTCTGGCCCACGCTCGAATTTGTGCTTGGACTCGCCATGGCCATCACCCTGCTCGTAGGCGGCCACGAAGTGCTCTCGCATCGCATCAGCATTGGTGATTTCGTCGCCTTCAATACCTATATGGTCATGCTCACCTGGCCCGTCATCGCTCTTGGCTGGGTGGTGAACCTGTGGCAGCGGGGCACCGCTTCGGTAGTGCGCATCGATGAGTTGTTGTCGGACAAGCCCACCATCGACGATGCGGAAGCTGACGCTTCCATCCCCGCCAATCTGACGCTGCGCGGCGATATCGAATTTCGCGACCTGAGCTTTTCTTATTCCGGCTCCGACGCCGGCCGCGCCGAGGTGCTGCACTCGCTGTCGCTCAAGGTTCCGGCGGGGACCAGTCTCGCCATCGTGGGACCCACCGGCTCAGGCAAATCGACCCTGGTCAACCTGATTCCGCGGCTTTACGACGCCGCGCCGGGAAGCGTTCTGATCGACGGCCGCCCCATCCGCGATTATCCGCTGGACGTGTTGCGCGCCAACATCGGCTTCGTGCCCCAAGAAACTTTTCTATTCAGCCAAACCATTCGCGGAAACATCGCCTTTGGCGCTCCCCTGGCCAGCGATGAAGAAGTGCTGCAAGCCGCCGAGGCGGCCCACATCCGGCGCGAATTTGAAGAATTCCCTGCCGGCTTGGCGACCATGGTGGGCGAGCGCGGGATCACTCTCTCCGGAGGCCAAAAACAGCGAACGGCGATTGCTCGCGCGGTTATCCGCAACCCCCGCATCCTGATCCTGGACGACGCGCTGTCCAGTGTGGACACCTACACCGAAGAGCAGATCCTGAGCGAACTGCAGAGGGTGATGAAGGGCCGCACTACGCTGTTCATCTCCCACCGCATCTCCACTGTGCGCCACGCTGACCAGATCGCCGTGTTAGTGGGCGGCCGCATTGCGGAGTTGGGCACGCATGACGAATTGATCGCGCGCAACGGCTATTACGCGGACCTGTTCCAAAAGCAGCTGCTGGAAGAAGAACTGGCCGTAGCGCATTAGCGCACGACTAAGGCTTGGTGATCTTCAAATCAGTGACAGTCCCTTCCGTATTGTGGGCGAAGCGAATCCCGTAGATGCCGTCGGTGGACTTCAGCTTTCCGTCGGCTACCACCAGGGTCTTCTCGTAGCTGGCGACGACCGTGCCATTGATCGCGCACGAAACCTTTCCATCTTTTACAGAAAGCGCAATTTTCTGCTCCACAGGTTCTCCGGGACCAGCGGCTTTATGGACAGCGTCGTTTGTTTCCCCATGGCCGTTCATTTGAAAGGGTTCCGGCCCAAAACCACGCACAATGAATCTGCCATCACCGTAGGCCGCGCAATATAGCTCGCTTTCCTGGTCAGTCCCCAGTTCGTGACCGGCGATGAAAATGCCATACGGATGCGGATGGCTGTTGAGATTCATGTATTTTGGTTCATTGAAAGTGGCAGATAC
Source organism: uncultured Acidobacteriaceae bacterium (assembly GCA_963844785.1). Classification (GTDB taxonomy): domain Bacteria; phylum Acidobacteriota; class Terriglobia; order Terriglobales; family Acidobacteriaceae; genus PALSA-350. Next base: position 8,920 of record CAWJPV010000031.1, on the reverse strand, counting down.
GGTGTAATTGCCGCTAGCCTTGTTGGCCGGGTTCCAGTACTCCGCGGCCGGGCCCGTGGTGACGTGCAGTGTCTTGCCTTCCTGGGTCAGCTTGGTGTCGTTGATGGTTTGTCCCGCCTTCTGCGCTCCGGCGTCGACCCCTCCCACCCACCCGGGGACCGAGATGCCGCCGCCGCAACGGAACGAGAAGCATCCTGGGCGGGGATCAGTTCAGGGAAGAGGAAGACGATGGCGGCTGCCATGATGAATCCGCGAACGAAACGCATAGGCGTCCTTTCAGCTACGGAAAGTTGACACGCGAAGATTCTAGAGATCTTTCTCGTCCTCCACAAGGGACGGGCCCAACCGCGCCGGTCTTCGGCTGTCGTAGTTCGGTTCGTGCCACTGGTTCCCACACAAATGACGGGTGTCGGAACAGAAACCTATGCCGGCAGGCCTTTACGCCTTAGCTAGTTCGGTTTCGACTGCCTTCAGTAGCGCCGGGTCATCAGGGGTGGTATTGGGTGCGAAGCGCGCGGTTACTTTTCCCCCGCGGTCAACGATGAACTTCTCAAAATTCCACAGAAGTTCGGGCTCGGTATTCGGCTCGATCCCATATTTTTTCAGGTTCTCGCTGAATGGGATCTCAGACGTGCTGGTTGCCTTCGGCTGGGCCGCGATCAATTCCTTATAGAGCGGATGTTTCCCTTCCCCCACCACGGTGATCTTTTCAAACAAAGGAAAGTCGACGCCAAAGTTGCTGCTGCAAAAGCTCTGGATTTCTTCATTGCTCCCGGGCTCCTGGCCTTTGAAATCATTGGCCGGGAAACCGGCGACGACCAGGCCGCGGTCGCGGTATTCACGATAAAGCTTTTCCAGCGATTCATATTGCTTGGTGAGTCCGCACTTGGAAGCAACGTTGACGATGAGAAGGACTTTTCCGCGGTACTCGCCGAGGTTGGTGTCTTCGCCGGTGATGCGGCGCACGGGAATTTGATGAATAGATGTGCTCATACCTCCAATTGTAGTGCCACCACGGGTTTCACCTGCACCATCCGCGAGACGTCTGGATATAGTGGAGAAATGACCGGCTACCAGCAGTTTCTCGACGATTCACCGGATGAAGTTCCGGTGCGCGGCTTCGTCCATGGCCAGCTCGATTCAGACAAGGATTGTCTCGTCCTGACGCACGGTGCAGGGTCGAACTGCAATGCTCCGCTTCTGGTGACGCTATCCGATGCCTTCTGCGCCTCGGGCTGGACCGTCCTCCGCTGCGACCTCGCCTTTCGCCAATTGCGGCCGAACGGGCCGCCGCGCGGCAGTGCAGAACGTGACCAACAGGGGCTTCGAGCAGCAGTTGCCTCCATGCGGCGACGGACTTCGGGCCGCGTCTTCCTGGGTGGTCATTCCTATGGAGGGCGGCAAGCCTCGATGCTGGCCGCCGATCAACCCGGTCTAGTCGATCGGCTGTTGCTGCTCTCCTACCCCCTTCATCCGCCGCAGCGACCCGCCGAATTAAGGACGGGGCACTTCCCACGCCTCCAGATCCCAGCGCTATTCGTTCAAGGCACGCGCGACGGTTTCGGCTCCATCGATGAAATGACCGCGGCATTAAAGCTTATTCCGGCGCCAACCGAACTGCTCCCCGTCACCAGCGCAGGACACGAACTCCTGACCAAGCGAAATCGCGATCAATTGCCGAAGATAGTGGTCGAATCGTTTCGCTCATTTGCCTACCACCCGCCGGCTATTGCTTCACAAAGATGAGGAAGTAATCCTGGCCATCGGCCTTAGTGAAATCGTAGCGAGCGACCTGGCGGAAGCCGGCGTGCTCAACCTCGTCGCGGACGATCGATTCTTTGAGGCCATGGTCCGCGCCGTTGCCGTTGCGATCAATGATGCCGAAGCGAGCGCCGGGCTTGAGTGCCTCGCGCAGGTTGGCGAGCACCAGCTGGGGATGAGCAATCTCATGGTAGACCTTCAGCATGAGCGCGGCATCAAGGGAATTGGGCGGAAGCTTCGGATCGTCGGGTGTGCCCAACACTGGAACGATATTCGCCAGGTGCTCGCGCTGGGCGCGCTGCTGGATGTAGGCGATGGCTTTGGGATTGATGTCTTCGGCGATCACGTGGCCGTTGGCCCCGACGCGGCGGGCGGCGCGGACGCTGAACCATCCACTCCCGGCGCCGATGTCGGCGACGGTGCTCCCCGCCTTTAACTGCAGCAGGTCCATGACGCGGTCGATCTGCAGGCGTTTGTCACGGCCCGGCTCCTCGAAGATGCTGAGGTCGCCCGTGTAGGGTGTGCTGGTGGGGTGGGATGGCGGAGCCGGAGTCTGCGCCGGAAGCATTGACGCGGACAAGACGAAAACAGCAAAAAGAGTCGCAAGCCACTTGCGGCGAAGGATCATGATTTACCCGGGACGCACACCCGAATGCTATCGGCGGCGTCTTCCTGCAGATTCAGAATTTTGGACGAACGTCCGACGGAGACCGCATAGCCCGTGATCGAGGGGCTCTCCCTCAGGCGAAGCTTCACCCCAGGGGAAATTCCGTTCTCCTTCAGCAGTTTCAAGGTGCGGGCATTGCGGTCCGAGACGCTGTCCACGACATACAACCCTTCCTGCACAGCATCCGTCAGTTGGATCGAATTCTGTCGCGGCATCGCGCCGTCCATCTCCGGAATGCAATGTCCATGGGGATCAATTTTCGGGTGCCCAAGCTTGGCGGCGATGCGCTCTTCAAATCGCTCGGAGATGAAATGTTCGAGACGCTCTGCCTCTTCATGTACCTCGTCAATCGGGTAGTCCAGTACCTGGTAAAGAAAAGTCTCGATGAGCCGATGGTGCCGCACCACTTCCACCGCGCGCTTTCTCCCTGCGGGGGATAACAGAACACCGCGATGCCGCTCATATTCGACCAGCCGAGGTGAACTTGCGGCCAGCTTTTGCAGCATATTCGTCACCGAGGCCGGGGCGACTGACAGCCTGCGCGCCAGAGCATTGCTGGTCACCCGGTTCTCCTCCGGGCCGCCCAGAAGCAGGATGGCTTTGAGGTAATTGTCCACAGATTCACTGTTCGGGTTCGGTTGACGGCGCGCCGCCATGGCTGAGCCTCCAGTCCTTAATTTGACACGAATCCATTTTAGGCGTACCTAATATTTAGGCATGCCTAAATATTAGGCCGTAGTCCCACCCTCGCCACGCAGACCCGGAGAGCCCCCATGACGCTCAGCAAAATCGCCAGGCCGGCCTTAGCCTATTTGCTGACGTTAACTATGGTTAACATCTGGGCGCAGAGTGGAACCAGCAGCGCCCTCGCCGGGAGCGTACTCGACCCCACCGGCGCCGTGATTTCGAATGCCCAAGTAAAGGCCACCGATGTAAACACCGGTTCCGTCCGTGAAGTCCAGACAAACCTGGAGGGACGCTACCTCTTATCCCAAATAAACCCGGGGACCTACCAGGTGGAAGTGCATGCCCAGGGATTCGGCCTCGGCCGGTCGCAACCCACCATTGTTCCGGTGGGACAAACCGCCCAGGTCAATTTCAGCCTGGTTCCAGCGGCCACCTCGCAATCGGTCGAAGTGACGGAACAATCTGCGTTGATGAGCCTGGAGAACCCGAATACCTCGACCACCCTGGACGCAAAGACCATCAAGAGCCTGCCCAATCCAGGGCAGGACCTCACCTACATCGCACAATTCGCGCAAGGCGCCTTGATGAATACGGCGGGATCGTCAAACGATGCCAAGGCCGCTGGTGGCTATGGCAATGTCGAATTCAATGGACTGCCCGCGACCTCGAACGGTTACATCCTCGACGGGTTCGACTCCAACGATCCTTTCCTCGGACTGAACATTGGCCTCTCAACCAACCTCGTCATCGGACTGGATGCTTTACAGGAAGCAACCGTGAACACCAACTCCTATGCGGTCGACCAGGGACGTTACGGAGCCTCACAGACCAACTACTTCACCAAGTCGGGGTCCAACCAATTCCATGGAGACCTGTACGAGATATGGAACGGCTCCCTGCTCAACGCCACTGACTACTTTCTCCATGCCAACGATACGCCGGGAAACATAGCCCGCAAGCCGCGCTCGACGGTAAACGAATTCGGCGTAAGTGTGGGCGGACCTGTCCTCAAGAACAAGCTCTTCTTCTTCACTCACTACGAAGGCATCCGTATCGCCCTTCCCCTGATCACGCGAACGACGGTACCGTCGCCTGCTTATCAGCAATACGTGTTGCAGCAGTTGCCGCACGGCGGGACTGACCCGATCAATGGAACCACTCTGCCGGCGCAGCCGGAGGAAGTAGCCTTCTACCAGAAAATGTTCGGGCTCTACAGCAACACCGCGGGCACACCGACGCCCGTGCTGACCTGTCCCCTGGACGAAAACGGAGTGTTGCTGAACGGATCCCAGAGCGCAACCAACCTGTTCAACGGCGCCGGTTGCGCCAACAAACGCACCCAGTCGCTCAACAATAGCGACAGCGAGAACCTCGTCGTGGTTAAGATCGACCAAACCCTCAACCCCAACAACAGCGTGTGGTACCGCTTCCAGCAGGACACGGGTTTGCAGGCCGCTTATACCGATGGCATCAATCCAATTTTCAACTCCTACTCGCCGCAGCCGCAGCGGACACTGGTACTCGGCTACACCCATGTCTTCACCCCGAGCCTGGTCAATCAATTCAACCCCGGCGCCAGCTGGTATTCCAGCCTTTTTCTGCCCAACAACTACGCACAGGTGCTGCAAATCTTCCCTATTGTGCTCGCCGGAGGCAGCTCGAATGCGCCATTCACCACTCTCGGTGGCAACGACCAGACCTATACCCAGGGTCGCAAAGTCACCCAGTGGCAGATCAACGACAACCTCATCTGGAGCCGTGGGCGCCATAGCTTCAAGTTCGGAGAGAACTCCAGGCGGCTGGACGTAAGTGATTACGATCTCGGCGAAGGGGTTGTGCCCAGTGCGATCTATAACGATCTCGCACAATTCACTTATGGCGCTGCAGCCACAGCAACCGCAGGCTTTCCGCTTACCCAGAAAGAAAGTATTGCGCTGGATAACCTTGACTTGTATGCCATGGACACCGTCAAAGCCGGCCAGCGATGGACCCTGATGGCCGGATTGCGGGTGACCTGGAACACTAACGTGGTCAATCAGCATGGCCTGTTCGCGCGGCCTGCAGGATCTTTCCTCGACATGAGCCACGATCTCACACAGCCCTTGAACCAGGTCATTCAGACCGGCGTCCGTACACTGTTTCCCGGCACCCCGCTATTAAGCTGGCAGCCGCGCGCGTCGGCAGCCTACAAGCTGTCGGATAAGACGGCGGTCCACGCCGGTGGCGGCGTCTTCAACGACATCGTCCCGGCACAGATTGCTGATCTGGGTGCGACCAACCCTCCGTATGCGCCTGTCTTCGTCGGCGGCATCAATGGACAGGTGGGTGGCGTCGGCATCGCACCCGGCGTTCCAGATAGCGCAGTCGATGCCACCGAGCAGGCCAACCGATCCTTCCAGAGTGTCTTTCGTTCGGGGGGAGCCCCGTGTGCCGGGCTGCCTGCGGGCGCTCCTACCTGTCCCCTCGCGGTCGGCCTGAACACTTTCCCCAGCGGCACGCTCAAGACGCCGTACTTTCTGCAATGGAGCCTGGGCCTCGAGCGTGAGCTAGGAGCGCGTGGGGCGCTGCGCATTGACTATGTGGGCACGCGCGCCGTGCATGAGCCTTACCAGGTCCAGTTGAACGGATATCAGACTGTGTGCAATGGATGCTTCGCGCCGTTTGCCTATCAGCAGCCGCTCGATCAACGCTTCGGCAACGTGAATGAATTCCGCACCGGTGCAGGCAGCCACTATACCGGCCTGCAAACCAGCGTAACCAAGCAATTTGCCGGCTTGACGCTGCGCGGTAACTACACCTACAGCCATTGTCTTGACGAAGTATCGAATGGCGGTCTGCTTCCCTTCTCTTCTCTCGGCATTCTTTATCCGCTGCCCGGCGATCTACGTAAGGAATACGGTAACTGTGACTATGACGTACGTCACAACCTCTCCGCCTTTGGCATCTACGAGATTCCGTTTCACTCCGGCCACGCTGGGTTGAGATACATGCTCAGCGGCTGGCAGGTGTCACAAACTGCATTCCTGCATAGCGGTCTGCCCTTCAGCGTGGTTAGCGCGCCCTACACGGCGAACAACGAAGGCGTCTTTCAGGGGAGCGGGCCGCAATACGCGAACCGGGTACCCGGCGTTCCTCTTTATCGCAAATCTCCGGTCACCGGAGTGACCCAGCCTGGCAGCCTGCAGTGGCTCAATCCGGACGCCTTTGCCTCGGTCGTCGATCCCAGCACCGGCGCCTGTGCCGGAGGAGATTCTTCAGTGAACTGCCAGTTTGGAGACTCAGGTCGGAACAACTACCGGGGACCTCATTTCACTTATTCCGAACTTTACCTGACCAAAAAAGTTCAGCTCTCGGAGCGCGTAACCCTCCGCTTCGATACGCAATTCTTCAACTTCTTCAACCACCCCAACTTTGCTCTGCCCAGCAATCAGGCAGGCACCCCGGGGAAACCAGGAACGCAAACCGGCTTTGGCGCATTGACGAGCACCATCTCCCCACCTACCGGACTGCTGGGCGTCGGATTGGGCGGCGACAGCTCACCGCGCATGTTCGCCTTCCAGGGAAGAATCGAATTCTAAAAGCGCAAGAGTCAGGTTCCCAACAGAACCCATTAGGAACTGGACGGGTGCCCCAGGTTCGCCAAAGCGTACCTGGGACGAAAATGATATGTTTCGATTGCTTTTAGCTGATTGATTAGCAAAAAGCTGTGGTGGGCTTCGCCCGTCTTATTCGGCCCAGGTACGCTTTGGCGAACCTGGGGCACCCGTCCAGTTCCTAATGGGTTCTGTTGGGAATCTACAGTTCACCGCGGCGCCGCTGGAGCTGTCCCGGAGCGAGCGCCCGTTCCCTGATTAACCAGCACCTGTCCACCTGAGCCGCTGTCGTTAAACCACGCGCTGGCTACCCGTGCCGAGACGCGAGCAACCGCGAAGCTCACGCCCTTAAGGTTGTACTCGCGGGGCACACCTGGAATGTCGCGTGGAAAAGGAGGAGCCGAGTAAACCAGCTTTCCATAGCGATGGAAGGCGCGATACTCAACCCCATCCGAGGGATCTGTTTCCATCACCCCAACCACTCCGGGCAACGACCCTGGCAGCGCCGCTTTGCCATTCATCTCCAGCGCGGAAACAATCAACGCCCCGCCTGCCTGCGATCTGACGACTACCTCTTCAAAGGCACTTCGATGCTCTGGATTAAGCGTTCCCAGGCTGAGATTTATCACCTGGATGCCATACCCCAGGCACCAGTCGATGGCCCGGATCACAACTTGCAGGTTGGTAGCCAGCTTACCGTCAAAAATCTTGACTGCGATCAGGTCCGCGTCCGGGTTCAGATGATGGATCACCGAAGCAACCGCAGTACCGTGACCAAGGGTATCGTCATAGCCGCCGATCGGTCCATCCACCGTGATCGTGACGCCGTCAACAATCTTTCCCACGTGCGGGTGCGTGCGGCATACTCCAGTGTCCAAAACACCGATCCGCACCGGCCGGCTCATGCGGGTAGCCTCACGGATTCAAGCACACACCCGTCCTCAATGACCACGACCATGTCCGCCCGTTCGGCGAGCGACATGCGATGCGTGATAAGAATCGAAGTCCGCCCCCGTAAGACATTCATCAGTTCACCGGTGACCACGGCCTCTGCAGCGGGATCGAGTGCCGAGGTAGGTTCGTCCAGTATAAGAATTCTGGGATCGCGCAGCAACGCGCGCGCCAAAGCGATTCTTTGCCGCTCACCCACCGAAAGCGTCAGTCCGCGTTCGCCAAGGATGGTCTCATAACCATTCGGCAACGACTGAATGAAGTTATCAATCGCCGCCGCCGCGGCACAGTTGCGAATCTCCTCCAGCGTCGCCTCCGGCCGGCCATAGGCAATGTTCTCGCGAATGCTGGCGCGGAAGAAGTATGGCGTTTGCTCGACCATGGCCACCTGTCGCCGCAAATCCTCCAACCGCAGCTCACGAATATCCTGCCCATCGATGGCGATCGAGCCCGAGTCCACGTCGTGGAAACGCAGCAGCAAATCTGCCAGAGTCGACTTCCCTGCTCCGCTGGCCCCGACGATAGCGCACATCTGGCCTGCAGGAATCGTGAAGGACACATCGCGCAGCACCGGCACATCGTGACCGTATTGAAAGCGCACCTTCTCAAACGTGACCGCATGTCTCACCCAAGGCAAAGCGACCGGATCCGCAACCTCCTTCACCTCCACCGGCACATCCATCACCTCGAAGACGCGCCCCAGAGAGACCCCGCCAGTGAGCAGGTTGGTGTAGATACCCAACAAGTTCTGCACCGGAGAGAGCAGCTTGAGATGGTAAGCCATGAAAGCCACCAGGCCGCCCACGGTCAGCTGTTGCGCGATAACCAGCTTGCCTCCGTAGAGAAAGACGACGGCCGTCGAAAGCGTAAGCACCGTGCTCGGCATAGCGCTGGCCAGGAACGAAAGCACCTGCATGGAGAGCAAGGAGCGGATAAAGCTGGAATTGTATTCGCGAAAGCGCTCCGCCTCGAACTTCTCCGTGGCCGAAGCGACAATCAGGCGCATCCCCAGCAGGCTTTCGATAAGAAAGCTGCCAAGATCGGAACTCCGCTGCCGCAGGTCCGCGGTTTGCACCGTCAATCGGCCCTGGTAGTGCCGCAAAGCAAAAATGCCCACCGGAAGCAAAGCAATACTGGCCAGCATCAAGCGCCAGTTGAGCCAGGACATGATCGCGATACTGCCCACCAGAAACAGCAAGTTGGAGAGAACCGAAAGCAGCGTATCTGAGCAAACGCGCTGCACTTCGCCGATATCGTTGTT
>CAWJPV010000030.1:0-316060 GCA_963844785.1 uncultured Acidobacteriaceae bacterium | reverse complement strand
TGATCGTTCCATTCCCAGACTACAGGCGGCAGCTACTTCTTGTCGAAGGGCTGCTTCTCCATAATGCGCGGGCGGTTCTCGGCCTGGAGCTGCTTGGAAACCTCCTGAACCTTGGCAAAAACCCGCAGGAAATTGCCGCCCAGGATCTTATGCATATCCTCTGCGCTGTAGCCGCGCGCCATCAGCCCCTGGGTGATCTTGGGCAGGTCGGCGGCGGAATCCATCCCCTCCGGGCTCGAAGGAATCCCATCAAAGTCCGACCCCAGACCCACGTGGTCGATACCGGCAATCTTGGCGATGTGGTCAATGTGATCGATGATTACGCTGAACGGCGGCCGCGGTATTTTCGCCATATAGCTCTTTGAAATCTGCTCTTCAAGCTCGTTGGGAACAGGCTTGCCCTCGGCCTTAAGCTTGGCTTTCGCCTCAGCGACGGCTTGGTCAATCGCCGGTTGCTGCGCCTTCGCGGCCAGGCGATATTCTTCGCTGAGAAAACTGGAGTAGTAATTCACCATCACCACCCCGCCGTACTGGCCCACGGCGCGCAGCATGTCGTCCGTCATATTGCGCGGCGAGTTGCACAGAGCACGCGCCGCGGAGTGGGAGGCGATCACCGGCGCGCGGCTGATGATGAGCGTGCGATAAAACGTCTTGTCGGAGACGTGCGAGACATCCACCATCATGCCCAGGCGGTTCATCTCGTAGACCACATCCTTGCCGAAGTCACTGAGGCCGTCCTTGGTGTGGGCCACCTTGGGGTCGTCAATATCCCCCGAGGAGTCGGCCCAGCCATTGGAGTTCATCCAGGTCAGCGTCATGTAACGCACGCCGAGGCGGTAATAATCGCGCAGCAGGCCGAGGCTGTTCTCGATGGAGTGGCCACCCTCAATCCCCATGAGCGCAGCCAGCTTGTGCTCGCGATGGGCAGCGATAATGTCTTCGGGAGAAAAGGCCATGCGCATCTGCTGCGGATGCTTGGCTGCCTGCTGGTAGACGGCGTCGATCAACTCCAGCGTGCGCCGCGCGTCGTGTCCCGTATATGCGGCTGGGTCTACCCAGATGGAGAAGAACTCAGCCCCCAGGTTGCCTTCGCGCGCCGACTCAAAGTTGACGTAGCCCCCCTTGAGCGGTTCGGTCAGGTCGTAACCCTCGTCGAGCATGCGCTGCGTGGTGTCGGCGTGCGTATCAATGACGATGGCGGATTTGTGTACGGCAAGCGGGTCTGTCTGCTTGGTCACGGCAGGAGTCTTCGAGGCGGTTTGCGCTGCGAGCGGGAGCGTGGCGGCGAACAGAATAAAGGCGCGGGAGATCTTCATGGTAGGAGCCGCGCCTAGTGTAAGCCATTTCCTGACGGAGAACCTACTCCTGTGCACTGGTCGAAGGAAACTTCGCTCCCGTGCTCCACTCGGTAAAGGGGCGGATGGTGGGCCCAAGTTCATCGCGCCGAGTGATGCTGGCGCGCAGATAATCGCGGTTCATCACCGCAATCACTTCCAGCTTGATCTCTTTGGGGCACACGCCGGTGCACTCGCCGATATTCGTGCAGCTCCCGAAGGCCTCAGTGTTCATTTGCCCAACCATGCCCAGGGCACGGCGGTCACGCTCAGGCTTGCCCTGGGGCAGGATGCTGAGATGGGCAATCTTGGCTCCGGTAAAGAGCGCGGAGGAGGCATTCGGGCAGGCGGCGACGCAGGCTCCGCAGCCGATGCAGGCGGCGGCGTCCATGGCGCGGTCAGCGGTATCTTTGCCGATGAGATGGGTGTTGCCATCGGTCGCGTTCCCGGTGGAAACAGAGATGTAGCCGCCGGAGGCGATGATGCGGTCGAAGGCGCGGCGATCGACCACCAGGTCCTTGATCATAGGAAAGGCGGCCGCGCGCCAGGGCTCGATGACCAGTTCTTCCCCATCTTTGAAGTGGCGCATGGTCAATTGGCAGACGGTGGTGGCCGGCATGGGACCATGCGCAACCCCATTGATCATGAAGCCGCAGGAGCCACAGATGCCTTCCCGGCAATCGTGCTCGAAGGCGATTGGCTCTTCGCCCTTTTCAATCAGACTCTCGTTGAGCACATCGAGGCACTCCAGCATCGACATCTCTGTACTTGCAATGTCGACCGGGTAGCTGACGAACTTGCCCGGATCCTTACGATCTTTCTGCCGCCAGATTTTTAACGTTACCTTCATTTACTTGTAGCTCCTCTGGCTGGGGTGTACGTAGTGGAATTCCAACGGCTCCTTGGTCAGCGTGGGTGGGTTGCCGGGGCCGCGATAATCCCAGGCCGCCACGTAGGAGTAATGCTCGTCATCACGCTGCGCCTCGCCTTCAGGCGTCTGGTACTCCTCCCGGAAGTGACCGCCGCAGGATTCATTGCGGTCGAGCGCGTCGATGCACATCAGCTCGGCGAGTTCGAAGAAATCCGCCACGCGGCCGGCCTTCTCCAGGCTCTGATTCAGATCTTCGCCGCTGCCCGGAACGTTGACATTCTTCCAGTACTCCTCCTGCAGGGCGCGGATCTGGACAATGGCCGATTCGAGACCCTCCGCGGTGCGCGACATGCCACAGTAGTCCCACACGATCTTGCCCAGCTCGCGGTGGAAGGAATCCACCGTGCGCTTGCCCTTGATGGAGAGCAGCAACTCGATGGTCTGCTTGACGCAGGCGACGGCTTGTTTCACCTCCGGCGCGGTATCGAGCACCGCCGGGAATTTATTGGTCGCGAGGTAGTTGCCCACGGTGTAAGGAACGATGAAGTAGCCATCGGAAAGCCCTTGCATCAGCGCGCTGGCTCCCAGGCGGTTGGCGCCATGATCGGAGAAGTTGGCTTCGCCAACCACAAACAAGCCGGGGATGGTGCTTTGCAAGTTGTAGTCGACCCACAATCCACCCATGGTGTAGTGGATGGCGGGATAAATGCGCATGGGCACCTTGTAGGGGTCCTCATCGGTGATGCGCTGATACATCTCGAAGAGGTTGTCGTAGCGGTCGCGGATGGTGTGCACGCCCAGGCGCCGTATGGCGTCGGTAAAGTCGAGGTAGACACCGAGTCCGGTCTGGCCCACGCCGCGGCCTTCATCGCAGACGGCCTTGGCATTGCGCGAGGCTACGTCGCGCGGGACCAGGTTGCCGAAGCTGGGATAGCGGCGTTCCAGGTAGTAATCGCGCTCGGCCTCGGGAATCTGGTCGGGCGAGCGCTTGTCGCCCTTCTTGAGCGGCACCCAGATGCGGCCGTCGTTGCGCAGCGATTCGCTCATCAGCGTGAGCTTCGATTGATAGTCGCCGGAGACCGGGATGCACGTGGGGTGGATCTGGGTGTAGCAAGGGTTGGCAAAGAGCGCTCCCCGCTTGTGCGCGCGCCAGATGGCGGTCACATTGGAGCCCTTGGCGTTGGTGGAGAGATAGTAGACGTTGCCGTAACCACCCGTGCCCAGGATGACGGCGTCGGCAAAGTGGGTGGTGATGGCGCCGGTCACCAGGTGACGAGCGACGATGCCGCGGGCCTTGCCATCGATGACGATGAGGTCGAGCATCTCTGTGCGCGCATGCATGGTGACGGTGCCGGCATGGATCTGCCGTTCCAGCGCCTGGTAGGCGCCGAGCAGAAGCTGCTGGCCGGTCTGGCCGCGGGCGTAGAAGGTGCGCGAGACCTGGGCGCCGCCGAAGGAGCGGTTGGTAAGCGCGCCGCCGTATTCGCGGGCGAAAGGAACTCCCTGGGCTACGCACTGGTCAATGATGTGGACGCTGTTTTGCGCCAGGCGATAGACGTTGGCCTCGCGCGCGCGAAAGTCTCCGCCTTTGATGGTGTCGTAGAAGAGGCGGTAGATGCTGTCGCCGTCGTTTTGATAGTTCTTGGCGGCGTTAATGCCGCCCTGGGCGGCGATGGAGTGCGCGCGGCGCGGCGAATCCTGAAAGCAGAAGCAATGGACCTTGTAGCCAAGCTCGCCCAGGGTGGCGGAAGCGGAGGCGCCCGCAAGCCCGGATCCGACGACAATGATGGAGTGTTTCCGCTTGTTTGCGGGATTGACCAGCTTGACGTCGAAACGAGCCTGTTCCCACGCGTGCTCGATCGGGCCCGTAGGTGATTTGGAGTCGAGAATCATCTATTTCACCAGCCCCAGTAAAACGCTTATCGGAATGGAGATGTAGCCGAGGACGATCAACAGCGCGATGACCAACGCCGTAGTCTTGAGAGCCGCGGTGTATTTCGGCTGGTTGATGCCGACGCTTTGCAACATGCTCCACAAGCCGTGGCGCAGGTGCAGTCCCAAAAGGCTGATGGCGACGATGTAGGAGAGAGAAACCCACCAGACCTGAAAGCCGGAGACCACATTGTGGTAGACGTCGCCCTCAATGTACGCGGCGCCGGGATGGATATAGCCGGCGGTCAGGTGCAGCAAGTGAAAGATGATGAAGGCCAGGACGATGGGGCCTGACCAATACATCGTCCTCGAAGCGTAGGAGGAGGCGATGGCCTGTTTGCGCGAATACCCGATCGGGCGTGCGCGCTTCTTGCGCAGAGCCAGTTGCACGGTGGCGGTGATGTGCAGCGCGATGCAAATCAGCAGGATGATGCGCACCGGCCAGAGCAGTTCTCCGATGCTGTGCAGAAAGGCGCCATAGGCATTCAGCTTTGCCGGGCCCTCAAAGATCTGAAGGTTACCCGCCAGGTGTCCGATTACGAATCCGAAGAGGATGACGCCCGTAACGGCCATAACGATCTTCTTGCCGACGGTCGAGGCCCAGAAGCCGGGTGCCCGATTGTCCCGCGGGACGGCTGCAATTGTGCTCATTTGATTTTTTCGTGCCTCAGGAGGTGCCGAAACTGAATCTGACCCAACTCTCTATTATTGGTGCGTGATAGAAGCAGCGTCAAGGTTTAGGCCTGCGCCAAGGGCTAGTCCGATTTGGACTAGGGGACGATTCAGCCCAGGAGTTCCAGCAGGGCGCGAAATGCGTGGCCTCGATGGCTGAGCGTCCACTTGGTCTGGTCGTCCATTTCCGCCATGGTGCATTGCGCGGGCGGGCAGATAAAAGAGGGGATCGTATCCGAAACCGTTACTTCCGCGAGGAGCGGAGAGGATGCGGCCTTCGGCGGTGCCTGCGCGGTCAGCAAAGCGGCGCCATCGCGGGCGGCAGCCAGCACACATTGATAGCGAGCACCGCGCTCGCTCTCAGGGACGCGAGCGAGTTGCTGCAGCAGGAAGAGATTGTTGTTGTCATCGGTGCTGCCATCGGCGTGGAAGCCGGCATCGGCGGCGTAACGGGCGGAGCGAACGCCGGGAGCGCCCTGGAGCGCGTCGACCTCCAATCCGGAGTCGTCCGCCAATACGATCTCCCCCGGCAAAAACCGGCTGTAATAGATCGCCTTCTCACGGGCAATGTCTTCGAAAGTGGGCGCGTCTTCCGCCGGCGGCTCAATAGCGGCGAGGCCGGGCAGGGGAAGAATGCGGGTATCATGGGCGGCGGCAGCCACGGCAAAGTCCCGCAGCTTGCCCGGGTTGGTGCTGGCGACGTAAAGAGTGCGGGCCATCATGCCTCTCTGTACCGGTAACAAACGACGGGTGGGCCCCATATCTCGCTTGTTTTTCGCGAGACATGGGGCACCCGTCCTTTGTTAATAGTAAAGAGAGTCCAATAAGTCAGCGCCACTGAGCCCTCAGCGGACAACCTTCACAGCGGGGCTGCGGGCCGCAGTGTTGCTTGCCCACGGCGACCACCAGAGCGTGGAATTCGTTCAAGAGAGGCAAGCGAAATTCCTCGGGGTCGTGGGCAAATGCAGCATCCACCAGTTGTTGCACTTCTGCATATTTCTGTTTCCGGGGAGCGAGCCCGTGCCGGTCGGTGATGCGGCGTAGATACTCATCCACCACCGCAACGGGATGGAGCAGCGCGTAGAGCAGAATGGCGTCGGCGGTCTCCTCTCCCACGCCAGGGAGCGCCAACAGTTGCCGCCGTACAAAGCCGGTCGGTTGCCCCGCGAGCCGCTCCAGCGACGAGCCGTGCTCCTGATCGAGAAAGGCGACAAAGGCCTTGATGGCCGCGGCCTTGCGCACCATGTATCCCGAAGGGCGAATGAGGGTGCGCAGCTCTTCCTCAGGAATTTCCCGAAGACCCTCCAGATGCATCACCCCAGCCGCAACCAGGTTGGCAATGGAGCGCTCAACTGCCCGCCACGAGGTGTTCTGGGTAAGGTAAGCGCCGGCGATTACCTCCAGCGGGGTCTGCGCCGGCCACCACTGCTGGGGGCCATAGGCGGCCATGAGCTGGTCGTGAAAATTGCGCAGCTTGCGAGCCGCAGTCGGTCTGGTCATAGCTTCGGCTTCTGTTGCTGCAAGTGCTTCTTCCACCCCAGCAGCTTGGCTTGCAATGCTTCGGCTTCTGCCTCGGCGACCATGCCCTTGTGTTGATAAAGAATGGAGAGGCTGGTATGGGCCAGCACCTCATCAGGATCCAGTTGCAACAACCGCTGCGCTACCGCGATGGCTGCGTCGAATTCACCCTGCTCCTGCAGCGCGCGGATGAGACCGTGCATGGCATCGAGCATGCCCGGATCCACTTCGAGGCAATCACGAAGCTTCTCCGCGGCTCCAGCCGCATCGCCTTCCGCGAGCCGGTCGAGCCCCTCGTGGTAGAGATCTTCCGCAGACGGGGTGTGAGAGGGTGGCGGCATGGCTCCACTATGATGATACCCGGCCGTCCAAGCCTGCGTGGGGCGTCAAGGCATTCAACATTTTTTCGGGCTTTTCTTATAGCCATCCAATCCAGGCTCATGCACTCTTGAGGAAGTGGTCGAATCCGGGGCGGTGGGGCCTGCCGGTACGAATCTAAAGTAACGGCCGATTTTATTAGCCGGGAAATCGTCCACGAATGCCTGCAACAAATGCCGAACTCGATAGCAGCGGCGCCCCACGGCTAAAACGTGTTCTCACCGCCTGGGACTTGGCCATCTATGGACTGGTATGCGTCACGCCAAGCGCCCCCGCGACGGTTTTCGGCCTGGCGCAAGTCAAGTCTCATGGGCATGCCGTGGACACCCTCTTGGTGGCGATGGTGGCCATGGTGCTCACCGCCATCAGTTACGGCCGGATGGCGGCTTTGTATCCTTCCGCTGGGTCCGCTTATACCTACGTGGGCCGCGGACTCCATCCTATTCTGGGCTTCGTATCGGGATGGGCCATGTTGCTTGATTACGTAGTCAACCCAGTGTTCTGCGTGATGTTCGGCACCTTGGCGCTCATGCGCTCCCTGCCCGCCCTGCCATACCCCGTGGGGGCCGCGCTGTTCGCGGGCGGAATCACCTACCTCAACCTGCGGGGCATCCGTTCGACAGCCCGGGCCAACCAGGTATTGCTGGGGTTCATGTTTATCGTATTGCTGAGCTATGTCTTTCTTGCCATCCGAAGCCTTATCGCCAGTCAAGGGGTGGGTGGGCTGTTCTCGATCAAGCCGTTTTATAGTGCCTCGACTTTCAGCGTACGCGATATTGCCAGTGCCACTTCATTTTCGGCCCTGACCTACCTTGGTTTCGACGCCGTAACCACGCTCGCGGAAGATGTCGAGAACCCCCGCCGCAACGTGATGCTGGCGGCTGTTGGCGTTTGTGTTTTTACCGGGTTATTCGGCGGACTCCTGGTTTATCTCGGCCAGTTGGTCTGGCCGGATTACGCCACCTATGGGAACGTGGAGACGGCATTCATCGAAGTCGCGGGGCGGGTCGGCGGTCTTGCATTATTTCGCTCCATGGCAATCCTGCTGGTGGTGGCCATGATCGGCGCCGGGTTGACCACTCAGGTTGGGGCAGCGCGCCTTCTGTTCGGCATGGGCCGTGACGATTTGATCCCTCGCCGGTTTTTCGCTCATCTGCACCGGGTTCGTAATACGCCAAACTACAACATCTGGCTCATCGGGTTACTTGCCTACGCGGGTTCTCTGGTGATGAGTTACGAGGTTACTGCCGAGATCCTGAACTTCGGCGCATTTCTCGGATTTATGGGAGTGAATCTTGCGGTGATCTGGCAGTTCTGGGTGCGCGGAGTTTCAGGGCATCGCCGGAAGTTTTTTGCGGATGTCGTGCTGCCGGCCGGCGGTTTTATTTTCTGCGCCGCGATCTTTTGGGGACTGGCCGCCCCGGCCAAGATCGCCGGAGGCATCTGGTTCATCGTTGGCATTTGCGTGTTAGCGGCACACACCCGGGGTTTTCGCGAGGAGATCGTGTTGCCTGATCCCGCCAACTACGAGTAGGTGACGGGGGAAAAACCGCAGGTCCCTCCACTACCCCCCTTAGGAACTGGACGGGTGCCCCAGCTTCGCCAAAGTGTACCTGGGCCGAAAACGATATGTTTCGAATGCTTTTAGCTGATTGATTAGCAAAAAGCTCTTGTGGGGCTTCGCCCGTCTTATTCGGCCCAGGTACGCTTTGGCGAAGCTGGGGCACCCGTCCAGTTCCTAAGGGGTTCTGTTAGAAGACTGACTCCTGCCGGAAAGCCTTTAGTGGAGGGACCTGCGGTTTCCTTGCTAGCGCGACGATGCCCACAGGGAGCGAATCACCGGGTTAACTTTCGACGCAGCTTCCATGTGGACCATGTGACCCTGGCCGGGGAGAACTTCTGTTCGCACCTGCTGCGGTAGATTCACCGCATGCGATCCAGGGAGTATCCGGTCTTCCGATCCCCACACGACCAGCACTGGCATCAACAACTGGCCGATCTGCTCACGTAAGATCACTGCCTGCCGATCCGACGGACAGAATTGGGACGCAATCGTGCGCAAGGCGGACTCCACGCCGTCGAGGCGTTTGTACTTGAGGGTATCGTCCACCAGCTGCCGGGTAATCAACCTCGAGTCGGCAAAGAGCTTTTCCAATTGAGGTTTGAGATCGTTGCGGCGCGCAGCTGAAACGAACCCTCGGATGTAGTCGCCGTCGATCTCCGGACCCAGGCCGGCGCTGGCGATCAACGTGAGGGACAAACAGCGTTCGGGATGCTTCAGGGCAAAGATGGCCGCAACCGCGCCGCCCATCGAGTGGCCAACCAGGTGAGCCTTGCCCACTGCGATCGAATCAAGGAAGCCTCCCAGGACCTCTGCGAATCCCGCGAGGGTCCCGTCCCCCACCTGTTTCGAAGAACTCCCATGCCCGGGCAAATCCAAAGCATAAACAGAATGGTTGGTGGCCAGGTCTTGGTGGTTGAACATCCAGGTGTTGAGGTCTCCGCCGAAACCATGAATCAGAATCGCAGCTTCGGTTCCTTCGCCACGGCGCAGGTAGCGAATACGCACTCCGTTAACATCAGCAGTTTCAAGCATTGGACCGGCAACTTCTTCATCGGCCTTCTCCGGAATGTAGTGGGCCTGAAACTCTGCAACATCGCGATCGATTTGCGCGTCGGAAGCGGAGGGATTAGCAATCACCGCTAACAGACCGCCGACATGAACGACGTCCCCCTCGCGCGCCACTTTCCGGCGGAGCACGCCCGAGGTCGCGGCCTCGATCGGGCTCACGATCTTCTCGGTTTCTATTTCCACCAGCTCCAGCCCGGGCCGGACATCCGCACCTTCCTCGGTGAGCCACCCGACCACCGTCCCCTTGGTCATGGCGAGGCCCCACTTGGGCATGGTCAAAAAGTGGATGCCGGCATCGCTCATGCCTTATACCTCATGACATCCCGAACAGCGGCAGCAACCTTCGCAGCATTTGGCAGATACTCATCCTCCAGCACGTCGCTGAAGGGCACGGGTGTGTGCGGAGGAGTCACCATCCGAATCGGCGCCTTCAACGACCCGAATCTCTTCTGTGCCACCAGAGCAGAAACGTCGGTGGCTATATTGCAGCGAGGCGACGCTTCATCCACCACCACCAACCGCCCGGTTTTCTCAACGCTCTCGAGTATGCTCTGCTCATCCATGGGTGACGTTGTTCTCAGGTCGAGAATTTCGCAATCAATGCCATCTTTTTCCAGAAGATTCGCGGCCTCTGAAACCACGTGAACCATGCGCGCGAGGGTTACGATGGTGACGTCGTCGCCATCGCGTACGTAGTTGGCCTCACCAAAGGGGATGGCGTACGGTTCCTCGGGAACTTGTCCCTGCAGTGCGTACAGCATCTTGTGCTCAAAGAAAATGACCGGGTCATCGTCACGGATCGCTTGCGTGAGTAACCCCTTGGCATCGTACGGCGTGGACGGAACAACGCACTTCAGTCCGGGGATGTGAGTGAAGATCGGATAGAGCGACTGCGAATGCTGTGCCGCGGCGCGGAAGCCCGCGCCTATCATGGTGCGAATCACAACTGGCGTGACTGCCTTACCACCGAACATGTAACGAAACTTGGCCGCCTGGTTATAAATCTGGTCGAAACAGACGCCCATGAAATCGACAAACATCAATTCGACCACTGGACGCAATCCGGCGGTCGCGGCGCCGATCGCGGTTCCCACAAAAGCGGATTCAGTAATGGGGGTGTCCATGACACGGTCCCCAAACGATTCCCACAAGCCTTTCGTGACCCCCAGGACCCCGCCCCACGCATCCATTTCACCGTTGGTTCCGCTTCCGCCGGCAACATCCTCGCCCATGACGATAACCGTCTTGTCCCTCTGCATCTCCTGCGCCAGCGCTTCATTAATCGCCTGTTTGAAGGTGATTTTCCTGTCCATATTTTTGCCCTTCGTTTCTAGTAGGAGATGTAAACATCGGTCAGCAGGTCGGCCTGGAGCGGTCTCGGAGAGGACTTAGCTTGCTTGACTGAATCCTCTACCAACGCCGCAACTTCCCGGTCGATCTCTTCCAGCTCGGACTGTTTCAAAATTCCCGCGGAGATAACTTTTGCCGCGAAGCTACGGATGCAATCTCGCGCTTCGCGGATTTTCTCCACCTCGTTCGGACCCCGATAGGATTGGGTGTCGCCCTCGTAATGGCCGTAATAGCGATTGACCTTGCATTCCACCAGGGACGGTCCGCCACCCCTACGAGCCCGCTGGATTGCCTCGCTCGCGGTTTCGTAGACAGCGAAGAAGTCGTGTCCGTCCACCGTGACACCCGGCATTCCAAAGCCATTGGCGCGATCGGCGAAATCGTTGCATGAACCCGCGTATTTACTTGAGGTGGCCTCAGCGTATCCGTTGTTCTCAATGACAAACACGCAGGGAAGACTCCAAATAGACGCCAGGTTGAGGCTTTCCAGGAACGTGCCTTGATTGGCGCCGCCGTCCCCCACAAAGCTGACCGCAACGCCCCCCGTGCCCAGCGTCTTAGCCGCCAAGGCTGCCCCACAGGCGAGGGGCGGGCCGCCGCCCACAATTCCATTCGCTCCCAGCATGCCCTTGCTCAGGTCGGCGATGTGCATGGACCCGCCCTTGCCGGCACAGAGACCGTTCTTCCTGCCGTAAATCTCCGCCATCATCCCGTAAACATCGCAGCCTTTCGCCAGGCAGTGCCCATGTCCCCGGTGGGTGCTGGTAATCTTGTCGCGGTCGTCGAGCAGTAGGCAGATAGCAGTGGCGATCGCCTCTTCGCCCGCGTAGAGGTGGACGAAGCCGGGAATCTCGCCAGTGGCAAATTCCACGTGAAGCCGTTCTTCAAATGCTCGGATCAAACCCATGACCCGGTAAGCCTCTAGTAGCTGCGACCGCGTGAGATCCATCGGCTGGTCAACCTCCTTTGCTGGAACTAAGCAATCACGAGCAGCTTCTCTCGAGCGGCCCGGTCCATCACTTTCTCGATGTCAATTGTGTAAGGTCCTTGACCATCCAACTGCACAGTTACATAACGGCCGGAACCATATTCCAATTCTCGTTCGCCGTCAAGAGCGATCGTGCCTTGCGCAAGTCGCAGGTGATGATTTTCTCCAGGCTGTATCTCTTGCACATGCTCAACCCCGACGGGCAGTATTAACCCGGGCGCAATGGGGCACCGCAAAGTGAACTTCGCTCGTTCCGGCGGCGCCAAATCGATGCGCAGTCCATGAGGCGCGCGCCGGGAGACAGGCTGGATGAGTCCAGCCACGGATGACAATCCAATCGCGTCCGATTCGGCAAATGCGAGAAAGATCTGGTCCAGATCCTCTGGGCGCCATAGCGCCTTTGAACCCACCCAACGGTTTTCGGATACGGAGATGTCCACCACTGCTAGATCTTTCTGAACGCCGTCTATTTCCAAGCGCAAAATTTTATTGCGAATAGTAGCTTCTGCCGCGGGTATCTTACCCGTGGCAACCAGACCCGTGGCTAGTCCGGCGATGGTGGCCTCTCGCGATTCCGGAAAGACGTTGTTCGTGCCAGTGGAGAGCGGCACGATGGGAACTTCACCGCAGGCGCCAGCCACTAATCGCTGTGTCCCGTCACCGCCAAGAACCACAATAGCCTTCGCTCCGGACGCGACCATTTGCGCGGCGCCCTGCACGGTGTCGGCAGGACCATCTTCCACCTGCATATCCAGGAACACTAACTCCGGTGCGTGGTTATCTGGTATGCCGGTCGCCACCGTTCGTCGCACCCGCTCAGCGATGCCACCTCGATCAGGAATCATGAGGACGGTGGTAACTCCGGTCACCCCGAGTGCGTAGATGAGCCGGCTAATAATGCCGCACTTTTCTGCAAGCGTGAAGACGCCCCCTCGCGCGACCAAGCGCCGGATGTCACGACCCGATGCCGGGTTGGCTATGATTCCAACGACATGTTCGCGGGTGGAAGAGATCTTCGCTGAACCCTCGCTCGCTAACCTACATCAAGCTCCCCAGAAAAGCGACGCAAGTCAATTTAGCTGGGTCCAGGTCCACATGATAGGAACTGCATCTCTGTTTTTGTTGCAAGACTACGAACGTCTTTCGCCAAGCTGCGCACTGCTTGGGTACTGTTGGGTTCTGTCCTTCACCGAAATTGCGCTGCTCGGCCGGAACTTTGTCCAGCAGTGAGACAAAGTTGAGCTTGCCGGTGGCGTCTGGGGAGAGGTAGCCGAAGTTCGAACCGCTGCCAACCCAGATTTTGCCACTGTCGTCGATGGCCAGCGAACGCACGACATTGGCAGTGGTAATTTTTCGCCAGGTAACGCCATCGTATTCCAGGATTTCGCCGCCGGAATTGCCGAAGTACATGATCCCGCGCCGGTCCTCAAGAATGGTCCAGATTTGGGGAAAGCCGTTGTAGGCTCTGGCGTTGTAGCTTTCGATAACCGGCAATCCGGCCTGTGCATTGCCTTGGTTGGGCTGGGCAAAGCCGGGGAGAGCGACACTCAGGAGAAGGGTCGTGAGCAGCAGCAAGTAACGGTGGCGAAGAGCAAAACGTCGGGCCAAGCGGGTTTCCAATCTTACAGCGCTTACAGCCACACCAGGCGGAGCCTTTGAAGGGGAAAATCATCGTACCACGTGCTTCAGAGGACTGAGATTTTGGTCCCATTCGAGGCGAGAGGTTACGATGAACCAGACAAAAAACGGAGGCTTCCTCGAATGAGCTTCATCCTCGCCGATGGCTGGGTAATCACCATGAACGATCGCCGCGAAATCCTGGAGCGGGCCAGCGTGTGTGTACAAAACGATCGCATTACAGCAGTCGGGAGCCGCCAGCAACTGCAGCAGCAATACCCCGGAGCGGAGATCGTGGACTGCAGCGGGCGCATCGTGATGCCGGGGATGGTGAACACCCATACCCATCTGTTCCAGACCCTGCTCAAGGGGCTGGGCGATGACATGGTGCTGAAGAAGTGGTTTACCTGCATGACCGGCCCCAGCGCGGTCCACCTTACGGCGCAGGACGCCCATGCTGCCGCAATGCATGGCTGCGTTGAATCCATCCGCTCCGGGGTGACGACGGTGGTGGACTTCATGTATGTTCACCCGCAGCCGGGCATGATCACGTCGGTTGTCAATGCATTCGACGCCACGGGCATGCGTGGCTTTGTTTGCCGTGGCTTCATCTCCGACGGGGTGCAATATGGTGTCCCGGCAGCGCTGCTGGAGAAGCCCGTGGTTGCGTTGGCCGACGCCAAAGAACAGATACGGCGCTACAACAAGCCGGGAGGACGGGTGCAGGTGGGTCTTGCGCCCAACATGATCTGGGCCGTGGATGAGGAGGGCTACCGGCTGACCCGGAAGCTGGCCGATGAGGAGCACGTGCTCATCACTACTCATGTTGCAGAAACCAATTTCGAGCTTGAGACGGCCGCGGCTACCTATGGAATGGACGACACGCAATTTCTCAGCGACATTGGTTTTCTCGGGCCCGATGTGATCGCCGTACATTGCGTCCATTGCACTACGGAGGACATCCGGATTCTCCACAAGCACGGGACCAAGGTTTCCCATAATCCATGCAGCAATATGTACCTGGCATCGGGTTGCGCGCCCATCCCCGAAATGCTGGCGGCCGGTGTCACGGTGGGTCTGGCATCTGATGGTCCGGCAAGCAGCAACAATCACAGTCTCTTTCAGGCGATGAAGTTTGCCGCGTTGCAACAGAAGGGCGTGCATCAGGATGCAACCATCATGACGGCAGAAAAAGTGCTGGAGATGGCTACCATCGGCGGTGCGCGTGCGGTTGGCCTGGAAGCCGAGATCGGTTCGATCGAAGTGGGCAAGAAGGCGGATATTGTGGTGCTGGACTACAACAACGCCTTCATGACGCCCATTCATCATCCGGTCTCAGCGATGGTGTACTCGGCGCTGGGTCATGAAGTGACGACAGTGATGATCGACGGACGCTTCGTCATGCGTGACGGGATCGTAGCCACAGTAGATGAGAATGCGGTCAGGCGGCAAGCGCAAGTCAGTGCTGACGCCCTTACCAAGCGCGCCGGGACGGATGAATTCAAGCGCCGGCCCTGGCCGAAATAGAAACAGCAGGTCCGTCCACTACGCTACCCGCGGATTTCCTGTAGAGGCTTCCCGGCAGGAGTCAGTCTTCCAGCAGAGTCCATTAGGAACTGGACGGGAGAGTCAGTCTTCCAGCAGAGTCCATTAGGAACTGGACGGGAGAGTCAGTCTTCCAGCAGAGTCCATTAGGAACTGGACTGACTCCTGCCGGGAAACCTCTACAGGAAATCCCGGGGTAGCGTAGTGGGCGAACCTGCTGTTCTCACCTCAGTCCCGTTACCAATGCAAACGAAGGCTGGGTGCCCCATTCAAGCCTTCTGTTGGCTTGAGTGGGATACTACGGCACTCGACGCGCCTTTCTTGTCTCCCCGATTCCCTCCTCAATCTTTGGAGTAGGGCACCATCAGCGCGGCCGGTTGTATCGCTTTACCTCCAAACAAACCCGAAATCGCCAGGATAGTGACGATGTAAGGCAACGACGCCAGCAGTTGCGGCGGAACACTTGCGCCTCCCAATTGCAGCGAAAGCTGCAACGCATCGCAAGCGCCAAACACCAGCGCAGCCAATGCCGCCTTCCCCGGGTTCCATCGTCCAAAGATGACAATCCCCAGGGCAATAAATCCCTGCCCCGAAACAATCGATTCGCGAAACAGCCCGATCTGCGCCAGCACCAGGTAAGCGCCGGCCATGCCCGCGGTAGCGCCGCCGATCAGCACTCCTATATACCGCATGCGGGCGACAGAAATTCCGGCCGCATCCGCAGCGCTGGGATTCTCTCCCGCGGCCCGCAGCGCCAAGCCGAAGCGCGTGCGAAACAGGACCACGTGCGCCAGCACAACCAAACCCAGCGTCAGATAAAGCAGAACCGCCTGGCCGAACAAAACCGGCCCCAGCAACGGCAGATCGCTCAACCACGGGATATGAAGAGGGGGAAACATAGCCACATTCTGCGGACCGGCGGATTCCCCCAGCGCCCGCCGATATACGGTAGCGGCAATGCCGAGCGCGAGTACGTTAAACACCAGCCCGACCACCACCTGGCTAGCGCGAACCGTGACATACATCCAGGCCAGCAACAAATTGAACAAAATACCGGTCACCATCGCCGCCAGCAAGCTTATCCACACCATGCCGGTTACATAATCGGTGAGGAAGCTGGCCAGCGCACCGAGCAGGATCGTGCCTTCGATCCCCACATTCAGCACCCCGGAGCACTCAGCGAATGTCTCTCCCAGCGCAGCCAGCAGCACCGGGCCGGAGAGCCGTAAGCTGGCGGCGAGCCAAGTCACGAAAAATGCTGAAGTCAGCAGCCGATGAAAGTTCATGTCAGCTTCACCCGGTAACGGCGAAAGATATCGCTCGCCAGCAACATCAACACGATGAGGCTTTGCAAAATGAAAGTGATGGAAGAAGGAATGCCGGCCCTGCGCTGCATGGCATTCGCGCCCACCGTCATGCCACCATACAGCGCGGCTGCAGGGATCACCGCCAGCGGGTTGAGCTTGGCCAACAACGCGACGATGATGCCGGTGAAACCCACTCCACCGCTAATCCCATCCATCAGGCGATGTTGCTCGCCCAGCACCTCGACCGTGCCGGCCAACGCACCCAGGCCGCCGGCCAGGAAAGCAGCCAGCACCAGGTGCATGCCGACGTTGATCCCGCCATAGCGAGCGGCCGACGGGCTGAGGCCGCTGACGATCAGCTCGTAGCCCAGAGGCGTCTTGCGCAGCAGCATCCACACCAGCAAAGTTGCCAATAAGGCAAGTAGGATGCCGGCATGCGCGCGTGTCCCATGGAGGATAAACGGCAGCCACGTAGCGCGCGGCAGCAGCTCTGTCTCCGGAACACCGCCGGGCGCGCGCATAGGGCCCGATACCAGGTACTGCACAATCAGGATGGCGACGTAGTTGGTCATCAACGAGATGAGCACCTCGTTGCCCCCAAACCGCGCTCGGATCAGGGCAACCGCACCCGCCCACACCGCTCCGGCAGCAAAACTCACCAAGAGCACCAAGGGCCAGAATGCGACCGAGGGCAGCGGGCCCACAGCTCCGCCCGGCGCCGTTGCCAGGGCCAACCAGCTAGTAGCTGCAGCGCCCATCACAAAGCATCCTTCGAAGCCCAGGTAACCAAAGCCGGACCGCCAGCTGACGATGGTGCCCAAGGCAATCAATGTTAGGGGCGCGGTACGCACCAGGGTATAGCCAAACCCACGCATGGTAGCGAACGGTTCGTGGAAGAGGGCGAAGTATGCACGGAAAGGATTCGCTCCATAGAGAACAAAGAGCAGCGAGGTGACGAGCATCGCCGCCAGCACGGCGAGGACCATGGCGGTGGTGATGGCGAGCGGCGAGTCAGCCGGAGTGAGACGTCGTTCGATCAGCTTCATGCAACTCCGGAGATCATAAGACCCAGCTTTTCCTGGGTGACGCTAGCCGCATCGAGGATACCGACGATCCGCCCCTCGAACATCACCGCGATCCTGTCGGCCAGATTCATCAGCTCTTCCAGCTCCGCGGAGATCAATAGGATCGCCTTGCCCCGCTCGCGTTCGCGCAGCAGTTCGAGCCATACGGACTCGACCGCGCCCACATCCAGTCCTCGCGTTGGCTGTTCGACTACGATAGCCGATGCATCCTGCAGGATCTCCCGTCCCAGGATCAGCTTCTGCAGGTTGCCACCGGAGAGCTTACCCGCCATGGCCCCAATACCCGATGCACGCACTCCAAATCGCGCGACCAGCCTATCTGCATACTCGCGGATTTTGCGCCTATCGAGATACGGGCCGCGGGTCCGCTGCCGTTGCGACCCGAGGATTGCGTTGTCGGCGACGGACATCTCTGTGACCGCACCCACATGCCGGCGATCGGCCGGAATATAAGACAGGCCAAGAGCACGATGCTGGGCGACCGTCAGCCGCGTAACCTCGCGTTGGTCGAGAAAGACCTGTCCTTGAAGAGCAGGCCGCAAATGCATGATCGCCTCGGCCAATTGCGACTGCCCGTTGCCATCGACACCGGCGATACCGACAATCTCTCCCGCATGTACATCGAGGCTTACGCCACGAACCTTCTCCTGCCCCACGTCGTCGCGCACGTGAAGCCCGTTGACGCGCAAGACGGCTCGGCCGCGTTCCAACGGAACCCGATACGCGCGAAGGTTCACGTCGCGGCCCACCATGAGGCGCGCCAGTTCCTTCTCTGTAGTCTGCCGCGTGGCAACCGCGCCCACTACACGGCCATCGCGCATCACCGTGACGCGATCCGCGAGCTCCAGGATCTCCTGAAGTTTGTGGGTCACAATGACGATCGAGCGGCCCTGGTCACGCAGGCCACGCAGCACCGTGAAGAGCTGATCCTTCTCGTGCGTGGTAAGGACGGCGGTGGGTTCGTCAAGGATCATCAGCCTGGCGTCGCGATAGAGCAGCTTGAGAATCTCGACCTTCTGTTGCACGCCGATGGGCAGATGCTGCACTTGCGCATCCGGATCAATGGCCAGATGATGCTGCTCGCTCAAGCTGCGCAGCCGCCGCGCAGCCTTACGCAGGTCAAGCATCGGACCAGAGTCTTCGTTCAGACCGAGCACAGTGTTCTCCACCACGGAGAAGCGCCGCACCAGCATAAATTCCTGGTGCACCATGCCAATGCCAAGGGCGATGGCATCTTTAGGGCTGTTGATGGTGACCGGCTCGCCGTCGATCAGGATCGATCCGGAATCCATGGAATGGAATCCGTAGAGAATCTGCATGAGGGTGCTCTTGCCGGCGCCGTTCTCTCCCAGTAGCGCGTGAATCTCGCCCGCGTCGATGGTCAGGTCAACGTCGTTATTGGCCACGACTCCGGGGAATCGCTTGACGATCTTCCTCATCGCGAAAACGGGCAAGTGATTCTCCTCGTGGAACGGGCAGACCCTTCAAACCCAGGGGGATAGGTCGATCTTACCCGCAGAAAGATCACTCCATACCTTCTGAAACGCAGCCCATTGCGATGGAGAAACCAGCTGCGGATTGTGGTCACCCCTGGCGCCCGCCTTCAGCAGCCACATCCAGTCCACGGCAGGCTTCCACTCCTTGCCCCCCGCGAAGGAGCGGTTGGCGACCTCATGTGCAACCGTCTGCACCATGCCTCCAAGATTCATCTCGAAGCTGGTCGCCATATTGTTAGGCGCCAAATTTGTCTGGTCGGAGTAGCATCCCATCACCTTCGCCTTGCCGGCGACCGCACCCTGGATCGCGCCCAGCCCGGTCACATCCGCCGCATGCCAGATCACATCGGCTCCGTTGCCGATCAGCGTCGCAGCGGCTTCGCGGCCTTTGGCGGCGTTGTCGTAATCGCCGGTGATGATGCCCAGGCCCTGGATCCCGGGCACGCTGTTGCGCGCCCCGGCGATGAAGCATTTCAGTATGCGCTGCTGCGTAGGATCGTCCTCACCACCGATAAAACCCACCGCCTGCCTGCGCTCTGAAATCAAAGCCGCCAGTGCGCCCGCTCCATACGCGGCGCCGAAATAACCCAGATTGATGAACAGCAGATTCGCGGGGACCGTAGGTTGCGGCAGAAAGCTGGTCACGAAGAATTTTTGCCTGGGGTAATCCGGCGCGATGTCGAGCAGCGCGCTGCTGAACTCAAAGCCATGACCCAGGATGAGATCGAAACCATCGTCGGAGTATCCGCGCGCCACTTCCTGCATCTGCGCGAGACCGATGTTCTCCGCGTAGGCAGTCTTGAATCCGGGTCCCAGCCCCTTCAGCCCGTTGAAGGCCAGCTGGCTCCAGCCTCCATCGGTGATCACACCGGTAAGCAGCAGCACGACGCCCGTCTCTCTGGGCTGGGCAAAGCTCCTCGATCCCAATGCGGCCATCGCGAGAGCTGAGAAGGCCCTTCGCGAAATCCTGCTCATTTCGATTCCCCGGCGAGGGCCCGCAGGTGCGCCGGCAGAAAGGGCCGAACCAGGTACTGATACGCGGCCCCACCCACGCAAGCGCCGAGCAACGGACCGGCAATCGGGATCCACCAATAATTCTGCGGCGAGGGAAACGCTGCCGGTCCCCACCCGGCAAGAAAGCAAAAGATCCGTGGGCCAAGATCGCGCGCCGGGTTGATTGCCCAGGCTTCCAGATAGCCCATCGAGGCTCCGATCAACGCCACCAGCAGGCCGATCATGAAGGCGCCAGCATTCGCCTGGGGCGCCATCTCGTTGTATTGCTCAGTGATGGCGAAGATGCCGAAGATGAGAAACGCCGTCAATATGATCTCGTCGCTGAGGGCATGCATGGGCGTGATCGCCAGGCCTGGATGCGTAAAGAAGACCCCCGCTGCACCGCCAGCCGCACGCGTGAGCTGCGCGGCCTGGTTGAAGTGGTCGATCACCGGCACATACAGCACGTACACAAGAGCCGCTCCGAGCACGCCCCCCACCACCTGGGCCACAAAATACGGAATGACTTTACGCCAGGAGAATTTCCGATAAATCGCCAGGGCCAGCGTCACTGCTGGATTGGCATGTGTGCCGGAGATGGATCCGGTGGCATAGATGGCCATGGTGACCGCCAGGCCCCACGCGATACAAACACCCCAATAGGAGTTCTGGTAGGGGCTGGGATTGTAAAGGCTGTACATGGCGGCCACTGAGTCGCCAAACGCAATGATGATGAAGACCGCCAGGGCCTCCGCCAGGTATTCGCCAAAATCTTGTCTCTTCATCAAACGAACAGTTCCTGTCTTTTCGTGTGCCCTTCACGGTAACAGGTATTTTCGCGCCAGATCATTGAATTGCTGCAACTGCCGTTCGATCCAATCCTGTCCGGTGCCCAGTTCCTCCGCCATCAGCTTGGCCACGGCCGGCGCCATCGCGATGGCCGCCCTGGCATTCAAGAACAACGCCCGCGTGCGACGGGACAGCATATCGTCCACCGTGCGCGCCATCTCCTCCCGAACCCCCCAGATCACTTCGGCGCCGATATAGGGCAGGTCGGGATGGAGCCGCTGGCCAAGACGCTTATCAGCAGCGGCCAGGGCCAGGATTTTCTCCGCATCCGACCCGTAGACCCCAAGACTGTTGAGCGAGTCGACATCTTGCTTATACCCATGGATCTTCAGGTCATGCGTCCCGCTGGGCACGTCGCTGAGCTCACCCAGCGTGATCGCGTGGTCCACGCAGTCCTCAGCCATATGGCGATAGGTGGTCCATTTGCCTCCGACGATGGTCAGCAACCCGGAGTTGTCGACATGGATGGTGTGGTCGCGAGAGAGCGAGGAAGTTTTCATCGAAGCGCCATTGGCCTTGACCAAGGGACGGATGCCGACATACACGCTGAGCACGTCGCTGCGCTGCGGAGGGCGGCTGAGGTACTGGGCCGCGGTGTCCAGGATGAACTGAATCTCTTCCTCGAAGGGAAGCGGGTTGTACGACGGCTCCTCGATCGGCGTGTCAGTGGTGCCGACCACCGTGTGCTCATGCCAGGGAATGGCAAACAGCACCCGGCCGTCGCTGGTGTGGGGCACCATAATCGCCGTATTGCCGCGCAGAAACACACGCTCGAAGACCAGGTGAATGCCCTGGCTGGGCGCGATCATGCCCGCCAGCTCCGGCTCTGCCAGCCGGCGCACATCGTCGGCGAAGATACCAGCCGCATTCACCACCACATGCGCTGGGATCTTCATTCGTTGGCCTGACTCGCTATCGATGGCGACCACGCCATCGGCAAAGCCGTCGGGGCCCCTGGTGATCTCGACCACCGGCGCGTAGTTGAGCAGGACAGCACCCTGATCAACAGCCGTGGCAGCCAGATGGATCAGCAGGCGAGTGTCATCAAATTGGCCGTCGTAGTAGATAACGCCGCCACGCAGTCCTTCGGTCTGGATGGTGGGCAGCCGCTCCAGGGTTTCTTCAAGCGAGAGCAGGCGAGACTTGCCAAAGCCGTATTTGCCTGCGAGCAGGTCATAGACCTTCATACCAATGCCGTAGAAAGGAGCTTCCCACCAGGAATAGTTAGGCACGACGAAGCCCAGATCATGGACCAAGTGGGGGGCGTTCTGGCGCAACAGGCCGCGTTCCTTCAGGGCTTCCATCACTAGCGAGATGTTTCCCTGTTCCAGGTAGCGGACGCCGCCGTGCACCAGCTTGGTGCTCCGGCTGGACGTAGCCGAGCCAAAATCCATCCGTTCCAGCAGCAGCACGGAGAAGCCGCGATTGGCGGCATCGACGGCGACACCCACGCCGGTGGCTCCGCCGCCGATGACGACGATGTCCCATGGAGTGGAACGAGCCTGTACGCTGGCTAGCATTGCGGGGCGATTCATCTATTCATCTCCTTCATGCCAGCTTCTTGACCGCTGGACGGCTCTCTTCCAGCGCGCCCGCCCTTCGGCGATTTTCTTTTGCCCGGCCTTGGGTTCGAAGCGCGTGTCTGCCGCACGCAGCTTGCGAATCTCCTCCGGGCTATTCCAGAAGCCGACGGCGAGCCCGGCGAGATAAGCCGCACCGAGCGCGGTGGTCTCGTTGACCGCGGGACGAATGACGGGCACGCCAAGCAGGTCCGACTGAAATTGCATCAGCAGGTCATCCACGGCCGCGCCCCCATCGACGCGCAACTCCCGGAACGGACACTTGGTATCCGCATCCATGGCCTCGATGACATCGGCCACCTGGAAGGCGATGCTCTCCTCAGCGGCGCGGGCGATGTGGCCGGGCTTGGTGCCGCGGCGCAGCCCGATCAAGAGGCCGGTGGCATATGGGTCCCAGTAGGGAGCGCCCAGGCCGACGAATGCGGGCACCAGGACGACTCCATCGGAGTCTTCCACCGTAGCCGCCAATGCATTCACCTCGGAGGAATTACGAATCAGCTGCAGACTGTCGCGCAGCCACTGGACCACTGCGCCGCCAATGAAGATGCTGCCTTCCAGGGCATACTCCAGTTTCTTATCCAGGCTGCAGATGAGGGTAGTGATCAGCCTCTTCTCCGACAGCACGAACTTAGCGCCAATGTTCTGCAGCAGGAAGCAACCGGTGCCGTAGGTGTTTTTTGCGTCGCCGGGCTGGATGCATAGTTGCCCAAAGAGAGCCGCTTGCTGGTCACCGGCGATGCCTGCGATCTCACCGGTCTCGAGGCCTAGAGTCGTGGTCACGGGGCCGATCTTCTCGCTCGACCAGACCACCTCGGGCATCATGCTTTCTGGAATTCGGAATAGCTTCAGCAGATCCGCGTCCCATTTGCCTTCGACGATGTTGTAGAGCATCGTCCTGGATGCATTCGTCCGGTCGGTGATGTGCTTCCGTCCGCTGGTCAGGTTCCAGATCAACCAGCTATCGACGGTGCCAAAAGCCAGTTTTCCGGCCTCGGCCTTTTGCCTCGCGCCGTCGACGTTTTCCAGGATCCACGCAATCTTGGTGCTGGAGAAGTAGGGATCGATCAGCAAGCCTGTTTTTTGCCGGACCGTCTCTTCCGTGCCATCGCTCTTCATCTGGTGGCATCGTTCGGCAGTGCGGCGATCCTGCCAGACAATCGCGTTGTAGACCGGTTTGCCGGTCTCGCGGTCCCATACGATCGTGGTCTCCCGCTGGTTGGTAATGCCAATCGCCGCCAGGTCGCGCGCGCGCACGCCGGCCTTGCCAAGAACCTCCACCACCGAGCTCATCTGCGAGGTCAGGATGTCGAAGGGATCATGCTCGACCCAGCCGCCCTGGGGGTAGATCTGCTTGAATTCGCGTTGCCCGTGGGCGACGATGTTTCCATCTTTGCCAAAAAGAATGGAACGAGAGCTGGTGGTTCCCTGATCGAGTGAAAGAATATACGCCATAGCAGTGTTGCCCCTTCGCGTGGCCGGCCCGCAGAGATTTATAGAGTACCCCGCATCGTCCCGTCAAAGAGCACCGCTCGACCGTGCTAGACTGGCGCGAATTCACGTGATCAATCGACGTTCATTTCTCGCTCTCGCCGCAAGCTCCGCCTTCTCCACCGCTTCACCCAGGCTTTGGGGACTTGAGCCGATGCCCATGCCACCCGCAAAGGGCGAGGTGGAAAAAAAGCTGGACGCGTTCACCGCGGAGTACATGCGGGGCATGAATGCACCGGGGATGACCCAGGCGCTCACCGATAGCAAAACAACCATCCGCACCGCAGGCTACGGCTTTTCCAATGTCGACTTGAAGACTCCGGTGACTCCCGATCATCTTTTCCAGATCGGGTCGATTACCAAATCATTTGCGGCGCTCATCTTGCTGCAATTGCGCGACGAGGGCAAAGTGGATCTTCACCGGCCGGTGCTCGAGTACTTGCCCTGGCTTCCGCTGACCATGCCCTATGGGCCGATCACCCCACATCATCTACTAACGCATACCTCTGGTCTTCCGGATGCGTCCAATATCTTTCAGAGCGATCCTGGCGCCCGGCACGCGCAAGGATTTGAACCCGGCGCTCACTTTCACTACTGCAATCTGGGCTTTGCCATACTGGGCAAACTGATCGAGCGGCTGGATGGGAGGCCCTGGTATGAGTGCCTGCAGGTGCGCTTACTTACGCCGCTGGGGATGACGGCGACCGCCGCAGTGATCACGGTTGAATCCAGCACGCGCAGCGCCACCGGGTATCAGCCCTTCTTTGATGACCAGGTTTACCCCCGCCAGGGCCGCCTGGTCTCAAGGCCACCGGAGGTCTTCGATAACCCAGCGGGCAGCATCGCGTCGCCATCCGGAAATATGGCGCGCTATCTGCGCACGCTGCTCAATGGCGGCCAGGGAGAGGACGGGCGCATAGTCTCCGCCGAGGGTTTTAGGTTAATGTCGACGCCGTATATCAAGGCTCCGGAATTCAGCCCCAGTGCCTCTTACGGTTACGGCATTGCTGTCGATGTCCTGGATGGTCATAAGCTTCTGCGCCACACCGGCGGGATGAACTGCTTTGCCTCCTCCATCCACGTGGATCTGGATGGAGGGGTTGCCGCGTTTGCTTCGATCAATGCCATGCAAGGCTACCGGCCGACGCTGATCACGCAGTACGCGGTTCAGTTGTTGCGCGCCCAGAAGGAAACCAGGTCTTTGCCCGCGGCGGGGCTGCTCAGCGATGCCACAGAAGTGAACAATGCCAGCGAATATTCGGGGAACTTTCGCACCAGCGACGGCCGGGAGTTGCTTTTCAAAGCGGATGGCACGAAACTTCTCCTGCTGCATGCAGGCAAGGAGATTCTTTTGCAGCGGGGGCTGGGAGATTCGTTTCTCTCTACCGTGCAGGGTTTGTTTTCCGACTATAGCCTGGTGTTTGGCAGAGATCAGACAAGCAGCAAGATGGCAAAGCCTAGAGATAGTGACGCTGCACCCCCGCCGCCTCCCACGCTGGTGGTGGAGCTTGGTTATGGCCCCGACTGGTACACCAACGCAGCCTACAAAGGGGAGCGCGAGTGGGCTCCGCCGCCCCAATACAGCGCCCTTGCGGGCCGTTACCGAAGCCCGGGCGGCGACGATATACGAGTCTTTGTGCGTAAGGACCGGCTCTGGCTGGGAGATTCTCCCCTGAACGAGATCGGCTCCTCGCTGTTTCGCGTGGGAGAAGATGCATGGTCTCCGGACACGGCGGAGTTCCTGACCATCGTGGATGGCAGGGCGAGATTGCTCAGAGCCATCGGCGAGGATTGCTGGAGAATCGAAGTCGGCTCTCCCTAACCAAAGCCCATTAAAAACAGGATGGGTGCCCCAGGTTCGCCGGGACGCTGTTCCGAACAGCAATACTCACGCAGACCCTTTAGCCCGACCTATTATCAATCATTTACTGCCAAATCCAATGTCGTTGGGGACAACATCAATTAAACTAAAGATTGCGACACTTGACTGCCTTTGCCTTGATTCTACCTATGCATTCCAGCCGCTCACGACCACTGTTTGTGCTACTGCTCTGCCTGTTTGCAGGCTGCGCATTCGCACGGACGGTCCCCGAAGTCTCAAAAGTGACCGCCCTGCCGTCGGCGCCCACGCCCGCCATCACCGCTTCGGCCTCACTGGCAACGGAGCACCAGGCCCACGTTACCATTCCCCGCCTCGAGACCGACCCTACCCTGAGCGACTTTCTTGTCAATCCAGTCCGCTC
The DNA here is from genome assembly GCA_963844785.1 of uncultured Acidobacteriaceae bacterium. Lineage (GTDB taxonomy): Bacteria > Acidobacteriota > Terriglobia > Terriglobales > Acidobacteriaceae > PALSA-350. The sequence goes on along the minus strand of CAWJPV010000030.1, from coordinate 290,182 downwards.
AAAAGCGGCAGGCGCCATGCTGCGCATCAGCAACTTCGTAGAGCGTTATCCCAAGGACGGCACTCCGGTCACGGAGCCGACCGTCGCCTATCTGGGATACACCCGCGCCTATCTCTTCGTAGCCTTTGTTTGCAAAGATAAAAGACCAGACCTCATCCGCGGCCACATGCTGGCGCGCGATTCCCTGGGAGACGACGACGCTGTCCAGGTGATGCTCGATACCTTCAACGACCAGCGGCGCGCGTTCCTGTTTCGCAGCAATGCGCTGGGCATCCAGGCCGATGGCCTCTACAGCGAGCAAAACGGTACCGACTACTCTTTCGACACCGTGTGGGACACCTGGGGCAGACGCACCCAGTCGGGATACGTTGTCCTGCTGCGGATTCCCTTCTCCAGCTTGTATTTCGCCAAAGCTGGTTCGGGCGAGGCGCGAACCTGGGGCATCATCCTGCAACGAAGCATTTCCCATGCCAACGAGTCCGCATACTGGCCGCAGAGCAGGCATAGCATCGCGGGTCTCCTGACCCAGGACATCGCCGCAGACGGTTTCAGCGATATCGAGCATGGCCAGAACCTCCAATTCGAGCCCTATGCCCTCGGCCGCAACCTGCGCCAATTGGACACCGTCAATCCCGACAATCCGTACTTTCAGGACAAAGCTCTACAAGGCTACAGCGGGCTGGATGCGAAGTTCATCCTGCACAACAGCCTGGTGCTCGATACCACCGTCAATCCTGATTTCAGCCAGGTGGGCGTGGATAATCCTGCCACTCCCAATCAGCGCTTTCCTCCCTATTTCGCAGAGGTGCGCCCGTTCTTCATCGAAAACAGCAGCTACTTCATGACCCCGGTGAGCCTGTACTACACCAACAACATTGTCAAACCGCAGTATGGCGCGCGTCTTACCGGCAAACTCGGGCCTTGGGCGATGGGCCTGCTGGGAGTGGACGACAGAAGCCCCGGAGAGGCCGTTCCGCCCGGCGATCCCGAGTACGACACACGCGCTCATTTCTACGTTGGCCGGATGAACCGCGATGTGGGCTCTCTATCGAATGTCGGCATCATTTACGCCGACCGCGAGTATCTCGATTCTTTCAATCGCGTCGGGGGATTCGATTATCGAGCGCCGCTCAAAAACCGCTGGACGTTAACCGGGCAAGCCGTTACCTCGGCAACGCGAAACATCAGCAACTCCACCCAGGGCGAACAGGAATGCGAAGCGCTCACGCTCACCTGCAGCGGCCAGACCTATTCCCAGCAGGTGAATTATTCCGATCTGCATCGCAACGGGTGGGTAGCCTATAACGATACGTCCGCGGGTTATGTAACCGACACTGGATTCTTTCGACGGCCGGATGTGCGCGAGCCTAATGGCTACTACAGCTATACCTTTCGTCCGCGGCAGGGACCGGTTCTCTCCCATGGGCCGAGCATCTACAGCGAACGCATCTGGGACCATAACGGTGTTCCGCTGGACTACTACGTTAACCCCGCGTACAGCGTTACGTTCAAGGGCCGCACGAGCATTTCCGCGAATATCGACCTGGGGCAGGACCGGTTGCGCCCAATCGATTACTCCGAGCTGACCCACGATGTGGAATATCACAGCCACACCAGTGGAGTTAACTTCTACACGTCTCCCTTACCTTATGTGGCCATCGGCGGCGGTGTTTATACCGGAACAGTCATCAACTACTCGCCGCCGGCCGATGCCGGCCCGGGCCCGGTCAACGTGACTTCCCCCAACCTCAACGTGGAAGTAAAGCCCACCAGCTCTATCGATCTGCAAAACAGCTACGTGTACACCCACTTCACCAACCTGACCAAGGGCGATGTAGTCTATGACAACCACGAACTGATCTCGCGTTGGAATTACCAGATGACCAAGGCGCTTTCCTTCAACCTGATCGGGCAATACATCTCCACCTTGCCAAACCCGCAGTACACCAGCCTGACGAACTCCAAGTCGCTTTTTGCAGACGCGCTGTTCACTTACCTTCCGCACCCCGGCACAGCGGTGTATTTCGGCTATATCGGGAACTTTGAAAACGTGGACCGCGCCCTCTGCACGCGAGAAGCGGATGCGCTTTGCAACACCGATGATCCGATTTTGCCGCCTACCTACTCCTCGCTTCTGAACACCAGCAAGACGGTCTACGTAAAGGTCAGCTACCTGCTGCACTTCTGATTAGACCGTGAGCAGTTCTTCGTAGAAGCCGCCAATCTCACGTTCTCTGTCGACAAAGTGGATCTCCAAAATCCAATGCCGCTTCTCGCCATTCTCGTCCATGGACCGCATGGGCAGATCGCTGTCAGGATGAACGTAGAGGGTTACTTTATCGTCGGCGATCTTCTCGTGTGGGAAGTGTCCGATTAAATGCCCAGCGATGCGCCCACCAAATTCCCATCCGAACTTCTTAGCCAGGGATGTGGCGTAATGGAAAAGCTCATTGCTGGTGATCGCCGGCGTTTCGTTGAAATACCGCTTGCCCTGGGCAAATGCCTGTTCCACGTCCTGCTTCATTTTGTGCTTCAGCGGGTCGGTACCGAGAACAAACGTGCGCCCAAAATCGGCTTCCCAGTGCTCGAACACCGGCCCCAGATCGAGGAACAGGATGTCGTCCGTTTCAATCATCAGGTCCGGCGGATTTTCCGCATAGGGGAGCAAGGTATTCTTGCCTGCGCGGACGATTCGCTTGTGCCAGTAGGTGGTGATCCCATACATCTCCTTGGCCAGCGCATAGATATCCGCGTTAACAGTCTTCTCGGTAACGCCAGGACGAATCAGGCTGCGCGCCTCAATCTCTCGAAATAACCGCTCTGCCTTGGACTGCGCTTCGAGGAGCTCTGCGGCTCGCCTCTCTTCCAACTCGGTCATTCCTGTCTCCCAGCGAACTATGCTGTGTAACTGCGTCCCAGGCCAAGCGCGGCCAGTCCCTTGCGATAGGTGATGGAGCTGCGATCGGCAGGAAAATGCGCTTCGGCATGCAGATCGAGAGGAAGATCCTCCGGCCACTGCTGTTCCACAATCGCGATATCTTCGGCAAACACCTGGTTGTTGAAGTCGAGCGTCTCCTCGAGGGGCGCATCCTTGTCGAAGTTGCGACACAGAGGAACAAACAATCGCGTCTTGCGAGCCGACACGGGCGACGCCGCATTCAAGATGTGAAGCAGGCCTCCACCGGGGAATTTCACCGTCAGTTTTGCGGTGAAAGGCAAAAAGACCTCAAATTTTCTGTGCCACTGAAAGCCAGGCGGATTGAGGTGTTTGTAGCCATGCGCGTAATTGCTTACCAGGCTGACATAATCGGCAACGAAGCCTCTATCGGTCTTCTGCACCCGGTAATCAGGCACCACAGGATTATCCGGTTCTCCAAAACTCTCGGGGTGGACGAAGGCGAAGTGGCTGACATCGAGAAACCCCTCAATCTGCCGGCCCGCTGCCGCGTCGATGGCGACGCTATCGGGCAGCACTTGCAGGTATTCGGGGTCATCCCACTCCTTCATATCCGGCAGCGCGAGCGGTCCGTTGTCCACCAGGCGCACCCACACTAGGCCGTAGCGCTCCTGCACCTGAAACATTTGCAAACGCAGGCGGGGCGAAATCACACCATTGGGATGTGCGGGGATGCAGGTACATCTCCCTTCACGGTCATAACGCAGGCCGTGGTATTTGCAGATGATCTCGTCTCCTTCGACGCGGCCCATGCTGAGCGGGACACCGCGGTGAAAGCAGATGTCCCTGGCCGCCGCCAGGGTTCCATCGGAGAGGCGGTAGACCACGACCCGTTCATCGAGCAGACGCGCGGCGTAGGGCTTGTCACTGATTTCATGAGAGAAGGCGACTGGATACCAGAACGGAGCGAGTGCACGCCAGTCCGTCTCGGAGAAGGTACATCCCCGGGGCAGGCCGGCAGCGCTGGCGGCTTCAGAAGCGGCCAGCTCGGAGGCTGGGATGAAAGAGGTCGTCATGCATCATTATGAACGCAGGCCAAGCCTTGAATCAATTGGCTAAGCCAGCTTCACAAAATGCATCGCCGCTGAGTTCATGCAGTAGCGCAATCCGGTGGGTTGAGGGCCGTCATTAAAGACGTGTCCGAGATGAGCGTCACACAACCGGCAGGAAACTGCTGTGCGCTCCATGCCTAAGCTCCGATCCGTAATTTCAACCACATTCTCCCTGGCGATCGGCTCCCAGAAGCTGGGCCACCCGGTACCCGATTCGAATTTGGTATCGGAATTGAAGACAGCCGTGTCGCAGCAGATGCAGCGGTAGAGACCGCGATCGTGCAGATTCCATGTATCGCCCGTATAGGGGCGCTCCGTGCCGGCCTGGCGAGCTATCTGGTAGGAAATTGGGGATAGCAGTTGCTGCCATTCGGTGTTCGTCTTGATGACCCGCGGGACTACGACCTTGCCCGTCTTCTTGCCGTTCCCTGCGAATTCAACGATGGTTACCATACCTGCAGGCGTAGAACCACCGCCTGCGGCGGACGCCGAACCCGGTCGTTGTATAGACCAGAACGCGAGCGTCCCGCATGCACTCGCCGAGCTGATGAGGAATGCGCGGCGGCTAGGACGCTGACGATCTTCTCCTCGATACTCGTGTGGGTGGTTCATAAAAATATTCCTCACTTTTATTGGACACATTTTGTTCCCGAATGTCTCTAACCGAAGGTGAATGAGTATGCCCGTACTCCCGGAACCAAAAACTCTATGCGGAAGGTGCGGTCATGAATACTACTATGCTGACGAACCAGTTGGTAGAGCCGGTCTTCCGTCACCACGCCGTTTCCATCTGCGTCTGTATCCACGCCATGGTCAGCGCCGGGCGCGTGGCCATCGAGGGTAACCCGGAAACGCACAGGCTTCCCGTCCGGACCCGGCCCTAAAACCAGGTGCAGGTCGCGGGCATGAAAACGAAACGAGATACTGGCCCCTGGGTCGATTGAGGTCGCGAACTGGTCCGCGTCCTGCCATTTGCCGGCGAATGCCCATTGGTTGAGTTTGAGTTGGGCGGGGGTTCGATAGGACTGCGGATCATCCTGGTTTATTCCTTCAAGAGAGGCGAAGTTTTGCGCTCTCGCGTAGCCAACGTAGGTCTCGGGAGATTGCACATCGTTTGAATCGGGCGCAGCTTCCATGCCGCTGGCAGCTATTTTGCTTGCGCTCTGGGGCAAAGGGGTATGGTTAGCCTCTGCGAGGAGAGTGCGAATCCACTGCTCCGATTCGTCGTAAGCGCCCTCGCCAAAGTGGTGAAAGCGGATGCGCCCCGTGGCATCGATAAAGTAATCGGCCGGCCAGTATTCATTGTTAAACGCGCGCCAGATGCGGTAGTCGTTGTCCATCGCGACCGGGTAGGTAATGCCCAGGTCCTTGACCGCTTTGCGGACGTTCGCTTCATCCTTTTCGAAGGGAAACTCAGGGGTATGGACGCCGATGATCACCAGGCCGCTGTTCTTGTATTGCTCATTCCACGCCTTGATATAGGGCAGCGTACGCAGGCAGTTGATGCAGGAATAGGTCCAGAAATCGACCAGGACTACTTTGCCGCGAAGCGACGCGGGAGTGAGAGGCGGCGAGTTAATCCAAAGCGTAGCTCCGGAGAGAGCGGGAAGGACCGACGGCACGCTGTCCGAAGCGTCACCGGAGATGTCAATCGTCTGATTGACTACGATCCTTTTCGCGGCAGGATGGAAGCGGTCGACCAGGCGCTGCTCCAGGCCGGAGGTACTGGCCAGGGAAAGACGAGTCAGCACGCCGCGATCTAACCCCAGCGCGGCGGCAGCTACAGCAGCCAGAACGGCAACGCCAAGCGCGCGGCGAATCCACTCCTCCGCGCCCAGAGAACGCTTCATGGCGGCGAAGACGCGGCCGCCGGCGAGTAACGCGATGGCCAATGAAGTCGCCGCTCCTGCGGCATAGCTCAGTAGGAGTATGGCGGTGTGGGCGCTCGCCCCTCCCAGGGCCGCTCCGGTAAGAATGAGGCCGAGAATCGGGCCGGCGCAGGGCGCCCAGAGTAGTCCAGTACCAATACCCAGCAGGAAGGAGTTCAGGACGCTCTTATTTGCATCGGAGTTGCTGGAGAGGCGGTTGCCCAGTTGCACGAGGGGACGGGAGATACGCTCGGCAAGAGAAGAGAAAAGCAAGGTTAGGCCAAAGATGGCGAAGAGCACCAGCGCGGCGGCGCGGCCGAACTGATTGGCTCGTACCGCCCAGCCGCCGCCCACGGTGGCCAAGCTGGCTACCAGGGCAAAAGTAATCGACATCCCGGCAAGCAGGGGCAAGCCGCTCTTGCGAAAGGGCTGGTCGGAGCGGGCAAAAACGAATGGCAGCACGGGCAGGATGCACGGGCTCAGAATCGTGAGGGCGCCACCGAGATACGCCAAGAGCAACAGGAACATTTGCTTACCATGTTCTTTCCGGCCGGAGGGGCCCGGCACAGATGAGATTACAGAATGCCCAAATAAGTTACGGCCGGGAGGAAGTTTTGGTTTTGTGCGGGGAGGTTCTCGTAGAGGGAAACGTAGAAGGGGCTAAGGAGTCTGCGTGAGAACTTCTCTCTCCCAATCGAGTCCCGAAGGGACGGCCCAGAGTAGTCCAGGACGTGAGCCCTGGGTGTACGTGCCCAGCAAGACCAGTCCCGTAGGGACGGCTGAGAGTAGCCCAGGACGTCAGTCCTGGGTTAGGAAGTGCCAACGATCAGTCCCACAGGGACGGCTGAAAATGCCCCAGGATGCAATCCTGGGGACCTCCACCTCTGAAATGGACCATTCGCGATTCGCGGCAGCCAAGCCCAGAAAGCAAAGCAGCCGCGATCATCTCGCGGCTGCTTCTATTTTTGACTCCAGACCCGCCAATCGCTCCAACAATGCCTTGGCGTCGGCAATGTTCGTGTTGACATCCTGGCGGGCGCGCCCCTAGACCCCGATCACGCCGCACAGCTCTTTCACTGCGTCGGCACTCTTCTTGAGCGCTGCATCCTCTTCCCGGGTCAGCTTGATCTCGATGATCTGTTCCAGCCCACGCTCGCCCAACTTGCAGGGGACGCCCACATAGTGACCATGAATGCCGTACTCGCCTTGAAGATAAGCGGCGCAGGGCAGAATTTTCTTCTTGTCTTTGAGGATGGCCTCGACCATCTCCACAGCCGCCGCGGACGGAGCATAGAAAGCGCTCCCCGTCTTCAGATGCTTGACGATCTCAGCCCCGCCGTCGCGCGTCCTCTGCACCAGGCGATCGACCGTAGCCGCGTCCATCAGCTCGGTGATGGGGATACCGGCCACCGTGGAATAGCGCGGCAGCGGCACCATCGTATCTCCATGGCCACCGAGCACAAACGCAGTTACATTCTCCACCGAGACCTTCAGCTCTTCCGCAATGAAGGTGCGGAAGCGGGCAGAATCGAGGATCCCAGCCATGCCGATGACCCGCTCGCGGTTGAACTTCGATAGCTTAAAGGCCGCCTGGGCCATGGCATCGAGCGGATTGGAAACGATGATCAGGATGGCATTCGGCGAGGCCGCCACCACCTTGCCCACCACCTCCGACATGATCTTGTAATTGGTGTGCAACAGGTCGTCCCGGCTCATCCCGGGCTTGCGGGGGATGCCGGCAGTAATGACCACGATGTCGGAGTTTACTGTATGCGCGTAGTCATTGGTCCCAATTACATGCACGTCGCGCTTTTCGATAGGCAGCGCTTCCAGCAGGTCGAGCCCCTTGCCCTGGGGCACGCCCTCCACCACGTCCACCAACACGATGTCAGCCAATTCCTTGGCCGCGATCCAGTGGGCCGCCGTCGCGCCCACATTCCCGGCTCCTACGATAGTTACTTTCTTTCGCATATCTCTCCTAACCCATGTTCTCGATCATTCGCGTGGCAAATTCGCTGGTCTTGGCCTTGGTGGATCCGGGCATCTGCCGCTCAAAATCGTAGGTGACGTACTTCTGCAGGATGGTCTTCTCGAGAGAGTTCTCGATCAGCTTGGCCGCCTCGCCCCAGCCCAGGAACTCGAACAGCATGACTCCCGAGAGCATCACCGACCCGGGATTGATGACGTCTTTGTCTGCATATTTGGGCGCAGTGCCGTGGGTGGCTTCAAAAACCGCGTAGCCGTCGCCGATATTGGCCCCCGGTGCAATGCCCAGGCCGCCCACCTGCGCGGCGCAGGCGTCAGAAATATAGTCGCCATTCAGATTAGGGCAGGCCAGAACGCTGTATTCGTCCGGCCGGATGATCACCTGCTGAAAGATGGAGTCGGCGATCCGATCATTGATCAGCAGCTTCTTCTTCCATTGTCCGTTGCCGTGCGTTTTCCCGATGGAGTCGATCACGCCCTTCACACTCTTGTACATTTCGGCGCGAAAGTCATCGGATCCGAAGGCAATGCCCGGCTCGATGAGCGCCGCATTCTCTTCCACGGTCAGCTTGGGATTCGCTTCCAGGTTGCCCAGAATCCAGCTCTCCGTCTCGGTCACCGTCTGTTGGCGAAACTCCTCGGTGGCCACCTCGTAACCCCACTCCCGAAAGGCTCCCTCGGTGAACTTCTGGATATTGCCTTTGTGCACCAGGGTCACAGACTTGCGTCCATTCTCGAGCGCGTACTTGATCGCATAGCGCACCAGCCGTTTGGTGCCGAAGATGGAGATCGGCTTGATCCCAACGCCGGAGTCCTCGCGAACCTTCTTCTTGCCGCCCTTGAGCATGTCGTTGTTGAGAAAGTCGATCAGCCGCTTGGCATCCGGCGTGCCTTGCTTGAATTCAATGCCCGCGTAGACATCCTCCGTATTCTCACGGAAGATCACGACGTCGAGCTTCTCCGGGTGCTTCACCGGGCTGGGAACTCCCTGGTAATACTTCACCGGCCGCACGCAGGAATAAAGATCCAGGATTTGCCGCAAGGCCACGTTAAGTGAACGGATGCCGCCGCCCACCGGCGTGGTAAGAGGTCCCTTGATTGATATGCGCAGATCGCGCGCCGCACTCACAGAGTCGTCCGGCAACCAGGTGGAAAACTGCGAAAATGCCTTCTCGCCGGCGAAGATCTCAAACCACTTCACCGAGCGGCGGCCGCTATAGGCCTTTTCCACCGCGGCATCAAAAACCCGCTGGGATGCGCGCCAGATATCCCGCCCGGTTCCATCGCCTTCAATAAACGGGATGATGGGATGGTCAGGAATGGTGTACTTGCCATCGGCATATTGAATCGGCTCGCCCCCATTGGGCAAGGGAAGACCGTTATAGCTTTTTTGCATGGATGCGTTTCTCTCCGCAGACGGGTAAGTGGTAGACAGAACGAATAGTCAGGCTAACACCATGCGAATTGCAGTGGCAATCGACGGCCGCCCCTCAGGTCATTTTCCAGCACCGAGGAGTAATCTATACGTATGCGTGGTTGGACGTTGGCAGGTATTGTGTTAGCCCTTACTTTTCTGGCGCCCGCCTGGGCGCAGCAGTATTCAGCAGACAAACCGATGGGCGCCACGGCGCAATCGACCCCGGCTTTTCTCAAAAAGGCCGGCATTAACCAGAACCTTAGCCAGCAGCTCCCGCTGAACGACCGTTTTGTCGACTCCAGCGGTACCGAAGTACCTCTGGCCACCTACTTTCAGCAACGGCCTGTGGTGATGGCGCTGGTTTATTACAAATGCCGCATGCTTTGCCCCCAGGTTCTCAGTGGCATGGCCAAGACCCTGCGCCAGGTGGAGTTCACGCCGGGCAAGGACTACGACGTGGTCGTGGCTAGCATCGACCCCGCGGATACACCCAGCGACGGCGCGGCGGAAAAGACTCGCTTCCTGGAGTCACTGGGGAGACCGGACGCAGGCTCAAGCGTGCATTTTCTGACGGGACCGGAAGCTTCCATCGCCGACCTCGCCCACGCCACCGGTTTCAACTACGTGCGCGTCCCCGGGCCGGATGGAAAAATGGATCAGTACGCCCACTCCAGCGTCATCATGATCGCGACGCCTGAGGGCCGCATGTCGAAGTATCTCTTCGGCATTGACTACCAGCCGCGGGATGTGCGGTTGGCGGTGATTGAGGCCGGCAATCACCACATCGGGTCCATCAGCGACCTGATCCTGCTTTATTGCTGCAGTTACAGTCCCAGCGCCGGGAAGTACACCGTTTCTATCCTGCGGGTGATGGGATTGGCTGCCATGGGATCGCTTTTCATGCTGGTAGCACTGCTCTACGCGCTTTCCCGCAAGCCGAAGGCGACCGCGACCCACGTCTGAGAGCTCAGCAGAGCCAAATAGAAAAGCAGTGCCAACTAGAAATCGGACCAAATAAAAATGGGACGGGTGCCCCAGGTTCGCCAAAGCGTACCTGGGCCGAAAATGATGGCCGAAGGCCAACGACCGCTTTTCCTTGTTCAACAAAGCAATGGTGGGCTGCGCCCGTCTTTTTCAAACCAGGTACGCTTTGGCCAACCTGGGGCACCCGTCCAGGGTTCTGGGCTTGCGGTTAACGCTTAGGCTTTTCAGTCGACCGGCCATCCGAACGGCTAGTCGGCCACCATCAGTTGGCCGGGCACGATGGGCCGGGTGCGGGGCAGCATCCCCAGGGCGGCGGCAACGCCCACTACGCACAAACTCAGCACAAAGGCCGCCAGCTCGATCTGGTTAGTCGCCGGCGACCGGGGCAACGTCTTCCACAGCAGGAGCAGAAGGGTCTGCGAAATCACCGCGGCCCAAACCGCGCCGTAGAAATAGCGCCGCTCGATGCCCTCGCCTTTGGTCGAACGCCCCACTCTTGGCAGCAGGCCAAATAGGCCCAGCAACAACACGATGGCGCAGAGCGGGAAATATGCCTCCAGGTAAAGTTGCTTCATCACCCACTTACCCGTCGCGGCGGCGATCACCAGTCCCGCCAAGTTCAACAGGGTAAAGGTGATGACCGCGTTCCAGGCGAAGGTGTAGCAGATCTTGCGATAGAGCGGATTGGGCTTGTCTTCGGTAAAGCGAAGAATGTAGGGCCGCGGCTCAACGCCGGGAAGTTGGCCGAAGTAGCCCGCAACCGCGGTTCCCATGATAACGAGCAGTAGCCATGCCACGTTGCTTCGACTGCCGCCGTGGGCAAACAGATCGAAGGTGAGCGGTCCGGGGGCCAGGAAAAACACCCAGATCCAGATCGGCAGGTGAGCGACGCGATAGCCCCGCGTGTTGCGCTGGCGCATATTGCGGTTTTCCGCGTATTCCACCTTGATTGGGTAAGCCATCTCACTGCTATTGTGCCTCAACCCGGATCTTTTTCAATCAGTGGAAGGCAGTGCCGCATCTTTACATATGTTTGTGTTAGGTTCGTTTTGGAGGATCCAGCATTGGGTAAAAGCATGGTCCCGAAGCGTCTCTTTTTGACCAAGGGCGTCGGGAAGCATAAAGAACGGTTAACCTCTTTCGAATTGGCTCTACGCGACGCCGGCATCGCGGCGCAGAACCTGGTTCGGGTTTCCTCTATCTTTCCGCCGCAGTGCAAGCTTGTTACCCGAAAAGAAGGGCTGAAATTCCTTTCCCCCGGAGAGGTCGTTTTTGCTGTGGTGGCCGAGAACTCCACCCGCGAACCGCATCGCCTGGTGGTGTCCAGTATTGGGGTCGCGATTCCGACAGATCGCAACACCTACGGTTACCTGAGCGAACACCACAGCTTCGGTGAGGCCGAAGACCAGGCCGGCGAGTATGCCGAAGAGCTGGCGGCGGAGATGCTCGCCACCACGCTCAATGTGGACTTCGATCCCGACAAAAGCTGGGACGAGAAGAAAGAGATGTATCGCATCTCCAATAAGATCGTGCGCACCGCGAACATTACCCAATCCGCCATCGGAGACAAGCGCGGGTTGTGGACTACGGTCATCGCGGCGGCCATCCTGATCTTCGAGTAAACCGAATATGGCTAGCAAAACAAAATACCGCGTCGGTGCGGTGCAGATGTCCTGCTCGCCCGACCCCGACGCCAATCTCGACAAGGCCGCTGACCGGGTGCGTGAAGCGGCGCGCGGCGGGGCAAATATCGTCTGCCTCCCGGAGCTCTTCCGCGCTCAGTATTTTTGCCAGCGCGAAGATGCCGAGCTGTTCGATCTGGCGGAACCTATCCCTGGCCCTTCCACGGAGCGGCTCTCCGCCGTCGCGCGGGAGGAAAAAGTAGTGGTGGTCGCTTCCCTCTTCGAGCGCCGTGCGGCCGGGCTCTATCACAACACGGTGGCGATGCTGGAGAGTGATGGTTCGCTGGGCGGGATCTATCGCAAGATGCACATTCCCGACGATCCCCTGTACTACGAGAAGTTTTATTTCACACCCGGCGACCTGGGCTTCAAGTCCTTCGATACGTCGGTGGGCCAGGTGGGCGCGCTCATCTGTTGGGACCAGTGGTACCCGGAAGCGGCACGCATTACCGCCCTGCGCGGAGCCAACCTGCTGTTTTATCCCACCGCCATCGGCTGGCATCCGGCGGAAAAAGAGGCCTTCGGCGTGGCGCAGTATGAGGCTTGGCAGACTATCCAGCGCGCGCATGCCATCGCCAACGGTGTGTATGTCGCGGCCGTCAACCGCGTGGGACACGAGCAGGGAGACATTCGCGGCAACCGCGCCCCCGGCGTGGGGCTCGAGTTCTGGGGTGGGTCCTTTATCGCTGATCCCTTTGGCCGCGTGCTGGCCCAAGCCCCGCATGACAGCGAAGCCATCCTGATTGAGGAGGTAGACCTGAAGCACCTCGAAGATACGCGGCGCAACTGGCCGTTTCTGCGTGACCGGCGCATCGATTTTTATCCGCCGATTTCGGCTCGCTTTCTTGACGAGCCCACCAAAACCGGCAATGACCGCTGAATCTCTAACCCCGCGCAGCCAGGGCTATCGCATGCCGGCAGAGTGGGAGACCCATGCTGCAACCTGGCTGGCATGGCCCCACAACGCGAATGACTGGCCCGGCCGGTTTCACCCGATTCCCTGGGTGTACTGCGATATCGTGCGCCATCTCTCGCGGGTGGAAGACGTGCACCTTCTGGTAAACGATGCTGCTGCCGAGCAGCGCGCGCGCGGGATGCTGGGACGGGTGGGCGCGCAACTCGATCGCGTGCACTTTCACCGGTGGCCCACGAACCGTGTGTGGTTACGTGACTCCGGCCCGATTTTCATTACTAAAGAAACTCCCGAGGCGCCTGTAGCCATCACCAACTGGCACTTCAATGCCTGGGCCAAGTATCCCGACTGGCAGTTGGACGACCAGCTTCCCTCGAAGGCAGCAGAACTGCTTGGCCTGCCCAGCTGGACTCCCGTGTTTCCCCTCGACCACCGCGTGGTTCTGGAAGGCGGCAGCATTGACGTAAACGGCCGCGGCACTCTGATCACCACCGAGGAGTGCCTGCTGAGCCCGGTGCAGCAGCGGAATCCGGGCCTTACCCGCGAGGATTTGGAGCGCGTCTTGCACGACTATCTCGGGGTTGACCAGGTGTTGTGGATGGATCGCGGCATCGCCGGGGATGATACGCACGGCCACGTGGACGACATCACTCGTTTCGTTAGTCCCGTTACCATCGTCACCGTCACGGAGCCAAATCCCGCCGACGAGAACCACCTGCCCCTGGCGGAGAATCTGGAACGGCTGCGCGCGGCTCGCGATCCGGAGGGCCGGCCATTCACCATCGTCGAGTTGCCTATGCCCTCGCCGGTCGTCTTTCAAGGCCAGCGGCTACCCGCAAGCTATGCCAATTTCTACATCGCGAACGGGTTGGTGCTGGTGCCCACGTTCAATGATGCCAACGACCGCAAGGCGCTCAATCTGCTGGCCGATCTCTTTCCCGGCCGGCAAGTGGTGGGAATTCACTGCGGCGATCTGATTTGGGGTTTGGGGACGCTGCACTGCATGACTCAGCAGCAGCCGGCGGGGTCATGACAGATGACAGACGCCGAAGCACTCCTCCTGGCCCTGGAGGAAGCGCGCGTCGGGGGTGCTGCGGGCGAGGTCCCAGTGGGCGCGATTGTGGTCGCAAACGGCGTGGTTATCGGCCGAGGACAGAACCGGGTTCTGCGCGACCTGGACCCGACAGCGCATGCAGAGATCGTCGCTTTGCGAGGGGCCGCACGGACCTTAGGTAACTATCGCCTGGGCAGTTGCGAGCTTTTTGTCACCCTGGAACCTTGCGCCATGTGCGCCGGGGCGATGATTCATGCCAGGCTCAGCCGGTTGATCTATGCCGCGGCCGATCCTAAGGCGGGTGCGGCCGGGTCTGTTCTCGATGTCCTCAATCACCCCAGGCTCAACCATCAAATGCTGGTAACCAGCGGCGAGCTGGCAGAAGAGAGTGGAGAACTCCTGCGTGAATTCTTCCGCCAGCGGCGATCGTAATGTTACTGAAGGGGAAACAGCAGGTCGACTCTACCCAAGGTATGATTGGCGGATGCATGTATTGGTTTATTCCGCGTCATGGTGCCGCGATTGCCGCGAGGCTAAGCGATTCCTGGACAAACACCATATTTCCTATACCGAAATCGATATCGAGTCCACCCCAGGAGCCGCAGAAGAGGTTATCCGGCACGTGGGCAAACGAGCCATCCCGCAATTCGTAATCGATGGCAAATGGGTTCAGCCCTATCGTCCAGGCCAAGGCTTCCTGCACGAAGAGATGGGCGAGCTATTCGGAGTTGGGGGCGCTACCCCACAAACTTCGCACCCCCGCTAGCTTTCTTTACGAGACCGACGCAACCTCGCCGTCCGGCGGTCCAGGATCATTCAGGATGCTGCGCGCATCCACTTCGTCCTTAGGGCTCACCTGTAGTTGCAGTCCTCCCAGCCCGGTTCCATAAAGCATGGCAGCGTTCTCTCCTACCAGAAAGCTGGTAATCCCAGCAGAATCGAGGCGGGTCTTGGCCAGATCTGCCTCCAAGGCATCGCGATAGCGTTCAATCGTGATCAGTTCCGGTTCTTCATCCATAAATCGTGTTCTCCCTACAGGTGAGATGCAGCAACGATAGAATAGTACGTTTGCTATTGGAGGCGTTGGTTGATCACTCGTTACACCCGTCCGGCCATGGGCCGGATCTGGAGTGAGGAAAACAAATACCGCATGTGGCTCGAAGTGGAGGTCACGGCCTCTGAGACGCTGGCCGAGGCCGGTATCGTGCCCCATTCCGCCGCCCGGGCCATCCGCGCCTACGGAGATGTCGACGTCGAGCGCATTCAGGAGATCGAGGCTGAGGTGAAGCACGATGTCATCGCCTTCACCACCGCGATGGCGGAAAAAATCGGGCCGGAATCCCGTTGGCTTCACTATGGCCTCACTTCGAATGACGTGGTCGACACCGCCCAGGCGCTGCAAATCAAAGCCGCCTCAGGGCTCATTCGCCAGGGCATTCTGACGCTGGCAGCGGTGCTCAGGCTGCGCGCCCTGGAGTTCAAGCACACACCCACCATCGGGCGCACCCACGGCATCCATGCCGAGCCCACGACCTTCGGCCTCAAGCTACTCAACTGGTATGCCGAAATCATGCGCGACCTGGCCCGCTTTGACACCAGCGCCGAGGACATGCGGGTAGGCAAGCTCTCTGGCGCTGTCGGCACCTTTGGACATCTCAAGCCCGAGCACGAAGAGGCCATCTGCGCCAAGCTCGGACTGCGCGCCGATCCAATCGCTACCCAGGTGATCCAACGCGACCGCCACGCCGCCTACATCGCGACCCTGGCGGTACTGGCTTCGACGCTGGATAAGATTGCGGTGGAGATTCGCCACTTGCAGCGCACCGAAGTCCGCGAAGCGGCGGAGTTCTTCTCCGAAAAGCAGAAGGGCTCGTCCGCCATGCCGCACAAGCGAAACCCCATCACCTCAGAGCAAATCAGCGGCCTGGCCCGCGTGATGCGCTCCAATGCCCAAGCAGCTCTGGAAAATGTGGCGTTATGGCATGAGCGGGACATCTCCCATTCATCCGTCGAACGCATCATCTTTCCCGACTCGACCATCCTGGCCGACTACTTGCTTGCCAAAACGACTTGGCTGATCGAGAAGCTGTTGGTCTATCCACAGCGCATGCTCAAGAACCTGGAAAGCACGGGCGGACTCATCTTCTCCGGCCAGCTTCTGCTTGATCTCACGGAGGCCGGAATGTCCCGGGAAGAGGCGTACCGGCTGGTACAGAAACACGCTATGGACGCCTGGACGAAAGACCTGGTCTTCCACGAGATGGTGGCGCGCGATCCCGCGATCAGCAGCCGGCTTCCCGACCTGGAGAAGACCTTCGATCTCCAGCGCCAGCTATCCAATGTGGATGCCATCTTCGACCGGGTACTGGGGTGAAGAACCTGACGGTTGCCCTCACGGGAGCCAGCGGATCGATTTTCGGTCAGTATCTGTTGCGTGCGCTGGAGCGGGATGAGCGCATCGCCCACATCAACTTCATCGCCTCGGAGAATTCGCTGCGGGTGATGGCCGAGGAGTTACAGCTCAGCGGCCGCAGTGAGTTGGTGGCAAAACTGCTGGGCAAGCCTTCCGCAAAAGTGCAGCAACTGGCGGAGAACGATATCGCCGCCGGGCCGGCCAGCGGCAGCTATCCCTCCGACGGCATGATCATCCTGCCCTGCAGCATGGGTACACTGGCCGGTATCGCCAACGGATTAGCCTCGAACCTGATCGAACGCGCGGCCGATGTAAGCCTCAAGGAGCGCCGCCCCCTCATTCTTTGCGTGCGCGAGACGCCGTTCAACAAGATCCACCTACGCAACATGAGCTTGGCGGCCGATGCAGGCGCGGTGATTTTCCCTGTCATACCGGCTTTTTACAACCGGCCGACGGACTCAGCCGAGATGGCGCAGCAGTTCGTCTGCCGGGTGCTGGCGCACATCGGGCTACCGCAACCAGACGCTTATGTCTGGAAAGGCGATCACTGACCAGGAAATACGCTGTCGTTGGTGGCTGTACCCGGGATGTGCTTGACCATGGCCATGCGGGCCGGCTGGGCATTCAAAAAATCCACCACGCTCGGACCCACCTGGGCGACACACTGCCCGGGCGCGAGATGACCGCAATTGGCGTAGACATCCAGTTCCGACTGCAGTATCTCGGAGTGAAGCCGATAGCCGACCGCGAGCGGAATCAACCGGTCTTCTTCGCCCCAACCAATGAGCACCGGCATGGTCAAGGCCCCCAGTTTTCCATCCACCAGGTCCTCTCCGGTCATCATGGATTGCACACTCCGCCGGACTACCCACCCGATGTCATCGCCGCGGCGCAGCATGGCCATGGCCAGGAATCCTGGAAGCGGCCGCGGATGCGGCACCAGCAACTCTTCCAGCGCCGCCAAGTCGGTAGGTGACTCCGGCTGAAACAGTGCCGGATCAAAGCCCAGCTTAAAGCGCAGGCCCGCGCTATCCAGCAGCACCAGCCGCCGGATGCGTTGGGGCTGTTGCAGCGCCACCCGCATCGCAATCCATCCCCCCATCGACCAACCGGCCAGATCGACTTGTTGCAGGTGCTGGCTATCCAGAAATCCCTCGACCATGGCTGCCTGGTCTGCGATGGAGTAGGCGGCATCCCGGGGCTGATCCGAAAGTCCATACCCGAGTAAATCGACAGCATAAACACGATGGCCACCAGCAAGCAGCCGGGGTATCAGGTTGGCCCAGTCCAGGGCCCGGCTGCCTAGCCCGTGCACCAGCACCAGGGGCTGGCCGGTCCCACCCACCAGGTAATGCATTTTGTAGCCATTTACGGTTACAAACTCGCTATGCATGCCGCGTAACCGCAACTTCGCGTCTACCTGCTTATCCACCAGCCACAGCGGATTTCGCCACGCCAGGATGCCAAAACCTAACCCCACCAGCAGCAAAACCAACGCCAGGCCAGAGAACGATTTCCGCGTAGTACTCAGATCAACGCTCATGCTTCGCATTCCTTGTCACTCTTGCGATCGATCGCTTGCCTGGCCCAAACGAAAAGCCTTTTCGATGACCTGCACCGTCAACGGCGCCAACCGGTAACCACCCTGTTCCTGCAAGTCCTCTCGCTCCACCCAGCGCGCTTCTTCCGCGTCGCTGGCGCCACACAACATACCGCCGGCTACGTGGCATAGAAAATCGACCAGCACGTAGTGGTAGCGAATCCGTCCCGAGGAATCGTCTTGCGTAATCCGGTCGAGGACTTCGACAATTCCGGCCGGCACTACGATCAGGCCGGTCTCCTCAAGCACTTCCCGAACCACGCCCTGCTGCAGGGTCTCCCCCAACTCCAGGGCGCCTCCGGGCAGTGACCATTCCCCTTTGAGCGGCTCCTGGCCGCGACGCACCAGCAGAACCTTGCTCCCGTCGATCACCACGGCGCCCACACCTATGATCGGCGCGTCTGGGTACTCTCGACGCAAAGAACTGCTCCTGCAAACGGCGTCTGCCGTGGAAAACCCGTCCCAAATTTAAGGAGGAGAGGAGTTTGTTACAACCAGGTTAATTCTACTCTGAAAAGCGGATGGGTTTACCGTATTCCTCAGCAAAAACCGTGCGTGCCATATTGAAGCGTTCGCCGTAGAACTTGTCGGGGCCCTTCAAGTGGCCGATGCCCAGCAGTGCGACCACAGAGTAGCTGAGGGGAAGCTTGAGCACTTCGCGCACCTTCTCCTCTTCAAACCCCTCCATGGGCGCCGTGTCGTAGCCCAGCACCTCTGCCATGAGCAGCATGTGGGTAAAGGCCAGCATCACCTGGCGATTCAGCCACAAAGACATATTGGGGTGGTTGGAAAGGTAGTTGGGAATGGTGACCTTGGCCTGCTCGGCATAGTTTTCCGGCATGCCGCCCTGGCGGCCCAGGCGCAGCATTTCGTCTAAATCTCCACTGCGCCAACCATCGGCATCGCCGCAAGCCACAATCATGACCGAGGCCTCTTCCACCTTGGCCTGGTTGTAGCTGGCTGCGCGCAGCTTCTTCTTTTGTTCAGGACTGCGCACCACGACGAAGCGCCAGGGCTGCAAATTGTAGCCACTGGGCGCCTGCAATCCGGCCTGCAGAATACCCTTCAGGTCGGCATCCGAAATGGGACTCCCATCAAAGCTGGGCGATGCCCTTCTCTCGGTGATCGCCCGCGACAGCGTTTTCTCCATCTCATATGCCATACAGCAACGTATCCTCGTTCATCCTTTTAGTTCAGATGTTCTTTTCGGAAAGTGCGACAGATCGGCGAGTGGCCCATCCTGCACCTGTATCTTCCACCAGGAGGCAAAGCGGCCCTAATGAATGTCGCTCATCGCCAATTCATTACCATAGGGCCGTTCCGGCGGGGCTTCGGCGAAGACCCACAACCCGTGGAATCCCTCGCGCAGTTCCGGATGCGCGGCCAGCGTTGCCTTCATGACCTCCAGGTTGCGGGCTCGGGTGGCCACCGGATCGCCCACATTCGTGGCCGCATACCGGATCACCAGGTCTAGTCCGCCCAGCGAGCCATCGGTATGCAGGTCGCTGATGGAGTAGTTCTGGTTGCCTTCAGAAACCACCATAGGCTGGGCGCCAGGCAGGCCCTCGGGCCGGGAGTTGGCCGTCTCCTGATTCAGTTTCTCCAGGTTGGTGCTGGTCAGGAAATCGGCCGGACTCGCCAGGTAGGCTGCAGTCGTGTAATAGAAGTAGGCGTTCCATTTCTGGTTCTTCTGGTCAAAGGCGCGCGCCCGGGTCCAATACCACAGGCTGTCGTGCCCGGCCACCAGCAGCGGCTTCACAAAAAAGCCGGCCAGCTGCCAATCTCCATTCTTCTGTAACAGGAACGCCATTTGCTGGGGTTTACTTACCCCCGTCGCGTGCACCAGAACCAGTGCATACCGGCCCTGGGGAAGCTGCGGGATGGTGAAGTCAACATGCAGCGGAGAACCGGGGACGCCGCAAAAAAACTGGGTGTCCTCGGCCGACGACTTCAGGTCGGAAGCGTCCAGACCATACAGTGCGTCTATGGTGATGGTGGCGCCGGTCAGCAGTGGAGCTGTCTGCACAATGGTGCTGGCGATGCCATCAAACTGTGCTTTGACCTTGGGAATGGTCAACGCCTGCACCGCGGCAGCATTTCCGCTCTGGACCGCAGACGCGAGGGTTTTCCCGGCTTGCACCAGGCTGGCGCGGTCGGCCTCAGCCATTTGCGCCTGGGTGGTGCAGGAGACGGCAAAGATCCGGCCGGGCGCCAACAGCGTTAAAAGAGTGGTCACGAGGGCAAGGCGAGCGAGCGAGCGGGCGAGCAGAGACATGCAGATTAGACCGTTTGATCGAGGCACCCGGGAGCCAAACAAGCCAGCAACAGCGGCTCGCTCTCTGGTGCGACCACTGCTAGTCTAGTACAGAGGAGCTCCAATCAGTGGATGGCGTTTCGTCCTGGCTGACCTGGAGCTTATGGGTAGTTCAGGAGGTGTGAGATGGCGCGCTTGAATCGGATGTTTGCTCGCATCGCCACCAGCGGCGGATGGACCCTCCTGGTCTTGATACTGGTCTCGGCGGTCCCGGTGTACGCGCAGAGTGTTCGCCCTCGCTTGCGCGGCGGCCCTGACCGTGAGCAGCCTGACCCATCCGCCGCACCGGCACAACCTGCCCCAGTCCCGGCACAACCAGTCCCTGCACAACCAGCGTCGGCGCCGCAGCCGCAAGCCGCTGCCCCGATGAACCAGGTTCCACCCTCCATGCTGGAGCAGCCGGCGGGCGAAGCGCAGGTCGTCTTCACCGGTGACACCCTATCGATTCACGCGGATAACTCCAGCCTGGCCGCCATTCTGCACCAGGTGGCGGGCAAGAGTGGCATGCAGATCGAGGGACTGAGCGGTGATGAGCGGGTCTTTGGCAGCTTCGGCCCGGGACCTCCCCGCGATGTGCTTGCCGACCTGCTCAACGGAACCGCCTACAACCTGGTCCTGCTCGGAGATCTAGGCGACGGCGCTCCGCGAGAACTGATCCTCACCCCTGCTACGCGTGCCGGAGCAGCAGCTCCGCCACCGTCCCGGGTGACGACTACTATCGATGAGGCGGCCAATGAACCGGACGCGGAAATTCCGCAGCCGCAACCCGAGGTTCCTCCGGCTGGAACCACGCCTCCCCCCACACCAGGGGTAAAGACTCCACAGCAATTGTTCGAGCAGCTGCAAAGAATGCGCTCTCAGCAACAGGGGGCGACACAAGATCCCCAACAGCAACAGCCGCAGCAGCAACAACCTCCACAGCAGCAATAGAGGATCCCTGCAGTGTCTATCGCTCCCTCAGCGGCTAAGGCCGTTTTGAAGGGTACGGGCTTCAGCCCGTACGTAAATGATTAAAAGCAGGAACGGCTTTAGCCGCTGAGGGAACGGTTTTCCCCTTCGAACCGACTTTCCCCAGGCTACAATGCGCAATTGGTCTGACTCTCGCTCAACCGGCCAGAGTTCTCAACACGCAAAAAAGTAAAGGGGGAGTAAATTCAGAGATGAAGGCCGATGAGATCGGCCCTGCTATTTAAATCAGTCCAAGCGGCAGAACCCCGCAGGTTCCACTGTCAAACCTGGGCAACTACCCGGGTCTCGGCCTTGGCGCCGCTTGTCGACGACAACCGGGCGCTGAAACGCATGACATCAAACAAGGTTTTGCAGCACATGTAGCCCAACATGACCCCAAGCGCGAGGGCGGCGATCGCCGCACAAAACACCATCAGCATACTTACATCAATTCCCATAATGGCCCTTCAATCCAGAGTTTTTTGCTCACCCATCGTGCGTCGTGCGCGCACTTCGGTAATCGAACATCAGTGTGTCATTGTGACAGACAGCAGCCTTACGTTGACCCTCGTTTCTATTGCCGAATAAGATACATGTAGCAGTTACTCGCCATGTGCCCTGTGTATTCCCTGCCCGTGGCCCTTATTCATCGTTGCTGCACTTTGTTTCCAAAGTTCTAGCTGAACCTCATGCCCATTACTCATATCACCGTGCGCGGAGCGCGTCAGCACAATCTGCGCGACATCAACATCCGAATTCCCCGTAATACGCTTACCGTGGTCACCGGCCTCTCCGGATCAGGCAAGTCTTCGTTGGCCTTCGACACCATTTACGCCGAAGGACAGCGCCGTTACGTGGAAACTCTCTCCGCATACGCTCGCCAGTTTCTTGACCAGATCGAGCGCCCTGATGTCGATTCCATCGAAGGTCTCAGCCCGGCCATCTCCATCGAACAAAAAACCACCAGCCGAAGCCCCCGATCTACAGTCGGCACCATCACCGAAATCTACGACTACCTCCGCCTGCTGTATGCATCGATCGGAGTGCCTCACTGCCCTAAGTGCGGCAAACCAATTTCGCGCCAGTCCGCGGAACAAATTGTCGAGCGCATTCTTTCCCTCGCGCCCGGAGAACGTGTCATCATCTACGCGCCGATCGTGCGCGGCCGTAAAGGCGAGTTCAAAGACCTGCTCGACGAACTGGATCAGCAAGGCTTTCGTGCCCGCATTGATGGTGAGATGCGCGATCTCGCCGACTCCATACGTCTCGAACGTAACAAGAAACACACCATTGAAGCCGTCATCGATCGCGTCGTCCTGAAACCCGGCGTTGAAAAGCGCCTGGAAACCTCCGTTGCCAAAGCTCTGCAGTTGGCCAATGGCCTGGTTCTTACTGCAGTTGCCGGTGAAGAGGAGCAGCTTTTCTCCTCTTCCATGGCGTGCCCAGACTGCGGACTCGACATCCCTAAGTTGGAGCCTCGTAGCTTTTCGTTCAATAGCACTTACGGCGCATGCCCGGAGTGCCACGGCTTGGGCAGCATCTACGACTTTGATGCGGCCAAAGTGATTACCGATTGGTCAAAGCCGCTGACCGATGGAGCCCTCGGCCCAGGCGGCGGATCGCAGTATCTGAATCGCCTGCTGCAGCTCGCTGCGCAACGCTACAAGATCGATCTGAGCAAGCCATTCGAGGAGCTGAGCGAGCGCCATCAGAAGCTGCTGCTGAACGGCCCAGGACGCGACGAGGCGCCGCGCACCGGCTTCCACGGCATCCTCGCCTACCTGCGTGATTCGCTCGAAGAATCCAAGTCGGAAAGCTATCGCGATTGGCTGTTGAACTACATGTCGGCAACCATCTGCCCTGCCTGCCAGGGCAAGCGTTTGCGGCCGGAATCGTTGGCCGTGAAGGTGGGCGCCTTGTCCATTGCCGACTTCACCGAGCTGCCGCTGCGCAGGGCCCTGGAGGCGGCGCGCGGCTTCGAGTTCTCTCGCCGCGAGGCTTTGATTGCCGAGCGGCTTCGTCGCGAGGTGGTGGAGCGGCTGGAGTTTCTCAACTCCGTCGGCCTGAGCTATCTCTCGCTGGCTCGCAATGCGGCCAGTCTCTCCGGCGGCGAAGGACAGCGCATTCGCCTGGCCACGCAAATCGGTTCCCGTCTGCGCGGAGTGCTCTACGTGCTCGATGAACCTTCCATCGGTCTGCACCAGCGAGACAATCAACGGCTCATTGAAGCCCTCAAATCCCTGCGTGACCTCGGTAATACCGTGTTAGTGGTGGAGCACGATGAAGACACCATTCGCCATGCCGATTATGTCGTCGACCTGGGCCCCGGCGCGGGCAAACTCGGGGGCCACGTGGTCGCCGCCGGGACCCCGCAGGAGATCATGGAAACCGACATTTCCTTGACCGGCCGCTATCTTTCCGGCGAACTGCAGACCATCAGCCGCGACGCACCACGCCCGCTGAAAGGTAACTGGATCACGGTGGAAGGCGCCAGCGGCCACAATCTGAAGAACCTGACCGCGAGCTTTCCCCTAAATGTAATGACCGTAGTAACCGGTGTCTCGGGATCAGGCAAGAGCACCCTGGTCAACGACACCCTCTATCGCGCCCTGGCTCAGGAGCTTTACGGCTCACGCGAAACGCCGGAGCCCTACAAGGCCATTCAGGGCTTTAAGAACATCGATAAAGCAGTGCGTATCGACCAATCGCCGATTGGGCGGACGCCGCGCTCCAACCCCGCCACCTACACCGGGGTGTTTACCGCCATCCGCGACCTCTTCGCCCGGCTGCCGGAGTCGCGGGAGCGCGGCTACAAACCAGGCCGCTTCTCGTTCAACGTCTCCGGCGGCCGCTGCGAGGCCTGCCAGGGCGAAGGCCAGCGCCGCATCGAGATGAACTTTCTGCCCGATGTCTACGTGCTGTGCGAGGTATGCAACGGCCGCCGTTACAATCAGGAAACCCTGGCGGTCAAGTTCAATGGTTACTCCATCGCTGACCTGCTCGAGCTGGCCATCGAGGACGCGCTCCCGGTGCTGGTCGATATTCCCCTGGTGCGGCAGAAGCTGGAGACCCTGGTGGACGTGGGACTGGGTTACATTCATCTGGGCCAGGCCGCAACCACGCTCTCGGGAGGCGAGGCTCAGCGCATGAAGCTGGCCCGCGAACTCTCCAAGCGGCAGACCGGCAAGACCCTCTATCTGCTGGATGAACCCACGACCGGCTTGCACTTCGACGATGTGCGCAGGCTGCTCGAAGTGCTGCATCGGCTGACCGACCTGGGCAACACGGTGATCATCATCGAACACAACCTGGATGTGATCCGCAGCGCGGATTGGATCCTCGACCTGGGCCCCGAGGGGGAGAGGATGGCGGGCTGCTGGTGGGCAAGGGCACTCCTGCCGAGATCGCTGCTACACTCCGCTCGCATACCGGCGAATTTCTCCGCCGTTATTTTCCCGTGGCTGAATTGAAGCCGCTTCCGGTGGTCTCCCCGGAAGCCAACGGCAACTACGTTCACGCTCCGCGCAAAGGTGCGGGCCGGGCCAAGAACTCCGTACGCAACAGGAAACCCGCCCTAAGCCATGCCGACTGATCCGGAGATTTTGTCCTCATCCTACGTCCCCGGCGACCCGCCGCCGACGCCCCCGCCTCCCCCTCCGTTCGAATCCGAACCTCATGTACGTGCACGCCGAATCCCAAACTTCGGTCACACCGTGCTGTTCTTCATGGTGGCCATCATCGTTCTGCTGCTCACCAGTGTTTCCGCCTTCGCCCTGGTAATGGGCTTGCACCTGTTAGGGTCAGATACGCCGGAGAAGCTGCTGCGCGAGCCCCGCCTGCTCATACCCAGCATGGCCGCCGGATACCTTATCGCCGGGGCCATTGTGTGGGCCATTTTCACTTACCTTTGGCAGCAGCCGTTCCTGCAAGGCTTGCGTTGGAACTTTTCCATCGTGCGCCGCCGCTGGGTTCCGCTGCTGGCCGGCGGCGCAGTCTTGAGCCTCGCGGTCCAGTTTCTGTCGAATTTCCTTCCCATCCCCAAGACACTCCCCATCGACGACTTCTTTCGCACACCCGCCGACGTGTGGATGGTGGCCCTGTTTGGCACCCTGCTGGCCCCGGTTTGTGAAGAGCTGGCATTTCGTGGCTTTCTGCTACCGTCGTTGGCCTCCGCCTGGGACTGGTTGCGCAGCTTCAGGCGACCGGCAGAAGTAAGTCTGTTGGTCTCGGAGCGGGGCGCACAAGACGATCCGCGCTGGAGCATTCCGGCTTTGCTATTTTCCTGCACCGTCACCAGCATTGCCTTTGCGTTGGTCCATGCCGATCAGCTGGCCCACGCCTGGGCGCCGCTGGCGGTTCTGTTCGGGGTCAGCCTGGTGCTCTGCGGGGTCCGGCTGTGGACCCATTCCCTCGCCGCCAGCACACTCATTCACGCCACCTACAACGGCACCATTTTTACCATCCTGTTTTTCGGCACCGGCGGTTTTCGCCATCTGGATAAAATCAGTTAATGACTCTTGCCCATCGCAACGCGCTGCTCAAGATGCTGTCCCGCATCTCTTTCCGCCTGGGAGAGTTCAAGCTCTCTTCCGGAGCGACGAGCGATTACTACATCGATTGCCGAACCACCACCCTCACCGGTGAAGGCGGCCGGCTTACCGGCTTGGCGCTGCTCGATCTCATTCGCCAGCACGAACTGCGGGCCCGCGCGGTGGGTGGTCTTACCCTCGGCGCTGACCCCATTGTCTGCAACGTAGCGGCGGCTAGCGCCTGGCATGCCCTGGAAGCTCCCGGCTCGCCGGTGTTGGATGGTTTTCTGGTGCGAAAGGCGGAAAAGACTCACGGCACCGGACGCCGGATCGAAGGCTTTCAAGAGGCCGACGCGCCCGTGATTATCGTCGACGACGTGTGCACCACGGGCGCTTCCACCATCACGGCAATCGAAGCCGCGCGCGAGGCCGGGATGCGGGTGATCGGAGTGGTCTGCCTGGTGGAGCGGGAAGAAGCCAAGGGTCGTCCGGCGGTTGAAGCTGCGGCGCAGGGTGCGCCGTTTTACCGGCTCTTCAGCGCCGCGGATGTTCGCGCTGAACATGTCAGCCATCTGGCAATGTAGGGCGGGCGCCAAACCCCGTAGATTTCTACGCCTAACCGGAAGACGTGCGCGGTGGCGGTTCAGCTGGAACCGCTGAGTGTGCGATCTAATCGTTCATCGAGGCCCGGTAGGGCCGGCGGCCAAAATCAGCCCAGCCCGGAAGGGCTGGGGGATCGATAGAGGATGATGCCGAGCGCCGTAGGTGCGGCACTCTTCCGCTCTGCTACCCCAACTTGAATTTGCGATAGCCGTCCCTTCGGGACTTAGTCTCAACGACAACGGGGCTGAAACCCAGTCTCCTCAAATTGAAGGTACTGGGCTTCAGCCCCGCCGTCGATCTAGTAAGTCCCGAGAGCTACAGCTACTACCGAACCTGCGAAACCGCAGTGCCGTTGGTCTGCGCCATATTGGAGAGAATCTGCACCTCCACGCGCCGATTCTGCGCCCGTCCAGCGGCCGTCTTGTTGGTGGCTACTTCCACATCCTTGCCAATGCCGATCAGGTAAAACTTGTGCGGCGGTATATTGAACTTGGACGCAATATACTGCACCACTGCTTGCGCACGGCGCTGGCTCAATTGGTAGTTGTAGTCCGCACTCCCTACCGAGTCCGTCCCTCCGGTTACTTCCAGGATGTAAGCTTTGGCCGTGCCCAACTGCGTCCCGAGGCCATCTAATTGCGCCTTGTCCGCCTTGGTCAGCTCGGCCTTGTCGAATCCAAAGGTGACCGAGACATCACCGATCTGCTTGTAATTGTCGAGGTTGGCCACCACGCTGGCCAGCGAGTCGGCACGATTGACCGCCTCTTGCGCACTACCCTGCGCCTGGGTTGCTGCCTGGTTTGCAGCCGCAGCGTTTTGCGTGGCGGTATTGGCCGACGCCTGCGCTTGCTGAATGCCCGCCTGAGCGCGGTCATTGGTGCTCTGGATGGCACGGTTGTTGGCTGCGGTGGCGTCGTCGAGTTCGTTGGTCTTTTGCACCAACGGAGTGGTTTGCGAGCGGACGTAATTCTTGCTGGAGCAGCCGGCAGTGAACAACAGTGACACGGCTCCCAACAGGATTGCTGCTTGCTGCGACGTCTTATCGATTCGGATCATAGAAGGTTCTGCTCCCGTACTTCGCCCATCCTGGTCTTACCTGCACGCACACTGCCAAACTGCGGCTCTCGCTTTACTAGTGTCGCTGCAATCACTTGCAGGTGAAAGTGTTCAGCTTGGTGCACCGTGAATCGAGCAAACAAGGAAAGTTTTACCAGCTAATTGCGCAAACTGTCGCACGAAGTGCATAGCGTCTAAACTTTAGTTAGGACATTCCATGGATCTGCACCAGAAGATACGCACCCTGCCTACAAGGCCAGGGGTGTATCTGTACCGCAATGCACAGGGCGACGTGATCTACGTCGGCAAAGCCAACAACCTTCGCTCCAGGGTACGTTCGTACCTGCTGGGAGCAGCCCAGGCCAACGCCAAGACGGGCTCGCTTATGCGCGAGGCCGTGGACATCGATTACATCCTGGTGGAAAACGAACATGAGGCGCTGGCGCTCGAAAACAACCTCATCAAGCAGCGCAAGCCGCGCTTCAACATCCTGCTGCGCGACGACAAGACCTACCCTTACGTCAAGCTGACCCTGGCTGACCGGTATCCCAAGGTCTTCGTTACCCGCCGGCTGCGTAAGGACGGCAGCGCATACTACGGCCCCTTTTTCCCCGGAAATCTGGCGCACCGGGTGGTCGACCTGATCCACCGCAGCTTTCTCCTGCCCAGTTGCAAGGTCGACCTGTCGCGCTATCATCCCCGGCCCTGCCTGCAGTACTACATCAAGCGCTGCCTGGGGCCTTGCGTCGAGAACCTCACCACGCCCGAGGACTACCGGCAAGCGGTGCGCGACGCACAGATGTTCCTGGAAGGCCGGCAAACAGAATTGAGCCGTTCGCTCGAAGAGCGCATGGAAGCAGCGGCAGCCTCGCAGCTCTTCGAACTCGCCGCCCGGTACCGCGATCTGCTGATCACCATGAGCCAGGTGCAGGAGAGACAGCGCATGGCCACGGCGGACGGCGACGATGCAGATGTTTACGGCTACCACCACGAGAACGGAATGCTGGCAGTCAACCTCTTCCACATGCGCGGGGGCAAGATCGTGGATCGCCGGGAATTCTTCTGGGAAGAGCTGCCCGAGTACCCGGCCGAACTCAACGCCTCCGAGCATGCTGGGTCTGAGGAAGAGACGGATACTCCTACGCCCGAATCTCAATCCTATGGAGCCGGCTTCGACCCCGCCTTCTTCTTCTCCGCGCTCCTCAAGCAGCTCTACATCGACCAGCAGTATGTGCCGCGGACGGTCTACATACCTGTGGATTTTGCCGATCGCGATGCCCTGGCGGCGCTGCTCGGCGAGCGCGCCCAGCACAAAGTCGAGTTGGCCGTGCCCCGCCGCGGAGAGAAGCGTTCGTTGGTCGACCTGGCGGGGCAAAATGCCAAACAGAGTTTCGATCAGCGCTTCCGCGTCTTGCAGCCTTCACGAAAAATGATCGAGGAATCACTGCAGGATCTGCTGACCCTGCCGGAGCTGCCCCGGCGCATTGAGTGCTTCGACATCTCCCACATCCAGGGCGCGGAGACGGTCGCCTCCATGGTTGTTTGGGAGGACGGCGCCATGAAGAAATCCGATTACCGCAAATATCAGATCAAGACCGTCGAAGGCGTGGATGACTTCGCCTCGATGCGCGAAGTGGTCGGCCGGCGCTATCGCCGGGTGCAGGATGAACAGTTGGCTATGCCCAGCCTGATCCTCATCGATGGAGGACTGGGCCAGTTGCACGCCGCAGCCGAGGCTCTGGAACTGCTCGGCATCACCACCCAGCCTTTGGCCTCGATTGCCAAACGAGAGGAGATTATCTACCTCTACGGGCAGGAGGATGAGCCCATCGTGCTGGACCGGCGATCGCCGGTGTTGCACCTGGTACAGAAAATTCGCGATGAGTCGCACCGCTTCGCCGTTACCTACCACCGCAAGCGGCGGGAGATCAGGGATCGCGAGTCGGAACTGCTGTCCATTCCCGGCGTCGGGCCGCAAACCCGCAACCGGCTGGTGGCGCACTTCGGCAGCGTGCGCGGTATACGGGAAGCGAGCCTGCAGGCCCTTGCCTCCGTCGTGGCGCCGCACTTGGCCACCGCCATCCATGACTATTTCCATCCCGCGGATACGGTCGCGTCCCCGCCCGGCCAAGCCGTGTAAATACGAAAATGCTAGACTCGCCTACCACCGATGAATATTTCTTCCCCATCGGAGCACGGCGTAGTGTCCCCGGCACCGGACCTTCCGCGCGTGCTCGGCGTCTGGCATGCGACCGCGATTGTGGTGGGTACTATCATCGGCAGCGGCATCTTCCTCGTGCCCCAGGAAATGATGCGCGCCGTCGGCTCCAGCGGTATGGTCTACCTGGCCTGGATTGTCGGCGGCGTGCTCACGCTCTTTGGGGCCATGACCTACGCGGAGCTTGGCGCCATGATGCCGCGCGCAGGCGGGGAGTATGTCTTCCTGCGCAACGCCTACGGGGACCTGCCCGCGTTTCTCTACATGTGGACGTGGTTTGCGGTGGCCAAGCCGGCCTCCATCGCCAGTATCACCACCGGCTTAGCCCGCGTCATGGGCGTCTTCCCTGCCTTCGCTTGGCTCGATGGGGTCGCGCTGCGGGGTCCTGTTTTGATCACCTGGTCGCAGATCTTCGCCATCTTTGCCACCTGGCTTATCACCGGGCTCAACTACCTCGGCATCAAGAAAGCGGGTGACTTCCAGCTCTTCTTCACATGGCTCAAGGTGGTTCTGATTCTTGTCATCACCGGCTTCTGCTTCGCCAGTCCGCGTGGTGGAGTGGCCAATTTCCATACCAGCTTCCCTGGCGCGCAGGGCGGATTGGCAGGGTTCATGGTTGCGCTCATCGCGTCGCTATGGGCTTACGACGGCTGGAATGATCTCACCATGGTGGCTGGCGAAGTCAAGCGCCCGGAGCGCAGCCTGCCCATTGCGCTCATCGCCGGCGTGGGCGTGGTGGGCGTGCTCTACATGGCTACCAACGCGGCTACTCAGTACATTCTGCCCGCCGCCCGGATCGCGGACTCCTCGCGCCCGGCGGCCCTGGCTATGTCGGTGGTTTCCGGGCCTTGGGGTGCATCACTGGTTTCTGTCGCCATGGCACTGAGCATCCTCGTCGGGCTCAATGGAACCACGATGTCTGGCGCCCGGGTGCCCTTTGCGGCAGCCCGTGACCGGCTCTTCCCTGCGCGGATGGCTCACATTCATCCCCGCTTTCAAAGCCCTTCCACTGCGCTGGTGGCGCAGGGGCTATTGAGCACACTGCTGCTGTTATTGGTGGGACGCTTTCAGCAACTGTTTGAGCTTGCGATCTTCGCCGAGTGGCTGTTCTACCTGCTTACGGCGACGACCATTTTTGTTTACCGGCGCCGCATTCCCGCAGCCGAGCGGCCCTTCCAGAGTTGGGGATATCCGGTGGTGCCTGGGCTCTTTATTGTGGCGGCCGCTTTCCTGCTCTACTACTCCTTCGCCAGCAACGTGCGCGGTTCGGTGGTGGGAACGCTTATCATCCTCGCCGGCCTACCGGTGTATTTGTATTTCCGCGCTGCTAAGAGAGCTCAAGACCGCCTGCGCACGATCTCCTCGTAAAGCTGAATGTATTCTTTGGCCGGCTTAGTCCAGGAATAATCGCGCGCCATGCCGTTGCGCATCAGTTTCTGCCACTGCTTCTTATCAGCGAATGTGGCGAAGGCCTTGCGCAGCGCTTGCATCAGCTCCTCCGGCCGGTAATCATTAAAGCGGAAGCCCGTTCCCGTCTCCGCCTCCGCCGACCATTCCTGCACCGTGTCATCGAGGCCGCCAGTGGCGCGCACCACCGGCACAGTACCGTACTTCATACCGTAGATCTGGTTCAGCCCACAAGGCTCAGCGTGCGAAGGCATGAGAACGATATCCGATCCCGCCTCCACCTTATGAGCCAGAGTTTCGTCATAGGCAATCGCGACTGCGACCTTATTGGCATGCCGCTCCTGCCAACCACGCAGCAGGTTCTCGTAATAAGGTTCCCCGGTCCCCAGGATGATCAGGAACATATTCTCCTGCAGCAGTTGGTCGAACGCCTGCGCCAGCAAATCAAAACCCTTCTGCGTCGCCAGCCGTGAAACCATGCCCACCACCGGTGTCTCATCCGGCAGGTTGGAAACGCCGAAGGCATGCAGCATGTCCCTACGGCAGGCTACCTTCCCCTCCAGCCGCTCCGGGGTGTAGTGCGCTGCGATCTTGCTGTCGGTCGCCGGATTCCAAATCTGGTAGTCGACGCCATTCAGAATGCCGCGTAGATCCTGCGCCCGGGCGCGCAAAACGCCGTCCAGTCCATTGCCATACTCCGGTGTCTGGATCTCTTCGGCGTACTTGCGGCTCACCGTGTTGATCGCATCGGAATAGACAATCCCACCCTTGAGAAAATCGAAGGTGCCGTAAAACTCTGCGCGCTCCACCGTGTACACATCCCAGGGCAGCAGCAGCTTTTCCACGGTTTCCCGCGGAAACCACCCCTGCCGATCCGAATTATGGATGGTCAACAGGCAGGCAACATTCTTGAGCACCGGATCGAAGTAGTAGACGGTGCGCAGTAGAATCGCGAGTACCCCGGCAGGCCATCCGTGGATGTGAAAAACATCGGGCACTCCCAGGATCTTGGTGCTGTCCAGCACCGCGCGGCAAAATAATCCAAACCGCTCCGCATTGTCGGCATAATCGCCGGAGGCTGTCTCGTAGAGAAACTCGCGATCGAAAAGCTCAGGGCAATCGATGAAGTAAATCTGCACTCCGTCGGGAGTGCCTCCATTGACGACAGTCACAAAACGGTTGTAGTAGGAAAAGGGAATGGTGAGACTGCGAATGGCGATCTTGCGCTCTTTCAGATGCTTTTGCACTTGCCGGTAGAGCGGGATATAGACCGTTACCTGGTGGCCTTGCCGTACCAGTTCCTTGGGCAGCGCGCCAACTACTTCTGCAACTCCGCCTGTCTTGGCATAAGGAACACACTCCGACGCGGCAAAAACAATATGCATCACCAACACCCCTTTTTTGATGCGGACCCGTTTCCGTATGATGCAGAGGAGGATCCTGGATTTCCTACTGCGCGGCCCCAGTCATGGTAGCGTGCGCGGCTTTCTTTAAGGAAACCGGCATGAAGTTCATCGTCCCCGCGAGGCTGTACAGGATATCCAGGAGGAACCGTCGCAATTGCGTAGTCTACCTATGAGAAACGGCGCCAGCAATTCGGCGCGGGCGCTTCATGACCGGCCGTAAGCAAGGGTCATCCCGCCATAAGCCCAAGTTGGGCCAGAATTTTCTCGTCAGCCCAACCGCACCACGCGCCATCGTAGAAGCTTTGGGCGATTTAAGTCAGGCCACTGTGCTCGAAATTGGTCCGGGCAAAGGGGTCCTTACCAGCCTGCTCGCGCCCCGCGCCAAACATCTCATCGCAGTCGAACTCGATCCCGCTCTAGCCGCATCACTGCAACACAGCTTCGCCGGAAGCTCGATGGAAATCCTCTGCCAGGACATTCTGACCGTTGACCTGACTCAACTGGCGGCTCAACGAGGGGTTCGCCTGCAGGTCGTCGGCAACCTGCCGTACTACATCTCCTCCCCCATCCTGATGCATCTCTTCGCCCATAGCGCCGTGATCGATCGCGCCGTACTCATGGCCCAGCGTGAGGTCGCAGAACGCATTGTGGCGCCCCCAGGCTCGAGCGCCTACGGTCTGCTATCAGCCATTACGCAAATGTACGCCACAGTGGAAAACCTCTTCACCTTGCCGCCAGAGGCGTTCGCTCCACCGCCCGAGGTCTACTCCACGGTCTTCCGTCTCACGATGCATTCCCGATTCGATGAGTTGGAGGTAGAACCGGCAGGCTTCCTGCGCTTCCTCCGTCACATCTTTGCCCTGAAGCGTAAAACGCTGGCCAATAACCTGCGCGCCTCCGGATATAGCCCCGCCGTTGTCGACGGGGCTTTCCGGCAGTGTGCCCTGGATCCACAGGTGCGGGCCGAGGCGGTGTCTCTGGAGGGCATGGCGTGTCTCTTTCGCGCCCTCACGACCGCCTAAAACCAACCGCCCGCGTTAACGATGGGCCCCGGAAGGCGCCGAATGCATCGCTGGAGGAGCCGAATAATGCGGCGCAGGCGGAGGCGAATAGTGCGTGGTGGGCGTCGGCCGAGCTACGTAGGTCGAACGCTGGTTGTACGACCCTGCCGCAGGGTAACCCACGCTCGGCCTTTGGACCTGGGCCGGCTCATTCGGCCTTTCTACCGCACGCGGCGGATTGGCGCCCCAGAAGGCGTTAGGGGAAGCCGGCCGCTGTGCCATCCCTGCAGGAGCCCCTGACAATACAGCGCGCGTCCCCGGCGCCGTTCCCTTCGCCGCGACGAAACCCTGCCCATGAACGTCGACTCGATCCACAGGTGCAATCGTGCCTCCATTAAAGTTCAGCGCCTGCTGATGGTCTGCTCTGGGGGCCACGCCACCGGCTCCCCAGGGACCTTTGGCCACCACTCCACGGTCGACCGCCACCAGGCGTTGCGCGGGGAGCGGATACACACCGGCGTGATAGACCGGCCGCACGGGCATCACCCAGCCACGAGGATAGTTGCGCGCCACAATCACCGGAGACCAGACACGGCCGCAACCGCCCGGACGCCAGCCCCAGCCGAAGGAATAATAACCCCAGGCCCCGCAGTGGTAAGGCAGCCACCCCCAGGGATATCCCGAAACCCAGGTATAGCCGATGGTTGGATAGAAGGCCCAGTAGCCCGATCCATACGGATCCCAACCCGGACCGACGCCGGCGGGAACCCACACATTGCCGCTTCCCTCTACGGGATACCAATTTCCGTCGGCATCCAGATCATTCCAGTTCTCGTTCTCCGGATTGGCCGAGTCGTCGCGTACGGGCGTCTGCTGGGAGGCCTCCTGGGCAATCGCCTGGTCGCGGTCCTGATTCCAGTTATCCCAGGAATCCCCAGTGATTCCTTGGGCCACGGTGTACGGAGTCCCGCTGTTCTCGGCGCCCGGACGAATGCTCTGGTTTTCCGCCACGGTAACGTTTGGAAAGCCATCTCCCTGCACATTCACCGAGCCGCTGATCACCGCAACTTCCCATCCCGCGTCCAACCCCACGCGCAGGATTGAGTTGGCCAGCGGCTGCGCATACAGGTTGTTAAATTGCACGCTAAAGGGCGGATGTCCGTCGCCCACGTTGAACTCGTAGTAGTTCAAACCAGACAGCTGCGACAACTGGACTCGATCCTGTCCCAGGTGATCGAACTGCAGGCCGCTGTTTGGCGTCAAACGGGCCACGCTGCCGTCACCGAACTCGACCTCGGCCTGGCCGTCTCCCCCGGTCTGCAACCGCGATCCATCCAGCACCGGCATGTTCATCACCGCCTGCTGGAAATCGCCTCCCTGGCCGGTAAGCAGCTGCACCGAGCCTTGCACGAAGCTCACGCGGGCAACGTTGGGCGAAGAGGGGTCCTGGGCCTGGGCCACCGCGCGGTTTCCTGATCCAATCCACAGCAGACAAAACAAAGCCAGCGCCAAAGGCCCGGCAAACATCTTCCTATTTCCTGGGTGCTGCATGACGAGCACCTCCATTTCCTGATAGAACCTTCGTCAAGTTCCCTACTGACTTAAACCAAATCTCACGCCATAAGTTTCCCGGCGTGAATTCAATAACTTACCCATCTCTTGGACGCGGGAAGGCGCAAAGGGTGATGCCCGCCGCAGTCAATCGGTGTTTGCCGCCGCCAACAGAGCTCGCGCGCGCCGCTGCACTCGTTGTAGCACTGCTTCGTCCCCGGCAAGCATCTGCAAAATCGGGGCAATATTCTCCACTTCTATCGCCCTCCCGTCGTGCACCATCTGCTCCAGAAGCTCCAATTCCGTATCCAGGCTGAGGCGCCCGTGCTCATACTCGCGTTGCAACTTGCTACCTTCGTCCAAAGTTAAAGCGATGGCTTCAAATTGGTCTGTAAGCTTTGCAATCTGAGAGCTCTTGCTCCAGTTGTAAGTACAACTTCCCTGCCCTTCAGGACCCTCGTATTGCAATGTCTTGCTGCCCTGGAAAGCGATGTTCTTCCCCCCGTCATCACAAGGCATGGCAAAGAATTTGTTCTTGCGTGCGGCGGCAAACATTGCCTCCCGCAATGCCTTTGAGATGTGTATCGGCCGGTCCTGGGGGTCCCCCGGCATATTCTGGGGATCGTTCGACACTGGCCCGCCACCCTCCGAGCGGAAGTGCCCGGTACCGTCCTCCCCCACCGTCACCACATACTTGGGCGGCTGCAGTTTGGGGTTTTCGTAGGTGAAGCGGATCTGCGCCTGGCCCGCACCCTGCGCCATAAGCGGCAGTCCACTGAGCGCAACCAGGACTGTCCATGCCATGCTTCGCAGCGGATTCAACGCAAGCCTCAAGCGCGGGATTCCGCCTGCAATGAAAGCGTCTGCGCGGTATGCACGTGGCATATTGCGATGGCCAGGGCGTCGGCGGCATCGGCAGGTTGCGGCGCACAATCCAGGTTCAGCAAGCGCGCAACCATGAACTGCACCTGCTCCTTCTGCGCCAATCCATAGCCCACCACGGCAGATTTGATGGTGAGCGGAGCATATTCGGCCACCGGCAGGCCGTGCATCGCTGCCGCCAGCAAGGCCACTCCGCGCACATGTCCCAGTTTCAGAGCCGACTTCGCATTCACGGAGTAGAACACCTCTTCCACCGCCACAACTTCCGGGCGGTGCAGCTCCAGCAGCGACGAGAGCTCCGCATAAATATAAGCCAGCCGCATGGGTAACGGCTGATCTTTGGCCAGCTTGAGACCGCCGGCAGCCACTGCGATTAAGCGAGTTTCACGCGGCCCGTATTGCACGTCCACCACTCCGTAGCCGGTGCAATTGGTGCCGCAATCAATGCCAAAGACGCGCATGTGACCGAGTCTATCCCACTGCAAGGATGACCGTAATAGTCACGTGGATGCAGAAACTCTCTTCTACTTGGAGAGACCTTCGAGCGGCGAGCTGGCGGTGGCGTAGAGTTTCCTGGGCATGCGGCCGGAGAGGTACGACTGCCGTCCGGCGAGCACCGCATGCTGCATGGCCTCGGCCATCAGCACCGGCTTGGCTGCGTGCGCGATGGCGGAGTTGATCAGCACCGCATCCGCCCCCATATCCATGGCCAAACACACATCGGAGGCCATGCCAACCCCGGCATCGACGATCAGCGGAACCTCGGTAATCATTTCCCGCAGAATGCGCAACGTGGCCAGGTTCTGCAAACCCATGCCGCTCCCGATGGGCGCACCCAGAGGCATAACGGCCGCAGCCCCCGCATCGATTAGCCGGCGCGCGAAAACAATGTCGTCGGAGGTGTATGGGAGAACGGTAAAACCTTCCTTCACCAGAACACGGGTTGCTTCCAGGGTTGCCTGCACGTCCGGATAGAGGGTGGCCTGATCTCCGATAACTTCGATCTTGACCCAGTCCGAAAGTCCCACCTCGCGCCCCAGGCGGGCGGCGCGAATGGCCTCATCCGCGGTGTAGCAGCCGGCGGTATTGGGCAGCAGGAAATAGCGTTCGGGGTCGATGTAGTCGAGCAGGGATTCCCGGGTGCGGTCCAGGTTCAATCGCCGCACCGCCACCGTGACCATCTCCGCTCCTGAAGCTTCAATAGCCGCCTGCGTCTCTGCCCCGTCCTTGTATTTTCCAGTACCCACGATCAGCCGGGACTGAAAGGCCTTACCTGCAATCACCAGTGGTTCCATGAGTTAATTGTAAGCCTGCCGGGAGCTGCGGAGGGTGAGCATCGGAGCGCCGTTGGTTGGGCGACAAATCTCTCGCTTGCTCGCCAGCCTTGCCCCCTGGACGGGTGCCCCATGTTCGCGGACTTCCGCGTACATGGGTTGAAAAAGATGGGCGACCCGGATTTCCTGTTACGTGGCACTCACCAACGTCCACGGATGCGGCTTTCAGTAAGGAAAGCCGCATGAGGCTCGCCAACGCCACCAAACTCCACAGGAAATCCGGGGGAAGCCCTTCCTTTTTCTTTTCCTGTAAGTAGGTGTAGGCAGGTAGCGAAAGCATTGGAAAAAGGTCGTATTCAACCCATGTACGCGAAAGTCCGCGAACATGGGGCACCCGTCCAGGGGGAAAGGCTTGGTGGCAAGCCGGGATATCCGAGGACGAAATGACTCTGCTCCACGCTTCCTCACCACACTCGGTCGTCCTCATGTAGTTGCGCTCCGCTTCCCTCGCTATGACAGGCTTACGGCAGGACTTACACCCGCAAGAGTGCGCCCATGCTGCGCAAAACGTAAAAGGCCCGCGCCATTTCTGGTCGCGGGCCTTTCACCGGTGAAGCTGTGGAGTTTGGCTGAGGCGTCCGCTCTTCTTACGAAGTGGGCCTCGGCGGACGAATTACTTTACCGCCAGGTCTAGAGCGCACGCTCTAAGCCTCAGTCACCTCACGTATTGCACAACTACTACCATCAGAATTTTTCATTCGCTGGATCATCCTCCTTTCCCGTGTAGCCATAAATTAAAACGACCACGGGGCGGAGGTCAAGTTGCAATCTCTGCCGGCACGCAATCTCACCAGGAATGCCAATAGCCGTTCCGCTCGGTTAACTCGAGATCGACACCGAAAAGCTCGCGCAGCCTGGCCGCTTGCAACAATTCCTGCTTCGGTCCGTCAGCCACGATACGGCCTGCGCGCATCATCACCACGCGATCGATCTCAGGCAGGATATCCGCCAGGTGATGGGTCACCATCACCAGCCCGGTTCCGCGCCGCTCACCATTGCCCACGGCCACCGCGCGCAGGATCTCGCGTAGCTCGCGCTGTGCCGCCAGGTCAAGCGCATTGCTCGGTTCATCGAGCAGCAACATTTCCGGCCCGTGCACCAGCGCCCGCGCGATCATCACCCGGCGCTTCTCACCCGCCGACATCTCGCCCACAAATCGGTCGCGCAGGTACTCGGCTCCAAGCAGGCGAAGCGCATCCAGCGCGCTGCTGCGCATGCTCTCGTTCACCACCAGATTCGGCCACAAGGTGGAACTGGAAAAAAATCCACTGACCACAGCGTCCAGACCGCGCGTCACCGCGGTCCGTTCGCCCGGCAGCTCCGTGGCCACCACGCCCAGATGCTTGCGCAGTTCCTGCACTTCCCAGCGGTCCCGGCCGTAGACTTTCATCTCCATGCCCGGACGCACGATGGGATAGCATTCACAGGTCATGGCCTTGATCAGTGTCGACTTGCCGCATCCATTCGGGCCTAGAATGGCAATGTGTTCCCCAGCGGCAATGGTGAGGTTCACATCGTGCAGCACAACCTTCTGTCCGCGCGCCACATCCACGTTGCGCATGCGGAGAAACTCAGGAAATTCCTTCTGCATTCGTAATTATCCTAACCGAACGAATATGCGTTCTCTTGATAGAGTAAAGACCAGATGGCTGACACGTCTCCCGCTCCCCGCACACCTTCTCTGAACACTCCCCTCAGCGACGACCAGTTGCCTCGCGGCTTTTCCTTCGCTGCTGTGCGCGCCGGCCTCAAGGCCAGCGGTAATCCTGACCTGGCCTGCGCAGTGGCCGATCAGCCGGCCACCGCCGCCGCGATGTTCACCAGCAACAAAGTGATCGCTGCGCCGCTCATCGTTGGACAGCGCCACCTGGAAAAGGGCAAACATCATCTGCGGGTTGCGCTGGTCAATGCCGGCAATGCAAATTGCGCCACCGGCGAGGCCGGCGTGATGGCCGCGCAGAAATGCTGCGCCAGCGCCGCGGCGATCTTCGGCTGCGATGCGCATTCCGTCTTCCCCTCGTCGACGGGCATCATCGGCGTGCCGCTTGCGGTCGACAAGCTAACCGCGGCCCTGCCTGCACTGCACGCTGCCCTGGGCTCTACCGCGGCCCACCTGCAACAGATGGCGGGAGCCATCATGACCACCGATACGCGCCCCAAGATTGCGGTGGCGAGTTTTTCTGTGGGCGGGGTCACCGTGCGTATCGCCGGCGTCGGCAAGGGCGCGGGCATGATCCACCCGCAACTCCAGGCTGCTCCGCCACCCGCGCTGCACGCCACCATGCTGGTGTATCTCTTCACCGACGCCGCCCTCGAACCCGCTGTTGCTTCCGATCTGCTCCATCACGCGGTCGAGCGTTCCTTTAATCGCATCTCCATCGACGGTGATACCTCCACCAATGACACCGTTCTGCTGCTCGCCAGCGGGGCCAGCGGAGTCGCCATCCGCGGCCACTCTCATGCCACAGCACATCCTGTCGATGACCCGCCGACAGCGGCCTTCTCCTCCGCGCTGGAGAGCGTTTGTTTATCCCTCGCCATGCAAATCGTGGAGGACGGGGAAGGCATTCAACACGTGGTGGAGCTGAACATCGGCGGAGCGCTTACCGATGCCGACGCCCTGCGCGTAGCCCGCTCCATTGCCCATTCTCCCTTGGTCAAGACCGCATGGGCGGGATGCGATCCCAATTGGGGCCGCATACTGGCTGCGATCGGCTACGCCGGCGTAGCCATCGATCCCGCGCGCATCAATATTTCCTTCGGCGAGCTCGAGATCTGCCGCGGGGGCTGCATCTCGCCGGGCTTTGATGAAAACACCGCCCACGAATACTTGAAACAACGCGAGCTGACGGTTCATGTCGACCTCGGGCTGGGGTCGGGCAAGTGCCGCTTCTGGACCACCGATCTCACCGCGGAGTACGTGAGCATCAACTCGGATTACTCCACATGACCGTTCCTCTGCTGCGAGCATCGGAAGCAGTGCAGAGTGCTAAAACCCCTATGAATTCAGCAGCTGCGCGCCATCGAGGTCCAGGAAATACACAGGCTTTTTCACATTTCTGTGAAAAAGTCCGAACAGCTTTCCACCGTTCGGATAACGACGGTTATTCCGATCAGGAGCGGTGTGATTTACAATCAGGCCTTTCATCTTCCATCATCATTCACTCGCCAGGAGAAGACCGTAACCATGGCTGGTAAGGTTGGGCAGACAACCGCCGCCGCGGCTGTCTCCACCGGAGGCTCGCTGATCAGCGATGCCAAGCTGAAGCAGCTTTACGCCACCATGGTCCATTGCCGGTTGCTCACGGAGCGTGCATGCCGGTTGCGCAGCCAGCCTCGACCTGCGGGTCTCTACGCTGCTGCCATGGGTCAGGAGGCGATTGCCACAGGATGTGTCATTAACCTGCGGCCAGAAGATACCATCGCCCTCGCGCCGCAAAATTCAATCGCCAATCTGGTCAAGGGAGTGCCGCTGGACGACATCGTGGCCCAAATGCGCGCGCGCCCCACTGCATACGACCAGTCGCTCAACATCATCATGCCCTCCCCTACTCAGCTCAGTTTGGCAACCAGTGTGGCCCGAGCCAACAAGAAGAAGAGAAAGGGCAACCTCGTGGTGGCTTTTGCTGATAAGGCAACGGCCGCTCTTGGTTGTTGGCATGAAGCGCTCGCATTGGCCGCGAAAAAGAGCCTGCCCATAATTTTCGTCGTAGAGGATAACCCGTGGACAGACCTGGACAGTTTCACAGTGAGTGAGGACTCCACCGGGACACCGCGGAACTACGGCTTTCCCATCATTACCGTCGATGCCAACGATGTTGTGGCCGTCTACCGCGTAGCCTACGAAAGTGTGGAACGCGTGCGCCAGGGCGGCGGCCCCGTGCTCGTCGAGGCTAAGCCCTATCGCCTGTACAGTCCAACCAAACGACGTATAGCGATGTGGCGCAGGGAACGCGATCCTCTAGCCCACATGGAGCGCTACCTCAAGGCCAAGGGACTCTTCAGCTCACGCTGGAAAGACCAGGTGGCGCAAGAGTTTTCGCAGAAACTGGACGCCGCGGTGAAAGCGTCGCAAAAAGCGCAGCGGGCATCGCACAAGTAACGTCAGCCCTTGACCACCTACCCCGTTATCTTCCCGCTTCTCAGCCCGCTGCAAACGATTGACCCTTAGACCTCGTTTGGTTAGCTTGAAAAGAGGTGAACGAATCTCATCACGTCTCTCGGCCCGGTACCTGCCTCCGCCGCAGGTTTTATCCGGCATCAACCATTTTTGTCTCTGAGGTGTAAGTGGAATTCCTTGCTGTTCTATGTGTGCTGGTCTTACTGACCCCAGGAATCTCAGCCGCCTCGACTATAGATGCAACGGAACAAACCCAGGCGGACCGAACGCCACCGCCTGCCGCAGCTCCAGCAACTCAGTCTGCCGATCAACTTCCCGCTGCGCGCGACACCATACACTTTGCGCCCTATGAGCCGCTCAAATCGATCGAGGGCATGAGCTCCACCTATATTCCTTTAGACAGCTGGATGTATCCGGCAGTGATGCGTCTCTATGGGCTGGGCTTTGTCGACACCGTCTTTCTCGGTATGCGTCCCTGGACGCGTCTCAGCGTAGCCCACATGCTGGACCTAAGCGCAGACCGGATCACCGGCAGTACGAGCGACGAAGCCATTGACATTTACACCGCGCTCGAAAGGGAGCTGCAGCCCGATATGCGCATTCCGCTCGACCAAAGGTATGGGCGAGCCGTGCTCGCCTCGGTGTACCAGGGTTTCATGGGTATTGGCGGCACGCCCTTGCGCGACAGTTTCCATCTCGGTCAGACCGACGTCAACGATTTTGGCCGGCCCTACGCTAGCGGCCTCAACAGCTACAGCGGCTTCAGCACACGCGCACACTACGGCATGTTTTCCGTTTACTTTCGCGGAGAATTCCAGCATGCCCCGTCGTGGGAAGGCTATTCGCTTCCTTTAGCAGAAGTCCTGGCCACCATCGACGATTTCGCCACCTTTGGCTCCGTTCCTCTCTACGGAAATACCACCATCCCACTGGGTCCGGTGGAAAGGGTGAACAACTTCACCGTGCTCGAAGGCTATGTCTCGGCCCACGTCGTCGGCCACGAAATCTCCCTGGGAAAAATGGACAACTGGTACGGTCCGGGGGTGGGTGGCGGCATGGCCTGGAGCAACAATGCGGAAAACATCTGGAGCTTTCGTATCGATCGCGTTGAGCCGCTATACATTCCCTACGTCTCCCGCATCGCAGGGCTGATCCGATACGACTTCTTCGTGGGACCGCTCAAGGGCCATAACGATCCGGTAAGCCCCTGGGTCCATGCGGAAAAGATTTCTTTTAAGCCCACGCCTAACTTTGAATTCGGATTTGAACGCACGGTGATTTGGGGAGGCAAGGATCACGAGCCCATTACCTTCGGTACGTTCTGGCGTAGCTTCTACAGCATCAGCGACACCAACGGAGGGGAAAAGTTCTCGCCCAGGGACCCCGGCGCCCGTTTCAGCGCTGTGGACTTCTCCTGGCGCCTGCCCTATCTGACCAGGTGGCTGACCTTCTATTGCGATTCCGAAGTACACGATGACGTCTTCCCCATCACTGCGCCGCGCCATGCCGCCATCCGCCCCGGCCTGTACTTATCCCATTTCCCTGGCGCGCCCAAACTCGACCTGCGCGTCGAAGCGGCCTCCACCGATCCCGACACAGGCCTCAGCAACGGTGGACAGGACCAGTACATCGAAGTGGTGCAGAGGAACGGATACACCAGCAACGGCTTGCTGATGGGGGATTGGATCGGACGCGAAAACAAGGGAGGCCAGGCCTGGCTCACTTACCATCTCTCGCCCCGTGAATGGCTGCAGCTTTCTTATCGCAGTGACAAAGCCGCCAAGGATTTCATTCCCG
This sequence comes from uncultured Acidobacteriaceae bacterium, assembly GCA_963844785.1. Taxonomy (GTDB): domain Bacteria; phylum Acidobacteriota; class Terriglobia; order Terriglobales; family Acidobacteriaceae; genus PALSA-350. The sequence continues at coordinate 247,091 of CAWJPV010000030.1, read as the reverse complement.
GAGGCACCACGCAAACTGACTTCAGGTTCGATGTGGTCAAGCGCCTCTCACAGGATGTGGAGTTGAAAGCCAATGTGCAGTATGAGCAATGGCTGATTCCGCTTTACAAGTCCGGACGGCAATCCGATACCAGCACCGCCGTCCAGCTCACCTGGTATCCCAAAATTGACCGCCGCTTCTAGCGCTGTGCTTTCGCACGGTCTGCTGCCCAGCGGAACTCAACGGGAACTGGACGGGTGCCCCACGTTCGCCCCAGCGTACGTGGGTTGAAGAAGACGGGCGAAGCCCACCACAGTTTTTTGCGAAATCGAACAGTAAAAGCATTCGAAACATTTCATTTTCAACCCACGTACGTTGGGGCGAACGTGGGGCACCCGTCCAGCTCCCGTTGAGTTCTGCTAGACCCAGGGAACGGCTTTAGCCGCATCGACTCATCCAGCACCTTTTCAGTTGTTGCGCAGCGCAATCATCGGGTTGATACGTGAGGCCCTTCGTGCCGGTATATAGCCGGCGAGCAACGCCACCACCAGCAACAACAAAGTCATGCTCAGGAACGTCGCCCGATCGGTGGCCGCCGTTCCGAACAGAAGCGACGCAATGAGATTGGCGACTGCCAAGGAAGCCGCCGTCCCGGTCGCGATCCCGATCAGGGCCAGCAACATTGTCTTGCCGATAACTGCCAACTGCACCCGCCCCTGGCTTGCGCCGAGCGCCATGCGAATACCGATCTCTTGTGTCCGCTGCGTCACCGAATACGAGATCACGCCATAAATCCCCAGCGAAGCCAGAATCAATCCCAACCCAGCAAAAACGCCCACCAGGATTACAAAGAACCGCCGCGGCGAAACCACATGATCCACCAACCGTTGCACCGGCCGGAACTCTGTCGCCGGCTGGCCGGGATTGATCTGCCGCAGCGTGCTCATCACCGGGAAAGCCAGCGTTTGCGGCGGCAACTTGGTGCGTACCACCAGCTGCGCGCCCTCTGGTCCGAACTGCGGCGAGGCTCCAGAGAGGTACATCTGCCAACCCGGTTTGCCTTCGACGCTACTCTCGCGGACATCTTGCACCACACCGATGACGCGGGCATCCATACCGATCACATTTGCAATGCGGCCAATCGGATCTTCGCCCGGCCAAAGCCGGCGCGCGATCGTCTCATTAATAATGACGACTCCTACTTTCTTATCCGTGTCGTCCCAGCGAATGTCCCGGCCCTTCACCAGGTGCATTCCAATCGCGTTCAGGTACCCAGGCGAAACAATGTAGACGAAGGTGCCTTCCAATTCCCCTTTGCGGTAGTCTTTGCCCTTTACCGAAATACCCCAGCTTCGATTCCTGCTCATAGGCAAGTTGTCTGTGATGCCCGCTGTCTCTACTCCCGGAATCTCCTCCACCTGACGCAGAACCTCCTGCCAGAACACGCTTCTCTTGGCCGGATCTCCGCCATCGTTGTAATCCAGGCTGATCGAAGCCGCCTGGCTGGGTGCGAAACCCAGATCGACATCGAGGATGCGCAAAAAACTCCGCAACAGGAGTCCGGCGCCCACCAGCAGCACGCACGCCAAGGCTATCTCTGAAATGATCAGCACCGAGCGCAACCCATCATGCTTCTTGCCGTCGCTCGCCCCATGACCCGAGTCTTTGAGAGACTCCTGCAAGTTACCGCCGGCAATCCTGAGCCCCGGAACAAGACCGAAAAGAACCGCCGCAGTCACGGCCACTGCTAGCGTCCAAGCCAGGGAGGCTACATCGATATGCACGCTGCTCAGCAGCGGCAAAGCGATCGAACCCTGATGCGCGAGATAGATGGTGATGGCAAAAGCAATCCCCAAGCCAAACAAGGCGCCCGCGAACGACAGGATGAGGCTCTCGGTCAGCAACTGCCGCAGCAACCGGCCGCGAGTAGCGCCTAAGGCGGTGCGCATGGCGAACTCCTTGGTGCGCGCCGCGCCTCGCGCCAGCAGCAGGTTCGATAGATTCACGCACACAATCAGCAGAATCAGACCCACCGCGCACCACAACACAATCAACGAGCGCCGCAGCTTGCCCGTCACGTAGTCCTTCAACCCGAACAAGGCGCCGGTGTAGCCACCGCCATACTCCGGATGCTTGACACTGAAATGAAGGGTAGGAAAGAGCAGATCGGCCTCCGCCTGTGCCTGCGCCAGGCTAACTCCTGGTTTCAGGCGGCCGACCAAGGCCATCGTATTTCCTTCATCCCTGATGTCGTCGTAGATCACCGGCCCATACATATCCACCTTGTAGCCGGGAGAGAAGATGGAGCCAAAGTCGAAGCTTTCCGGCAGCACCCCAATCACCGTGACCGGCGTTGCATTCACGTCGATCGCCTGACCCACGATGCTCCGATCGCCGCCGTATTGCCGCTTCCAAAACGCATAGCTCAGCAGCACCACAGGGCGACTGTTGTGCAGGCATTCCTCTGCCGTAAAAACCCTTCCCAGCGACGGCTCCACGCCGAGGGTGTGAAAGAAATTGCCCCCCACCATCAAGCCGGTGACAGGCATCGGCTGACCGTGGCCCATGAGTTTGAGGTTTTCGGGTCCGGAGAAGGCGAAATAACCCGAGATCGACTCGAAGGATCGGTTTAGCCGCTGAAATTCCTCCGTGGCATCCGCGGAATAAGTCATGCCGGATTCCCCACCGGTGGCGTTCTTGGTAAGGATCCGAACCAGTTCCTGCGGATTGCGCAACGGCAGCGGCCGTAGCAGGATGGTGTTCACTACGCTGAATACGGTGATGTTGGCGCCAATCCCCAACCCCAGGATGACGACCGCTATCACGGTAAAACCGCGGTCGCGCCCCAGAGTGCGAAAGGTGAAGCGCAGATCCTGCAGCAGCACATCGAGCCAGGGCAAACCGCGTGCTTCGCGTTGCTGCTCCTTCGCCTGCAGGACACCGCCGAAACGGATGAGCGCCTGGCGCCGCGCCTCTTCCGCGGACATGCCATGGCGCCTATTCTCTTCCACCGCGAGTTCCAGATGCTCCGCTACCTCCGCATCCAGTTCCGAGTCCCGCTGCCGCTTTTTAAAGAAAGAGCGTAGACGTTGCAGTCCTTCCCGAAGGGCGCCCATCACAGCTCCCCTTCCGCAGGCATGGCCAATACCCGGCCCATCACCCGCGACAATCTGTGCCAGTGCGCGGCGTCTTCGGCCAGCTGCTTGCGGCCGCTCCGGGTAATCGAATAGTACTTCGCCTTGCGATTGTTATCGGAGGTGCCCCACTCCGCGGCAATCCATCCCCGCTGCTGCAGCCGCACCAGCGACGCGTAGATGGTGCCCTGGTTGAGCAGAATCTCGTCGCCGCTTACCTGCTCGATACGCCGCGCAATGCCGTAGCCGTGCATGGACCCCATGGTGACCAGCGTCTGCAGGACCATCACGTCGAGTGTGCCTTGCAACAGGTCTAGTTTCGATTCCGCCATTTGATGCTCTCCTGTGTGGATGCCACATCAGAATGCCACATTTTCTGTGGTATTGCCACAGGGCACTAGAGATGGGCGGAACGCTTCCCCTAATCACATTTCCAAATCGTCTATAAAGACAAGTTCCGAGCTCACCGGCAAAGGCAAAGCCACAGTCAGCCCCCGGTCGAGCAGTTCGCGACCGGAGATGGTTCGATCGGGCGCGGTGTGATCAGAAAAATGCAGCCGGTAATTGTGGCTGGGCTGAACACCCTCGACTGGAAAGCGGTGCTGGCTCTCATTCGGTGTCGAACCCCGGAAGACATAAAGGACGCCTCTTCGGCGATTGCCGTCAAAATACTCCATGCCGTCCCAGTGAATGCCATCGGGCCTTTCTGAGACGTGGTAAAGCTCCGCATCGCGGATAAGCGGCCGCAGTTTCTGCTTGTAGAGTGCGAACTCCGCTTTCGCTGCCGCATGTTCTTCCAGAGTCCACGTATTCGTATCCTGCATGACGGTGAGCAACCCCATCATGCCGCTGCGCAGCATGTAACGAAAATTCTCAACCTTTGGCGTTGGCCATTTCTCCACATAGGCTTCCAACATCGCCGCGGGCAGCACGTGGCTGGCATCATAGAACGCACGTCGATTGGAGACCGGATCGTAACTGTCAGTGATAGAAAAGTAGTCGCCATGCGAGGCGCTGCCGAAATCCACCATGCGTCCCCCGTCGTCGCATATCTCCAGCAAAAGCTGCGGGTGCTCCTGCCGAACCTGGGAGTAGATTCCGTAGTAGGCGCGCACCGCATGGTAACTGACGTCGGTCGAGTCGGAATTATCCGGCATCGCAATGCCATTTCCGGCAACGGTGGACATCTGGGGCGGGCTTGCAGGCGCGTGGGGATGATCGGTGCGGCTGCAGTTTTTCGCAACCACGTATCCGTCGTGTTCCAGCATGTCCAGGTGGTACTGCGTGATGATGCGTTCCACCTCTTGCCGCGCGTAGTTGCCCGCCGGCGGAAACCCTAAGTCGATGGTTCTTCCCACAAAATCCGCTGGTTGCCAGCTCGGCGGAGCATCGGCAACCAGCCAATCCCTGATCTTAGGATCGTGCAAATTAAGAGCGCCTGGGTTGTTATCGATACCGGCCTGTGCCCAGTTCACCCAGATACCGAACTTTAGCCCAAGTCGATGAGCCTCACTGACAATAGGTGCAAATCCGTGCGGGAACTTACTGGGGCTGGGATACCAGTCGCCCACGCCGCGAAACCAGCCCGCATCGATGTGGAAGAGTTCGAGGCCGAGCTCAGCCGAATCTCGCACCATGCGAAGCGCAAGCGCCTCATCAATCTGCATGCCGCTGCCCCAACTGTTATTTACCAGCGGTGGATATGCACTGTTCTTCCAGGTGACTGGATTATTCAAAACCTGCCTTACCCACGGGCGTAAACGATTCCCTGCGCCGTCCGCACCGCCGCTGAAGCCACCGACAAAGACCGTGGGAGCGGCAAAGGTCTCATGGGGCAACAGGCGCGTGCGAAAAGGCCCTGGATCGGGATCCAGTCCGGCGGCGCCATCAATAGATCCCGCATCCCGCTGCAAGGTAAGACGCGTCCGTCCGCTGAACTCGATCCCTACATACCACCCATCCTGGGCGCGATTGTCTCGCTCCACCATGAACCAGGGGATGATTTCGCGTTCGTCCTGATCTCTGGCATAGGTGCTGGACCTGCCTCTCCAGCGATAACCGGCCTCCATGGGCACTCGATGCGTACCCACCTCAGATGGCTTGCCCGCGCCCTTATCTACGTACCAGTGCTGCAGCGGATGGCTCGCATCCTCCTGGAAGCGGAAGCGAAAGCTATCCTGGAGCGGCAACCATATCTCTGCAGGCGACAGGTTTTCGATGGTGATGGAGTGTTCGACCGGCCCGTATTCGGCCCGCGCCTCCCATTTCCAGGTCAAGCGAAGCCGCGGTGAGGAGCTTTGATAGACAAAGGTTGCCGTCCGCGCGGTGATGTGGCTGTCTCGCTCATCGAGCTTCCAGTGCAATGCCACGGTGCGGCCGTCTTCTTCAATGGAATCGATCAATCGCTCAGAAATGCCATTAGGCCACACGGGAAAGCTTCCGCATTGCAAGCTGACCAGGCGCGGCTCTTCCCTTCCGGCTTGCAGCACTAGCGTGGTTTGTCCGTTACCTATCGAGCCGGCCACCTGTGAATGCAGTGGCGTGCCCGAGGTCAGGAGGAGCAACCATCCACAGCACTTGATATAAAAACTCACTGGGAAAGTCCTTGAACTCGGAGCCGTGGACTGCATGGGGATGCAGTAGAGGCCTCCCTTAATCATATGGCGCTACAATCGTCATTAGGTTGGCAATCGATCGAGATCGTCATGCCGTCCAGCCACACCTGCTCTGTTGGGCCCTTCGCTTAATAAAATTTACGTCGCCTTATGGGTAGACCTTTCCAGAAGACCAGGTGGTTGTTTGCTGCGGCCCTGATACTCACGCTGTACAAGGGCATCCGTGGACCAGCAGCCTGGGCGGCCCCGGTTGCTGAGGCAACAAACTTCCACCACGACATGTGGACCTCAGACAATGGCCTCGGAGCCGTTGTGGATATCCAGCAGGCGGCCGATGGCTACCTCTGGCTCACCACCTCGACGGGGGTCTTCCGCTTTGACGGAGTACGCTTTCAATCCGTCGAAGAAGCCACCAACGGGGCGGTTCACAACAGCGAAATCCACGCCGTGTTTCTCTCTTCCTCCGGGGGTGTCTGGCTCAAGACACGAGCAGCGGGACTTTTGTTCTGGAAGGCTGGACACCTGACCACCTTTACTGACCGGCGATGCACGCCGGTCTTGCAAATGGAAGGAATCGCCGAGGACCGGGATGGCTCTCTGTGGCTGCAAGCGTCGGGTGGTCTCTTCCACATTCATGGGGCCGTGTGTGAGCAGATTGGCGCGGAACATGGATACCCCGGTGGCTTTCCCGCAGCCCTCCTGGTGGACCGCGAAGGAACGGTTTGGGTAAGGACGCTGCAGGGGGCTCTGCTCTTTATGCCCCCCGGTGAGACCGTGTTTAAACGGATGGAATACGACGCCGGGACCACCTCGGCCGCTTTCGTTTTGGCCACGGCCACGCACAACACCTATCTCCATGAGGCCCCGGATGGCTCCATCTGGCTTTCGGACGATCATGGGCTGCGCCGCGTGGTTAACCCGGATCGCACACCCGTTCCATTCGTCCTCCGCAAAGGGCCCAAAGAAAATGTCCAGTTCGGAGACATTACCTTCACCGCAGACGGCTCTATTTGGGCGGTAAGCGATAAGGGCCTGCGCCGGTTCGATCATGTGGACCAGTGGCCAACGCCCCAGGCGACAGCGAATGCTCCGGGAGTGAGCTTCACTACCAGGCAAGGACTTAGCTCCGATGCGGTATGGAAGGTGCTGATCGATCGCGAAGGCAGCGTATGGGTAGGGACCAACTCCGGCCTCGACCGGCTTCGCCGCACGGCGCTTACCAGTGTGGCACTTCCGCCGGCAGAAGAGCATAACTTCAGCATCCTGGCTGCAGATCAAGGTTCCGTCTGGACGGGAAACCTGGGCATGCCACTGACCCGGGTAGCCGCAGATGGCAGCATCAGCAGCTTTCCTAAAACGCACGGGACCATCTGCCTTCGACTCGATCGTAATGGGACCATTTGGTCTACCGCCGGCGGCGGTGACTCCACCTTGTGGCACTCTTCAGGTTCGGGCTTCCTTCCCATGCACTATCCGGAGGAAGAATTGGGCCCGGTGATCTCCCTCGCCGTCGATCGCAACAACGACCTATGGATCCACACCGCGACGGGCGGAGACTACCATCTCACGCACGGCTCCTGGAGCCGCCAGAACGATGTCCTGGGCAAGAAGCCCGGCATCCTGGGCACCATGACGGGCGACCAGGCAGGAAACGTCTGGTTCGGCTTTTCCAACTACGTGGTCGAGTGGGACGGCAGCAGTTACCACCGATTCTCCTTTCCGAACGGTGCGCGCGGGGTCTCGGAAACCACGATGTTCGTCCGGGATGATCGCCTCTGGCTGGGTGGGTCCGGTGGAGTCGAGCTGCTTCGCAACGGCCGTTTTTACCTTTTGGGCTGGAAAAATCAGGAGCTGCCCGGCAGAGTCTCCGGTGTGATGGAAACGGAGACTGGCGACCTTTGGATGAACGGATTCTCCGGCATCACCCATGTCTCTGCGGCGGAGTTGGCCCGGTGGCTGCGCGACCCCAGCTACCTCGTTTCCGGCGAGCGCCTGGATGCTTTGGATGGACTTCCCGGGCTCTCGGCGGAAAGAATTCCTGAGCCATCGCTTGCCGAATCGCGCGACGGCCGGATGTGGTTTGCCACCACCCGGGGCATCGCCTGGCTTGACCCGGCAACCTTGCACAAGAGCCGCAACCGTTTACCGCCCCCGGTGCTGATCTCCACCGTGATCTCCAATGGAAAGACCTACCCTGGTTCCGGCGACCTGACCCTTCCTGCGCATAGCGAACAGCTGGAGATTAACTACACCGCGCTCAGCCTGGCGATTCCCGACCGGGTGCTCTTCCGCTACAAGCTCGATGGGGTCGATTCCGAATGGCAGAACGTAGGCACGCGCCGCCAGGCCTTCTACACCCGGCTGCCCCCGGGACACTATCGCTTTCATGTGATCGCCTGCAACAACGATGGGGTGTGGAACGAGGTTGGAGCGAGTCTGGGAGTTTCCATCAAACCGGCTTTCTATCAGACGTGGTGGTTCACGACCCTGGTCTTGCTCGCCTGTCTCGCTCTGCTGTGGTGGGCCATCCGTCTGCGCATCAGCAGCATCGCGCGTCAGCTTCAGGGCCGGCTCGCCGAACGAGTGGCGGAGCGGGAGCGCATCGCCAGGGAGTTGCACGATACGCTTTTGCAAAGTTTGTTCGGGCTGACGCTGCGCTTTCACACCGCGGCCAGCCGGCTGGCCCCCGACGATCCTGCGCGGGAGGCTTTGGATGAGGCGTTGAAGCAATCCGACCGGGTGATGCAGGAAGGACGCGAACGAGTACTGAATCTTCGCGGCCGGCGGATCGACAGCACCAGCCTGGCCGACGCCTTGGCCGAGACGGGCAATCAGCTGCGGGCCATTCACCCGGCGAACTTTCAAGTCTCTATAGAAGGCAGCCCGCGGCCGCTGGACGAGATCGTGCAGGAGGAAATTCTGCTGATTGGGCGTGAGGCGTTGACCAACGCCTTCAGCCACTCCGGGGCGCAGAATATTGTGGCGGAGATTGCGTATCAGCCCGGCGCTCTGCACGTGCGCGTGCGCGACGACGGCAGCGGCATCGATGAGGGAGTGCTGAAAGCAGGCTATCGCAGTGGCCACTGGGGTCTTCCAGGCATGCGCGAGCGCGCAGACAAAATGCGAGGCGAGCTGCGGGTTCGCTCCTCCAGCGAGGGCGGGACGCTGATCGATCTACAGGTTCCGGCGAATATCGTCTACCGCCCCCAGGGCCCCAGGGGACTGTGGCCGTTCAGTCTCTTTCGCCGCAAGGGCACGCAAAAGGGCGACTTTGCCGCGGATTAGAGGATTGGGATATTTCCTATGAAAAAAGCTTTGGTCGCAGGAGCGTTGGGGGTCAGTGGACGCGCTCTGGTCAATCATCTGGTATCCCTTGGCGATTGGGAAGTCGTCGGGTTGTCTCGACGCCGGCCCGAATTCGAAACCCGGGCCGCGTATGTGGCGATCGATCTGTTAAATCGGTCAGATGTAGACGCGTGCATGAGTCAGCTGGGGGAAGTTACGCATATTTTCTATGCCGCGCTGCAGATGGTGGGAAATTTCTTCGAAGAAATTGCGCCTAATTTGACTATGCTGCGAAACACGGTGGAAGCGGTGGAGCGTTCGTCTGCCGGGTTACGCAAGGTGGTATTGCTTGAAGGGGCGAAGTACTACGGCGCGCACCTGGGCCCGTACAAAACCCCGGCGAAGGAGAGCGACCCGAGGCATATGCCGCCAAATTTTTACTATGACCAGGAGGATTATCTGGTAGCGCGCTGCGCAGGTAAGTCCTGGTCCTGGACGGCGCTGCGGCCCTCCTGCATTTGCGGCTTTGCTGTGGGTAATCCCATGAACATGGCCACGGTGATTGCGGTCTACGCCTCGCTGTGCAAGGAGATGTCCTTGCCTCTTCGCTATCCAGGCTCGACCGCGTCCTGCCAAGTACTCATGGAAATGACCGACGCCGAGTTGCTGGCCAAAGCCATGGTGTGGGCAGCGGAGAATGACCGCTGCAACGGCCAGGGATTCAACATCACCAACGGAGACTTCAATCGTTGGCAGCATCTCTGGCCCCGGTTGGCGGACTTTTTCAAAATGCCCTACGCGTCTCCGCAACGTTTCCCGCTGACGCAATTCATGTCGGACAAAGGGAACTTATGGGACGCCATGGTCAAGAAATACGCTCTGCTACCTTACTCATTCCGGGATGCAGCCTCATGGCAATTCGGCGAAGCGATCTTCAATTTGGAATACGACGTGATGTCGGACATGACGAAAGCGCGGCGCTTTGGCTTTCACGAGGCGATAGACACGGAAGAAATGCTACTGCGCATGTTTGCGCAGTTTCAGGAAATGCGCTTCATCCCAAGGTGAAGGCCTCAGGAGCTAAAACAGGCTGCGAAATTCTGCTGCTTCCCGCGGCAGGCCCGGGCCAGGTGAGCAGAGACCAATTAAGTCCCGTAGGGACGGCTGAGAGTAGCCCAGGATGTAGTCCTGGGTTAGCATTGCCCAACGAGTAGTCCCGCAGGGACGGCTGAGAATTACCCAGGACATCGTCCTGGGTTGGCCCCGTATGGTCGATCAGCCGTTAAGACCGAACTGCTCGCGAATTTCGTAATGAGAGCCGCCTGGCCTCACGAGGCTTTCGTAAAGAACAATCGTCTCTGCGACAAAATGTGTAAATGCAGGCTCGCGATGGATCCTATTTTTTAAGTCCCGCAGCCCGCGCGCTCCTTTCTTCCTGCTGCGCGCCAGCGTGATGTGCGGATGGTAGGGGCGAGTCTCCGGCACAAACCCGCAAAGACCGGTTGCAGCGGTGACGCCCTGCTGAAGTGTTGCCAGTTGGGGCGTGAGGCGCACACCAGCAAAGAAAATCCCCGCACGCTCAAAGAATCCCAATCCCTCAAGTTGTACCGCTACCGCCGGCGAGCGCAGCTCGCGAAGTCGCGCCACGGTGCATTCGTATTGCGGAGTATTGCCCAGAAATTGCAGAGTGATATGCCACGACTCCGGAGTGGACCAACGCAGGCCGTCGTCACCCGATCGAAGCCGCATCGAGATCACCGAGAGCTCCTCGATCACCTCAGCCGGGAGTGGAATCCCAACAAAAAGCCGCATACTACTCGCGCCCAATCAAGTTCTGTTGCAGCCGATCCAGAAAAGGCGCTTGGCTTTTCAAAATGCGCTCTTTCGCCTCAGCGATGGAAAACCAACTTCCTCGATCCACTTCCGGAATCTCGATCTTGCGGCCGGATCGCGGCGGCCATTCGATCTCGCAGAGATTGCTGACCAGCTTGCCGGGGTCGCAATCCCCTTCGAAGGCCCAGGCCATCACCACCTTACCGCTTGCCTGCTGCACCGCGCCCAGATCGAGGAAATCTCCATCTGCAGCAAATCCTGTTTCCTCCTGAAATTCACGCCGCGCGGCTTCAAGCGGAAGTTCTCCTTCCACGTACTCACCTTTAGAAATAGACCAGGCGCCCAAATCCTTCTTCGCCCACAAGGGACCGCCCGGGTGCACCAGGAAGATTTCCAGGTGGCCCTCACGCCGCCGATACATCAATAGACCTGCGCTGCGTTTGGGCATGCGTCATTGGTTCCCGCGCTAAGATTGTAAGCTAGCCCAGCTTCATCCCAAGGCGAATGAACTATGCTGGTCTCGCACACCAGGAGAAGAACCATGTCCAAAGATCCGGGCTTCGTGACGCCGGCGGCGATGGAGGGGCAGGGCGGATACAACCGAAGCTCGCAAGTACAGGCTGCAGGACTTTCCCCGGCCGTTCCCATGCTGGAGCTGGCCGCGAAGACGGTCGCACTTCCACCTGGATCGCAGCCCATTGTCATCGCTGACTACGGTTCGTCAGAAGGTCACAATTCCCTGCTGCCACTGGGCGCAGCGATCACCATTCTCAGGCAACGAATCGGCCCGGACCGTGCAATCTCTGTCGTTCACACCGACCTGCCCGAGAACGACTTCCCTGTACTATTCAAAACGTTGAACACCGACCCGAACAGCTACTTGCGCAGGGATCATGCGATCTTCGCATCGGCTGTCGGACGATCGTTCTATGAACAAGTCCTTCCCACCGGCAGCGTGACGCTGGCATGGAGTTCCTGGGCAGTGCAATGGTTAAGCCGCGCCCCAGGCCCCATTCCCGATCAGGTGCAGGCCGCCTTCAGCCATGATGCGTCCACCCGGGCTGCGTTTTCCCGGCAAGCCGCAGAAGATTGGCAGCGGTTTCTCACTCACAGGGAACGCGAGCTGTGCTCGGGAGCCAAGCTCGCGGTGATAACGATGGCGGTCGATCAAGACGGAGAATTCGGTTATCGGCCGTTGCTCAACGCCATGTACTCCGCGCTCGTCGACATGGTCGATAGCGGTTTCCTCAGTGACGAAGAAATGCGGCGGATGGTCATCCCCACCGTTGGCCGCAGCCGGGCAGACTTTCTAGCTCCCTTCGGAGCTGAGGGCCGCTTTGGGAGTCTCCATGTGGAGGAGTTGGAAATCTTTTTGGGGGAGGACCACTTCTGGTCGGATTTCGAACGGGATGGAGATGCCCGAAGATTCGCGGCTCGCTGGGCGGCCTTCTCGCGCGCTTCTGTCTTCCCCACCCTTGCCGGCAGTCTGTACGGCGGCCGGAATGACGCGCGGGCGGCTCAATTCATCGAAGAACTGGAATCCCGCACAACGATACGGCTCGCCGCCAATCCCCAACGTATGCTGATCCCGCTGGGCAGGGTGCTGCTCGCAAAAGAACTGATTTCGGCATGAAACAGGAGCAGACCCTACCATGAAACACATGGCAAACACCTTCCGAATCGGTATTGCGCTATCCGTGTGCCTGTTTGGCTTCCACTCCTTGTGGGCGCAATCGGCGGAACCCAGCTACGCCTTGCGCGGCACCCTGGTCACCCCTGCCGGCATCGTCGAAGATGGAACCGTCCTGATTCAGCAAAGCAAAATCGTAGCCGCCGGGGCCAAGGTGAAGTTGCCGCCGAATGCAACTGTTATCGATACCCATGGGGTCATCGCGCCCGGCCTCATCGACCTGCACAACCACCTCACCTACAATGTTTTTCCGCGCTGGCATCCGTCGAGCGAGTTCGGCAACCGCTACGACTGGCAGCAAAAGCCGATCTACCAGACTTTGATCGAGTCCCCGCACGCTTCCATGGTGTCAGACGGCCTGGAGTGCGAGATGGAGCGCTACGCCGAAGTCAAAGCGCTCACCGAAGGCGAGACCTCCGCGGTCGGCAGCCTGGCCGAGGCCTGCAGCACCGGGCTTGCGCATAATCTCGACAGCGAAGACGAATGGCATGTCGCGTACAACGTATTTCCCCTGCAGATGTCCGAAAACGACCTGACCCCCATTCGCCAGCGGCTGGCAAACCATCAGCTGCATGCCTTCTTGGTTCATCTCAGCGAAGGCGGCCACCAGGACGCAGCCGCGGCGCGAGAGTTCGCCATGCTAAAGGGCCGCGACTTGCTGGTTCCCGGAGTTGTGCTGATCCATGGCGGCGCATTGCAACCTGAGAATTTCGTGGAGATGGCCGCTCATGGAGTGAGCCTGATTTGGTCCCCCCGCAGCAATCTCGAGCTTTACGGCAGTACCGCCGATGTGGCAGCCGCCAAGGCCGCTCACGTCAAGATAGCGCTGGCGCCGGATTGGAGCCCCACCGGCAGCGACGGCCTGCTCGCCGAATTGAACTACGCTGCCGCGTGGAACGACACTCAGGCTCCCCCTCTCTTTAGCGATCGTGAGCTGTTTGCCATGGCTACCGCGGTCCCTGCAGATCTGATTGGGGCAAGCAATCGTCTGGGCGCGCTCCAGCCCGGCCACGATGCCGATGTGCTGGTCCTTCGTCCTGAAACAGGCTCAGCAAAGCATGACGCCTACTGGACACTGACTCACGCAACCGCGGCCCAGGTGACGCTGGTGATGGTGGCGGGCGAGCCTCTCTATGGCGATCCTGATTTGCTGGAAAAATTAGCACCCGGTCACCCCTCTGAGAGGCTGGAGGTTTGCGGCAGCAGCAAGACGCTCCTCTTCACCGGCCTACACGGACACGTGGACGCCGCCGATGAGACCTGGGCCCACACCGCTTCCACGCTCCAGGACGCGCTGCGTCACTACGGCCGCAATCTTGCACCGCTAGCGGAGTGCGGCCAATAACCCGCTCAGGCTTCGCCGATGCATTCTTTCCATAAATCCGGACGGATGCGCTGAAACTCGGCTATCAGGTCGATACACTCCTGCGAGTGCAGGTCAACGATATCCATGCCCTGCTGGCGCAGCCAGTGCATGCCGCCCTGGGCATTGACGCTATCGCCCACGATCACCTGGCGGAAGCGAAACTGGTAGATCAGGCCGCTGCAGTACCAGCACGGGGCCAGCGTGGTGACCAGGATGGTGTCGTGCCAGGTCGGCCGGCGGCCGGCGGCCCGAAAGGCGTCCGTCTCCCCATGCAACGACCCATTGCCTTCCTGCACCAGGCGGTTATGCCCCACACCCAGTAGCGTGCCGTCGGTGTGAAAGATGGCCCCGCCCACGGGGACGCCGCCCTCGGCAAATCCAATGCGCGCCTGTTCCAGGGCGACCGCCAACATGCCATGTGCATCCAGAGTAGCTCCGACGACTGGTTCCATCTCCGGAGCCTAACATCGGCAATCCTCGCGACTCAACCGCATCCTTCGTTTAGTGGGCGATGACTTTCTCGCCGCCGCGCGGATCGTTCTTCTGCAAGAAAAATGTCAGGCAGAACATGGAGCCGGCGGCTACCGTCAAAAGCCAGAAGGTGTCGATGTAGGAAAGAGTGGAAGCCTGTATTTGGAGTGTTCGATAAACCTGCCCGTAAGCATGATTGAGCGCATCGTGCGCACTAAAGCCGCTCTCCCTCAACTGTTCCGCGAGCCCATTTACTGTGCTGCGGAAGGCTGGGTTGCCAGCCGTAATATTGCTGCCGATCCTCTCCTGGTGGAACTGGTCGCGCCGCGCGAGCACCGTGGTGACCGCGGAAGTTCCCACACTGGCGCCAATGTTGCGCATGAAGTTCACCAAACCGGCAATGGCGTTGTTCTTATCCTTGGGCATGCCGTAATAAGCAGCGGCAGTGGTAGGAATAAATACCAGGCCTAGAGGCGCGTATTGGGCAATGCGCAGCCAGGTAGCCGAGCTGAAACTAATCAGCAAGTCGATGCGTCTTGTCGAAAGATACATGCTGCACGTTAGTAGCAGCCATCCCGTGGCGATGAGATAACGGCCCTGAAAGCGGCCCGCCAGCATGCCGATGAATGGCAATGCCCCTAACAAAACAAAGCCCGCGGCGGAAAGAACCATGCCCGCCGACTCTGCCGTATAACCCATGTTGGCTTGCAGAAATTGTGGCACCAGCACCGTGGTCGCAAACGACATGCCGCCCACTACGAACATCATCATGCTGGAGGTAGCGAAATTGAAGTGTCCAAATAGCCTGATATCCACGATAGGGTTCTTCTGATAGAGCTCCCAAATCACCAGGGTCGTCAGGCAGACAGCGGCAATCACAGTCAAAGTGACAATAAAATGGGAACCAAACCAGTCGTCTTCCTGCCCCTTGTCGAGCAGGATCTGCAAAGCGCCCACACCCAAAGCAAGCAACGAGAAGCCAATGTAGTCGAGCTTGACACGCTTCCCCAGAGCCCGCGCCCGAGTGAGATAGGGCGGATCTTCCACCAGCTGGTAGACCAAAATAAGCGCCAGGATACCCACCGGCAGATTCATCAGAAAAATCCAACGCCAGGTGTAGTTGTCGGTGATCCAACCGCCCAGTGTCGGGCCAATCGAAGGGGCGAAAATCGCCGTCACCCCATAGAGAGAAAAGGCTAGCCCTCGCAGCCGGGGCGGAAAGGTGTCCGCGAGAATGGCCTGCGCCATCGGCTGCAGGCCGCCTCCGCCCCCACCCTGCACCACGCGGGCGAGCAACAGAATCCCCAGGCTGGGCGCGATGCCGCAGGCCAGAGAACTGATGGTGAAGATGACAATGCAGGTCATGAAAAACCGCTTGCGCCCAAAAACGCTCACCAGCCAGCCGCTAATGGGCAGAACAATGGCATTCGAGACCAGGTAGGAGGTGAGCACCCAGGTGCTTTGGTCCTGGCTGGCGCCCAGGTTTCCCGCGATATGGGGCAGGGCCACGTTGGCAATGCTGGTATCCAGCACTTCCATGAAGGCCGCCAACGAAACCACAAAAGCGATTAGCCAGGGGTTTGTTTTGGGCTTCCAATCGTGGTCTGCCTGCGTCAGTGTGCTAGCAGCGGCGGCGCTCATTCGGTCCTTGTAGTTTTGGTGTAGCCTGTGCGGGTGCGGTTGAGATCACCTTTTCGGTTTTGAACACAGGCCCGATAGGCAGACAACTCGCCATAAAGGATGCGGAAAGAGGAAAGTTGATTCGAATTCTGCTGCACTCAGTAGGTTACTACTCCCGTTAAAGAAGACTGGACGGTCGCACGAAATTGACATCGACAAAGTCTCCTTTTTAGGATGTTATTTGGGTTTCTGCAGCGCTGTAGTGGAGTTGTCGAGACCACATTGATCACCACTATCGAAAAACGTCCCCTTATCAGCGATGATCATAGTTAAAGACGTTACAAAAAGGTACGCGCGCGCGGTCGCCGTCGATCACATTTCGTTCTCGGTAGCCAAGGGCCAGATTGTTGGATTTCTCGGGCCCAACGGCGCCGGAAAGACAACGACGATGCGCATTCTCACCTGCTTTCTCCCCCCATCCGCAGGTACGGCTTCGGTCGCCGGCTTCGATGTTCTGGAGCAGCCCTTCGAAGTCAAGAAACGCATCGGATACTTGCCCGAGACCCCTCCCCTCTATCCCGAGATGGAGACTGCGGAATACCTGCGCTTCGTGGGCAAGCTAAAGGGCCTTTCTGGCACTGAACTGCAAAAGCGCATCGACTATGTTTGCGAACGCTGTTTTGTGGCGGATGTCAAAAACAAGCTTCTGGGCAAACTCTCCAAGGGCTATCGCCAACGGGTGGGGCTGGCGCAGGCCATCATCCATAATCCTGATGTATTGATCCTTGACGAGCCGACAGCGGGCCTTGATCCCAAGCAGATCAATGAAACCCGCGACCTGATCAAGAGCCTCGCGGGGGACCACACCATCATCCTCAGCACCCATATCCTGCCCGAGGTCGAACAGACTTGCGAGCAGGTCATCATCATTAATAAGGGCAAGCTGGTGGCAACCGACTCGGTGAGCAACCTGCAGGCGCGGACGCGCGGCGCCGAAACGCTCCTGCTCGAAGTGACCGCCCGCGATGGGCAGCCGGAATCCGTGGTGGTACAACAGAAGCTCGAGGCCATTCCCGGAGTCAGCCGCGTAGCCTGCACCGAGCACAAAGAGCAAGGCCTGGTCTTTGAAGTGGAGAGCCGAAAGGGCCAGTTGGTGCGAGGAGACCTGGCACGTGCCGTGGTCGGTTCAGGCTGGGATCTGTATGAACTTCGTCCGGCCGCAAGAAGCCTGGAAGAGATCTTCCTCCAACTCACCGGCAGCCAGGCGCCGGCCGAGGCTGAGCAAACTACTCCGAACGAGCCGCAACCATGAGAAATACCTGGACCATTTGCAGCAAAGAACTGCGGAGTTATTTCGTATCTCCCGTCGCCTATCTGCTGTTGACCATGTTCGGCCTGATCTTCGGCTTCTTCTTCTGGAACGCACTCGGTTATTTCGTGATCGCGGGCATGGAGATGCAGCTGCGCGGTCAGGCAGTCCCTATGAACGTGAACGAGCAGATCATCCGGCCGCTGCTCTCCAACGCCAGCGTGGTCGGGCTTTTCTTCATCCCTATGATCACCATGCGCCTCTTTGCCGAGGAGAAGCGCACCGGGACGATAGAACTGCTGACCACCTCCCCGATCCGCGATGTGGAAGTCATCCTGGGTAAGTGGCTCGCGGCTTTGATTCTCTACGCCTGCCTGCTGCTCTTTACCGCGCTGAATTTCGCCTTTCTCTTCCGCTACGGTAACCCGGATTGGAAGCCGCTGGCCGTTGGCTACCTGGGGCTGCTGCTGCAAGGAGGAACGCTGCTTGCGTTGGGAACCTTTATTTCGACGCTGACCAAAAATCAAATCATTGCCGGCGCCGCCACCTTCGGCGTTTGCCTCCTGCTGTGGGTGCTGGAGTGGTCCAGCGGCTATGATTCTTCCACTTGGGCGCAGGTGCTCGCCTATCTTTCCGTCATTACCCACTTCGACTCCTTCGCCAGGGGTGTGATCGACTCGAAAGACGTCATCTTTTATCTCAGTGGGATTTTCCTCGGGCTTTTTCTCACCGCGCGCTCGATGGAATCCCTGCGTTGGAGGTCGTAGATGGCGAGTCAGTGGCTTAAAGCAAGACAGACCAAGTACGGCGCATATTCAGGCATCTATCTATTGGTGGTGCTGGCCATCCTGGTGCTGGTGAACTTTCTAGCGAACCGCTATAACAAGTCCTTCGACACCACATCGAATAAGCGCTACAGCCTTTCTGAACAGACACAAAAGATCCTGAAAGGCCTGAAGCAGAATGCAACCATCACGTACTACAACCAAAGCACGCACTTCCAGGAAGGGAAAGACCTGCTGGACGAGTATGCCAACGTCTCCCCCAAAATACATATCGCGTATGTCGATCCGGACAAAAGCCCGGAATTAGCGCGCGCAGCGGGCATTCGCAACTTCGGCACCGCGGTGATCCAGGTGGGCGCCAAGAAAGAGACTGCAAAGGATATGACGGAAGAGGGCATCACCGGCGCCTTCATCCGCGATCTCAAGGGCACGACTCGCACTGTCTGCTTCGTGACCGGCAGCGGAGAGCATCAGATCGACAACACCGAGCGCGATGGCCTTTCCCACTTCAAGGACCTGGTGGCGCGGGATGAATACCAGTCGAAGTCCATCGATTTGCTGCAAACCGCTCAGGTGCCGGCCGACTGCACGACGGTGGTCATCGCAGGCCCTACGCACGATTACCAGCAGCCCGAGGTGGACGCGATCAAGAACTACGTTGAAGGCGGCGGCCGGGCATTCTTCATGCTCGATCCCCCGATTCAGTTCGGGAACTCTGCCATCGCCACGAATGATGCGCTCACCAACGTGCTGGAGAGCTGGGGCGTGACCCTGGACAAGAATATGATCCTCGATCTGAACCCTGTGGGGCAGCTTGCAGGACTTGGTCCGCAGGTGGTGCTGGTGACCACCTACGCTTCCCAGCCGATTGTCTCTGACATGCGGGGAAGCGCGGTGGGCATTCCCCTCTCCCGCTCCGTAGAGATAAAGGATACCGGCAAGACCAGTGTGCAGAAGTTATTCGATTCTTCGGGGAACAGCCTGGCGACCAGCAATCTGAGTTCCCCTGAGGTGAGCGTCAATGATCCGCAAAACCGAAAGGGGCCGTTCACCATTGCGGCAGCGGGTACGTATAACACCGGCAAGCCCAACTCGGAGGGCCGCTTCGTGGTGATCGGCAGCTCCTCGTGGGCGGCCAACCGCTTCCTTGCCTTCAACGGCAATGGTGACTTGGCACTGAATGCGGTGAACTGGCTTTCCTCCGACGAAGACCTGATCTCGATTCGCCCCAAACCGCCGGAAGACCGCCGCATCACCATGACCCGGGCACAATTGATCCTGGTAAGAACTGTCAGCCAATTTGTGCTGCCTCTGATCGTGGTGATCGCCGGAACCATGGTCTGGTGGAAGAGACGGTAAGAGCCTGGCTTATGAATTTCCGCGGTTTGATTGTTGCAGTAGTTATTCTGGCCGGACTTGGCGGAGTTCTTTACTGGTCTCAGCACCGGAAGCCGCCTGAGGACAATCCGCCCAGCTCGGCCAGTGCCGCGCCGGTGATCCTAAAAGTCAATACGGCCGATGTAACCCAGCTCAGCATTAAGCAGAAGCAAACCGATCCAGTCACACTGCAAAAGGCAGACGCCGGCAAGTGGCAGATTACCCAGCCGAAGCCGTATCGCGCCGATCAGGAAACGGTTGCCGGTATGCTGTCCACTCTATCGGGATTGAATGCAGATCGAGTGGTGGAGGACAAGGCATCCAACCTCAAACAATATGGATTAGATCCGGCCGCAGTTGAATTGGATATTACCGGCAAGGGCCAAGGGACCCGGCAGCTGCTACTGGGTGACGACACCCCAACCGGAGGCGGCGTCTATGCGGCGCTCGCCGGGGATCCCAGGGTCTTTATCGTCTCCAGCTTCAACAAGACCAGTCTCGATAAAAGCCTGAATGACCTGCGCGACAAGAGCCTGCTGACCGTCGACGCGGAAAAGGTAAGCCGGGTGGAACTGCTTAGAAAGGGTCAGGAGATAGAGTTCGACCGCACCAAAGACGGCTGGCAGATCCTAAAGCCCACGTCCTCACCTGCAGATAGCTCCGCAGTCAATAACCTTGTACGCACTTTGACCAGTGCAACGATGCAACTCAGCGCTAGTGGGACCAATGATGCTGCGGCTGAATTTGCGCGAGCGACTCCGGTTGCAACCGCAAAATTGACTGGCGACACTGGTGTACAGACACTCGAAGTGCGCAAAAACAAGGACGACTACTACGCCAAATCGAGCGCCGTCAACGGAGCCTTCAAAGTTGACGCCAGCCTCGGAACCGCGCTCGATAAGAAGATCGACGACTTCCAAAAGAAGAAATAGCAGTTGGATTCAAAGCTCTACCCGCAGATCGCCGCCGGTCATCCTGCCCGGCTTGTC
Source organism: uncultured Acidobacteriaceae bacterium (assembly GCA_963844785.1). GTDB lineage: Bacteria > Acidobacteriota > Terriglobia > Terriglobales > Acidobacteriaceae > PALSA-350. The sequence continues at coordinate 226,638 of CAWJPV010000030.1, read as the reverse complement.
CAGGTTGAGCATGCCCAGCAGGGTGGGAGAGATGTCGCGCAGCGAACCGCCGTCGCGCAGCCGGTACTTGCCCGCATCGTCGCTAACCAGGATCACCGGCACCGGGTTGGTGGTATGCGCGGTGTGCGGTCCGCCGCTCACCGGATCGATCATCAACTCGGCATTGCCATGATCGGCAGTGATCAGCATCGACCCGCCCCTTTGCTTGAGCGTTTGATAGATGCGCCCCAGGCAAGCGTCAATCGTCTCCACACCTTTAACGGTCGGCTCGATCTTGCCCGAGTGCCCCACCATATCGGCATTGGCAAAGTTCACCACCACCAGGTCGAAGGCCGGATCACCGATCGCCTTGATCACCGCATCCGCAATCCCCGATGCGCTCATCTCCGGCGCCAAATCGTAGGTCGCCACTTTTTGCGAAGGAATGAGCACGCGGTCCTCGCCGGGAAAGGGCTTCTCGATGCCGCCATTGAAGAAGTAGGTCACGTGGGCATACTTCTCCGTCTCGGCGATGCGCAGGTTGCGCAGATTGGCCTGGCCCAGCATATCCGCCAGCAGATTCTCCATCGACTCGGGCAGGATCACCATGGGCAGGCTGAACTGCTTGTCATACTGCGTCATGCACACGTAGTGCAGCCGCTTCGGTACCTCGGGTCGCGGGATAGCCAAGTCGAGATCCTCGGCCCCGGGCAGCGTTTTGCCATCATCTTTGGTCAGGCCGCTATTGCGGGCCAGCACACGCGTGATCTGCCGCACCCGGTCGGCGCGATAGTTGAAGCAAATGACTGCATCTTCATCGCGCATCGGGCCCACCGGCCTTCCCTGCTCGTCGATCACCACAAACGGCTCCACGAACTCGTCGGTCACGCCGTTGTGGTAGCACTCTTTTACCCGCGCAATGGGATCGGCATACGCACCGCCTTCGGGAATGCCAACGATGGCGTCAAAGGCTTTCTTCGACCGCTCCCAGCGCCGGTCCCGATCCATCGCAAAGTAGCGGCCGCCTACGCTGGCGATCTTGCCTATGCCGATTTCCCAGATCTTTCCCTGCAGCTTCTCCAGGTAGCCCACACCGCTGGTTGGCAGGGTGTCGCGGCCATCGAGAAAGGCGTGCACAAAAACCCGCTCCACACCGTGCTCCTTCGCCGCTTGCAACAGGGCGTAGAGGTGGGCCTGCTGAGAATGGACTCCGCCATCGGAGACCAACCCCATCAAGTGCAGGGCGCGGCCCTTCTCGCCGGCATGCTTCAGCGCCGCCACAATCACCGGATGCCGGAACAATTCGCCCGACCGAATCAGATCGTCGATACGCGTGATGTCCATATGCACCACGCGGCCCGAGCCGATGTTCAGGTGGCCCACTTCGCTATTGCCCATCTGGCCATCGGGCAAGCCCACGAAGTGATCCGAAGCATGCAGCAGGCTGTTGGGATACTCCGCCAGCAGCTTGTCGTAGGTTGGTTTACGGGCCAGCGCCACCGCATTGGCGAATTGCTCCGCCCGGTAACCCCAGCCATCCAGAATCGTCAGCACTACCGGCTTTTTCAGCGACACGTCTACTCCCCGGCGTTCACGGCGGCGCGGCCGAGGAACTCTGCTCCCTGTCCCAGCTCCTCCTCGATGCGCAGCAGCTGGTTGTATTTGGCAATGCGGTCGGTACGCGAGGCGGAGCCGGTCTTGATCTGGCCCACACCCGTAGCTACTGCCAGGTCGGCGATGAAGGTATCTTCCGTCTCGCCACTGCGGTGGGACATGACGGAGGTGTATCCATACCTGCGCGCCAGAGCAATCGCCTCAAACGTCTCGCTGATGGTGCCAATTTGGTTCACTTTGATCAGGATCGAGTTGGCCACGCCCTGCTCAATGCCTTTCTGCAGGAACTCGGTGTTGGTCACAAACAGATCGTCGCCCACCAACTGAATCTTATCGCCCAGTTCCTTGGTCAGGAATTTCCACCCGTCCCAATCGTCCTCGGCCAGCCCATCTTCAAGCGAAATGATGGGATACTGCCGCACCCAGCTCTCATAGAATTGCGTCATCTCTTCGCTGGTCTTCTCGCTGCGGTCGCTCTTCTTGAAGACGTAAAGCTTCTTTTCCTTGTCGTAGAACTCGCTGGATGCGGGATCGAGCGCGATGGCGATCTCTTCGCCGGCCTTGTATCCAGCCAGCTCAATCGCCTCCAGGATCACTTCGATGGCTTCCACATTGGATTTCAAGGAGGGTGCGAAGCCGCCCTCATCGCCGACCGAGGTGCTGTACCCCCGCTTCTTCAATACTCCCTTCAAGGTGTGGAAGACCTCCACGCCCCAGCGCAGCGCGTCGCCGAAACGCTCCGCGCCCACCGGCATCACCATGAACTCCTGGAAATCCACGTTGTTATCCGCATGGGCGCCGCCGTTGATGATGTTCATCATGGGCACCGGCAGCACGGAGGCATTCACGCCGCCGAGGTAGCGGTAGAGCGGGATCTGCAAGGCGTTGGCTGCGGCCCGCGCGCAGGCCATGGAAACCGCCAGAATCGCGTTGGCGCCCAGCTTACCCTTATTTTCCGTGCCGTCCAGCGCAATCATCGTGGCATCGATCAGGCGCTGGTTGGCTGCATCCATGCCTGTAAGTTCAGGGGCCAGCACACTCTCCACATTTTCGACCGCGTGCAATACACCTTTGCCCAGGTAGTGTGCCTTGTCGCCGTCGCGCAGCTCCACTGCTTCGTGCTCACCGGTGGAGGCTCCGCTGGGTACAGCTGCCCGGCCCATGGCTCCGCCCGCGAGAAGCACATCGGCTTCTACCGTTGGATTCCCCCGGGAATCCAGAATCTCGCGTGCGTGAATGGCAACAATCTCGGTCATATCACTCCTTGAAATGCGATGTCGTAGGCGGTCCTTGAGACGGGCGCGGCGATCGACGGCAATTGCATTTCCATCCACTCCGCCGATTGCGCTGATGAAACTCCCCATCTCCACGCCAGACCCCGGATTTCCTGTTAAGCCTATCGGCGTTGATGAAGTTCATGCGGCTTTCATTAAGGAAAGCCGCACACGTGGCCGTCTCATAGCCCGCGTATAGGAAATCCGGGGCATATCAAATTCTAACAAAGGCCGGACCGGCCTCTCGTGAAGGCAGACTTTGGCGCGCCGCATGTTACCCCCGTGGTTCTTTCGTTTTGTTGTTAGAATAGTAGGCGCAAGCTTGAACTAATCTGTAAGTGCAGTGTTACTACTGTAGAAACAGCTTAGGTGCAGCATGACAAAGACACGTTTTTCCCTGACCGCAGCGGCCACATTGGTTTTGAGCACAACGTTTCTCTCTGCGCAATCTGCTCCGGCCGACGCCGGGCAAGCGGCCAAGCCAAGTCCCTATCAGGGAGTCTCCACGCCACCGGCGAACGACGCCATCACCACCTCTGAGCAGGCACCCACAGCGCCTGCGGTGGTAACTCGTCCTGCACCTGCCGCCGCGCCAGCACCAGCGCAGGCCGCGCCCAGCAATCCAGATGCGGGCATCGTGGAAACACCGCTGCCGCCGGCCGCTCCCAGCTCGAAGAGCCTCGATGCGCGGGGCTTGGATTCGTCGAAGGATAATACCGACGAGGGCATCGTCACGTATGTTCCCGGGCCGTCGAACGCGTTACCTGAGGGAACAGTTTTCCGGGTGAGCATGCTGCAGGAAATCGAAGCCTACGGCACCGCCCCGAATACGCCTTTCAGTGGCAAGGTCACCCAGGACATCATGCGCAACGGCAAGGTGATTGTGCCTGCGGGTTCGGAGTTGCACGGCCGAGTGGTATACGCCACCTCCGCCAGCCGCATCCACGGCGGATCTACACTTCACCTGCGTGCGGATGAGTTCGTTCTGCCCGACGGTACCCGCTACCACGTGCACGCTCAAGTCATCGATACGCAAGGCTCTGACACCAACGTCAAGGGCGAAGGGAACATCGTCCCCAGCGCGGAATTGAAGCGAAACCTTGCTGTACTCGGCGCGGGCGCCGGCGGCGGAGCTATCGTGGGCGCTGCGATTGGCGGCGGAGTGGGCGCGATCGTGGGCTCTGCTATTGGAGCCGGCGCGGCCACCACCCATTGGCTACTGGTGCAGAGGTCAGCCAATCTTCCGGCTTCCTCCGTCCTGATCTTCAGCCTCACCGATCCCATGCTCCTAAACCCGGTCCAGGACCAGAAGACAGAGTTGCTGCCTCAGACCTTCTGAGGGGCAAAGGGAAACCGCAGACGCTCGGCTACGCGCCAACGGATTGACAACGTGGAGGGTGGTTGGCTGTCATTTCCTCCTCCGCTTTTCCGGTTTGCCAGCAAGCCTAGCCCCCTGGACGGGAGCCCCATGTTCGCGGACTTTCGCGTACATGGGTTGAACAAGACCTTTTTCCAATGCTTTCACCACCGGTCTACACCGACTTACAGGAAAATAAAATGGACGGGCTTCGCCCCATCGTCTTCAACCCATGTACGCGAAAGCGCGAACATGGGGCACCCGTCCAGAGGGCTAGGCTTGGTGGGAAAGCGAGAGATTTGTTGCGCAACCGACGCCACCTCCGCTTGCGTCGTCAATCCCCCTAAGCAAGTTTCTCTGCAGGCACCCGCTCCAACAGGCGCCGCCAGGTCTTCTGGTTGACTCTGTGGCTCTTCTTCAAATCTTCCAGGATACGTTCGAAGTCGGCGTGGCCATGCAGCTTGTTCCACGCCGGATTCTTTGAGAACCAGGGATAGTTCTCGTTGCCCAGGTAGATGGCGCGGCGCAGCCAGTGCAGCGCTTCGCTCTCATCCCCCTCTACGGCGAAGTAGGTCGCCAGGCGATAGGCCATCTCGCTATCGACCTCCGCAGCAGAAAGCGAGTCTTCTTCGATCAAAGCGGTGGCCCGCTCCCGCTCCCCTACCTGCACATAGCACAAAGCCAGCGTGGGAAAGGCGATGCGCATACTCTCATCATCGCGGATCACGGCTTCCAAAATCCCGATCGCCTGCTGCATGTCTCCCTGGCGCATTCTCTGGTACGCGAGCGAGGTACGAAGCAGGGGATGCTTGGGTTCCAGGGTCAGTCCCTTCTGCAGCTCTTCCTCCGCCAGCTCCAGCTGGTTCTGATATTGGTAGACGCGCGCCCGGTGGTTATAAATGATCGGCGCGTTGGAGGGATTCAGCTGCAGGGAGCGGTTGAACTGCTGCAGCGCTTCTTCATACATTCCATCCAGGCGTAGGGTCTGGCCGGCTACCAGGTGCACGTCCCAGTTATTGTCCGCGGTCAGCAGCAGGTGCTCGATGCCGTGGCGGGCACTCTCCTTCTCTCCTCGCGAAAGCAGCATATAGACGCGATAGAGGTTCGCCTCCACCGATCCCGGATCAATTTCGAGGGCCCGGTCAAAGCTGCGTCGCGCTGCCAGCAGATGCAGCTGGCCGCCCAATCCGTGGCGCACATATTGCAGTTGCGAAATGCCCAAGCCGCTCCAACCCGGAGCAAACGCCGGGTCGCGCGCCACCACGCTCTCAAATATCTCCCGCGCTTTATCCAGGTCCCCGCGGGCTCCGGAGCGTGACATGAAGGACGAGAGCAGCGCGCGGGCTTGCAGGTACTGCTCCGACAAGGCCTCCGCCAGGGGTGCGCTGTGAGCCGACTCGCCGTTCTGTTGCAGTTTCCCCAGGCCCTGCAGGGTGCCAAAGACTTCGTTGCAAATCTCCGTCTGCACAGCGATGAGGTCGAAGGAAGGCACGCTGATAGTGCCGCCGGAGCGCACGGACTGCCCGGGTACATCGAGCAGTTGCCAGTTGAGGTCGAAGCCTTGTTCCGAGCGCATGAAATTGCCCGCCAGCACGAACTGCACCAGCAGCTTCTTGCCCACGGCCAACGGATCCATCTGCTGCATGGGCACGGGCAACTGCATCAGCGAACTCGAAGGCCGCACCACCAGCGAAGACATGCGCGCCAGCCGCGCGGCAATGGCATCGGCCAGCGCGTAGCCGTACAGGGGGGACTCGCCCGTCTGTCCGAAGTTCTGGAAGGGCAGCACGAGAATCGTATTCTGCTTCTGCGGCGAATCGGCCGACTCGCGAAAGCGCTCTGCCAGCATGGAGAGAAATCCCGTTGCCCGTTTCTCGCGCTCAGCAGCCGGCACGTGCAGATTGGTTGCCGTTTCGCCGGGGAGAATGCCGGTTTCGAATTGCATCGTCTTCATGATGGTCTTCAAGGCTTCGCGAAGATCGGCGGCCGAGGAATAGCGCCCGCTGGGTGTCTTGTTCAAACAGGTAGCGATCACACTAGCCAACTCGGCAGGCACCTCGGTCAAAGGCGGCGGATCGGCAAACTGAATCGCGCGCACGATCTGAAGCTCTTCCGCGTCGGCCCGAACGAATGGGTGACGGCCGCTCAACAGTTCATAGAGGGTCACACCAACAGCGAAGATATCGCTCTGGACGCTGGTTTGGCCGGTCACGAATTGCTCCGGCGCCATGTAGGCGATGGTTCCGCCGCGCGCGGTGTAGGTGGTGCGCAGCTGCTTTTTCGACGCATCCTGCCGGGGCTTGGAGGGATCGAATTCGGCTTCGGCTGCCGAGAGTCGCCGAGCCAGGCCAAAGTCAAGAATCTTGACCACTCCGCCATCGGTCAGCATCACGTTCGCAGGCTTGAGATCGCGATGGAAGATCCCCAAACGGTGCGCGGCACTCAGGCCGTCCGCGATCTGGATGCCTACCGAGAGCCCCAACTGCACGCTGGCGGCGCCGTTGGCAATGATCTTATCCAGCGACTCGCCGGGCACGTACTGCATAACGATGTAGGCCTCGTCTGCTGACTCGCCCACTTCGTAGATCGCGCAGACATTTGGGTGCTCGATGGCCGAGGCCAGCCGTGCTTCGCGCAGCACCGTGCTGCGCATCTGCTCGATGGTCAACGAGCCCCGCTTCAATATTTTCAGCACTACCGGCCGCATGAGCAGCGTGTCGTTGGCCAGATACACCACTCCACTGCCGCCGGCGCCCAGCTTGCGAGTCACCTCATAGTGCTCAATGAGCCGCCGCTTCATGCTTTCAGTCTACCGGTTGGCGGGTTTCCCAAATAAAAGTGCGCGAAAAGCGCGATAAGCGCGATAAGTCCCCTGGGGCGACCGCTCTATAATGCTTCGCATGGCCGACTCCGGTAACAAGAAGCGCAATACCCACTGGAACTGGCTGCTCGTCCTTCCTGCCTGTGGCCTGCTTTTCCCCGCTATCTACGCGCGGGAGACACCCGCGCTCTTCGGCTTCCCTTTCTTTTACTGGTATCAGTTTGCCTGGGTGTTCCTCACCGCAGCCATCACCGGCTTGGTTTACTTTCTGGTAAAGGACTAAAAATGGAGCTATAATACTCCATAATTGGAGGGTATGGCCTTGCCCAGACCGCGAACCGGCACCCTCGCCTATCCTGACACCCGCTACTCCCCACCAGCGCTACCCGATCTTTCCCGTCACGAGGAACGGCGCCGGCTTTCGGGCGCGGCTTTGAAGGCCCTGTTCAACATTGTCAAACACTGGCAGATTCGGGATGAAGACGCACGACAGCTGATGGGCGGCATGTCCAACGGCGCTTACTACCAGCTCAAGCAGAATACTGGGGCAGCAGTAAAAACCCTGGAACAAGACAGGCTGATGCGTATTTCGTATCTGACCGGGATCTTCAAGTCGCTGAACATCCTTTACAGCCAACGCCTCGCCGATCAATGGATGCAATTGCCCAACACCAACCCGATCTTCGCCGGCCGCACACCGCTTGACTACATCCTGCACGGGGGTACGCCGGCGATGGATGTGGTGCGCCGGCTGCTCGATGCGCGCCGCGGCGGCCGCTAGCGCAATCAGTCATGGTTTCCCTTCCACTCACCGATCTACGCCGCTTCGATACCCACCGGCTGTTGCCGGCCAAGTACTCTCCTAATTTCGACTCCGTGCTTACGCGTATCGCCGATGACGATGAGCAGCTGCAGCTGATCTTCGAGCTGGATAATGCGACCAATGCCCGCCTGCTCGCAGAAGAAAACCGGAGCCCTGGCGTTAGCCAGCGCGAACTCGTCTTCCATGTGCCTAACTATCACGTAATCAACGCTGCCTTCACCCATTCCCACCCGCTGGGGGCGCGCTTCTCCACCCCCGAGCGCGGCGCCTGGTATGCCGCCTTCGAGCTGGCGACAGCCAAGGCCGAGGTGATCTTTCACAAGAGCATTGAGTTCGCGGAAATTGATTGGAAGGAGCGGGAGGAGCTTGGATATGACGATTACCTGGCGGATTTCACTGCCGCCTTCCACGATCTACGGGGGGTCGCGGACGAGGCCCTAAGCCCCACCAGCTACGTGCGGTCGCAGCAACTGGCCGTGGAGCTGCTCGAGCTTGGCTCGCTGGGCATCATTTATCCCAGCGTCCGGCGGGAAGGTGGCACTTGTATTGCGTGTTTTCGCCCCAGCGTTGTTGCCAATGTGCGCAAGAGCACACGTTACCGGCTCATCTGGACTCCGCTGCGGGCCCGCTTCGTCACCCAGGAGAGCCTGCCAGGTTGACCGGCGTCAGTTCCCGGACCACTTGATGTCGTTGCGGCGAACGTCGTCGAGAGTAGAAGGCTTCCAGGTTTTGCCCCGATCCACGCTTACCCAATGCAATTCCGTCGTGCTGCGCAGAAGTACGGCGGCATACGGTTCCTGATCAGAGTCGGATCTTGGGGCCTGGCCACTTCCCGGTGCGGCGGTCAAGGGCGGTATGCCCAGGAGCTCAACCGCTTTTCCGTCCCACTGCTGATGGACCGGATGCCAATGCTTTCCCTGGTCGTCAGAGCGAAAGAGAGTTCCATTGCTATCCAACGCCAGCTGCGAGCGTTCCACCACCAGTTGGCTCACGGGAGCCAGTCCGCTGGGCAGCGCCGGCGCGACCGTGTTCGTGGCCGCGGAGACTTGGGCATGGGAAAAATAACCACCGCTTGATGCAACGACGCCGAGCGCCAGCAAAGCAATCTGGGAAGAGCCCCGGAGGAAGGTCATACGCAGAAGCTTATCGGCCATAGAAAAACACGCAATGCCCCTTCCGTGCGGTACTAGGGCACTTGCGGTACCACCAACGTAAGGTCAAAAAGCACCGGTCTGCCGTGCCATGAATAAGCTCCCGCCAAAGTGCGCCAGGGCTGGGTGGGGAGGTACTTCGACCTGCGCCTGCACGCTAAAACCCAGGCTTTCGAAGAGGGCACGGGCGGCCACGTTGTCGGCCCAAACGTTTCCAGTAAGGCGGGCAAAGACTCCCACCTTGGCCTGCTCGATGGCCATCTCCATGAGCCGCGTGCCGATGCCTTGCCGCCGATGGGTTGGCCGAACCGCTATGCTATTCACCAGAAAGCTCTCCCAATCCTGTGCCTGGTCAATGGGATCGAGGATCTGCACCCGGTCCTGGGGAAGGATATCGCGTTCCTCCTCCCGCAGCCATGCGGCGGGAAAGGCGTTAATCATCCCTACCACTCCTTTGTCGTCGGCGACGAAACAATGGCGAAAGGAGAAGCCACCTGCATCCAGCTTCATGCTGCGCGCTATCAGGCCGGCTAGCATCTCCCTGGGCGCCATGTCTTCCAGGAGAAATTCGTACATGCCGTCACCCGCCATGATCGACAGCTCGGCCAGTGCATAGGCGTCGGCCGGCAACGCTGGCCGAAAGACGATTCCTGTGGTCATCAGGCGGTGGCGTCCTGCTTCTTGCGCGGGGCGAACTTTTTCTTATAGTACGCGGTGGTTAAGGCAATTGCCGGACTGCCAATCGCTGTGGGCAGTACCCAGATCACCCAGCCGCCATGAACAAAGCGGCCAATCGTCACCACGCTGAATGCCGTCCAGGCTGCGATGTAGCTGGCCAGCATGTTACCAAGGTGCTCGTACCACCAGAACATCTTCTCCTTCGGTGGATGCAGGAATTGCCACGTCGACTTAACGGCCAGCCACATGCCTATGATGCCAAAGACGATCGCCGGAATCGCCAGGTTTTGCACGAGCACTGGCTTGAGCAGGCCCAACAAGGCCAAGGCAAGGCTGGCTGCGAAGGTAAAGATCGCGGCGCCCCAGTCGGGCCAAGACACCTTTTCTCTCCGCGGCAGGTTTTTATGGAACAGGACCCGGTAGGCGGAAAACGCTGCATAAAAGCTGAACACTGCGACCAGCGCCAAAAAGAGCACCGGGCGATATAGGGCGAGCACCATGGCGGTCGATGCAACTACGGCCATGGCCCAGAAATAGACCTTGCCCCAGCGCCGATGGGCCTTGCCTCCCTTGGCCGTCAGCAAAGCGAGAGGAGCCATGACAAAGGCGGTCGACCCGGCGGCGATGTGGATTCCCAAGAGGGACCTTATCCAGACAGGGTCTCGCATTTCGGCCTCCTGCATCGATCTTCCACCATATACCGATACTATGTTGACCATGGCCGTGGTCATCGCAATGCTGCGGGGCGTCAACGTGGGCGGCTACCAGAAACTCAACATGGAAGCCCTGAGAACACTGTGCACTGGGCTCGGCCTGCGCGACGTGCAAACCTATATCCAGAGCGGTAACGTGGTGTTCCGCGAAGATGGCGGGGATCCAGGGATGGTGGCGCGCAAGATCGAGGATGGAATCGAACAAAAATTCGGCTTCAGGCCGGATGTGATTGTTCGCACGACCTCTGAGTTGCGGAAGGTGATTGCCGCTAATCCCTTCGCCAAGCGCCCGGAAGTCCGGCCCAATCGCCTCCTGGTTCTTTTTATGGCTAGCACGCCGGGGCGGCCGGCCCGGGAGCGAATCCTGGCTGTGCCCTGCGAGCCGGAGGAAATGCATATCAAAGGGCGCGAGCTTTATATTTACTACCCCAACGGGATGGCTCGCCCGACGATTCCCGTGGCGCGTATCGAGAAGCTGCTGGAGACGTCGTCCACGGGGAGAAACTGGAATACTGTCAACAAGTTACTGGCCATGGCGGAGACGCTTGAAGGTTAGCGACGGACGAGGGTATGAATTTGGTGGTCGATATCGCTAAAGCTGTGGTGGGCTGCGCCCGTCTTTTTCGGCCCAGGTACGCTTTGGCGAACCTGGGGCACCCGTCCAGTTCCTATGGGCTTCTGTTAGGGCTCGGACTGCGCAGAGGTACAGTTCCAGCCCGGCGGTTTAGACTGTAGGGAGCATGATACCTACCCTTGAATGGACCGCCGATGGCGTCCGCTTTCTCGATCAGACTCGCTTACCGCTTGAAGAGGTTTATGTTCTTGCCACCAGCAGCGACGAGGTGGCTAATGTCATCACCACCATGGTGGTTCGCGGGGCTCCGGCGATCGGCGTCGCTGCCGCCATGGGCTTCGCTTTGGGGGTCAAGAATAGCTCGGCCACGACGATTGCGGCCCTTACTGGCGAAATGGAAGGCATTGCAAAAACGCTGGCGGCTACCCGGCCGACGGCAGTCAATCTGTTTTGGGCCATCGAACGCATGCGCCGCCACTTCTTTGCGCTAGCCGCCCAGCCTGGCGTGACCCTGGAGACTATTAAGGCCGGCCTGGTCGAGGAAGCTCGCATCATGTACGACGAGGACATCGCCGCCTGCCGGGCCATAGGAGCGCACGGCGCAGAGTTGATGCCGGCTTTGGGAGGAGTGCTGACCCACTGCAATGCTGGGGCTCTCGCCTCCTGCGGTTATGGCATGGCCCTGGGGGTGATCCGGTCTGCAGTCGAACAGGGTCATCAGCTGCATGTCTATGCCGATGAGACGCGGCCGTTCCTGCAGGGCGCCCGCCTCACCGCGTGGGAGATGATGCATGACGGCATTCCGACCACCGTATTGTGCGACAACATGGCCGCCAGCCTGATGCGCCAGGGCAAGATCCAGGCGGTGATCGTGGGCTCCGACCGGGTCGCCGCCAACGGCGACGTGGCCAACAAGATCGGCACCTACGGGGTGGCTATCCTGGCCAAGGAACACGGCATCCCGTTCTACGTTGCCTGCCCGTGGTCGACCATTGACTTGGCAACCCCGAACGGCGACGCCATCCCCATTGAACAACGCCCCGCCATCGAAGTGACTCACCACGGCGGCAAACAGCTTACCCCATACGGAGTCGGTATCGAGAACCCGGCCTTCGACGTTACCCCGGCACGGTATGTCACCGCCATCATTACCGAGCGCGGCGTCCTGCGGCAACCTTACGGAGAGGCATTGCGCGGCCTGGAAGCAGCCGCAGCCTCGGCCCGTTAACCATTAGCCGGACATTTCCATCTCATCCGGCCTGCTCCCTAACCCGGCCGTCGTCCTGGCTAACGCAAAGGCGACGGCATGGGGTCTCATCCAATGGTTTTCAACGCTCTTAACCCCCGCAATCGCTCGCTGCCTCGAGGCACAGCGCTGGTTCTCGTCAGCCTGATCCTGGCCTTCCCGCTGTCCGGCTTTCCCGAGGATCGGGCCTCGCTCAAGCTGCTCATTCCTACGCTGGTGGCTGTGCTGGGGACCCTGGACACCATGCGCTGCCTGCAACATCGCTGGAGCCTGTATCACGGAGCCGTCGTGGTGCTGATCTACACCGACATCCTGGCCCTGTGCATGATCCTCTTCCTACTGCTGTATCCCTATGGCCGCTGGCTCTTGTAACCCCCCCATAACCCTGTTTCGTGCAGCGCAAGCTCAAAAAACATTAGGCGGTGGACACCGGCTCGTGCTGAAGTAGAATTCTCGGGCAGACCGGCCAAACAAATTCCCTCCCTTCCGGAGAAAAAAATGCTTAAAGGATTTCGCGATTTCATCCTGCGTGGCAATGTGGTCGATCTTGCCATAGCCGTTGTGATCGGCGCCGCATTTACCGCGATCGTCAACGCCCTGGTGGCCGACATCATCAACCCGCTGATTTCGGCGATCGTCAGCAAGCCGGACTTTTCGTTCCTGATACTCCATGTCCACGGCGGCGCTATCAAGTACGGCGACTTCCTCAACGCCACGATCTCTTTTCTGATCATCGCCACCACGGTTTACTTTCTGGTGGTGTTGCCCGTCAATACCTTAATGGCCAGATTTAAACCCAAGGTGGTTCCAGCACCCGCCACCAAGCCCTGCCCGGAGTGCCTGAGCGAAATCCCGATTGCCGCCAAGCGCTGTTCGCATTGCGCTCAACTGGTGGCGTAAATATCAGGGGACGGCCGCCAAGCCATCAGGCGGCCGTCCCTTTCTACGGGAGAGATAGTTCATTGGCAAAACGATTTGTCCTCTGTTCCCTGCTTGTCCTCTTGCAAGCACCCATGCTGGCCCAGGTTTCTCCTTTTCCTGATCGTGTCCTGGGCTACCACGACTTCAGCCGGCAGGCAAAGATCGACCAGGATTTCCTGGCGGTGCCCGATGCCAAGCTGGCCCAGGAAGAGCTCAAGACGCTGACCGCCGCTCCGCACGTCGCAGCCAGCAAAGAAGACTACGATACCGCCGTCTACGTGGCCGGCAAGTTCAAGGCGGCCGGCCTGGATACCCAGATCGTTCCCTACAAGGCGTGGCTGAATCTACCCCAGGAAGTCTTTCTGCAGGCCATGAACGCTGAGGGGAAGGTTCTCATGACCGGACCCACCCGGGAACATGTCGACGGCGATCCCTACCAGGATGATCCGCGTGTGCTGCCTGCGTTCAATGGCTCTTCTCCCTCCTGCGACGTGACCGCCGACGCGGTGTATGTGAATTACGCGCGCCCCGAGGATTTCAAGAAGCTGGAGGATATGCACATCAGCGTTGCGGGAAAGATGGTTCTGGCGCGCTACGGCATGAACTTCCGTGGGGTGAAGGTTTACCTGGCCCAGCAGCGGGGCGCGACCGGGGTCATCATTTTTTCCGATCCTGCCGACGATGGGTACTTCCAGGGAGACAAATATCCCCACGGCCCGTGGCGTCCCGACACCGGGGTGCAGCGCGGCTCGGTGCAGTACATGTTCAAATATCCGGGCGATGCCACTACGCCGGATGTCGCCTCCACGCCAGGCCTGTCAGCGTCGCGGCGTTTGCCGCTCTCGCAAATTACCAGCCTTCCCACCATCCCCTCGATGCCGCTTTCTTATCATGATGCGTCGCCCATGCTGGAAAACATGGGTGGTCCAGTGGCGCCTCGGGACTGGCAGGGCGCCCTGCCCTTCAGCTACCACGTGGGCGGCGCGGGATTGATCAAGGTACACATGCGGCTGAAGATGGATTATGCCGAACGCACGATATGGGACGTGATTGGAAAGATCCCCGGCAGCGAGCTTCCCGATGAGTGGGTGGTGGCGGGAAATCATCGCGACGCGTGGGTCTTCGGAGCGGTCGACCCCAGCAGTGGGACCGTGGCCATGCTGGAAGCTGTACATGGTGTCGGTTCCCTGCTGGCGCAAGGATGGAAGCCCCGCCGCACCATGTACTTTTGCAGCTGGGATGGCGAAGAGGAAGGCCTGATCGGATCCACCGAATGGGCCGAGGACCATGCCAAACAACTGGCTCACGCGGTCGCCTATATCAATACGGACGCCAGCGTTTCCGGACCGCACTTTGAAGCCTCCGCAGTGCCCTCGCTCAAACAGTTCATCCGCGAGGTCACGATGGAGGTCGCGAGCCCCAAGGGCGGTTCCGTCTTCGACGAATGGCGAAAGGATCAAGGGGATTCGTCGGCGCGACGGCGCAATGTTTTCAACGACTCGTCTCAGGCAACCGCAACGGTGAGCGGGGAGGTCCGCGTGGGCGATCTGGGCAGCGGTTCGGATTACACGCCATTTATTCAGCACCTCGGCGTCCCCTCTACGGATATCGGTTCCACCGGCCCCTATGGCGTTTATCACTCCGCGTTTGACAACTACGCGTGGTTCGTCATGAATGCTGACCCCACATTTGTCTATGAGCAGCAGATGGCGCGCGTCTTCGGGCTCGAAGCGCTGCACATGGCAGATGCGGACGTGCTGCCCTACGACTACATCACCTACGGCCGGCAAATCCAGGCTTACTTATTTGCCGCCCAGGCACGAGCTAAGGATGCAGGCATGGCGAGCGTTGACTTCAGCGATGCTTTGGGCGCAGCCACGCGGTTCACGGCCGCGGCCACGGTCATGTACTCAAAACAACTCACCGCAAGCGGGAACCCAACGGCGTTGAATGAGTCTTTGCGGGCGGTGGAGGGAGATTTGCTTGCGCCAGATGGGCTGCCCGGCCGGCCCTGGTTCCGGCACACCATCTTTGCGCCGGGTGAGTACACCGGCTATGCCGCGGTGGTTATCCCTGGAGTGAATGAGGCGATCGACGCCAAGGATCCAGCGCGCACCCAGGCGCAGATGGCCAATGTTACGGCCGCGCTGGTGCGGGCGGCGGCCACGTTGGAGGGCGGGATGTAGGTGAAGGTAGTTAAGGGAACCGTATGTCCCCCCTAGTTCCCTCACGAAGGACGGGTCCTTCGTGAGGGAACTAGGGATAGTCGACCTAGGATTATCCCGGGTTTGGCTGGTTGGTCAGGAGTTCTTCGCGAACGTTCTTGAGGACGGCTAGCGAGCGCTGCACTCCGATCTCTCCGCTCAGTATTGGATCTTCGTTTTCAATGCTCAGCATTCCGTTGTAGCCCACTTCCATGTAGGCGGCGATGATGTCCTTCCACGTACTCGCCCCGTGGCCGTAACCAACGGCACGGAAGAATTCTGACGCCTCGTGGTCGTCTTTCTTGCCGAAGTTCAAGACCCCAAAGCGGTCTACGTTCTGGGGAAAAAAGGCGGTGTCTTTCATGTGGGCGTGATAAATCGCTCCCTGCTTACCCAGAAAGCGGATCACCTCGACCGCGTTGCACTGCTGCCAGAAGAGATGGCTGAGATCGCAGTTGGCTCCGATCTCTTCGCCCACCGCCTCGCGCAGGCGCAACAATGACCGCGGATTGAAGACCACAAAATTGGGATGCATCTCCAGCGCAATGCGGTGAACACCCTGCTGGCGGGCAAACTTCACTGTCTCGGTCCAGTAAGGAATGACGCGCTCCTTCCACTGCCAGGCGAGCGCGGCGCCGTGCTCCGGCGGCCAGTCATAGACCACCCAATTAGGCACAGTGTCAGTTTCCGATCCGCCAGGACAGCCTGAGAAACCAACCACGGTACGAATTCCCAGCATGCCGGCGAGCTGCAAAGTCTGACGAAACTCCTCTGTAGCCTGCCGGGCCTTGGCCGGATCCGGATAGAGCGCGTTGTTGTGGCAACTCAAGGTCATGACAGGAATGCCGCGGTCGTCAAACTTCTTCTTCCAGGCACGCGCCTTGGCTGGATCCGCTACCAACTTGGGACGAGGACAGTGGGGCGAGCCATTGGGACCAGCCGCACCGACCTCGACCGCCTCAATGCCCAGACTGGCAAACTTGTCCAGCATCTCGTCCAGAGAAAGCTTATTGAACGGAGGGTCAAAGACGCCGATGGGCAGGCTCTTCACCGGTGTGGCCGGCTTGTCCTGCGAAGTGGACTGCGCGACTGCGGGCATAGATAGCGGAGCGGAAGCCAGCGCCGCCGCTGTAGTGCCTAAGAATTGCCTGCGATTCATGATTGCTCCAAAGCTGACTGGGGTGATGCCACGCATAGCATAGTAATCTTAGCCGCAGCCCGCTGTATATGAAACGCCTTCATGTTTTCTGAAATGATTCAGAATTGCTCCATGCTATGCTGCTTCCATGGCGAAAGCCGCTAAGAGCAGTGCCGGCAATCAGTACCTCTCGCGCGCAGTGAGCAAGAGCCTGAAAGTGCTGGAACTATTGCAGTCGGCGCGGGCGCCGATGGCTCTGCATGAGATTGCCAGGCGCATTCAGCTCTCAAAAACATCGACCTTTCGTCTGCTGCGTACACTGGAAGCCGCAGGCTGCCTGGTAGCTGCCGGTGCGGGCGAATACCGCCTGGCCCCGGGAATTTATTCCTCTGTGCCCACGCTTTGGCTGGCTCGCCTACTGCGCGTGGCCACCGTTCGCATGCAGGAGCTGAATGCCAGCCTGCGGGAAACGGTGAGCATGGCAGCCCTCTTCGATAACCGGATCGAAGTGGTTGCGGTGATCGAAAGCCCACAGACCATTCGCATGAGCAACGTGGTGGGGCACATCGTCCCGCCCAACGCCAGTTCCCTGGGAAAGGTGATTACGGCGTTTCAAAGCCAGGAGCAGCGGGAGAAACTGCTGCGCAGTTATGGGTTTTGGAGCTTCACCGAGCGAAGCATCACCGACCCGCTGCACTTACAAGAGGAGTTCAGCCGGGTCCAGGCGGAGAGGTTTGCCACCGATCGCGAAGAGTGCGTCCCGGATGGAATTTGCTTTGCGGTTCCGGTGGTCAACGCCGCCGGTGAAGTGAATGTTGCTTTGAGCGCCTCACTGCCCAAGATGCGGGTGCGCGACCCGGTCCACGAGAAGACAATTGTGGCTGCGCTGCGCAGCACGGCAGATAAGATTTCCGCGGACTTCCGAGCCGCCCAGTCGCCCGAGCTGGTCAGTACGTCGCGCGCCCGCCGCTAGCGTCGTAGCATTGCGCGGTGACGAACGAGCACTCACTGCTGGCCAGGAAATGAACCACGTAGGCGATCTCCTCCGGTTTACCCGTGCGGCGCATGGGAATGCGGTCCGTCATGTACGCTACCTGCTCCGGGGTAAGCTGATCGAGTATTTGCGTTTGAACCACTGCCGGCGTGACGGCGTTGACGCAAATACCGTCCGTTGCCAACTCTTTTCCCAGCGATTTGGTCAGGCCGATCACGCCTGCTTTGGTGGCTGAGTACGGGATCATGCGGGGATTCCCTTCTTTGCCCGCAATGGAAGCAATATTTACGATGCGCCCATAGGACCGGCTGCGCATGTGGGGCACGACGGCCCGGCAAAAATTGAAGACGCCGGTCAGATTGATAGCGATATTGCGCTGCCAGTCTTCATCGGTCTGCTCCCAGATAAAAGCCGCGGGCCCGGCGATTCCTGCGTTGTTGACCAGAATGTCTATCTGGCCGGTTTTCTGCATGACCTGGTCTACAGCCCGGCCAACCGAGGCCGCACTGGCAACATCCGCTTCCACGGCAAACGATCCATGGGGCAGGGATGCGGCCACTTTTTGCGCTCCAGATAGATTCAGATCGATCACGGCCACGGTCGCTCCTGCCTCGGCCAGCCGGATCGCGATGGCTTCCCCGATGCCGGTTGCGGCTCCGGTGACCATGGCGGTTCTTCCCGCCAGGCTGAACATATTTGCCGCTGCTGTCATTTTGGAATCCTCTCGGGAATGCACTGCCGGGGATTATATGAATGCGGAATAGTGAAGTCAATAAATGGAATGCATGGCGAAAATATGCTCAACATTCCATTTTTTCTGGCAGGCTACGAAAAAATCTGTGGTTTGGAGCGGAAAGCATCCCTCAGCGGCTAAAGCCGGTACGGGCTGAAGCCCGTACCCTTCAAAGACCGGAATTTCCGCAGCCTGTAAAGCCCTCATACTTCGTGTGGCACTGCTCAACAGCTTGCGGAAAACTCATGCTTCTGAAGGGTACGGCCTTCAGGCCGTACGTAAATGCTTTGCCATGAATCCGGCTTTAGCCGCTGAGGGACGATTCCCCCCCGAAGCGACACTCTTTCCGCAGCCTGTGAGGCAAATTCTGCCGGGCTTCGACCAGCAATTCACCGCAGGTTAACGTCGCGCGAGAAAACTAGAGAACGTCGAATGAAAATATTCTTATGGCTAACTGTTGTCGTTTTGAGCTTCACGCACGGGTTGGTACGGGCTGAGAGCAAATGCCCGCGCCCGGAGCCGGGGAGTGTGGCTGAAGAACCGCAAGACCTGCGCAGCCAGAATGGTGTTCTGGAGGCGCGGCTCACTGCGAATGACGCTCCGGATGCTAACGGCGCGGTTCGCTATTGCTACACAGATGCATCCGGCCACGAGTCTCCCAATTTGCGTGTGCATCCTGGCGACCAGGTCGTTCTCCATTTAACCAATGCGCTGACCGACCTTGGCCACGACACCAATGCACCCATGCATGATCACGCTCATTCCGCAGGCAATCCCTGTACCAGCGGAATCATGAGCCCGGTCTCGACCAATCTACATTTTCACGGCCTTACCATCCCGCCGGTCTGTCATCAGGATGACGTGTTGAAGACGTCTGTGCAGCCGGGCGATGCACCCTTTGAATATCGCTTTCGTATTCCCGACGATGAACCACCAGGACTCTACTGGTACCACCCGCACATCCACGGCTTCAGCAAAAATCAACTTCTCGGCGGAGCCTCGGGCGCGTTGATTGTGGAAGGGATCGAGCGGGCGAAGAAGGCTACAGCAGGCTTACCGGAGCGGGTGTTCATTATTCGCGATCAGGACCTCATCCATCCCAATGCGCCGCCGAATAAATCGGAACCGGTGGCGGGGAAGTTCCTGATCGACAAAGATGGAGACGCAGCCAATACCGGCACCGGCTTCGGCAAACCGGCGAAGGATCTCTCCATCAACTATGTGCCGGTTCCCTACCCTGACTACCCTCCCGCCATCATCCAGATGAAGCCCGGAGAGCGGCAGTTGTGGAGGGTGTTGAATGCTTCGGCCATTACCTACCTCAATCTTGCAGTGCTGTTCGACCGTCAGCCGCAGCCCCTGGGGTTGGTCGCCATGGACGGCGTACCGATGAATCAAAATGATTCTCTGAAGGAGTCGGTGGACACGCAAACGCATATCGGATTGCCACCTGGCGCCCGGGCGGAATTTATCGTGACGGGTCCTGCTGTAGGCGAGAACAGCTTGCTGGTCACGAGAACCGTGGACACCGGCCCCGGAGGCGAGAATGACCCCAACCGGACGCTGGCGAAGATTGTTGCTTCAGCGAATGCACCGGAAGCCCGATCGAAGCTGCAAAGTTCGCCCCAACCTCTTCCTCCATCCAGCGAAAAATGGCTCGGCGCGGTGTTACCGGTGCGGGTACGCCATCTATATTTCTCTGAAAAACTGACCGATCCCAATGATCCCACCAGCGCGGTCGAATTTTATCTGACCGTGGACGGAGCGGAACCCAAGATGTTCGACATGAGTTCGGATATCCCCAATATTGTCGCGCAACAGGGTACGGTCGAGGACTGGATCATCGAGAATCGTTCGCGAGAGCTGCACGCCTTCCACATTCATCAGCTCCATTTTCTGTTGCTGGAGTATATGGGAAGACAAGTGAATGAAGACTTTCTACGCGACACGGTGAACGTGCCCTACTACGACGGCCGCTCGCTTGCTTATCCCAGCGTTCGGCTGCGCATGGATTTTCGCGATCCGAATATCGTGGGCACCTTTGTCTATCATTGTCATCTTCTTGAACACGAAGACAAAGGGATGATGGGGTCGATCCAAGTGAATGCTGCACGACCCACGTCAGAACACGTTGCCAACTCCCGATGATTTCCACATCGCTGCTCGTAGGAACATCGACGCGAATTCACCGCGTATTCATTGAATGCGGAAGCAATTTCAGATCAGTTTGACTTTCTTACACGCGAAAAGTTTCAAACCATGTAAATGATGCGCATCGCTGCTCGCATGCCCATGAAATTGTCTTACTTATTTCCACACTTGTTACTTTGGATACATCCGCCCTTATTCACTGCGCGTTCACGGAATAAAGATGCGGCATTCATTTTGTGGGCCTATTTCTCGAACGGGTTGCGGCCCAGAGCTCCAACTCGGGAGGAAGTATGACTGCAAAGCACCTCGCATCCACAGCCGTGAAAGCTGTACGGACGGGACTTATATCCACGGCAATGTTCCAGCTTGCCATAGGCAGCGCGTTCGCTCAGTCAGACGGACACTGGATCACGCGACGATGATACCACCACGCCCATCAAACACGTGATCGTCATCATTGGCGAGAACCGTACCTTCGATCACATTTTCGCCACCTATGTACCCGTGAAAGGACAGACGGTATACAATCTTCTTTCCGAGGGAATTGTGAAGGCCGATGGCACCCCTGGTCCGAACTTTCCACTGGCGGAACAAAAAGCTGCCAACGATATAGCGCCCGACGCATTTATGCTGAGCCCAAGCGTCACCACCTCGTTCGACGGGAATGTGCTTCCCGCCCCCTCAATGGCGGTCCCACAGACTCTTATGTAAAGAACGACAACCTCACCCTCGCGAGGCAATCTGAAAACGGCCTTCCCGCGGACTATTACGCTTACCTGGTGACCGGTGGCTCGGGCCTGACCGGTAAGGTTCCCGACACACGCATCAAGAACGTGACCGCACTTCCTCCAGGACCGTTTCAGTTGACGAATGGAGACACGTTTACTTACAACGCCTATGCGGCCAGCCCGGTGCACCGTTTCTATCAGATGTGGCAGCAGCTGGATTGCAGTGTCGCCCACGCGACGGCTACCAATCCTTCCGGCTGCGACGCAGCGCTGTTTCCCTGGGTGGAAACGACTGTCGGCGCGGGCACAAACGGCCTGGCGCAACCGGCGAATTTCAGCACCGACTACTCGCCCAATGCCACCACCACTGGTGAAGGTTCGACCGCCATGGGCTTCTATAACGTGCAAAACGGGGACGCTCCATACTTTAAGTATCTGGCGGATACCTATTCGATGAGCGACAACTTCCACCAGTCGGTAAACGGTGGAACGGGCGCCAATCACATCATGTTCGGCCATGGCGACATGATCTACTTCAGCGACGGCAAGGGCAATCCGGCCACTCCTCCTCACAATGTTAAAGTTGCCGCGGGCACAACGAATGCGGGTATTGTGGACGAGGTTGAGAACCCCAATCCGGCTGCCAACACCAACAACTGGTACACGGAAGACGGTTATGGCGGCGGCTCCTTTGGCGCAGCGTCCTACGGGGGCGGATCTTACACCAACTGCGCGGACACAACGCAACCGGGTGTAGCTCCGATCGTCAACTACCTGAAGTCGCTGCCGACACCGATTGATCCCAATTGTGAAGCGGGCCACTACTACCTGCTGAACAACTACAACCCCGGATACTTCGGCAATGGCAACAATGCATATACCGACACCAACGCCAACAACACGGTCTTTACCATTCCTCCGTCTTCGGTACCGAGCATTGGCGACGACCTGATCACCAACAACGTTTCCTGGAAGTATTACGGCGACCAGTGGAACAACTATGTGCCGGATCCGTACCAACTTAACTACGGCGCCATCGGCAAGGACACGGACGAGTACTGCAACATTTGCAATCCGTTCCAGTACGACACCTCCATCATGGCCAATGCCAGCTGTTCGCACGGCCCATATACAGGACACTGCGAACCTTTACGGCGACATCAAGGACGGAACACTGCCGGCAGTCTCCATCGTCAAGCCGAGCGGACTGGTCGATGGCCACCCATCCTCGTCAAAACTGGATCTGTTCGAAGGCTTCACCAAGAAGATCGTCGATGCAGTCAAGAAGAATCCCGACGCTGTGGAAGGACACCGCTATCTTCATCACCGAAGATGAAGGCGGCGGTTACTACGACTCAGGATACGTGCAACCGCTGGACTACTTTGGCGACGGCACCCGCATCCCTCTTATCGTTGTGTCTCCTTACGCCAAGGGCGGTAACATCAACCACGACTATGCTGACCATGTTTCCATTCTGAAGTTCATCGAAGCCAACTGGAAGGTTCCGCCAGTCACCGCCCGCAGCCGCGACAACTTCCCCAACCCGATTGCCACGGCAGATAACCCCTATGTGCCGACGAATAGTCCGGCCATCGACGACCTGATGGGCCTGTTCACATTTCTAGTAATTGTATTTGTGACAAATATAGCCGGAGTTGGCTTGCCAACTCCGGCTTTTCTT
Organism: uncultured Acidobacteriaceae bacterium; assembly: GCA_963844785.1. Taxonomy (GTDB): domain Bacteria; phylum Acidobacteriota; class Terriglobia; order Terriglobales; family Acidobacteriaceae; genus PALSA-350. The sequence continues at coordinate 203,857 of CAWJPV010000030.1, read as the reverse complement.
TTTTGTGGGTGGTGGGCGAGTGATTCCAGGGGCAGGGCGTTCTTCCGACAGATGAAAAGAATAAGCCCGAGGGGCTAAAGCCCTCATGGCTGGGTTTTTACGGCCCGACTAACCTGTCCGTCGTGCCGTGGAAGTCGGCCCTGATACAAAGCATCACAGTCGTGACTGCTTGAACTCCGCCTCGCACCCCGAACCTGGTTTCGCTATGCCGTCCCAACACCGCTTGTCCAATAAAATCAATGCCACTGGGCCCACCTTTCCGCTAATTTGGACTGCTCTAGTTCTCAGCCGTCCCTCGGAATAGGTAGTATTTGAAATTCTGACGCAGACCGTCAGGCGCTGGTTCCTTTTCCTTGAAGGTGAGGGTGATGTTGCGCGTGTCTCCGCCGGCATGCTCGATCAGGATTTCGCCGTCGCTTCGCTTGACCACGTTGGGAAATTTTTCTCCCCATTCCACCAGCAGGATGGCTTCTTCCGTGGCCAGCTCGTCAAAGCCTATGGTTTCCAGCTGGCGCTCGTCTTCAATGCGGTAAAGGTCGATGTGGTAGAGCTTGATCTCGTGCTCCTTGCCATTCGACCCTCTGCCTGCCGTCGTATTCGTGAACCAGGGTAAAGGTGGGGCTGGTCACTTCATCCGGATCGGCGGCGTCCAGAGCCTGGGCGATTCCCTTCACCAGGGTGGTCTTGCCCGCGCCCAGGTCTCCGCGAAGAAAGAGCAACGTGGGCGATGAAAGCATCTGGGCTATCTCTCCGCCGATCTCGATGGTTTCCCTGCTGCTGTTGCTGACGAATCGCCGAACGCTCATTCCCTCTCCTTCAACATGCCTGGGATCCCCTGCAACCAAACATATCCTCCCTGGTCCTCGGCCCGGAAGCGAAATGCTTCATAGAGATGCGCCACCGTGTCCATGGCCAGCAGAGTATGCTGATCTTGCCAACGTACCGCAAAATCGGCTGCCAGTCCGTGAAGATATACCGCAGCTTCCACCGCTTCGGCGGGCTGCTCGGGATATCTGGGCGATCATGGCGGCGACGATCCCGGTCAAAATGTCGCCGCTTCCTCCCTTGGCCATGCCCGGGTTGCCGGTGGTGTTGATGGCGATGCGGCCGTCGGGATGGGCGATGATCGTGCGCCAACCTTTGAGCACCAGGGTGACCGCATGGCTGGTCGCGAACTGCCGGGCAATGCCCTCCCTGTCGGCCTCCACCTCGCGGATGCTCATCCCGGCCAGCCGGGCCATTTCGCCGGGATGCGGAGTCAACACCAGCAGCCGCCCACGGCCATTCAATTTGCCGGGATTCGCCGCCAGCGCGTTGAGCGCGTCGGCGTCGATGACCATGGGGACCTTGGTCCGCTCGAGCAGGCCCAGGAAGAACTTGACCGCTTCCTCCTCCTGCCCCATGCCCGGGCCGATGGCAATGACCGATTTCTTTTCCAGAACGGGATCGAGCAGAGCGGGTTCGAGGTTGCGGCTGGAGATTTCGCCCTGGTCTCCCTCCAGCAAAGCGAGCGGTCATCAGCTCCGGGGTCACTGCGGCGACGGTGGGCAAGATCGATTGCGCGATGGCAGCGGTGACCAGACCCGCCCCGGTGCGCAACGCAGCCACAGAGCTCATAGAGGGGGCGCCGGACTTGCCCCTGGCTCCGCCGATCACCAGGACATGCCCGAAGCGGCCTTTGTTGGAGTCGGCAGAGCGAGGACGGTCGGCAATCACTTTGGAGCTTCCCGCCCAGGTCAGGCCGGTCGCGGACTCGACCGCCTCCGCCGGCGAACCGATGGGCGCCACCACGATGGGTCCCTGCTGATGATTGCCGGGGAGCGTGGCGCCGCGGGTGAGCATTCCCGAAACATGGGCCAGCTTGGGCGCGGTAAAGGTAACCACGGCATCGGCGCGATAGGCTTCGGGTGCGAAGAACTCGCGTGCGTCCGCATCCCAGCCGGAGGGCAGATCCACCGCGACCACGGGGATTTGTGGATAGCGTTCCAGCAGCTTGCGGCCGGCGACTGCCAGACCGCGCATCGGGGGATGAAAGCCGGTACCCAGAACGGCATCGACAAAGAGCTGCGCACCCTCCAGGAGGCCTTTGCAGCCGTCACGGTACAGGTCGGCTTCTTCCTTGATGCCGATGGGCGTCACGGGGAGCCGCTCCAGCATGACCTTTACTTCGCCATGCACTCCGTGGGGTCCCCCAAGATCACGACGGAGACAGCACAGCCGGCTTCCGCCAGATGCCGCGCCGCCACCAGGCCGTCACCGCCGTTGTTTCCTTTGCCGCAGAGCACCACGATGCGCCGGCACTGGGGCAATTCGCGCAGAATGAAGCGGGCCGCGGCGCGCCCGGCATGCTCCATCAATTCGAGCGAAGAGATCCCGAAGCGGTCGGTGGTGACCCGGTCGGCTGCGCGCATCTCGTCAGCGGTCAGTATCTTCATTCAAGCATCGTAGAGCATTCCTGGGGCTGTGACAGCACACGGAGTTGATGGCTCGGAAGCATTGGTTGACTGATCTTGGAGCGTCCCGCCAAGTCCTGCCGCCTGGACGGGTGCCCATGTTCGCGTTTTTGCGTACATCGGTTAAACAGGACCTGTTTTCCAATGCTTTCACCACAGGTCTCCACCTACTTACAGGAAAAGAAGAAGGAGAGGGCTTCGCCTATCTTGTTCAACCCATGTACGCGAAAACGCGAACATGGGGCACCCGTCCAGGTGGCTGGGCTTGGTGGCAGGAAGCAACAGTGGTTTCGCTACGTGCAAGAAAAGGGCCTCCCCGGTGGGGAGGCCCTTCTGTTCAGCTTAGGTTTTGCTGTTATTGGCTGACGGTTTGGGCGGTGTTGGTTTCTGTCTCAACCGGCATCTTGTCTGCGAAGTAGCTGTGGTCCCAGAGGTTGCGGTAGAAGACACCGGTCAACGCCGCGGCCTTGGGACCAAAGGTCGGACGGCCGCCCTCCAGGAAGAAGACGGTGACGATGCGCCCGTGCGAGGTATTGGCGAAAGAAGCAAACCAGCCGTAACGGGTGCCGTTGTTGGAGCAGGTACCGGTCTTGCCGAGAATCGGAAGCTGGTTAAAGCTGGCGTGCAGCGAGCGCGCAGTGCCGTAATCGACCGCGCCTTCCATGCCAACAGTAACGTCCGGGATCAGGTTGCCGATATCCAACGTCCGCTTCACGCGGGGCTGGAAGTTGGCCACCTCTTCCGGCGTGGTCGGATGCTGCAGATAATAGAGCGTTCCGCCGTTGGCAATCGACGCCACCAAAGCGCCCAACTGCAGCGGGGTCATCGAGATACCCTGACCGAAGGAGCACATGCGGCCAACCCCGCCCTCGCTCTCGGGCAGTACCTGCTCGGGATAGATGCCCAGCTGCTCGCCGGGTATGTTCCAGCCGGCCAGCTCGCCCAGGCCGAAGGTATTGGCGTAGTGGCGAACCCGCTCGAAGCCGAGACGACGGCCAATGGTCTCAAAATAAAGGTTGTTGGAGTGGGCCAGGGCCTCGGTCATGTCCATGTGGAAGCGACCGCCCAGGTTTACCGGGGTGTCCTTGGTGACGATGCCCTCTTCCAGGGCAGCCAGCGCAACCGAGACCTTAATCGTCGAACAAGGCTCGGCACCGCTGGAAAGGGCAAGCTTCTGGTTCACCATGGCCAGGATGCGGCCGTTGCTGGGGTCGATGGCTACCACGGTGCCATACATGTTGCCCAGAGCGTCGATCGCCGCCTGCCGGACCACGGGATCTTCTCCCGCAGTCACGTCGCCCTGGGTGATGTCGGAGTCAGTAAAGGAGCTGGCAGAGAAATGCTCGTAAGAACGGTGACGCACCAGAACCGCATGGCGGACATGCCCTGATCGAGTGTGAACCGTGACCAACGTATCCACCGGGTGAGTATGCTGCAACTGCGCCATGTGCCGGCGAGCATGCGCGGTTTCCTGTACATGCGCAGCGTGGGCGTGATGGGTTGGATGGGTGGGACGAGCATGGGCAGGTTTCGCAAAGGCAGCGGAGGCCAGACCAACGACAAGTGCAAAGTGAGTGATGCGCCGAAGAAATTGTCTGTTCACCGCGTAATGTCCTCTCGAAACCATGGCATTAAATCAAACTATGAGACTTGCCCGGAGAGCCGGGCACTCCAGTAACCAAACCACCACAGAGCCGAATGCCACGAAAGGACCCTCGATTCCCTGCCGCGAACCTAACCTTATTAAACCCTAATTTGCCATAAAGTCTGTCCGCTTTTCCATATTCCAAGAAAGTCTTCGTGGTGTCCGTACCACAATTGGGTACACGCCCGTAACAACTAAGCAGTTTCCCATCTACCCTACATAAAAGAGTGCAGCGTTTCCGGCCAGGAGGCGCGGAAATCAGTACCCGCGGACGTTCAATTCACAGGCCGCCGCAAAAAAGCGGGTATATCTAAATTGTCAAGATGCGGTTCCGCGTCGGTTCGATTCGTGTTGGCTTCACTTCCGGCGGAAGCGGCGCGCTCCTCGGCTGGTTTGCTGGGAATCAACCGGGCGTACTCCTCTTCAAATGGCTCGTCGAAATTGATGTTAAGAGCGGGCATCACAGGGGCCTTGGCTGCCGGGGCGGAACGGGGCGGCTCTGGCATCTCTTCGATCAGGACTGGCTCAGGCTCCAGGGCGAAGGAGGCCGGTTCCGCAGGCGCTTCCTTGACCGCAAGCTTCTCGGCGGCCGCGGGATTCTCGGCCGATTTGCGCGACTCAAAGAGGGGCGTAAATTCCTGCTCAGCAAGCTCTTCGCTGGCGAAGCGGGGAACAGAGGACCGCTCCTGGAGCGAAACGCGGGGCACTGCCGAGTCACCGGCCGCGCGTTGGCGGCGGCCCATCTGATCCTGACGAAAGCCGGTGGCGATGACGGTGATTTTTACCTGGTCGCCCATGGACTCGTCCAAAACCGCACCGAAGATGATGTTGGCGTCTTCGTGAGCCGCGTTCTGGATCAGGGTAGAGGCTTCATTCACCTCGCTTAATTTCAATGTACTGGACCCGCTGATGTTGATCAGGATGCCCCGGGCGCCGTCGATCGCGCCCGCTTCCAGCAGCGGAGAGGCCATGGCTGCCTGGGCGGCGGCGATGGCGCGGTTGTCGCCACTGCGTACAGCCGTCCCCATGACCGCGTAGCCCATGCCGGCCATGGTGGTTTTTACGTCGGCGAAGTCGCGGTTGATGATGCCGGGGATGGTGATGATGTCAGAGATGCCTTGCACCCCCTGAAGCAGAACGTCATCCGCAATGCGGAAGGACTCGAAGAAGCCGGCGTCCTTGGCCACGGCCAGCAGTTTTTCATTGGGAATGACAATCATGGTGTCGACGCCTTCCAGCAGCTCTTCCATGCCGCGTTCCGCCTGCTGCATGCGGCGCTTGCCTTCAAAGCCGAAGGGACGGGTGACTACGGCGACGGTGAGGGCGCCCATTTCGCTGGCCAACGAGGCAATGACAGGAGCAGCGCCGGTGCCGGTGCCGCCGCCCAGGCCGGCGGTGACAAAGACCATGTCTGCGCCTTCCAGGGCTTCGATGATTTTTTCCGAGTCTTCCAGGGCCGCGCGCCTGCCCACATCCGGATTGGCTCCGGCGCCCAGTCCGCTGGTCAGCTTGACGCCCAATTGCAGCTTGACCGGCGCCTGGGAGAGCTGGAGCGCCTGCACATCCGTATTGGCCACGATGAACTCGACGCCTTCCAGCTTGGCCGCAATCATGCGATTCACGGCATTGCCGCCACCGCCGCCAACGCCTATGACCTTGATCTTCGCTCCGCGAGCGATTTCATCGTTGTAGTGGATCCGTATTTCGTCGGAAAGATTCATCGGGTTCTGCTCCATTCTCGTATCCTACTTCGATCTTGCCGTTATGCAACTTACAAACTGCCTGCGAATATGGCGCGCAGCTTGGCCCGCAGGCCCTGATCCTCCGCCGCCCGCAGCACGCTGGTGCGATGGGTATACAGCAGCATTCCTATGGCGGTAGAAAATTCCGGCTGTATCAATTCGTCCGGCATCCTGGAGAGCGGCACAGGATAACCGAGGCGCGCTGGAACGCGCAACAAGCTTTCTGCTACCTCCAGCAAGCCGGCCAGGCGAGCGCCGCCGCCGGTGAGCACGCAGCCCGCGCCGAGGGCGCCAAGCACGCCGCCCTGACGCAGATTCTCCCGCACTAGGTGGAAGAGCTCGCGGGCGCGCGGTTCAAGAATCTCACTCAGGTAACGTTGCTTGATGGTGCGGATCACCTGGTTTCCGCCGGCGATCAACTCCAGTTCGCTGGAGGAAGGTACCGAGGTCACCACGCAATGCCCGTAGTCCAGCTTGATGGCTTCCGCTTCCTGCACCGACATGTGCAGGCCCACCGCAAGATCATTGGTAAAGTGGTCGCCGCCCAGGGGCACTACGGCGGTGTGGGCCACCGCACCTTCAAAGAAGACTACTAGTTCCGTGGAGGCAGCACCGATATCGAGCAGGCAGGCGCCGAGTTCGCGCTCGTCCGCCGAGACGGTGGCTTCGGCGGCGGCGATGGCCTCAAACACGGTGTCTGAAACTTCCAAACCAGCCTTGTTGGCGCAGGTAACCACGCTTTGCGCGGCACTGGCCGAACAGGTGGAGATGTGCAGGTTCACCTCCAACCGGTTGCCCACCATACCGACGGGGTCATGGATGCCCGGCTGCTCGTCGAGAATAAACTGTTGCGGCAATAAGTGAATAATTTCCCGATCGGCGGGCAGGGAGACGGAGCGCGCGCGGTCGACAGCGGCGCGTACATCCTCGCGGGTAATTTCGCGGAGCCGGTTTCCCAGGCTGATGCCGCCCTGGCTGTTGACGCCGCGCACGTGGGGACCGCCCAGGCCAACGACACAATTGGCGATGACTGCATTGGCCATCTTCTCGGCTTCCGTAGCGGCGAGGTTGAAGGCCCTGCTGGCGGGCTGCAGATCGCTGATGAGCCCCTTGCGCATGCCCTCGGCATTCACCACGCTGTGCGCCCGATAGCGCAGTGCGCCTTCATGCAGCTCGGCTACCAGGACCCGAATCCTGGAACTGCCGGCATCCAATACCGTGAGGAGTTCTTCGCTCTTCTGGCTCATCAACCCTTGGCTTTTCCCGCTTTGAGCGATTTTGCGGCCGGCTTTGGCGCTGGGTGCCCGGCGTGTTTTGTTTCCCCTGTGTCGGCCTGGTGCGGGGTGGAGGCTGCCCCATCCTGCCCCGACGCCTGCTGGGACATATCGAGCACCACCTGGTTCTCATAGCGCATGTCGACCGACGCCAGATGAGGATATTGCTGCCGCCACTCGGGCAGATGCTGCTGGTAGCTGCGGTAACGGGCGAGGAAATCGGAATCGCCGAAGTGTACCTGGATATCGGAGCCCTGGGCCGGCAGCAGGGCCCAGATGTCTTCTGGATCGGAGAGGTCAACCTCGCTCAGCTGGGTGGAAACTTTGCTCCCGCCGGAGTCAAGGTCAGTGACAAATTGCTGGAACAGATGCATGCGCGCGGCGCGCACCGATAACGGATCCTTGTCGGAGATCCCAGTGACCACGGGGAAGGAGTAGTGCTTAGCAGCCATCGCTGCGGGCGACAGTTGCAGGAGCACTCCGTGGGCGTCTACCAGGCCGATGGTGTTGCCGTGGCGCACGAACGCAACCGGCGTGCGTTCGACGATGGCTACCCGCAACTGGTCAGGCAGCAGGCGCATGACCGTGGCATGCTCCACCCACGGCAGATCTTCCAGGGAGGCGCGGCGCACACGCAGCGGAATGTAGAAGATATTGCGGCCCAGGTCGGAACCGAAAACGGAGAGGAGCTCGGGGCGCGTTACCTGGCTGTTGCCCATGATCTGGATGGAGGAAGAGGAGGCGATGCGGAAGCGGGGATCGTCACGGAAAAAGTTGCGAATGCCAATGCCCAGCAAGAGCAGCGCGACGATGGCGAAGACGACTACTGCCACGACGACGATGCGGGCCCTACGGCTGGCGGGAATGAGCCCGCGGCGGACAGGGACGCGGCGCCGTGCGCGCAGAAAGGCGTCTTCTTCGCGGTCGTCGTCATCGCCGCCGGCCGGCTGAGCGGGCCGGCGTGCGGTGCTCCGTTCCGATGCGCTGTCCTGCGTCATTTTGGCGCGCGCCGGCGATGGGGCCGTGGGGCGATAGAACTGTCCCATCGGTTCATCCGCATCATCGCCCGCGTACACCGTTACGCGGCTTGCATGTGAGTCTATTTTTGCCACGCCTGAGCAGGTCGTGAGATTTGCCATCCAAACTATAGCGTGGTTTTCCCGGGTTTGCTTGGGGATTTTCAGGGAATCTTAGGCGGTATCTGTGTTGAAAATAGGGTCAATACACCTTGATCCAATGGTTCCTCATCTGCGGCCGTACCTGCTTGCCGGCAAAGTTGAAGACGATCAGGTTGGTCTCCTGCTTGGGCATGTGGCAATCAACGCAGTTGTCTGAGACTTTGTGATCCGGCTTGGCGAAAGTTGCGGAGTCCGGTTTGTGGCAGCTCAGGCAGCGCTGGGAGAACTCAGCCAGATTGTGCTGCGGGGCGTGCACGTTGTGGCAAGTGAGGCAGGTCATGGCAGACTCGCGGAAGCAACGGCTCTGCTGTAGCATCCCGACCTGGTTGCCATGCACATCGAGCGGCGTCTTGGGATCAGCCGGGGGAAATTGAATGTACTTGTCCAGCGGCTCTCCGGGAAGGTAGGAGAACGAAGGCAGCAGCTGCCGGCCGTGGCCGGCGTGGCACCAGGCGCACTGATCCAGTTGCCGGTCGCGGGAAAATCGCGCCGGATTCAGTATGGCGGGGGGGGATTGCGGCTTCGACTTCTCCTGCTCCACGTGTTCCCTTCCCGGGCCATGACATTTTTCGCACTGGATGCCGAGGGAAAAAGCAGTGTTGCTATAGCGGTTGGAGGGAGGAGGAAGGGCCTGAAAATAGGTCGCGTGACACTCCAGGCAGCGGGGGATGACAGCGCGATCGAAATCGGCAAAGCCGTCGCGATAGCCGGGGCTGTTCACCCAGCCTAGATTGGTCCAATACGATACCGGGAGCTGAAAGAGCTGATCTTCGTCCCAGAATAAGTAGGTTTGTCCTTTTTCGCCGGAGCCAACCACCACCGCGAAGCGTTCGGTGCGTGGATGGGTGTGGGGAGGCGTGCCCGCTACGGCGGTCTGGAAAAAGCCACCGTCCTTAGCCTCCATCTGGAAGTAAAGATTCGGGTTTACGGTTTTGAGGATGTTGTCGCCCGGGGTGAACTTGCCCAGGATGGATTTTTCGGTGGGGGTGCTGGAGGTGAGAAAGTGCGCGGTCTGGTGAAATGATTCGACCTGGGCTGCATGACAGGCGCGGCAAGCTTCGTCGCCCAGGTAGTTGCTCCGCGACTGGGAAAAGACTGGCGCTGTGGCCAACAGCAATACAAGGCTGATTGCGAATAGACGACCCACCGCTAAAGTATGCCCTTAATGCCACATCCTGCGGAACTGTCCTTGCAACGAATGCGACGGTAACGGACGGGTGCCCCAGGTTCGCACCAGCGTACCTGGGACGAAAATGGAATGTTTCGAATGCTTTCACTCGATGGATTCGCTGAAATCGCTTTCTAAAAGCTCTGGAAGGGGCTTTGCCCCATCGTTTTCGGCCCAGGTACGCTTTGGCGAACCTGGGGCACCCGTCCCTTTTTTATCCGAGGTCCGGTTAGTAGAGTAGATAGGGTTTTCGCTTGATGCTGAAGACTTGTAGTTGCTGCTGCCAGTCCTCGGCTATGCGCTGAGGATCGCGCCCTGCTTGAAGGGCTTCGAGCACGCTCCTATTCGCCAGCAGGACATTGATCTTGCTCAGTTGAAATTTGTCCGCATACAGCTTGTGCAGCGCGGTTGCGATTTCAAGGCCTAGTTCGGGCGAGTCGACCACGTTGCGGTCGGTTACGATCAGCTCGATTCCCTGACAGAGCTGATCCGCATATGGATGAGGCGACCGCGGCGTGAAATTTACCGGCACAAATCGCACTCCGGGCAGGAATCTGGCATTCAGGGCGCGCGCCAACGCCGGGCCGTCGATCCAGGGGGCGCCTACATAGGCAAAGGGAGTGTCCGTTCCGCGGCCGACAGAGATATTGGTCGTTTCAATGAGGCCCAGGGCGGGATAAAGGATTGCTTCGCGCAAGCTGCGGAGATTGGGCGAAGGATTTGTCCAGGTAAGGCCAGTGGCGTCAAACCAGTCTCCCCGTTGCCAGCCGTTCATGGCGATCACACTGAGCGACGCGTGTAATTTGTATTCGCCATTGAGAAAGCGCGCGAGTTCACCCAGGGTCATGCCGTGGCGCACCGGTATCGGCGCCACGTTGACGTAGCTCTCGCTGCCGGCGTCGGAGAGCGGACCCTGCACCAACCCACCTCCGAGCGGGTCGGGACGGTCGAGGACCACAATGTCGGTGCCCGTCTGCCCGGCTGCCTCGAGAAAATAGCGGACTACGGTTTCGTAGGTATAGAAGCGAACGCCCGCATCGGCGAGATCGATGATGACGGCATCAAGCGAGCGCAGCGTTGCCGGTGAGGGACGGCGCTGCTCTCCATAAAGACTAATCACCGGAAGGCCGCTCGAGGAGTCGGTCGAATTCTGAATGCCTTCCTTGTCGAGTGCGCCGTTGATGCCGTGTTCGGGACTGAAAAGCAGCTTGAGCTTGAGTCCGGGAACCGCTTCTTGTGCGTCATGAGCCAGAACGTCGATGGTTCTCAGGCCGTGCGCGTCGAGGCCGGTCTGGTTGGTGAGCAGCCCCACACGCAAGGCGCCTGCGTGTTTGGCGGCGAGCGTGGTAAGTTCCGCGAAGTCGTCCTGCTCCAGCATGTCGATGCCGGTCGAGACCGCTCCGTTGCGGTCGTGCCAAAGGCGCTCACCGGCGATGGATTCGTTGTAGCCGGTCAACCGGGCAATAAGACTGCCGTTATCCGGGTGGATCTTCACCCACGCGGCCACCACATTGGCAACTGCCCCGCGGATGGCGTTGATGCCGGTGGGCCCGTTGGGATAAACGGCGTTCGACATAAAGACGACATAAGTATCGCTGGACGGGTCCATCCAGATGGAGGTTCCAGTGAAGCCGGTGTGGCCGAAGGAGCCGACGGGGAACAACTCGCCGCGATTGCTGGAAAACGGCGACTCGATGTCCCAGCCGAGTCCGCGTAGCGCAGTGCCGGTAGCCGGCTGGCCGGGCGTGGTCATCTTTTCCAGCGTGAGCTGCTGCAGAGGAAAGTTGCTCGGCCTGCCGGCAAGCCGATCGAGCAGGTTCTGTGCGTAGATGGCAACATCGCCGGCGGTGCTGAAGATTCCGGCGTGGCCGGCGACGCCACCCATGCGACGCGAGGTTGGATCGTGCACCACTCCGTGGAGCATGACGCCATGATCGTACTGCGTGGGCGCAATGCGGTTGCGCCACGCTTCAGGAGGCAGAAAACGCATGTGCTCCAAGCCCAGCGGCTGAGCCAGGTGGCGCTGCTGGTATTGATCGAGGGTGAGGCCGGAGAGCTTCTCGACCAGCGCACCCAGTACGATGAAGTTGATGTCGCTGTAGCGAAATTGCACTCCAGGAGCCGTAACCGGCGTGGATGCGAAGGCGCGGCGCAATCCCTCCTGTTTGCCGGCCCACGTATCTTCGAGCGATACATCCGGAGGCAGGCCGGAGTAGTGGGTAAGCAGCTGGCGAATGGTAATGTCCTGCTTGCCGTTGACGGCGAACTCGGGCAAATACTCTGCTACCGGATCATTAAGCCGGAAGCGGCCCTGCTCGTAAAGCTGCATGACTGCAGGCGCGGTGGCCAAAACCTTGGTCAACGAGGCGACATCGAAGATCGTGTCCTGGGTCATCGCTTCGGGTACGGGCGTCAGGGAGCGGTTTCCGTAGGCCTTTTCAAAGACGATGTGGCCGTTGTGACCGGCGATCACCACTGCGCCGGGGAACTTTTTGGTGGCGATCCCCAGGGCAATAATGCGATCGATTTGCTGGAACGCCGGCTCGTCCGCCGCATGCAACGGCGCGGCCGATGCGAGCAAAATCAGCAGCAGCACGACGATCGTGTGAGCACGCTTGTCTTTTGGCAGGATTTTGCTCATGGCCCAACCCAGAATAAACGTAAGCAGAGATCCGATGAGCACGAACCACGTCCAGGCAATTTTTGGAAACAGGAACTGTGCCTTGCCTAAAGTAAGCGGCAATGCATGAGGCTGCTTCCAGAGCAGTATATTGGTTGCCAAACCGCCGATCATGCCGATCATGGCTCCTGTTTCGGTTGCGGTTTTGGTGAGCGTGCCCAGCAGGAAGACTCCCAACAGAGCCCCGTAGGCAACGGAGGCGATCGACAGCCCAACCTCGACCACATGGCCGCCCCCGCGCGACAGCAAGGCTAGCACAAAGAGGAGCGCCGCCCAGAAGAGGGTCATGACGCGCGATAAGCGAGCACGCTCGCGTTCATCGGCGTTAGGCTTCCATGCCATGTAGAAATCCACCATGCTGCTCGAACTCAGGGAGTTTACCGCTGCGCTCAGATTCGACATGGCTGCAGCTAGGATGGCCGCAACCATCAGTCCAGCCACGCCATGGGGCATCTCGGTCACGATGAAGGCCGGAAAGACACGGTCGGGACTCGCCTGAGCCACACCGTTGGGAGCGCTGCCGTAGAAGTAGTACAGCCCCGTCCCGATGGCGAGAAATAAGGCGAACTGAACCAGAATAACTCCGCCGCTGCTGAGCAGGGCGATGCGCGATTCGCGCAGGTTTTTGGCTGCCAGCAGGCGTTGGACCATGAGTTGATCGGTACCGTGACTTGCCATGGTCAGGAAACAACCCCCCATAAGACCGGCCCAGAAGGTATAGGTCTGGCTGAGGCTGAAGGCAAAGTGGAAGATGGTTAGCTTGCCGGCGGCTGTGGCCACGGTGTGAATCGCGGGCCAGCCTCCCGGGATGCGATGTCCCAGCAGGATGACGCTGACGATGGTCCCAGCGACATAGAGGGCCATTTGCACCACGTCGGTCCAGATGACAGCGGCCATTCCGCCCTCGAGGGTATAGATCAAGGTCAGGACGCAAATGATGGCGATCGAAGTTACATCTCGGGTGCCAATCGCTATGCCCACCACAATGGAAACGGCGAAGACACGGACACCTTCCGCCGCCGCGCGCAGAAAGAGAAAAAGAAAGGCGGTGAGTTTATGCAGCCGCGGGCCAAAACGCTCACCAATCACTTCGTAGGCGGTGAGCAGCTCGCCACGAAAGTAGCGGGGCAGGAAAATGATGCAGACAACGATCCGGCCAAGGAGATATCCGAGGACAATCTGCAGAAAGCCCCAGTCTCCGGTGTACGCCAGGCCAGGGACGCTGATGATGGTCAGCGTGCTGGTTTCCGCGGCCACGATGGAGAGCGCAATGGCCCACCAGGGGATCTTGCGATCGGCAAGGAAGTAGTTCTTTAAGGAACGGTCTTTGCTACGAAAGCGCAGGCCGAAGAGGGTGATGCCCGCCAGATAGATGGCTACCAGAGATAGGTCGAGCGAGCTCAGGCGATGGGGCATGAATCCTCGTTGAGTGTAATTCTCAGGATAGAGCCCGATTCCTCAGGTCTGCTTGACGCCCTCGCCCTCGACGAGGGTAATGTATTTGTCGATGGGCAGGCTGGTGAATCTTTCCGTTTTACCGGCGGGCTCCGGCCACTTCACTTCCACCCAGTCAATTTTGGTCTGCTTGCCGAGTCCGAGCACCATGCGCGGATCATGCGACGACAGGTAGCTTCCTCCGCCCACCTTGGCTCTGCTGCGCTTCAGATCGCCAGCCTGATAGGTCACGCGCGCGCCAATGGCGTCGCGGTTTGATTTCTTGCCCACCAGCTTGATTCCCAACCAGTGGTTGTCTTTGGCTGCGGTGTTGCGTAACAGCAACGGAGCATCGTCGTTCACGGAGATAAGGACGTCCACGGCGCCGTCGTTATCGAAGTCGCCGATGGCCAGTCCACGGGCGGAGAGATTGCGGGCAAAGATCGGGCCGCTTTCCGCGCTTACATTCTGCAGTGTTTTGCCATCGTTATGAAACAGCAGCAGCGGCTCGCGGTAAGTCACATCCTTTTGCATGGTTTCGATCAGGTCGTCGGGATTACCGTTGGCCAGAAAGAGATCGAGATTGCCATCGTTGTCGTAGTCGAAAAACTTCAGCCCCCAGCCGCTCATCAGGCGGGTCGCCGCACCGATCGTTGTCTTGTCGGCCTGATCATCAAATGTTTCGTCGCGATTGTTCTGGTAGAGGGAAAACCTCTCGTGGTCGAGGTTGGCCACGAAGAGATCCATCCAGCCGTCCTGATTGACATCTGCCGAATCCAAACCCATCCCCGAACGGGCTTTTCCATTTTCGCTGAATCCCACGCCTGCCATGGCGGCTATCTCTTCGAACTTCCCATTGCCTCGATTCATGAAGAGAAAGTTCGCCGTCGTGTCGTTGGCGACGAAGAGGTCCATCCGGCCATCGTTCTTGAGATCGGTAGCGACCACTCCCCAGGCTTTGCCCAGGTGCCTGGCAATGCCCGACGACACACTGACATCAGTGAAAGTGCCATCGCCGTTGTTATGGAAGAGCCAGCTGGGGGACGGCTTGTACAGCTTGGGAACGCAGTATCCAGGCTTGTTGTAGGCAGTGCATGGAAGGTTTTTTGATTTGCTGAATTCTACGAAGTTGCAGACAAACAGATCCAGCCGTCCGTCGTTGTCGTAGTCGAACCACACCGCGCTCGACGCCCATCCGGGTGCCGCGACACCAGCCTTTTCCGTAACGTCGGTAAACGTTCCGTCGCCGTTGTTGTGATACAGAATGCTCTTTCCGTACTGGGTCACATACAGATCGGGAAAGCCGTCGCCATCGTAGTCGCCCACGGCGACACCTTGCCCATAGCCGCCGGCAGCGACGCCCGCCTTCCCGGTCACGTCGGTGAAAGTGCCATCTCGATTGTTACGATAGAGTGCATTGCGCAAGGGCGGATTGGGATCGTAGAAGTCACACTTACCGCTGTTGACTAGATAAATGTCCATCCATCCGTCGTTGTCGTAGTCGAGGAAGGCGCAGCCTGCCCCGGTAGTTTCCGGAAGGTACTTCTCCTGAGACTTGCCGGCGGTGTGTACCCAGGTGATGTGGCTGGTGGAGGACGGCACTTCTTCGAAGGGATAGGCCGTTGCAGCACGAGCGAAGCGACTGAGTGCAACGGATCCGGTGGCGCCTGCCAGGGCCCTAAGAAAGTGCCGGCGAGATAGCTCGAGGCAATTGCCGGTCACTGCGGATTCTGGGCTCCCTGTCCGCCCGCGTGGTCCGTGGCCTGCTGCTGTAGAGCGAATTCGCGATCCGCATCTTCTTTGCGTCCGGTGCGGGAGTAGGCGGTCGCCAGGCTGTAGTGTCCGGCCGGATTGCCGGGCTGCAGTTTGACCGCTTTTTCCAGAGGAGCCACGGCCTCCGCGTACTTCTTCTCCCCTAAGAGCGACATGCCAAGACCAAGATAGGCATCGGCGAAGTTAGGCTCGAGCTGCGTGGCCTTGGAGAAATGCTGTTCCGCGGCGGGTAGATCCTGGGCCTGACGCGCCAACTCGCCGAGGACGTATTCGGCACCGGCGTTGGAGGGATCGATGGCCAGTTCCTCTTGCAGCTCTTTCTTTGCCTGCTCAGCGAAATCCGGCGTTGGGTTGGGCTTGGACAGCAATAAGCGCGCCAGGCGGAAGTGAATACCCGGATAGCGCGGATTTTGCTCCAGTATCTTGCGATAGTCCTTTTCGGCCTGGTCCCACTTACCCTGCATCTCGCTTGCATCCGCATCCATTTCGAGGGCAGGAACCGAATTCGGAGCAGTGGTGGCCAGCTCTCGCGCAGCGTGAGTAGATAGATCGGAAAAAGCGTGCGTCAAGACATACAACACTTCGGGATCATGGGGAAACTGCCGGCTCAAGTTGCGCAGGAACTCAAACAGCGCATCTTGCTGCTGCAGCACGGTGGCACAGCGCACGCCGTCGAGTCCAATTCTCTTCTGCAGCTCTTTGTCGGCGACGTGAGCAGACTTCAACAGCAGGGGTAAGGCCTCGGCGCAATGGCCACTCTCGGCCAGCGACGCGGCGTGCTCGGCGGCTGCGGGGGCAACGGCTGCCGTCTTGCTCGAAACCTGCGCCAGGGCGGAGAAGCCGACTGCGAATACCAAGCAGATCGGGGGACCCAACTTAAACAATGTACGCGACATTCACCTACCAATAGAAAAGGGGCAGACGCTGGTGGAACAGCGTCTGCCCCTGAGTTTATCAGGACGCTACAGCAGTTTCGCAATTGGTCTAGACCGAAGCCACGTCGCCCTTCGTGGTTTTCTCCCAAGGAAAACCACACCTCGCGATCTTTATCAAGCCCCAGTAATTGCGAAACTGCCTTAGAAGTAGAACTTCAGCGCGAATTGGATTTGCCTTGCGGGCTGCGAGTGGCTCGTCAAACCGAAGGTTGCACTTGGGTAGCTAACTGAAGGAGCCCCCAATTGGACGTTGTTGAAGGTATTCAAGAAGTCGCCCCGGAACTCGAAGTACCTGGCTTCGGTCAGGTGGAAGGCTTTCACCAGCCCGATGTCAGTATCGGTGTACCCGGGTCCTCTGTCGGGACCTTCCGCCGGGCAAGTGCCAAAGGTTCCAGTCGGTGGTATTGAGTACCCATTCGGACTCTCCCATTGATAGCCTTGAAACGCTCCGCCGATAATGCTGGGTTGACGACCGAGGGTTTGTGTCAGTCCGCAATTGGGTCGCGGGCCGCGTCCGTTGGTTCCTGAGCTGTCGGTCCCGGTGGAAACCGCCAGAGGAAAGCCGGTGTGAAAGGACATGATGGTGGAAGCCGTCCAACCGCCGACCACGGCATTGGCGACAGAATTCATGTTGTTGCCGAACGCCCTACCGTGGCCAACCGGCAGATCGTAAGTGGCATAGGCGGCGACGATGCTGCTGGAGTCAGAGTAGCAACTGGCGTAGTCGCCGTGAGGATTGTACAGATTCTGGTAGTACGGCGAGGAAGGCGACCCCTGCGTCGCTGCGCCCCAGGTTCCATAGTATCCGCTGTTGTTGGTCAGGCAATGGGACCAGGTGTAAGCAACCTGCCCCTCAAGGCCATTGGAAACGCGCTTTTGTAATACAGCCTGAAGTGCGTTGTAAGTGGTGAAACCTGTGGAAGCGGTTCCAGATACCTGAGAAAGATCGTTGATCAAAGTGGGATTGTCCCGGAAGTAGAGACTAGGCCCGACCACGCCGTTATTGAGTGTACCCTGTAAGTAGGGTGTGGGCACCATCAAGTGCGTATCGTGGCTACCAACGTAACCGACCGAAAAGGTTAAGTCGCGGCCGGCTTGGCTTTGCATGGTCAGGTTCCACTGCTGATCCATGGCAGGTTGCACCTTCTTGTCCCAAACATACATGACAGCCCCCGCAAACGGATCGCCCGGGACCGCACCGCCAGGACCTTCCTGGGTCTGGTAAGTGGGAGTGAGATAGGTAGCAGTGACTTCGGCTGGGGTGAACGGTGGATTGCGCGGAAGGCGCAGGTTGGTGCCGGTTCCTTCCAGATAAGACGAGATGGTGTAAGCACCGCGGAGGACCGTCTTGCCCTGCCAAGCGGCCGGGGACCAGGCGAAGCCGATGCGGGGTTGGAAGGCCGGCAGTCCGTATACAGAGTTATAGAGGGAGCGGCTGTTGCCGTCCACACCTGCGTACTCCAGGGCTCCGGTGGTCAGATCCAGGTTGTCCTGGAGGTTGTGAAGTTCCACCCAGGGAGTAGTTGCTTCGTAGCGCAACCCAAGATTCAGGGTCAGAGTCGGGGTAACACGCCAGTCATCCTGACCGTAGCCGCCGAATCTCCAGGCAAACTGGTGCCAGGTGCCGCCGGTGCTGACACCCTTACCGGTTGCTTCCGGATAGCCGGTGAAAAAGTCGCCTGCTGGATCACCGGTGAAATTGCCCGCGAACAAGATGGAACCATACTCACCGCTGTTGCCGCTATAGAAGGTGTTGATCCGGAACCGCCACATCTGGAAACCCGCCTTGAAGACGTGCTTGCCGTGGGTGATGACCAAACCGTCATCGAACTGGATCACGGTGTCGGCGAAATTCTGATTGATGATGTTGTTGCCGACGTTGCTGAGTGTGCCCGAGCCGCCGGGCGAGGGAGCGGTGCCGCCGTCGAAACCGAGCAACAGCAGGCCGGGCCCGACTGTATTGGCATTGGCAATCCCTAGCTCTGTGCCCAGATTACCGATGCTCGGGGTGAAGCTGGCTCCGCTAAGAATCGTGATCCAGGATGCCCCGACACGGGCTTCGTTCAATATGTTGGGGCTTAAGGTGTGGGTCCAGGTTCCGACAGTATTGTGTATTGGGACCTTGGTATAGGTGTTGCCCAGGATCAGCTGCGAGTTGGTCGCGGGGTCGTTCTGGTATGCCTGCGTGTAACGGGCGGAGAGGCGATCCCTTTGCGTGATATTCCAATCAACCTTGGCATCGCCCTGATCGGCATTGAAGGCCGAGTTGGTTTGGTTGATCGCGTTGTTGGTCAAGTTGCCATTGATTGGCTTGGGATAGAAGCTGTTGGCGAACAGAGCAGCGGCGACAGGATTTATCTGAGCCAAGGGAATCTGGTTGCCCACATAAGGCGCGCCCGTAACCGGATTCTTCAACTGGGTCGTGAGCTGGGAGAAATCGCCGGTCCGTTCCTGGTTGGTGAACACCGTCATGTTCGAGCTGGTCGTGGGGTGATCGAAGCGCTGTCCTTGATAGTCGAAGAAAAAGAATAGCCTGTCTTTCAGGATCGGACCGCCAACGGTTCCCCCGAACATATTCCAGCGCAGAGCCTCTCTCGGCAATTCGGCGCCAGGTCCAAGGAATTTGTTTTCCCACTGGTTGGCATTGAGGACGTTGTTGCGGAAGAACTCCCAGGCATCGCCATGGAACTGGTTGGTGCCGGACTTGATAGAGGCATTGATGATGCCACCGGAAAAGTTACCGAACTCAGCCGGGGCGTTGGCAGTGATGACGTTGAACTCCTGAATGGAGTCGGGCGAAGGGGTAACAGCCAAGTCATTTTCGGAGGTCTGGTTGTTGTCCATACCGTCCAGAATGAAGTTATTGGATTGCTCACGGTGTCCATTGATGTACGGACGGCCGCCGCTATTGACGTTATCCCCGTTATTAAGGGTGGAGTTATCCACGGTAACGCTGCCGGGCGACAGCAGGGTCAGCTCGACATAGTTACGGGTCGCCAACGGAATACCGGTGATGGTCTTGGAATCGATCAGGGTGCTGACCTGGGTGGTATCCGCCTGCAGCTGCGGGGCTTCGGAACTCACCTGCACGGTGTTGGTAACCGCGCCCACCTTCATTTTGAAATTGAGTCGCGCGACCTGATTGAGCACCAGGGTGATGGGCGGCTCAACAGCGGTGTCAAAACCTGCCGCCTCTGCCTTTACTTCGTAGGTGCCGATGGGAAGATTGGAGAAGGTAAACACACCACCCTGACCTGATTTGGTGGTGATGGCCGTACCGCGCTCGGTGTCGCTGGCCGTAATCGTGGCGTCGTTGAGAGCCGCTCCGGCGGAATCTTCGACTGTGCCGGTAATACTGGCGGTGATCCCTTGAGCTAACAGGGGTTGGCTGGCGCTACACAGCCCAAGGGCCATTACGAGGGCTACGCCCCATAAGGTAAAACGTCTCATACTCGCCTCCAAAGATTTACAGGGGCCCTACTTGTACAACTGCCAGCAACTCGTCTAAGGGTTTGCTTTCTAATCGACCATTATGAAGATCGGTAGTTGCACTATAACCATAGCCTGACAACAATGCAAGCGAGAACGACTCCAAAAACAGCACTTTTTTTGTCGCAATTTTCATCCAAGCCGGAAAACGTTCGGCATAACAAGCGTTTGTCTTGTGCTACTTAGCGGGCGCCAATTCTTCCACAAGTATCCCGGAGAGCTTGGAGATAAGCAGATTGCCCGGATTGTCGACTCCATAGTCGACTTGGGGAATATTATTTACGGTAACCGCCATAGCTATTGGCCCGTGCGGGGAGTAGACGATGGCCACATCGCTTCTCAAGTGGTCCAGCGCACCGGACTTGCTGGCGATGACCGTGTTGGTCATATCCCTGCCCACGCCGTCATGGTCGTGCTGGCGTTTGAGCACGGCGATCATCTCGGCGGAAGCCGCTTTGCTCACCAACTCACCACGGTAGAGTTTTTCAAGAAGAAGGACCATGTCGCGGGGACAGCTTCTTCCCGTACCCCATTGATCATTTCCCGGCCTCTTGCCCTCGTCCGTTACTCCCTCAGGATGGGGCGTGGCGTGGGGATCGGGAAAGAGCCTGGCTTGCATGATTTTGCGCATGACGGCGGTTTGCTTTAGGCCCAGCTGAGCCATGCGAGCATTTACTGCATTTCCCCCGATGCGGTCGAGAATCAGGTTAGTCGCCGTGTTATCGCTGACCACGATCATCAGGTGCATCAGGTCGCGTATGGGTAAGGCGTCTGCCGCGGAGAGCTCCGTGAGCACGCCGCTGCCGGAGACTTTGTCCCGATCGGTGAGCACCAGCTTCTGGTTCCAATCGAGCCTTCCCTCGCTCGCTTGGGCAAAAAGCTCGACCATAATCGGAAGCTTGATGGTGCTGGCGGTGGGGACAGGTGCGTCGGCGCGGAGTGCGTAGCTGATACCGCTGTCGAGGTTTTCCGCATACAGGCTGACGCTGCCGGGAAAGCCCTGAATCTCAGCCTTAATGCGCTGGTCGATCACGGCGGCAGGCACCGACGCCGGCACCGCCGCAGGATTCGCTGGTGGGGCCGGAGCCGGCCACGCAGAGAGATTGAGAAGCAAAGCAGAGAACAACAGGAGCGAGCGACCCACCACCATTCCACAGCCTCCGTAGAACGTACGGTGACACAAGATGGCAAATCTTCCAACTGGGAAGGCTGCGAGAGATCCTTCTGGAAAAGATGAAGGAGAATTGAGGAATCATCGTCGAAGGGCTGACCGCACACTCATTCCACCGGTTCGCCGTCCCGAGCGACGAACAGCGGTCAGGTGCGGTTCCACGCCAAGGCTTTTGCACTGCGTATTGCAGTAAACAAGCCGTTGATATCGGCTTCGAATTGCGCCAGAAGATTGGCCGCACCACTGACGTTCTTCGAACGTCCCATTTCTTCAATTTGGCTGGCCCTTTGCGATATCTCTGGTATGCCCAGATAACCAAGCTCTCCCTTCAGGGTGTGAGCAGTGGTCTCGACTGTTTCCGCTTGCCCCTTTTCCACGGCAAGCCGCAAGGCTGCCAGGTGTTTCGGAGCTTCGGCGAGAAAGATGTCCATGACCTCCTGAAAAAGAGTCACATCGCCACCGAGCTGCTCCAGGGTCTTAGACATATTCCAGGGCACTTCGCTTACTTGCTTCATCTTTGCCCTGTCCTTATCGACGTTCGTAGCGTTGTCTCCTTCCCGCGCTTCATGGAGTACGGTGAGGATGGCCGCCGCCACCTCCTCGGGATTGAGGGGTTTGGTGACGTACCCGTCCATGCCTGCGGCAAGACAGCGCTCCCGGTCCCCTTTCATGGCATGTGCGGTCATGGCGATGATCGGTATGTGCCCATGGGTTGATTTCTCATGCTCGCGAATTCTTTTTGTCGCTAAGAAGCCGTCCAGTTCCGGCATCTGAACGTCCATCAGCACCAGGTCGAAGGTGTGTTGCTGGAGCAGATCAATGGCTTCCTGGCCATTATTGGCCATCACCAGAGTGTGGCCCAACTTTGCCAAATGCCGCGACGCCACCGTTTGGTTCACACGATTGTCCTCAGCCAACAGGATGCGGAGCTCTCTGCTGGGCGAGGTGATCGCGCGATTGGTTTGGTTATCATCGACTATTGGAATCCGCACATCACGCAAAGACCCGGAGGCTGCGATGATGCCAGGTTCTGTTGTTTTCTCGAGCGCCTCCATGCGCACGAGAAAACAGAAACGGGAGCCTCGTCCGAGCTCACTCTCCACCCAGAGTCTCCCCCCCATCATCGAGGCCAACCGGGTCGATATGGTGAGGCCAAGACCAGTGCCTCCGTACCTTCGCGTTGTCGAGGAGTCCGCCTGGGTAAAGGGCGAGAAGATGGATTCCTGGTGCTGTACCGGGATTCCAATACCGGTGTCTGAAACGGTAAAACGAATGGTGAGTTCGTCCTGCTGCCTGCCCTCAAGTTCAGCTTTCAGCGCGACCTGGCCGCTGTCTGTGAACTTGATCGCATTATTCACCAGGTTCAGGAGGATCTGTCGCAGCCGGCCAGAGTCACCTCGCACCATCTGCGGCAGGGTGGGTGCGATGTCACAAAGCAATTCCAGCCCCTTTTTGCGGGCGCGCACAGCGAACATCTTTAGAGCATCTTCCACGCAATCGCGAAGGTCGAAGCCGATCGCTTCCAGTTCGATCCTTCCCGCTTCGATTTTCGAAAAGTCGAGGATGTCATTGACCAGGATGAGCAATAAATCTGCCGATCGTTTGACGGTTTCGAGACACTCACGCTGGTCGGAAGTGAGATCTGTGTCGAGCACGATGTCGGTCATGCCGATGACGCCGTTGAGCGGTGTACGGATCTCGTGACTCATGTTCGCCAGGAATTCACTTTTTGTGCGATTGGCTGCTTCTGCGGCTTCTTCTGCATGCTGACGCTCAATGATCTCGTCCTGCAGATTCCTGGTTCGATCCTCGACGATCCGGCTCAAACGGCTTCGCTCCACCACTCTTCCCAGCACAGTGCCAATCTGCGCCATCAGTTGCAGGAAGAAGCCGTCCGGGGCCTGCGCGGTGTTGGCAAAGAACTCCAGAACAGCCGCAACATCACTGCCCGCAACCACCGGAAAGGCGAAGCCTGCTCTTAGACCTCCAAGGCGCGCGGCTTCGGCTCTGGGGAAATTGGTGTCCGCAGAAAGATCGGGAATCAAGGACGGCTTTCCAGTTGAGAGCACCCTTCCAGGCAAGCCAATATCCGGATCGAACGACATAGTTTCGGTGGCATCACGGAACGCTCGAGTACATTCAGTCTCTGAGCCGTACCAGATGCCGCTGGAGACCAATCGCTTTCCGTCGCCGACCGGCCTGACGATGTAAGCGTGGCCTAAAGTCCAGCCGGTGGTCAGGCAGATTTTTGCCAGTGCGAACCGCAGCACATCCTCAACACAGGTTGATTCATTGGCGGCGACGGCAATCTCGCCCAGGAGTTCAATCTGTACCTTCTTCTCGTACAGCTCCCTTAGCCCGCGTTCAGCGATAGCCTCGGCTTCGAGACGGGCCGTGCGGTCGCGTTCTGAGCGACGCTTCAACTTCTGCGTCTCTTGCGCGAAATCCTCCGCAGCAGAGCCCACGATTTAATGGCTCCGGTCGGACGAAAAGGAAATGTGGCAGAGGCACTTTTTATCTCCTTTGTGCATGCATTCCCGATGCTCGCAAATCGCCGTCTCGCCGTAGTGGGTGGCGGTCCCCTCGATAAATCCTTGGGCCATGGCACACAACCGCCGGGGGGAGAGATAGCCCATTATGAGCCCGCCGTCCGCTGCATCGCGAAATTCGAACGTGGGAACATTTGCGCCCGGATAAATTTTTCGCACCTCGGGATGAATAATGCTGTTGACGCTCAAAACGAACCGGCGGGCGGAAGGCTGGGAGCTGAAGAATCCAGGGTAACGATCGAAGAGTAGGGGGATTGCTTGCTGACCAAACCAGCGTAGGACATCGAAGGAGTTCATGCCGAGCATGCTCGAGGCAGCCGCGACAAGTTCCTGAATCTGCTCGTCAGGGTAGCTGCCCAACGAGGTATACGCCCCCTCCAGTTTCGCAGCGGTCAGTAGCTGGTCCCATGTGTCTTCGCCGTGATTGCTGATGACCACATCTTGCAGCAAGTTGAATAGGATGCCCTTCATAGATTCTGGCGACGCAGGTTTATGAACGTGCGACTCAGAACTCATATCGGCAACCCCAGGTGGTTACTTTAATTGCCGGCCAGATCCTGTCTGAGAGATCTCTGCTATGGTTCTAACGACCCCTTTGCTAACCAACAGGGAGGAAAGCGTTGCGTAGAAGAAGTGCGCCAAAGCGCAAGGTACCAATCCCGGCAGAAGAAGCATCCCGGCCAACCAGCCTGCGCCATATCAATGTGCGCGAGTTATACCAACTGCTCCGTGCCAACAGCCCGTGCTCGAGGGCAGATCTGGTCAGACTGTCAGGCCTCAGCGGACCTACAGTATCCAGAGTCATTGAGTATCTGGAGCAGAGGGAGCTGGTTATTTCAGTGGGCTTTGGAGAATCTGATGGCGGCCGGCCACCGGATAAGTTGTCGTTGAATCAAGCCTACCTCTGTGTCGCAGGTCTGGAAATCAAGGATTCGGGAATCAGAGTGGTGTTGGCCGATTTGCAGGGAAACCGAATTGCGCAGTGGGATTCGCGTTTACCTTCGCGGAAAACTCCGGACAAAGTTGTTCATACGCTTGTCGCCGGGGTGGAACGATTGTTGAAGCGCCACTCCATTGCGAAGAGGAAGCTGTATGCGATTTGCGCCTCGGCCCCCGGGATTATTGACGCCAGTAGCGGTAATCTCATCTTCGCGCCATTTCTCAAAGACTGGGGCGATATCCCGCTGAAAAAATTGTTAGAGAACGCTTTTGAAGTACCTGTAATCGTAGACAACGAAGCGAATTTGCATGCGTTGGGAGAACGGGCGTACGGCGCCGCCAAGGGCGAAGATCACTTTGTGTTTCTGGACGTCGGAGAGGGTGTTGGCGCCGGCATTTTCATCAACGGCATGCTGTACCGGGGAGCGACCGGAAGTGCAGGCGAAATTGGATATATGCAGGTACCGGGCGCTCCGCGCGGTCCATTCTCTTCCCAGGGGCCGGGCCCCCTGGAACGGGTGGCGGGTGGCAAAGGCATGGAGGAAACATGGCGCGGAATGTCCAGGGCTGCCCGGGAACCCGCGACTGCTGGGGAGATCATCGCTTTTGCGGAGGCGGGAGATGTATTGGCTGTCAAGGTGATTGAGACCGCAGCCAAAGCCCTTTCTGATGTGATCGCCAATATTTCTGTACTTCTCGATCCCACCCTGATTGTGTTGGGCGGCGCATTTGGGCGCTCGCAGCAACTTTTCGATGCTGTATCCCATCAACTCCAGCTGCAGAAACATGACTCCGGCCGGATTCGAGTACGCCTGAGCCTTTGCGGTGAAGATGCAGCGCTGCTGGGCGCGCTGAAGACCGCTCTTGAGGTCGCAGAAACCCGCCTGCTGAACTTCAATTTGAATTGACCATGCCTCCCCGGTCACCCGTGGATTCTCTCTTCCGATTCCCCCCGGCAGGCCTTAAAAAACTTTATTGACAGCGGTTTAAAGGAATGTAAAATCGTCTTTAAATACTTTCTTTCTTTCTGAAAGAAAGAAAGAAAGTGGGCCCTCGGGATATGAAAAAAAGAACTAGCTCGCGCACCGCATTTCCGCTTCCGTGCAAATAGTCCAATCCATATCTTGCCATCAAAACCGCTTTGCCCCCCACGGAGACCCGATGCGCAGACTGTGTTGTTCCGTCCTTTTCCTTCTCATGCTCGCCATCCTCTATCTGCCCTTGCGTGCACAGACTGTCGATACCGCTATCCAAGGCACGGTCACAGACAACAGCGGAGCCGTCATCCCCGGGGCCACCATCAGTGTTTTGGCTGTCGCCACGGGTATAGGGAAGAAGGCCGTCGCTGACAGCAGCGGCGAATATAGCGTTACCTATCTTGCTCCCGGCAGCTATGACATAACCGTCTCCGCCGAAGGATTTACTTCCAGCGTGGAGAAGGGTATCGTGCTGCAAATTAACCAGCAGGCGAGGGTCAACGTCGCCCTGAAGGCGGGCGGCGCCGAGCAGACGGTGGTGGTGACCGAGACCCAGCCACTGCTGCAGAGCGAGAACTCCTCTCTCGGTGTGGTTGTGGGCACGGAGAGCGCAGCAAATCTTCCCCTGAATGGCCGTAGATTTGACGATCTTGCTGTCCTCACGCCCGGGGTCGGCGTTTACAATCCGGACAATCACACCTCCACCGAGGACGGCGCGGCCATCACCGCGTATGGCTCACAATTGACCTGGTCGCAGGTCAATGTGGACGGCGTCACCATGGTCAACAACCGCCACGCCTACGTAAACCTCTATCCCTCGGTCGACGCCATCCAGGAGTTCAGGGTGTTCACCGGCAACGCCGAAGCGGAATATGGGGGCGGCGCCGGCACGGTAACCAATATCCAGCTCAGAACCGGCACCAACGCCCTGCACGGCGATGTCTTTGAGTTCTTTCGCAACACAGCAATGGACGCCCGTAATTTCTTCCTGGTCGCTCCGGCGCCCAAGCAGGTGCTGAAGCAAAACCAGTTCGGCGCCACCCTAGGCGGCCCGATCATCAAGGACCGTACGTTCTTCTTTTTCAGCTATGAGGGCTTGCGTTCTATCGAGCAAACCGCAGGGCTCACCAACGTTCTCACCCCGGCGGAGGAAAATGGCGACTTCTCAGCTCTGCTGCCGGCAACCCAGCTGGTGAGTCCCTATACCGGACTTCCCTACCTCAACAATCAGATTCCTGTGGATCCAGTCGCGCAGCAGATGGCCAAGAACTACATGCCGCAGGCAAACACCAGTCAGAACGGCCTCAACTACGCGTATGTGTCGGGCGGCAACCTGAGTGTGAACCAATACCTCCTGCGCCTCGACCACAAGATTACCGACGCTGATCAGCTTGCCTTTCACTTCATGTATGCGTTCCGCAACTCTCCCAGCGTCGACCCCAATCCCAATTTCACCTACAACAGCACCTTTCCCATTTTCAACTTAGGACTGCAGTACGTTCATACCTTTTCTCCAAGCCTGATCAATGAACTCCGTCTGGGTTACGATTACGAACACCAGAAGCTGGTGACCACCCTGGCCGGTACCAATTTCACCCCTGCATCCATCGGCATCAACGGCTTCGTGCAGCCCAGCGGCGCGCCCTGGCCGCCGCCGGAGACAGGCTTTCCAATCGTTTCGAGCAACGACTTAATCGGCCTGGGTGAAAATTCGGGCGTAGGCATCGATAACAGCGTCACCTACCAACTGGTCGACAACATCACCTGGACGCGCGGCAAGCACGCGCTGACTTTCGGCGGCGACATCCGCCACAGCCAGGACAATGCCGACAGCAGCAACACGCCTTACGGGCAGATCACATTCAACGGCTCGGAGACAGCCAACAACAGCCCCACTGCGCCGGCCAACGAGAGTGGCTACGACGGCGCGGATTTTATACTCGGCATACCCTCCAGCGTTATCACTCCCGAGGGTATTCCTCTCACCGCTGCCCGTCAGTGGCGGATATCCACGTACGCTCAGGACAACTGGAAAGCGACGTCTAACTTCACCTTGAACCTAGGCCTGCGTTACGATCTCTGGGCTCCCCCGCACGACAACCTCAACACCTCGGAGACGCTCGACTGGAGCACAGCGACTCCAACGCTTGTCCCGCTCCCCACGCCCTTGTGGCATATCTCCCACACAGACTTTTCACCCCGGGTGGGCTTTGCGTATAGCCTCCCGCGCCAGTTCGTGGTGCGCGGCGCCTACGGCATTACCTTTTACGGCGGCCAGTTCGACAACATCAACATCCTGCAGCTCAACCCACCGAAGGATCCGAGCTTCTCCCTGGTCAACGGCAACTGTGGCTATTGCGCTTCCGCCAATGCCCCAACGTCCACTCTTCAGAATCCGGTTTCGCCAGCCATCACTCCCGCGACCGCGAACGTCGTCTCCATTCCGCCCGACGACAAGCATCCGGACCTGTATTTGCAGACCTACAATCTCACGGTTTCCAAACAGTTCTGGTCCAACGTCATCGACATCTCCTACGTCGGCGTCAAGGGAACGCACCAGGACACCTCCATACTGAACTACAACACGGGCTTGCCGCAGCAGCCGGGAGCCAACGTCCAGGCCGGTCGTCCCTTTCCGACTTTCGGCCAGATGCGAGTTCTCGACTACCATGGAGCGTCGATGTACAACGGGCTCAATATCCACTTCGAGCACCGGATGACCCATGGATTGAACTTCACCGCCTCTTACAGCTTTTCCCATCTGCTGGATAATCAAGGTGGGGATACCAATGGGGTGCGCAACGAGACCCAGATCCCGACCGCAAAGGAGTGGGCGAACGGTCTTACCGACCAGCGCCAGAACCTGACCGTCGCCTTTGTCTGGCAGTTGCCCAAGTTGTCGAGCGGAAACGCTGTAACGCGCGCCGTCCTCAATGGCTGGGGCATCAACAGCATCTACCAGTTCCTGGCCGGCAACCCCCTCTGGATCAGCCAGGCGACGGACGGCGAGAACAACGGCAATCCTTTCCAGCGCCCCGACCTGGTCCCAGGTCAGCCTGAGACTGTCCGCAACAGAACGATCGGCGAGTGGTTTAATACGTCCGCCTTCACCACGGCAGTTGGTCACTATGGCAGCACACCGCGCAATCCCGCGGCGCTGGTGTCGCCGTCCAACGATCCTCTCACCCTGGCCATTAACAGGAGCTTCCCCATGCCCTTCGAGGGGCAGCACCTGGATTTTCGCGTGGAAGCCTTCAACGCGCTTAATCATCCCGAGTTCGGGCCTCCTGGATCCGTACAGGGCACCAGCACCTTCGGGGTCGTAACCACAACCAATAGCGACAACCGCGAGCTGCAGCTGGCTCTGAAATATTTCTTCTAGCGCAACGGTTTTGTTTTCTGAATAGAGAGGAACATCGTGTTGTCTGAGCAAGAACTTCAAAGCAGTCTGAACGGCCGGCGATCCTTCCTGAAAATGCTGGCCGCGGCTCCACTCTTTGCCGCCATTGGCGCGCGCAGACTCGGCGCCAAGGTGACGTCCACTGTCAGCAGTTCTTTTTCCGACAATGTTTACACCCGGGTTGGGGTCCGCCCCTTGATCAACGCGCGAGGCACCTGGACCTATCTGTGTGGTTCGCTGGAACTACCCGAGGCGCGGCGGGCCGCGGAGGAGGCGTCCCATTATTTTGTCGACCTGTTTGAGCTGCAGGCAGGCGTTGGCCGCCATCTGGCCAAGCTCGCCGGAGCCGAATCTGCAATGGTCACATCCGGCTCAGCCGGGGCGATGGCTTCGGCGACTGCGGGCTGCATCGCCGGGACAGATGCAAAAAATGTCTGGCAATTGCCAGACACCACCGGCTTGAAGAGTGAAGTCATCATGATGGGCGGGCGGAGCGCATTCGATAGCGCCATCCGCCTGGTTGGGGGCAAACTGGTCATTGCCAATACAGTGGCCGATTTGCAGCCGGCCATTACTCCACAAACCGCCATGGTCTATACCACCTGGAGGGACGAGCGGATTGAGAGCGTACTCAAGATCACCAAGCCCGCCGGGGTTCCCGTGTTGCTGGACGACGCGGGTGGTATTCCGCCATTCCAGAGTTTCACGCGCTATGCAAAGATCGGTGTCGATCTTTTTTGTTTCAGTGGCGGAAAAGGCCTGTCTGGCCCGCAATGTTCGGGGGTTCTGCTCGGGCGAAAGGATCTGATCGATGCGGCTCTAGCCAATAGCAACCCGTGGGAAGGCGCCGTATGCCGGCCCATGAAAGTCGGCAAGGAAGAGATTATGGGAATCGTTGCGGCCATTGAATATTGGTCGCGGGCAGATCCCGCGGCCTTAAACAGGGAGTGGCAGAGCCGCGTCGAACGCATCCAGAAATTGGTGGCAACGGTACCGGGAGTCAGCACAAGCATTGCGACTCCTCAGGACGAAAACAGTTATCCGACGCTGACGGTAACGTGGGACGAAAAGAAATTTGGCTTGACGGTGGCGCAATGCGACCAGCAGCTGCGCGAGGGGGAACCCCGGATTGAAGTGCTGACCAACAGCAACCCCAGCGGAGTTCTGGATCGCATAACAGACAATGATCCCAATAGGCAGCGGACAGAGGATCCGAATCTGTTGCAAATCATCTCGATGACGCTGCAACCTGGGGAAGATCTTATAGTCGGCAACCGCCTTCGCCAGATTCTTGACAAAGCACGCAAGCAATCGGTGTGAGGTGTTTCTCCTAGGAGATTCTCCCGAGCGACGGGCACTGATCAGGTGCGGTTCCAAGCCGAGGCTTTTGCACCGCGTATGGCAGTAAACAAGCCGTTGATATCGGCTTCGAATTGCGCTAGAAGATTGGCCGCGCCGCTGACGTTGTTGCAGCGTCCCATTTCTTCAATTTGGCTGGCCGTTTGGGATATCCCTGGCATGCCTAGATAACCAAGCTCTCCCTTCAGGGTGTGCGCAGTCTTCTCAACTGCTTCCGCCTGACCCCGTTCGATTGCAACCCGCAGGGCTGCCAGGTGTATCGGAGCTTCGGCAAGAAAGATGTCCATCACTTCCTGAAAAAGCGTTAAATCTCCACCGAGCTGGTCCAGGGTCTTCGACATATTCCACGGCACTTCGCTTATTTGCTTCATTGCGGATGACCACATCTTGCAGCAAGTTGAATAGTGTGCCGTTGATAGATTCCGGCGACTCAGGGGTACAAAGGTGCGACTTAGAACTCATATCGGCAATTCCAGACCGCTACTTTAGGTTGCGCAGATGGTATAGGTTCCAGGAATCTCTGTGAGAACCGGAACGTCGACCTAGGGAAGCATCGCTTCGGCTTCGATCTCCACCCGCCACTTGGGATTGAGCATCGAGGCGACAACCATGGTGGCTGCGGGGCGGATCTCACCGAAGACTTCGCCGTGGGCGCGGCCGATGGCTTCCCAATCTTCCTGGTGGGCAATGAACATACGGGTGCGGTACACATGCTCCAACTTCGCTCCTGCCCGTAAGAGCGCGGCTTCAATCAGCCTCAATACCGCGTGTGTTTGCTCGGCGGCAGAAAGATCATCTGCACCCACCGGGCCGGTGCCGGACACATGGACAACGTTGCCGATGCGCACGGCACGTGAGAAGCCTATGACTGCCTCATAAGGACTGGTTCCAGGGATATTTTGGCGATCCATGACAAAGAGTGTAGCCTCTTGCCCTTCATGATTAGAATTGCATTGTGGTACGGATAGGAAACTGTGTCCAGCGAGTCACCGTTGTCTAAGTCCGGAGCTCCCGGTAGTCACGGTTTGCGTATGCGACTTTTCTTAAAATTGCTGATCATAGCCATCTTGCTCGCGGTTTTCGGAGTTCGCGCGAGCCACGGGTCTGATCTTTTGCTAGTTGGTGCAAAGATCTATCCGTCACCCACCCAGCCACCGATCGAGCAAGGTTCGATCCTGATCCACGATCGTCGCATTGCCGGGGTCGGGCCGGCTGGCTCTCTCAAAGCTCTCCGAAACGCCACGATCGTGGACTGTAAAGGCCTTGTCATCACCGCAGGCTTCTGGAACAGCCACGTTCACATTCTCACGCCCGGCCTAATCCACGCGGACGAGCTTTCGCCTGACGAAACGACGGCGCAGCTGCAGGCGATGCTTACGAGGTGGGGCTTCACGACTGTCTTCGATATCGCATCCGTGCTGAAGAACACAAACCTGATCCGTCGTCGCATCGCGACCGGCGCGACCAAGGGGCCGCGGATTCTGACGGTCGGTGAACCCTTCTGGATTGCGACGCCGATCTATGTGAAGAGCTTCCTTGAAGCCAATCATGTAGACATGCCAACCGTCGATTCGACGGCTGAGGCGAAGATGCGGGTACAACA
This sequence comes from uncultured Acidobacteriaceae bacterium, assembly GCA_963844785.1. Taxonomy (GTDB): domain Bacteria; phylum Acidobacteriota; class Terriglobia; order Terriglobales; family Acidobacteriaceae; genus PALSA-350. The sequence continues at coordinate 172,088 of CAWJPV010000030.1, read as the reverse complement.
GCAAATTCGCGACGGCGCAGACGGCATCAAGATCTTCGCGAACTCCATCGAGCAGGGCAAAATTCTCACCATGCCGGAGGATCTGGCGAGGGGTATCGTCGAAGAAGCGCACGCACACGGCAGGCCTGTGTTTGCCCACGTCTCGAACAATGCGGGCATCGAGGTCGCACTGCATAGCGGAGTCGACATCATGGCTCACACGACACCCAACGATGCGCCGTGGAACGCTGCCTTCGCACTGCGCCTCGTCGCCGCCCGCATGGCGCTCACTCCAACTCTCACCCTCTGGGAGTTTGAGTCCCGCAAAGGCTCCATTTCGGCAGCCGATCTGGAGCAGGGGATGGAACGCGCCGCCCAGCAGTTGAACGCATTTCAGCGCGCGGGTGGTGATGTCTTATTCGGAACAGACGTTGGATACACAGATGTGTTCGATACCACGGAGGAGTTCAAGTGGATGTCTCGAGGAGGCATGACTATCGGCAGATTCTCGCATCGCTGACGACCAACCCCGCTCGGCGTTTCGGATTTGATCAGCACAGTGGACGCATCGCGAAGGGGTACGACGCGGACCTCGTTGTTCTTCGCTCCGATCCCGCACATGATGCCACCGCCTTTGCAGAGGTCCAGTACACCATCCGTGCTGGAAGCGTTATTTACAAGAGGGCCAACTGACCCTTCTGCACGCGGCACCGCAATCGATTTAAATGGACAGGTTCAGGACGCGGTTGAGGCGTTGCACGAAGACGGCCGGGTCCTCGAGCGGTACTCCTTCCATCAGCAATGCCTGATCGAAGAGCAACCAGGCCGCGTCCTCCCGGGTGGCGTCATCGGGCCGGGTCAGCAGCTTCCTGATAATCTCGTGATCGGGATTGATTTCCAACGTGGGCTTGAGCGCAGGGACATCCTTCTGGCCCATGGCGCGCAGCATCTGCTGCATCTGCATGGAAGGCTCCGCTTCGTCGGAGACGATGCAGGAAGGGCTATCGGCCAGCCTGACCGAAGCGCGCACATCTTTCACGCGATCACCCAACGTTGCCTTTAGCTTGTCCAGCAGCGGCTTGAGCGATTCGGCCTTGCCCGGCTCGGACTCGTCTTTCAGGTCTGCGCTGGTGGAGGCTTTGTTGACCGCCTTGAGGTCGATCTCGCCGTACTTATCAATGCCGGCGAAGACGATCTCGTCGAAGTCATCGTCGAGAATGAGGACCTCGAGGTCCTTCTTCTTGTAGATCTCCAGAAGAGGCGAAGTACGAAGCAGGGATTCACCGCCACCGGTAATGTAGTAGATGCTCTTCTGCCCTTCCTTCATACGCGACTTGACGTCCGCCAGGCTGGTAAGGCCCTCCACCTTGGTGGACTTGAAGCGGACAAGATCGAGCAGCGTTTCGCGATTGGCGTAATCGCCGTACAGACCCTCCTTAAGGGGACGGTTGTACTGGGCGACGAACTTCAGATACTGATCGGGCTGGTTGGCCGCAATATTCTTCAGCTCGGAGAGTATCTTCTTCACGCTGGCGGTGCGGATGCTGGTGAGCACGCGGTTCTGCTGCAGAATTTCACGGCTTACGTTCAGGGGCAGATCTTCGCTGTCGATGATGCCGCGGACAAAGCGCAGGTACTGGGGCAGAAGCTCCTTGGCATCGTCCGTGATGAAGACGCGCTTCACATAGAGCTTTACACCGGTCTTGTATTCCGCCTGGTAGAGATCGAGCGGGGCCTTGGAGGGGATAAAGAAAAGCGTGGTGTACTCGAGGCTACCTTCTGCCTTGGTGTGGAACCAGAAGAGAGGATCCTCCCAATCGCCGGTGAGGGATTTGTAGAGCTCCTTGTAATCCTCATCCTTGAGTTCGCTTTTCGCACGGCGCCAGAGAGCGCTGGCGGCATTGACCTGTTCGGTGGTCCGCTTCTTGACTGACTTCTTCTCCGCCTCGTCCCATTCGCTCTTGTCGTAGGTAAGAAAGATGGGGAAGGCGATGTGGTTGGAGTACTTCTTGACGATCTCCTGCAGGCGCCAGCTATTGGCATACTGGCTGCCTTCTTCGTTGAGGTGCAGCAGGACGGTGGTGCCGGTAGTGGAGCGCTCCGCAGGCTCAATGTCAAAGCCGCTCTTGCCGTCGCTGGTCCAGCGCCAGGCTTGGTCTTCGCCGGCCTTGCGGGAGACTACCTCGACCCGGTCGGCGACCATGAATGCGCTGTAAAAGCCGACACCAAACTGGCCGATGAGGTTGGAGTCTTTTTTGGCGTCGCCGGAGAGCTGGGCGAGAAAGGTTTTGGTTCCGGAGCGGGCGATGGTGCCCAGGTGCTCGACCAGATCCTCCTGATTCATGCCGATGCCGGTGTCGGCGATGGAGAGGGTTTTCTTCTCCTCGTCAAGCTCCAGATCGATGCGGGGCTCGAAAGGAATGGATTTATAGGCCCCATCGGTGAGGGTCAAATGGCGTAGCTTATCGAGCGCATCGGAGGAGTTGGAGATGAGCTCGCGCAGGAAGATTTCAGGGTGGGAGTAGAGAGAGTGGATGATCAGCTGGAGCAGCTGATTGACTTCGGTCTGAAATTCGCGTTTCGACATATATATATATGGCTTACCAGGGCGATTAATTAACAGCCTTTATGAGTATAAAAGGTTTGGCAGGAATCACGGCCATCGCGCCAGAGAAGCAGGTCGAATTGCGACGCCTCGCAGAATTCACTGCCGTGTACCGCGCGACCCTCGTATTGTTCCTTTTCGCCCTGGGGGGAAGCCTTGCGCCCCGGGCGAGGGCTCAGCCCTGCGGCGCCAATGCACAAAGCCCGATTGACACCGATCGGCCGCAGATCACGAGTTCGAGTATTGTGGTTCCCTGCGGGAGCCTGCAGTTAGAGAACGGGTTTGAGGAGACCGGCACCGGGGGACAGCGGGGCTTTGATTTTCCCGAGACCTCGGTCCGCTTTGGCGTCGCGAACAAGACCGAGCTTCGTTTTGGGGTTCCGGACTATTTTCAAAATGCCGACACTGCATCTGGTTTTGCCACCGGCCTGGGCGACCTCAGCGTAGGTTTCAAACAGCAGCTTGGGCCAACGCGCGGCGGATTTGACGTCTCCCTGATCCCTTCGGTCAGCTTCCCCACAGGCGCCCAGGCTATATCGAGCCACGGCTATGACCCGACGGTTCAACTGCCCTGGTCGCGCTCGTTCAAGAAGAACTGGACGACTGCCGGCATGTTCTCACTGCTGTGGCCAACGGAGGGAGCACGGCGAAACTTGACCGGGCAGGCCAGCATGTATTTTGACCGGCAGCTTACGCAGCCCTGGGACGCTTACGTGGAATACTCCGGCGCCTTTCCGCAACGCGGAGGACCGCAGCACGTGATCGATTTTGGCACGTCCTACAAGATCTCGCTGCACCAGCAGCTCGATTTTCACTGGAACTTCGGCCTTTCGGAGGCAGTGCCCGATCACTCGATCGGTTTCGGCTATTCGTTCCGCTTGCAGGCGATTCATTCCAGGTGATGCAAAATCAGGTCTTGCTCTTCTCTGCATGTTCCAATGCGTCTTCGACTTGGGCCAGGATCTCAGTTGCATCTTTGGCGGGCTTTCCGGCTTGAATCAGCAAGTAGGAATTCCGTAACCGGCGCAGCGCGGCTGCCAAGTCAATGTTGCACTCCAGAGTCCACCGGACCCAGCTCTCCATTTGAGCGTCAATGATCACGCGGGGCACCGGGAACTCCAACACATTCTGTTTCTTCGCATTGGTAGCCGTCTGCCGCGATTTACGATGAGTCCTCGATTCTGCAACCCGGGGTTTGGCGGCGGGAAGAAATACCCGTCGAAACGCGGGCCAGAAAAAGAGTGAAAACCAGCTTTCGCCTTGCTTGACTCTTTCGTCCCGCAAACTATGTATGGGTGCATCTGCTTCCGACATCACAATCAATTCCCTCTTGTTTAAAGAATCACTTGAGAAGGATTGCAGAGAGGAGCAGGTTCTGTCGTTGCTCACCAGCAAGGACCGCAGGTTGGTCCGAAGCGGCTGAATCGGCGTATGCTAATTCCGTCGTGTGCGAAGGAGGCGAACATGTTAAAATGCGCGTCCGCTCTGTTTGCGGTGAGTCTGCTGGTGACCCTCGGATTCGCTAAAGACAAAAAAACCGCTCTGCCGGCCTATGTTTTGAGCGCCAAAACCGTCGCCGTCATCATCGACCCCAGTGCAGGCATTTCGATCGACGATCCCCGGGCAAATCAGGATGCGCAAAAGGATGTCGAGGCAGCCCTCTTAAGCTGGGGCAGGTTTGAGCCTGTCCTGTCAAAGGAAACGGCGGATTTGATCATCGTAGTGCGTCGGGGGAACGGGCGCATGATGAATGAGACCATGCCCGATCCTCGGCAGAACAACCGCGCGGGGGCGATCACGCCTGCTGACAATGGAGTGTCCATGGGGGGTCAACGCGGTCCCCAGCCAGGTATGCAGGGTGGACCTGGCACGGGTTCTGGCCCGCAAAGTCCCCAGACGGAGATCGGCCAGGCGGACGATTCATTTGTCGTTTACAAAGGCGGCGACGAAAAGCCGCTCGACGCGCCCCCTGCGTGGAGGTATGTGGCCATGGATGGCCTTAGCCCTCATTCGGTTCCCGCGGTGACGGCATTCAGGAAGGCCGTGGAGAACGCAGAAAAGGCCGCGGCAGCCAAGAAACCTTAGCCGGTGAAGGGGGAGCCACCGAATCTTGGGTGGCTCCTCGAATGACCCGGTACGTTAGTGAGCAAATAGCCAATGCTCTAAAGGTGAAAAGATCCAGTCCAAGGTGCGCAGGTACATGGCGAATAGAAATACAAAAGCGATGACCACGAGGGTGGTCGAGCGAACCTGTTGCCAATCAGGATAATGTACGAGCTTCATTTCCTGCTGCACCTTCCCAAGAAATTGAAAGAAATCCTTGACGTGCCGGACTGCTCCGGCGTTTTCCTCTGTGGTGACGGGCATTTTCTCAGCATCTTCTTGCGACAAGAGACACGCTTCCTTCCTCGATTTACCAGTGGTTGCATAACTCAATAGCAAGCCGGGACTGCGGAAGTCCGGCCTGATGGGATGTCTGGAAGGAAAGCTAGGCTGGAGGCGCGCGGGTGAGAGAGGTGGAGAGCCGCGGCTTGAGTTCAGTAAAGAAATCTTCAACTTGTAGCCAATCGCCAATCGACGTTGCCAAAAACAAAAGGACAAAGAAGATGGGTAAGGCCAGCGAGATCTGGTCAAAGCCAGGACCTGCGCCGGAGGCGATGGCAATGGACAGTACCAGCAGCAGAGCGATCAGGGACAGGACCGCGAACGCCCCTATAGATCGGACTGGCAAGAACTGTTGTTTCGCTCTGCGCATCACCTTTGATTCTACAGAAGGTAGACTTCCCTGCCCCGAAGCAAAGCCGGCTGAACCATAATGGCTCGCGCACGAAAAAACTTGTGATGCGCCGTAACCTTTGCAGGCGAGACGGACTCATATTCCGGGGATCGTCCTATGGAAGAACGCGAAAATGACGTGAGCCCGACGCCTTCTGAAGGCCACGCTCCGGTTGCAGGCGAAAAACCCGACGTGGCGATTCCAGCTGAGGTGAGCGCAGCGCCACCAAGCGAGCCCGCGGTGTGGGGTGCTGCCCCGGCGGCCCCTATCGTCCCGGATGAAATAGAGACAGCGCCGGTTTCCCCCAGGATTCGTCTGGATAGGAAGCATCCTCTGGCAATCCGCTGGATGCACTGGATCAATTTCCCTGTGCTCTTCACCATGATCTGGAGCGGCCTGCTGATTTATTGGAATGACTCGGATAACGCCTACAAACATCCTCATGCGGTCTACCGGATCGGCGTTGGTCCGTTCACGCTCATCCGTTTTTTCCCGCCGTGGTTCTGGAAGGCAATGAATGCTCCCTACCATGTGACCGAAGGGTTGGGATATCACTTCTTCTTCATGTGGCTCTTCGCCTTCAACGGCGTCCTCTACGTGCTGTTCACGATCTTCTCCGGTGAATGGCGCTTTGTCGTCCCCGACCGGAAGAGCCTCATTGAAGCCATTCAGGTGACCCTGAAAGACCTGCACCTGTCCAAGTACCTTCCGCCACAGACCAAGTACAACGGCGCACAAAAAATTGCCTACACCTCGGTCATTCTGATGGGGGCCGGGAGTCTCATGACTGGCCTGGCGATCTACAAACCAACCCAGGCGCATTGGTTAACGACTTTGCTGGGCGGCTACGAGATGGCGCGCTGGGAGCATTTCCTCCTGACGATGGGTTTCTGCGGATTCTTCCTTATTCACGTGACCCAGGTAGTGCTGGCGGGCTGGAATAATTTCCGCAGCATGGTCAGCGGGCTGGAAGTGAAGCCAGTACAGGAGCCGTCTCTTGAAGCAGAGAGAAAGAGTTGGGGATGAGCGATCTCGACGATAAGCAATCGGGCACTGCGGAGCAGGAGGCAGCCGACGCGGCAGTATTGCAGGAAAGCCGCAAACACACCCGGCGCAGCTTCGTCATCGCTGCCGCAGGCGCAGCCGCCGGCTGGGGTCTCTACCAATGGATCGATCGCAGCCAGCGCCTGAGCATGCAGCCGAAGCCCTTCCGCAGGGTCTTCCAGGCCAATGCCAGCCTTTCGCGCGCAGTGTTCGACGACCGGGCGCTGGCGCCAACCTACCCGCTCAAGCGGGCTGAGGATCTGCGGGTCAACGGTGTCTACGGCTTGAAGCAAGCTTTGGTTCCAGAGAGCTGGCGTCTGCAGTTGACCGGAGTGGCGAATGCGAAAAGCTATCCTCAATACTCCGCGGATGTGACGGCCTGGGAGTATCTGTATGAAGACGTGAAGACCCACGAAGACCAGGGCCATGACACCAAGGTAGCGCCCAGCGCCGACACCGCGGAGAAGATGGCGCCGGCATCGATGGTTGCCGGTGAAAAAATCCGCCAGGAGCGCGCGGGCCGCATGCCGCGCGGGCTGGAAGAGGCAGGCGAAAGCCGCTCCACGCTGCCCCTTGGCACGCCAGGCCTGCTGTTGACCATGGACGATATTCTGAAACTCCCGAAACATGAGCTGGTCACCCAATTCAAGTGCATCGAAGGATGGAGCCAGATCGTGCATTGGGGCGGAGTGCGGTTGGCCGACCTGATTGCGGCCTATCCACCAGAAAAAACGCCCGATGGACGGGTGCCGCGTTACGTGTACATGGAGACGCCGAACGGCGACTACTATGTCGGTTACGATATGAAGCTCTGCCTGCATCCTCAGACGCTGCTGGTCACTGAGATGATGGGCAGCGCGCTCACGCAATATCATGGCGCTCCGCTGCGGCTGCACGCACCCACCAAGTACGGTTACAAGCAGATCAAACGCATCGGGCTTATCGCTTACACCGATCTGCAGCCGGATGATTATTGGACCAAGCTCGGTTATGACTGGTACGCGGGTCTTTGAGCAGCTTAGGGCGAACAAGCAAGCGGGGCCCAGCTCCCTGGACGGGTGCCCCAGGTTCGCCTCAGCGTACCTGGGCCGAAAAAGACGGGGCGCAGCCCCACCAACGCTCCAACAGTACATGCAAAGGACGCTTCCTGAAGCCCGCATCCTCTCCGCCTAGAGTAAAAGCATTAGAAAAAACCATATTCGGCCCAGGTACGCTTCGGCGAACCTGGGGCACCCGTCCAGTTCCTATTGGGTTCTGTTATGGAGAGGAATGCGCCGGGACCCGATTCCTACGATTTCGTGGGCGCGGAGCCTAGCGCTTCGAGCACCATGCCCGCAGCTTGCGAGACGCTCCCCGCGCCCAGAGTGAGGATTACATCGCCGTCCGCGGCCTGTGCGACACTGCGGCTAACCGCCTCTTCGAAGGAGGCCGCATACTGGACCTCTTTACGACCCACGGCACGGACCAACGCCGGGGCATCCACGCCGGCGATGGGTTCTTCACTGGCGGCATAGATGTCCAGAACCTGCACCGTATCCGCATCGTCGAAAGCGGTCGCGAACTCCGCCATCAGGTCGCGGGTGCGGGTGTAGCGATGAGGCTGAAAAATCACGTGCACCCGGCGAAAACCAGACTCCCGCGCCGCGCTCAGGGTGGCCCGGATCTCCGTGGGGTGGTGGCCATAATCATCGACGACGGTCACGCCGCGAGCGCAACCCTTCAACTGAAAACGGCGATCGACTCCGCGAAACTCGCGCAACGCATGCGCAATATGTTCACAGGACACGTCGAGCTGGGTGCCGATGGCCACCGCGGCGGTTGCATTCAGCACATTATGCAGGCCGGGCACATTCAGGGCAAAAGGGCCCAGAACCAAGCCTCCGGCTGCCACCTCAAAGCGGGATCGTACGTCCTCCGCCGGGGGCAGCAGGCGCATCACGTAATCAGCATGGGGAGACATGCCGTAGGTAAACACCCGCCGCTTCACGCGCGGCAATAGCGCCGCAAGCAGTGGGTTATCGATGCAGGCCGTGCACGCACCGTAAAACGGAACCCGCTCCATGAATTCGAGGAAAGCCGCTTCCACATCTTCCATGTCGCGGTAGCAGTCCATGTGTTCGCGATCGAGATTGGTGACCACGGAAAGAATGGGCGAAAGCTTGAGAAAGGAGCGGTCGCTCTCATCAGCCTCGGCAACCAGGTATTGCGACTTGCCGAGACGGGCGTTTGAACCCAGCGCATCCACCCGGCCGCCTACCACTACGGTGGGATCAAGCCCCCCGGCAGCCAGCACCGTGGCAATCATCGACGTGGTCGTGGTCTTGCCGTGCATGCCCGCCACCGCGATTCCATATTTGAGCCGCATGAGCTCGGCCAGCATCTCGGCTCGCTGGATGACGGGTATCTTGCGCTGCCGTGCCTCCACCACTTCAGGGTTCTGCTCATTGACAGCGGAGCTGGTCACTACCACCCCAGAGCCCACCACATTGCCGGCCGCGTGCCCCTGGAAAACGGTGGCACCGAGGCTGACCAGGCGGTCGGTAATGCTGGAACGACGGAGATCAGAGCCGGAAACGGCATAGCCCAGGGTGAGCAGAATCTCTGCAATGCCGCTCATCCCAATGCCCCCAATGCCAATGAAATGAACGCGTTGTGCCTTGGCGAACATGGCTGGAGAGGGTAGGGTGGCGAGGCTCACTCCCTGTTACTGTATCAGCCCCGGGGTTCTGCTTCCCCTTTCGCAGGTGGCGCATCTAATATGTTGTGAAGGTTAAGCCAGAGGGGAAAACGGGCGGTTCGGCAATTTGCTTGCCACACTCTCGAGACAGGCGCAACTTTTTACGGAAAGTGTGGTTTTAAGTAGTAGGCGCCCGAAGATAACCAAGGGTGCTGGAAGTATCGCCAAAGCGGTTGGTTACGCACTGCATGATGCCTTGGCGCGGAGGCAAGAAAATGAAGCATCTAAGATATTTGCTGCTGCTCAGTGCGCTGGTGATCCCCGTAGCGTTGATGTCTACTCCGGCTAACGCCCAGGTAGGTGTAGGCGTCGGGGTTGGGTACGGCGGAGGATACGGAGATTACGGCTATGGGTATCCTGCTGCTCCGGTCTGTTCCTACGGCTACTATTCTTATTATCCCTACTCTTGCGCGCCTTACGGCTATTACGGACCTAGCTGGTTCGTAGGTGGCCTCTTTATCGGCGCCGGGCCGTGGTATGGCGGCTACTGGGGTCGCGGTGGGTACTGGGGTCGCGGTGGATACTATGGCCGTGGTGGATACTATGGCCGCGGCGCATACGGTGGTGTCGGGTATCGCGGTGGTGTAGGCTACCGCGGTGGCGTAGGCTACGCCCACACCGGAGCTGGTTATGCCGGCGGCGGACATGCGTTCGCAGGCGGCGGCGGCGTTTCACACGCGGTAGGTGGCGGTGCAGGTGGCTTCCACGGCGGCGGTGGCATGGGCGGCGGCGGCTTCCACGGTGGTGGCGGCGGCGGTGGGTTCCACGGCGGCGGTGGTGGTGGACACCGGTAAGATCTAAATCGATCCACAGGGAAACGGCTGGCGATTTCGCCAGCCGTTTTCTTTTTGCGCCAAGCCTCAATTTCCCACTGATTCGTAACGAATGAGATCTCGCTAGCGGGAGTCTGACGACGCAAGCCCGGCGACTATCTCAGCGATTCTGGCCGCGGCCTGGGGATGAGCAAAGGTGCGCGCGTGCTCTGACATCTGGTTCAGCTCCTGGCGATGGCTAAGCAAGCCGGATAACGCCGCCAACAACGCGGCTCCGGTCATATCTTGCTCCAACAACATCTTCGCGGCTCCGCCTTCAACCAATACTTCAGCATTTTTTCTCTGATGATCATCGGCTGCCGTGGGCAACGGCACCAGCAGCGACGGCTTGCCACTGGCGGCGAGTTCCGCCACCGTGCTGGCTCCGCTGCGCGCCAAAATCAGATCCGAGGCCGCAAACTGAGCCGGCATGTCCTCGAGAAAAGCTTGCACCCGCCAACGATCCGGGGCCGCTCCGCTGGCGGCGTAGGCTGCTTCCGTGGTCTCGGCGTGGCGAGCTCCGGCCTGGTGCAGGATGGTGAGCCCGGGAACGGAATCCAGTAGCGCCCGGGCAATCTCCGGCATGCGCTGGTTCAGGGCGCGGGCACCCTGGCTCCCGCCCATGACGAGGAGCCGGGGCGGGCTTTCCTGCGGACGGGGCGGGAGCGCGAAGAACTCGGCGCGCACGGGAATTCCGGTGAGCTCGGCATTGCGGAAGTAGGCCAGCGTAGGAGCAAAATTCACCGCTGCTGCGCGGATGCGTTTCCCGATCAGGCGATTAGCAAGACCCGGAACGGCGTTTGGCTCGAAGGCCAGAGTGGGCACGCGTTGCAGCAGAGCGGCCAGCATTCCCGGCCCCGAGGCGTACCCACCGACACCCACCACCACTTGCGGCTGCCAGCGGCGTAGCAGGCCCATGCAATAGATAATGCCGCGAGGCAGCGCGACCAGGGTCTTGAGTTGGGTGGCAAGGCTGACGCGGTTGAGCTGGCCGACATCGATGAGTTCGAGGGGGTAGCCGGCCTGCGGCACCAGGCGGGTTTCCATGCCCCGCGCGGTGCCGATGAAGCAAATCTCCGCCGCATACGCTTGCTTGAGGGCGCCGGCTATCGCCAGGGCGGGAATGACATGGCCCCCGGTTCCTCCACCGGCAATCATGACCCGCATGTCCGTCAGTCGATCTCCCGGGTAAGACTCAGCAGGACACCGATGCTGGCCAGGGTGATGAACAGAGACGTTCCCCCATAAGAAACGAAAGGCAAAGTGATGCCTTTGGTGGGAACCAGGGCGAGCACCACGCTGATATTGAAGAAGGCCTGGATCAGGATGGTCGCGGTGATGCCAAAAGCCAGAAAGCGCGCGAAGACGTCTTTGGAAAGGCTAGCCGCCCGCAGGCCGCGATAGCCGAGAGCGACGAACAGGGCGATGATGGCCAACCCACCAATCAGTCCGAGCTCTTCGGCGATATTGGCAAAGATGAAGTCGGTGTGCGGCTGAGGCAGGTAGAAGAGCTTCTGCCGGCCTTCCATAAAGCCGAGCCCGCGTATCCCGCCGGTGCCAACCGCGATCAGCGACTGGATGGTGTGGAAGCCGGATCCTTGCGGGTCCGCCTCCGGATTCAGGAAGGCCAGCATACGCGCGCGACGCCAGGGAACGCGGAAGAGCAGGATATAAAGCACGGGCGCGGCGGCGAGCACGGCATAGCCGAAGTACTTGGTTTCTGCGCCGGCCAGGTAGAACATCAGCGCTGCCACCGCGGCGCAGACCAAGGCGGTGCCCAGGTCGGGCTCCTTAACAATAAGGAGAATAAAGACCAGGGTGGGCAGAGCCGCGGGCAAGAGGGTGTGGCGCCAATCACGGATGGAATGCAGCTTATCCTGCAAAAACCAGGCCAGGAAAAGCACCAGCACGGGCTTGGCGATCTCCGAGGGCTGAAAGGAGAGACCGGAAAAGCGAATCCAGCGGTGGGTATTGTGGGAGTCGCGCAGCAAAAACACGCCCAGCAACAAAAGCGTAGTGACGGCCACCGCGGGGAAGACAACGATGGGCCGGTTGAATTTGCGGTAGTCGATGCGCATCAGCAGGGTCATGGTCACCAGGCCGAGGAGCGCCCAACCAACCTGCTGGCTGACAAACTTGTAGGGTGAACCATAGCGGTCCTCGGCCATGACGGCGGAGGCACTGAAGATCATCAGCAGTCCAATGAAGGTCAGCAGGACGGTCACGCCGAAGAGCCACTTGTCGACCCCTACGCGCTTTGCCATACACCTGCTCCTTCGCCTGCCGCCTGGCGGGCCATGACCGCCTGCTTGAAGACTCTTCCCCGGTGCTCGTAGTTTTCGAACTGGTCGAAGCTGGAACAGGCAGGCGCCAGCAGGATCACATCGCCGGCTACTGCCTGGCCCGCTGCCTGGCTGACTGCCGCATCGAGCGTGCCCGAGCGAGTGATGGGGACAACTCCGGCGATCTGGCCTTCAATCTTCTCTGCCGCCGCGCCGATGGTGTAGACGGCCTTGACCCGCGCCCGCAGCAAAGCATTGAGCTGGGTGTAGTCTGAGTCTTTATCCTTGCCGCCCAGGATCAGGTGAATATTTCCCGGGAAGGAAGCAATCGCTTTGGCCGTGGCGTCCACATTCGTGGCCTTGGAATCGTTGTAGTAGTCGACGCCGTGGATGGAGGCGACAAACTCCAGCCGATGCTCGACGGCATGGAACGATGCCACCGCACGCCCGATGACCTCAGCCGGTATCTTCGCAACGCAGGCGGCGCAAACAGCAGCAAGTACGTTTTCGATATTGTGCTCGCCTTTGAGCGGAATCTCCGACAAGGGAACGACCGGGACCGGTGAGTCCTGCTCCGATGCGCGAAACACCACCATACCGTTCATGAGGAAAGCGCCACGGCGGACAATCTTGCTGCGGCTAAACCATAACACTTGCGACCGGGCACGGCTGGCCGCCTGCTGCACCACTGGATCATCGCCGTTCAGGATCAGATAGTCCTCCCCAGTCTGGTTGGCGAAGATCTTCTCCTTCATGGCTACGTAGTTCTCAAAGGTGCCGTGGCGGTCGAGATGGTCCGGAGTAATGTTCAGGATCATGGCGATCCGGGGATGAAAGCTCTCCGTGGTCTCGAGCTGAAAACTTGAAACCTCAAGCACCGACCAGGCGCCTGCCTTGCTCTGCTCGACGGTCTCGATCACGGGCAGGCCAATATTGCCGGCGACCAGCGTCTGCAACCCGGCGGCGCTGAAGATCTCGCCGCACAGGGTGGTGGTGGTGGTCTTTCCGTTGGAGCCGGTAATGGCTAGGACCTCTCCCTTGAGAAAGCGCGCCGCCAGCTCCAGTTCACCGATGATGGGGAGACCCAGGTTCCGCACCTGAACCAGCTCCGGCGTATTCAAGGGCACGCCCGGGGAGACCACGATCAGATCCTGACGGCGAAAGGTCAACAGCCCATGGCCTCCGGCTTCGACCAGGATGCCCGCTTCGAGCAGGGAGGGAATTTCCTTGCTCAGCGCCTGCGCACTGCGCAGGTCGGAGACGGTGACCTGGGCGCCGCAACGGCGCAAGAAAAGCGCAGCTGCGAGGCCGGATTTGCCCAGGCCGACGACCAGTACTTTTTTGCCCTTTAGTTCCATCCAGCCATTTTCCACTTCTGCCTTAGTTTTTCAGCGCAGTTTCAGCGTGGTGAGTGCAAGGAGAGCAAACACCAGCGCGGCAATCCAAAAGCGCACAATTACTTTCGACTCCGACCACCCCATCAGCTCGAAATGATGATGCAGCGGCGCCATTTTGAAAATACGCTTCTTGCGCAGTTTATAACTTCCCACCTGCAGGATGACGCTGATGGCCTCAATCACAAAAATGCCGCCGATAAACGGGAGCAGCAACTCCTGCTTGACGACGACGGCCACGGTGCCGATGGCGCCGCCCAAGGCCAGCGAGCCCACGTCCCCCATGAAGACCTCTGCCGGGTGGGCGTTATACCACAGAAAGCCGATGCTGGCGCCCACCATGGCTCCGCAGAAGACAGTGACTTCGCTGACCATGGGCATGCGCTGCAGCTCGAGGTAATCCGAGAACACTGCGTTTCCACTGACGTAGGTCAGCACGGTGAGCGCCGCCGCGGCAATGATGGTGCAACCGATGGCCAGCCCATCCAATCCATCGGTAAGGTTCACTGCATTGCTGGAACCGACCACCACCAGGGTGACGAAGAACGCGAAGGGTAAAAAGGCGAGGACACCCAGATGGGGAATCACGCCCAGCGCATGGATGGATAGATCGGGCCGAAAGCGCTTGAGAAAGGGCATCATGAGATGGGTGGAGTACATGCCCTCACTGCGCATGGCCAGCAACGCCAGCGCAATGGCCACGCCGGCGATGATCTGCAGGCCCATTTTCTGCGTCGGGGTAAGGCCTAGATTCCGCCGCTGGACAACCTTGATGTAGTCATCCGCAAAACCGATGGAGCCAAAGGCCAGGGTGGAAAGCATCACCAACCAGACGAAGGGGTTGGAAAGGTCGCTCCACAGCAGCGTGGGCAAGAGGATGGCAATGAGGATCAGTACGCCACCCATGGTGGGAGTGCCGGCTTTTTTTTGGTGGCCCTGGGGACCATCCTCGCGAATGTACTGGCTGATTTGAAACTCGCGCAGCTTCTCAATAACGAAGGGCCCAATGAGCAGAGCAATGAGCATCGCGGTGAGGCTGGCAAAGGCAGTGCGAAACGTCAGATACCGGAAGATGCGGAAGGGTCTGAAGTAGGGAAAAAGTTTTTGATACAGCAGCCAGTAAAGCAAACTTCCTCCGCTACCCGCGCAAAGAATTCGAGCGTTTGGGGTTATCTTACAGGCGATCACGCGGGTGGATGCGTTCGCATTTAAGCGCGAACCACAGCGGCAACTAGCTATCCTACGTAACGCTGCGGTCGAGAGGCGGAGCGTGGGACAGCATTGGTGGCAGATGGAGAGAACCGCAGAATCCCTCGGCTTCGCTCCTAATGACACAGGGGGAGACTGGGGCGTCGTTCAGTGCTGCGTATCCCACTCAAGCCCAAAAATAGGGCTTGAATGGGGCACCCAACGTTTGTTGCCGATGCAGGAAGCTGGGTCATTGCTCTCCCTTATTCCTCAAGGGCGCGCAGCGCTCGCTCCAGGCCGACACCGCGAGATGCCTTCAGCAGCACTGCATCGTCTTTTCTCAGCTCGCCTTTCAACCACTCGCCGGCTTCCTCGGGTGAGGGGAGAAAAAGGGCCAAGGCGCCGGCCTCGCGCGCGGCTTGAACAAGATGCTGAGCGTTGCCTCGCACTCCGACGACCAGGTCGATGCCGCTTTCAGCAGCAGCCGTGCCGCACTGCTGATGCAGAGCGACGGCTTCGCGGCCCAGTTCCAACATCTCGCCGGCCACCAGGATGCGCCGCTTGGCGGGCATGGAGGCAAGGGTCGCGATCATGGACTTGAGCGCTTCTGGATTGGAGTTGTAGCAATCATTGATCACTGTGGCTCCGCCGATGTGCAGCACCTCGCCTCGCTTGTCCGGCGGGCGCAGCCGCCCTGCGGCAGCAGCGCACTCTCGCAACGGAATGCCCGCTTCGAAGCCGGCCGCAATCGCCGCCATGGCATTCCAGATGTTGTGGCGTCCAAGCAACGCCAACGTCACGGTTGCCTGCTCTTCGCCGGCCGTCACCTGAAACCGCACTCCATCTGCGCCGAGCTCCTCGATGTTTGCGGCCCGCGGATCGGCGCACGGACCAACGCCGAAGTAGATGGAACGGCCGTGAAAATCACGCCCGAATTGCGCCACGTAGGGATCGTCGCAGTTGAGGAATGCGACCCCATGAGCAGGCAGGCTTTGCACCAGCTCGTATTTGGCGCGCGCAATGCCCGCCACACCGTCGGGGAAATTCTGCGCGTGGGCGCTGCCGACGTTGGTAATCACTCCCCAGTCGGGGTGAGCGATGTGGGCCAAGGCCGCAATCTCACCGGCGTGCGACATCCCCATCTCGATCACGGCAATCTCATGCTCCGGCTCGAGTTTGAGCAGTTGCAGGGGCATCCCAAATTCATTGTTGAGGTTTCCCTCCGAGCGCAAGACGTGGAAGCGTGCCCCGAGCACTTCTGCGACTGCTTCCTTGGTGGTGGTCTTGCCTGCGCTGCCGGTGACCCCGATGACGCGCTTGTTCCAATGCCTGCGCACTGCGGTGGCCAGGGTTTGCAGGCCAATGAGCGGATCGTCGACGATCAGCAGTGTGTG
Source organism: uncultured Acidobacteriaceae bacterium (assembly GCA_963844785.1). Classification (GTDB taxonomy): domain Bacteria; phylum Acidobacteriota; class Terriglobia; order Terriglobales; family Acidobacteriaceae; genus PALSA-350. The sequence continues at coordinate 155,877 of CAWJPV010000030.1, read as the reverse complement.
AGTATGCGCTAGGTCAAGAAGATCGACCACCTTACTGCGAGCGACGACGGCGGCTCGAGCGCCTCGCTCCAGCGCGGAGGCGACAAAGTCATGCGCATCGTAACGCTCACCGCGGATGGCAAAAAAAAGGTCTCCGGGCGCGAGCGTGCGCGTATCGATGGAATATCCAGTGGCTGGCTGCTCCGCCGGATCGCCTGCCCGCAGCCTGAGATCAGCCCCCATCCAATGAGCGATGTCCTGCAGTTGCAGTTTCATTTGCTTTCTTCCCTGGCCAGCAATAATTGCCGCGCGATGGCCGCATCATCGAACGGTATCACCCGCCCGGCGATCGTCTGAGTCTTTTCGTGCCCTTTACCGGCCAGAAGCACCAGGTCGCCGGGCCGCGCTTCGGCGATGGCCAGTGCGATGGCGCGGCGGCGATCAGGCTCGACCAGGACCGTGGCCGGGGTCTGGTTGAGTCCTGGCAGCACTTGCTCGATGATGGCCAAAGGGTCTTCTCCCCGGGGATTATCTGAGGTGAGCACCACCACTTCGCTGCCCGCTCCAGCGGCGTGGCCCATAAGCGGCCGCTTGCTTCGATCACGATCGCCGCCGCAGCCGAACATGGTGATCACCCGTCCGCCTCCCCGGCTCACAAACGCGCGTGCTACGGCGATGATATTGCGCAGGGCGTCGTCGGTGTGAGCATAGTCGACCACCACGGCAAAATTCTGCCCGCAGTCGACGGACTGGAATCGACCCGGCACATAGTCTAGGGAAGCTGCACCTTGAGCGACCTGGTCGAGCGTGAGGCCACGAGCAACGGCCGCCGCGCTCGCGGCCAGCAGGTTATACACATTGACGCCTCCGGTAAGGCGGGTTGTGATGGGGACTTCTCCCTGTGGGGCGACCATGGTGAAGCGCATGCCCGCAGGCTCCATCTCCAGCCCGTAGGCCCAGAAGTCGCCGTGGTCCATTCCGTAGGTGTAAACCAGCTCGGACCCCGCCGCGTGCGCGGTCTCTTTCAGGCTGGCGCCGTATTCATCGTCATGGTTGAGGATGGCGGCGCGCGGCGGTGCTCCAGCGGAGCCATCGAAGAGCTTTCGTTTGGCGGCAAAGTAATTTTCCATACTGCCGTGATAGTCGAGATGGTCGCGAGTAAGGTTGGTGAAAATGGCCACGTCGAAATGCAGCCCGTACGTTCGCTCCTGGTCAAGAGCGTGGGAGGATACTTCCATCACCGCCTCGGTCGCGCCGCCGTTCACTCCTTCACGAAATAGCTCCAGCAGGTCACGCGATTCAGGAGTGGTATGCGGCGCCGGTATGATTCTGCCCGCGGCGTGATACTCGATGGTGCCGGCCAGTACGGTTGTGCGGCCTTGATGGCGCAGCATTGCTTCGAGCAGAAATGCTGTGGTCGTCTTGCCGTTGGTTCCGGTGACACCGCTGAGTTTGAGCTGCTCTTCGGGGTGAGCGAAGAAATTTGCCGCAAGAGCGGCCAGCGCGCGGCGCCCATGCGCCACCTCGATCACGGCTACCGCCGGATAGGCAGTCGCGGCGGCGAAGCCGGTGGCGGAGTCAGTAACGATGGCTCGCGCGCCTTGCGCGACCGCTTGCGGGATATAGCGATTGCCATCCGTGGTGCCGCCGCGAAAGGCGACAAACAGCGAGCCGTCGACTACCCGGCGTGAGTCATATTCAACGCCCATCACCGCAGGGCTGGGGCCCGCGCGCCTGACGAGATCGATACCACGCAAGACCGCATCCAGCTCCAAACTTGTTCCTCTCCTCTTGTCAGCGGTTTTGAAGGGGCGGGGCTTCAGCCCCGCCGTCTACTTCAAAGAACTGGGCCCGAAACGGCACCCCATGTAGCTACATCGAAACCGTTTCCTTACGCTTCGTGAAACGCATCGCTGTTAGCTTTGCCGAGACCGACGCTACTTTGGTGTCGATAAACCCGCGGCTTCGGAGAAGCTCCCGCAAATCCGATCCTTTTACCTCACTGTGCGCTCCCTTGGGATACACAATCCATAAGGGCCCGCTGCGGGTTTTACCTTTGAAGCAATGAGCCAAAGCGCGGTCCACCTCTGGTCCAGAATTTGCGCAGATCAGTGTCAGGTTCGCTTCACTTCCGTCCGCAGCGCCCGCTTCAGCGACTGCGGTCTTTAGCTCTTCGCTCTCGATATTGCCAAGGAGCAGGAGCTTTGTCGTGCGCGAGATTCCTAGTTTACTGGCCAGGCTGGGAAGAGGACTTGCGATAGCTTTCGCCCATCGCTGCGCGACGTCGGGACCGAGACGCAGTTCAACCGGATCCTCTCCGACGCGAAATACCAGCTTGCCCCCATGAGTCGAGACGCCGGCCAGTGAAGACAACGGAACCCGCCGGCGCATGCCGAGGCGCACGATCAGCTCACCGCTTTCCAGCAGCACCTTGCAGTCCCCTTCCTCATCGCCCCACTTACAGTGGCACGTGGCTTCGCGTCCCATGGTCGTGCCCTTTCACCGGGCGAGCAGCGCCCGTTTGCATACTCGACATAGTGTATGGGAAATGCGGGGCACGACTCCCCCGGTTTTCCTGTAGCACCTGGTGGCGTTGTCGCACTTCATGCGGCTTTATTCAGTGCAGCGTAACAGGAAATCCGGGTCTACCGGGTGAAGCGGACGACGATCTCAGTGCCGGGGGGCACCATGCTTCCGGGCGCGGGAACCTGCTCGCGCGCGATTCCGCTGCCTACAATCTGCAATGCCAGACCGGCCGTACTGGCTGACTCGATAGCCACACGCAGAGGCTCACCCAGGAATGAGGGAACCCCGACCCGGTTCGCCGCAACGACGACACCATGGCTGGATACATGCGGCTCGCGCGCAGGGACAGGGGCTGGGAGCGGCTCTTTCTCCGCCTCAGCAGGTTGCGGCGGCGCAGGTGGCGAAGACGCAGCCATCGGGATGGTTTTCACCGGCGGTGTTTTTTCAGCTGGTGGAGGCGCCGCTTGCGCCTGCTCTGTGCCCGACGTCAGTTCACTGGCCGCGGAAGGCACGGGCTGCTGGCCATTACCCTTGCCGCGAAGCGGATCATCCGCGGGTAGATTGTTCACCTCCGCAAACAGCGCGTCGAGATCCCCAGTGTGGTCTGATGGTGCATCCTCATCCATCTCCGGGTCTGCATGTCGCTTGGCCAATTCTGGCTGAGGGACCAAAGGCGTATCGTGGGCCACTCCCAGGTATTCCAGCGCCTTCTGCGCCACCTCGGCAAACACTGGCGCGGAAACCGCTGTGCCGTAATACGACGGCCCCTTGGTTGGGTTGTCGATGATCACGGCAATGGAGAGGACCGGGTTATTGACCGGCGCGATTCCGACAAACGACGCGATGTGCATCGTCTTGGAATAAAGATGCGTCACTGGATCGATCTTTTGCGCGGTGCCGGTCTTGCCGCCCGCGGAGTAGCCATTGAGTTGCGCTGGTCTGCCCGAGCCGTAAAGCACCACCCCTTCCATCATTTTGCGCATCTCCGCGGCGCTCATGGTGGAGATAACGCGATGCGCGCCGTCGGGCAGTGAATCGGGCAGCTCCCTTTCAGGATGAAACGCGGCTGGATGCAGCTTATCCGCGGACTTGCCCGTTTCTTCCATCAGGATGTGTGGAGGCAGGTAGACGCCGCCATTGGCGATGGTAGAAACCATGGACACGAGCTGCAGCGGGGTGACCGCGACCTCCTGACCAATGGCGATCGAACCGATCGACGACGGTCCCCACTTGCGCACGGGGCGAAGCAGCCCGCGGGTTTCGCCCGGCAACTCCACCCCAGTTCGTGCGCCGAAGCCGAAGTCGCGAATGTATTGGATGAACTTGTCGGGGCCGACCCTCAACGCCAGTTTCACCGCAGCCACATCGCTTGATTCCTCGAGCGCCTTGTGGACTGGAATCACCCCGAAGTGTTCGCCTTGATTATCGTGAATGATTCTTCCCGCCAGCTCGATCTTGCCTCCCTGGCAATCGATCATCTGGTCGGGACTGGTGACTTTTTGCTCCAGGGCTGCCGAGTAGGTCACCAGCTTGAACGTGGAACCCGGCTCATACACATCGCTGACTGCGTGGTTCTTAAGCAGGCTGGTGGTGGCGTGGCGAAAATCGTTGGGATTGAAGGTTGGGCGAATCGCCAATGCGAGAATCTGGCCGGTATAGGGATCCTGGACGACGATGGTGCCATTCGAGGCATGGGTACGTTCGAGCGCGGAATCGAGCGCACGCTCCGCCATGAACTGAATGTTCTCGTCAATGGTGAGAACCAGGTTTTCTCCCGGGTCGGGCTCGCGCTCCTGGCTGTCCAGAACGTGCCGACGGGCATCGATCGCAGTGAGCATGCGTCCCGGCACTCCGTGGAGGTCCTGGTTGTATTTACGCTCTATGCCACCCAGGCCATTGTCATCCGTGCCCACGTATCCCAGCACCTGGGCAGCGAGCTGGGTGTTGGGATAGAAGCGCTTGAACTCCTGCTGGAAATACACTCCTTTGAGATTGAGCGCTTTCACGCGCGCGATCTCCGCGGGCTCAAGCTTGCGCGCGATCCAGGCGAAGTTTCTGGAGGCGTTCAGCCGAGCCGCAATCTGATGCGCCGAAGTGAAGCGGTCGGTGGGGTCGGTGTGCACCACTTTGGCCAGGGCGTTGGCAACCGCCTGACGCTTGGCGTCTCCTGCTGGATCGCCTCGTTCGGCGATTTCCGAGGGCACGGCGTAGACCGAGTCTGCCAGCACGGTCATGGCCAACTCGTGCAGATTGCGATCGTAGAGGATCCCGCGGCGCGGCGCGACCTCGAAGGTGCGCTGCTGCTGGCGGGCGGCGCGATCCACAAAGTCCTTGTGATGGATCACCTGCAGCCAGACGAGACGGCCACAGATCAAGCCCACCCAGCAGACAAAGAAGAGAGATATATGCAGCAGGCCAAGGCGGCGATGGACGGTTCCTGCCTGTACAGGGCCGGTCGCGGAAGCACCCGCCCGCTGTACAGGTGGCTTAGAGCGGGTTGGTTGGCGAAAAAACGAGAACTGCTTCAACCGGACCCGCCATTGCTCGAAACTTTGTCCTATCCACGAATTCAGGGTGCGATCCTTGGAGTTCTTTCCAGTACTAGCGTAGATGAGGCAGCGGCGATGCTTCTGCAATTACAGGCGCGTTGGCATCAAAGGTATTGTCTCCGCGAACTACCTGGCCGGGCTTGGGCGCGTCCAGGCCCAGTTGACGGGCCATGCGGTCGATGCGGTGCGGGTCGCAGAGTTGCGCTTCGGTAAGACGCAGCTCGCGGTTCTGCTCCTCAAGCAAGTTGCGCTGTTGCTTCTCAGCCTCCACTTTGTATCCATATTCAATGGCGCTGAAATGCTGCCAACCGTAAAACATGATGCAGACAAACAGGACGGTCATGGCCGCGGTGAAGATACGCATTTCGCGCACACGCACCGGATCGGCAGCCTTCACCAAGCGAGAGTTGTCCAGCCGCTTACTGTAAAAGACCTCTGGGGTGGGCCCTCGCCGGGCACGTTGCTGAGCTGCGAAGAGATAAAGATTCCGCTCCGCCACCTGCTGGCTGTTCCTTTTCGATCCGTACTTGAGGTCGTATGCTGCGATTGCCTGTGTCGCCATTTGTCCGTCCGCCTTGTGGCCTTCTTGATAACCCTTTGTCGCTAAACCTTACGTACTCTGTTCCATTCGCTTTTCAGTTCTTTCCGCCGCTCGCAGCTTGGCGCTGCGGGCGCGTGGATTGCGATCCGTCTCCTCTTCGCTCGCCGTCGCCGGCTTGCGCGTAAGCACTTCAAAAATCCCTTGCCGCGCGCCCTCGCGCAGGGCATCTTTTGCCAGCCGGTCTTCGAGCGAGTGAAAGCTGATCACCACCAGCCTTCCCCCGGGCTTCAGCAGCCTGGGCGCCGCTTGCAACAGCGCCTGTATCTCGTCCAGCTCAGCATTGACATAAATTCGGAGCGCCTGAAAAATTCTGGTCGCGGGATGGATTTGATGGCGGCCTCGCTCAGATTTCATCGCCGGGGCGACGGACGATAAGACTTTGGCCAGTTGTGCCGTGGTCTTGATCGGCCGCGCCCTGACAATGGCTCTGGCAAATCTCCGCGATCTCCTTTCCTCTCCGAATTCGTAAATCAGGTCGGCGAGAACTTTTTCGTCGGCCTGGTTTACCACTTGTTCGGCAGTCGGGCCCCTCCGCGGATCCATCCGCATGTCGAGTGGCCCGTCCGCCTGAAAACTAAATCCTCTGTGCGCTGAGTCCAGTTGCATCGAGCTGACCCCAAAGTCGGCCAGCAACCCATCCAGGCTGCCTTCCGCGATGGAGCGGTTCATGGTGGAGAATGGTTCGCCATAAAGCTCCCATGGCGGCATCCGCTCACCCAACTCTTCGCTCAGTGCCTGGAACCTTCCCCGCGCCAACTCCAGCGCATTGGGGTCGCGGTCAAAGCCGATGAACCGGCCCGTACCGCCCAATTCCCGGGCGATGGCTGTGGCGTGCCCTCCCAACCCCAGAGTGGCATCCACATAAGTTCCGCCCGCACGCACCTTCAGATATCGGATCGCATCTTGTAAAAGAACCGGCACATGCCGCTCGCTACTCGGTACCATGTGCTCCCCCTGGGGGGTTAAGAATTAAAGCCCAAAACTTGCTAATGTCTGCTGGTCGTCCGCAGTCAACGGATCGGTTTCCATGGACTGCTTGAACTCGTCGTGGTTGGCCACTTCGAGATATGTTTGCTGGCCAAAAACCACTGCATCTCCGGCCAGCTTTGCCGTTTCCCGCAAGATCTGGGGTAGCAGGACCCGCCCTTGCGCGTCCATCTCCGCCATCTGCCCGTAATAGTTGACCCGGTCCAGGAACTTCTTTCTGGCCGGATTCATGCTGGGTATTTGCGCCACCTTCTCCTCAATTTTTTGCCACTCTGACAAGGGATAAATCTCGGCCCGCCGTCCATCCTTGCTGGTGATGTAAAACTGCGTTCCGTAGCGCTCGTCGACCAGGCGCTTGAACTCCGCCGGCAGCTTGAGCCGGCCTTTTTCGTCCACGCGCGTTGGGTGATTGCCACGAAACATCCAGTTGCCTTCTCTTCCCTGCTGACCACTAGCATTCGCTCTCGGGGCTCGGGTTTGACACTTCCCTGGAGGGCGGATTCCCTGTTCTCATCGCTTTTTGCTTCAAGCGCATGACGAAATCTGTATTCTTCGCTGAGAATCGTTTCTTTGGTTCCACTTTGGACCACTTTTGTCCACATCTTAGATCAGCTGAGGGGAGTGTCAAAGAGGAAATTCCAGCAAATCCTTCAGAAAGAAAGGGTTTCCCGGCCTGACTGCAAAAAATACAACAGGTGCCAGGGAAACCGGATTTAGCTACAACAGATTGTGTTGTCTTAGTTGATTCAGGCTGTGCGGGATGTACTTGCCAATACGGGAGAACTCAGGCAGGCCGTACGGTACTAAAGTGCTAGCCCTTCCTACTAACGCCGGCCTCTGGGGCCTGTTGACGGGCGCGCACCTTCTCGTTGAGCACGATCGCCAGATAGATAAAGACCAGCAGGTTGAGTGCGGTCAGCACTACCTTGAGCACCGTGACATGGCGGATGATTTCGTAAAACTCCCAGGGCAGAAACGATCCGGTCAGGATGAGGGTGAAGTACTCCGCCCAGCCCTTCTCCAGCACCAAGCCGGTGCCTTCGATGATGTCCAGAGCCGCGTAGAGAAAAATGGCGAAGCTGATCTCTTTGAGCCGGTGAGGGCTGAGCAAGGCAGATTTTTCCAGCAGCACATTGACGACGCGATTCTCGGGGTCGAAGCGAAGGGCAGTCACGGCCCGCAAGAGGACGTCGGCAACGTCTTTGTGCAATAAGTTGATGACGCCGAAACCCATGGAGACGAAGAGCACCGCCTTCAGAAGCTTCACGACGCCAATTGCGATGAGCCAGCGATTGCGGTTTGGATGGGAATGCGTTGTCAAAGCGCCGTATTAATCAACCCTGCATTCAAGGCGATGATACACCCTGCGATCAGGCGGGGTCTGATTGCCCTGTTCCCGCAGCATGCTGCGCCCGGCATACATCCATCAGGAAATCCGTTGGCCACTCCGGCCCGTACTAACAGTGAAGCAAACGCGATATCAAGTGAAAGGAACACCCCATGAACAAGAGAAGTGTGCTTGCAGTTGCTGTAGCCCTGATGTGTGGATTTTCGGCTCTTAACGCGTCCGCAGCGACGGATCCCATGGTCGGTGGCGCAGCGATGTATCCCACCAAGAATATTGTGGAGAACGCCGTCAACTCAAAAGATCACACCACACTAGTCGCCGCAGTGAAGGCGGCCGGCCTGGTTGATACTCTGGAGGGCCCCGGACCATTCACGGTGTTCGCACCCACCAACGAAGCCTTTGACAAGCTTCCCGCAGGAACTGTGGATACGCTGTTAAAGCCGGAAAACCTGGCTCAACTGAAGAAGATCCTCACCTACCACGTAGTGGCCGGTAGGCTCACCGCGAAAGACATCGCCAAGCAGATCAAGGCGGGCGGCGGCAAGGCAACGTTGACCACGGTGGAGGGCGGCACCTTGACCGCGATGATGCAGGACGGCAAGCTCGTTCTCACCGACGAGAAGGGCGGAACAGCGACAGTTACCATCGCGAACGTTAATCAATCGAACGGCGAAATCCAGGTAATTGATACCGTGCTGATGCCCAATTAAGGTTCGTTCCTTCTGTTTCCCTGGTTCTCGAAAGCAGGCGCCCAACCGGCGCCTGCTTTTTTACTGGGCGTAGTCTTAGACTCATGCGGCACACCTTCCAAACCGAACAGTGGCTTCCCTATCCCAGGGAGAAGGTGTTCGCCTTCTTTGCCGACCCTGCAAATCTCCCGCCGTTGATGCCTCATTGGCAAAACGCCCGGGTGGAAAAGGCAGAGTATGTTCCGCCGCCTGTCAGCTCCAGCACTACCAGCTTTGCGGCCGGCATGGGCTCATTGATCACTATCAGTTTTCGGCCGATTCCCTTTTCCCCCATCCGACTCACGTGGGAGGCATATATTGCGGAATTCCGCTGGAACGATTTCTTCTGCGACGAGCAACGACGAGGTCCGTTCAAGTACTTTCGTCATTGCCACCGCACCCGAGAAGAGGTTCGCGAAGGAATTGCGGGCACCGTGGTTACCGATGCGGTGGAGTACGAGCTGCCCTTCGGTCTGCTCGGCGAAGTAGCCAACGCGGTGGCGATGAAGAGGCAGATACGGGGGTTGTTTGTTTATCGGCAGACAATGCTGCCGGGGCTTTTGTCGCGAGGCTGAGAGAAACCGCAGGTCCCCTAGCGGGCGACCAGCCGTTTGCGGGTCCGGTGTTGCAGATAGGGGGCCAGCTTTTCCATCGCGGCTTCGACACTGATGCCGTACTTGGCGCGCAGCTGGTCGACTTTGCCGTGCTCGATAAAACGGTCGGGCCATCCGATGCGAACCACTGGCGCTTCCAACTGCATATCGCTCAATGCTTCCAGGACCGCACTGCCAAATCCGCCCATCAGCACATGATCTTCCAGGGTGACGATCACACCCACGCGGCGAGCGTAGTCAGCGATCAGGTCGCGGTCCAGCGGTTTGACGAAGCGGGGATTGATCACGGCGGCGGAAACGCCCTGCTGCCTGAGCTCCGCGGCGAGTTGCTGCGCCAACGGCAACAGTGCTCCCAGGCCAAAAATTGCTACCTCATCGCCGTCGCTGACAATTTCCGCCTTGCCAATCGGCAGGGCCACCGGCTGCGCCTTGACCGTGGCGCCGGGTCCCGTCCCGCGCGGATACCGCACCGCCGTCGGGCCGGCCTGCAACAGCGCCGTGTACATCATGTCCGCCAACTCATCCTCATCTTTGGGAACCATGTGAATGATGTTGGGAACACCGCGCAGATAGCTGATGTCAAAAAGACCATGATGCGTGGGACCATCATCGCCGGAAAGCCCACCGCGATCCATACAGAACACGACCGGCAGGTTCTGCAGGCAAACGTCGTGCACGATGGGATCAAAGGCGCGCTGCAGGAAGGTGGAATAGATGGCACAGAAGGGACGGAAGCCCATAGTGGCCAGGCCGGCGGCGAAGATGACGCCGTGCTCCTCGGCAATGCCCACATCGAAATAGCGGTTGGGGTGATGGGGGCGGAAGAGGTCGAGCGCCGTTCCGTTGGGCATGGCCGCGGTGATGGCCACCACTTTGGGGTCTTTGTCGGCCAGCTTGACCAGGGTGTCGGCAAAAACCTCGGAGTAGGTGCGTTGACCTGCAGGCGTCGTTTCGCCAGTGTCCGGGTCGTAGGGGCCAAGACCGTGAAATTTTTTCTGCTTATCCAGCGCTGGTTGAAAGCCCCGGCCCTTTTGCGTAATGGCGTGTAGCAGGACAGGACGCTCCTGCGTCTTGAGGAACTGAAATGTCTCAATCAGCAGACCGATGTTATGGCCATCGAGCGGGCCGTAATAGGTGAGCCCAAACTCCTCAAAGAGCAAAGAGGGCCACAACATGCCCTTGGCCGCTTCTTCCGCCTTGCGCACCATGTGCCGCGCGGTCCTGCCGCCCAGTTTTTCCAGCAGGCGGGCTGCGGAGTCGTGCAGATTGGTGTAGCGCTCGTTGGTGACAATCTTGTGCAAGTAGTTCGCGATAGCGCCTACATTGCGGTCGATCGACCATTCGTTGTCGTTCAACACCACGATCAGGCGTTTGGTTTGCTCCGCTATGTTGTTGAGCGCCTCAAAACTTATGCCGTTGGTGAAGGCCGCATCCCCGGCGAAGGCAATCACATTCTCTTTAGTACCGGCCAGATCGCGGGCCACGGCCATGCCCAGGGCAGCCGAGAGCGCGGTGCCGGCGTGGCCCGCGCCGTAGCAATCATGATCGCTTTCCGTGCGCAGCGCGAAGCCGTTCAGCCCGCCCGGCTGGCGCATGGTGCGAAAACGCTCGCGGCGGCCGGTGAGCAGTTTGTGAATGTAGGCCTGGTGGCTAACGTCGAAGACGAACTTGTCCGTGGGAGTGTTGAAGACGTAGTGCATAGCCAGCGTCAGTTCTACGACGCCGAGGTTCGGCCCTAGATGGCCGCCCGTCTTCGATAGTACGAGGATCAACTGCTCGCGTATCTCCTGAGCCAGTGCCTCCAATTCCGGCACGGTAAAGCTCTTGATATCCGCGGGCGAGTGAATCGTATCGAGTAGTTTCCCCATGGTTTCTCGTCTATGCCCTGCGGCTTCGTCGCCCCATCAAAAAAGACCCCGGATGGGGCCTACTGGTGCGCCTAGCTGCTCTGATCTCCTAGTATAACAAGCTTGCCGGGAGCACCCAGATTATCTTTGCGCCGGATGTTTTGTTCCTATGCACTTCCCCGTCCTACGCTTCTGAGGCGGGCAGGGCGTCCATGGTTTCGATGGCCGGCGCCTGGGAGCCAAATTCGCCTTCCCAACGCGCGACCACCGCCGAGGCCAGGCAATTGCCCACTACGTTTATGCTGGTCCGCGCCATATCCATCAGGGCGTCGATGCCCAGAATCACAAAGATCGGCTCTTCGGGCAGCCGGAACATGGCTACCGTCGCCAGCAGCACGATCAGCGTAGCGCGGGGCACGCCGGCCACGCCCTTGCTGGTGAGCATGAGGGTGCCCACCATGAACATCTGCTGCTTCCAACCCATATGCACCCCGGCCGCCTGGGCAACAAACACCGACGCCAGCGACAGGTAGAGCGTGGAACCATCCAGATTGAAACTGTAGCCCGCAGGGATAACGAAAGCGACAATGCGGCGGGGAACGCCCAGCGCTTCCATCGCTTCCATGGCCCGGGGCAGCGCCGCCTCGGATGTACTGGTGGCGAAGGCAATGGTCGCCGGCTCAGCCACCGCGCGCAAGAATCTGCGGACGGGCACGCCCGCAATCAGCGCGGCGGGCAGCAAGCCGAGCAGACCAAAGGCGAGCAGCGCGCCGTACAACGTAAGTAGTAGGCGGCCGAGATGAAGTAACACGCCGGGGCCCATCTGCCCCACCGTGTAGGCCATCGCGGCCCCCACCCCAATGGGGGCGTAATACATCACCACGTTGGTGAAAGCGAACATGGTTTCGGTGAACGATTCGATCACCCGCAGCAAGGGCGCACGATGCTCCGCGCTTAACCGCCCCATGGCCACGCCAAACAGGACAGCGAACACCGCTACCTGGAGAATCTGGTTGTCGGCCACAGACTTGGCGATGTTTTCAGGAAAAGTGTGCAACAGCACTTCATCCCAGCGCATAGGAGCCGCCTGGGCGGGCCGCGTGACATTCGCCGGCGCATGCTGCTGCACATCTAATCCCACCCCCGCATGAGTGATGTTGATAGCTGCCAGGCCAATCAGCATGGCGATGGTGGTAAGCACCTCGAAATAGACCAGGGCCTTCAACCCCATCCTTCCCAGGCTGCGCATTTGTCCATGGGCAGCGATGCCGGTGATCAAGGTGCCTAAGATCAAGGGGGCGACGATGGTCTTGATGAGCCGCAGGAAGATGTCGCTGAAGACACGCAGGCCGACGGCGAAGGCAGGAGCGTCGGCTCCCAGCTCGCCGCCGGCGAGCATGGCCCAGAAGATCCAGGCCGTCAACGAACGCTGACGCCAGGCGCCCCAGCCCAGCAGTATCAGCCCGGCCATCCGCAAAGGCACGGAGACGTGTCCAAGCGTATGGCTCAGAGAGGCCAATAAGCCCGCGCAGTAAAGAGCCGCTCCCGCGGTTGCGACTCCATGTGTGCGCGCGATCACCATGCCCTCTCCGCTGATAATCGAAGCGTGTCCAAGGGCGCAGTGTAGCAGCAAGGACGAAGTGCACCTGGCTTGGGGCTGGTCCGGTTAACTTGGTGACGCGCTGTTACCGGCGATCGTTACTTTCCTGTTAGTGAGAAGCGAGTCGGGGGATCGAAGCGAACGTAGGTAACCTGCTGCCTGCAACTTGGAGAGATTGTTGCCGCAATGCCGCATACAGGAAGACCTATCTCAGGTTAGGATGTACCCAGTTCTTGTCGCTCACCCCCCCAAGGCGATTGCAATAGCCCCCGTTGGATGTCGCGAGCGCTGTTCCGTTTCGCATTCCATCTGCCCCCGGTTAATTAGGTAATTTGGATCGTTGTGTGGCGATCATCGAAGGGTGAACGGTGATCAAAGGATGCAAATAACTCCGATGCTTTCAAGCTCAACGCCATTGCAGCATGACGAGACAGAACGGCTCAGGTCTCTGCTGCAATACGACATTCTCGATACGCTTCCCGACCCCGCCTTCGATGAGATCGCGCGCATGGCGGCTGCGATCTGCAATGCTCCGTATGCGTTCATAGGCTTTCTCGATTGGTCTCGGGTCTGGTTCAAATCCAGTATCGGTTTCACCGGCCGCCAGATACGCCGCAACGGATCGCCCTGCCAATTTCTGCTGCTCGAAGCCAAGCCGCTGCTGATCAGCGATGCGGCCTCGGATCACCGCTTTGGGGCCTCAGGCATCGTGCTCGACAATGGCATCCAATGCCGTTCCTACGCGGGTGCTCCTCTGATCTCTGCCTCGGGCGCGATTCTGGGCACGCTCGCCGTTTGCTCCAACGAGCCCGACGCATTTGGCCGCAGCCATCTGGAGAGCCTGCAGGTGCTCGCCCGCCAGGTAGTCACGCGCCTGGAACTCTACGCCACGGGTCACACGCAGGAGAATGTTCTGCGCTCGCGCCAGCGTTCCGAGCAGGCGCTCACGGTAGAACGAAATTTTGTCGCCGCGGTGCTCAATACCATCAGCGCACTGGTGCTGGTATTCGATACAGCGGGCCGTATCGTGCGCTTCAATCGGGCCTGCGAGACCATCTCCGGCTACAGCTTTGCCGACCTGGCCGGCCGCTCGTTTCCTGAAGAGCTCTTTGCGCCAGGAGAACGCGAGACCGCCATCCGCATCTTCGAAGAAGTGCGCGCCGGCAACGCGAACCAATCCTATGAGCTGGACTGGCGCACCAAGTCAGGACGGATGCGGAGAATCGCCTGGACCGCGACATCGCTGACCAACGGCCACGAGGAAGTGAGCTTCGTGATCATGACCGGCGTGGACGTGACCGAACAGCGGGAAGCGGAAACCGCTCTGCGCACCAGTGAACTGCGCTATCGGCAGCTGGTGGAAAGCAGCCTTGGCTTTGTTTGCACCCACGATTTGAATGGGGTTCTGCTGTCCATTAACTCCCATGCCGCCGCCACCCTGGGCTATGAGCAGGAGGAGCTGATCGGCACTCCGTTGCGCGACTACATCGATCCCGATCATCTGGCCGATTACGACGCCTACTTCACGGCGGTGAAGCAAGACCCGGACCAGGATCACCAGGGGCGCTTTTATCTGCGCGGAAAAGCCGGGCAGCTGTGCATTGTCGCCTATCGCAACAAGCTGTTGCAGCTGCCGGGCGTGGATCCGTTCGTGCTCAGCCACGGCATTGACATAACCGAGCAAACGCACGCCGAAGAGGAACTCAATGCACTCACGCGTCAGCGTCAATCGATACTGGACTCGGTCGGGGACGGCATCTTTGGCATGGATCTGGAGGGCCGCCTCACCTTTGTCAATCGCAGCGGAGCCGAGATGCTAGGCTACTCACCGCAAGAGTTGCTGGGGCAAAACATGCATGCCCTGATTCATCATTCGCGAGCAGACGGCACACCGTACCCGGCGGAGGAGTCTCTCATCTCCGGCAGTGTTGAGCGGGAGACGCCGTTGCATGTCGATGACGATGTCTTTTGGCGCAAAGATGGAAAGCCCTTGCCGGTCGAATATGTTGCTTGCCCGCTGCTGGAAAGCGACCACGTGGACGGCGTAGTGGTTGCCTTCACGGATGTGACGGAACGGCGCCGGCTGGACCGGATGAAGGACGAATTCATCGCCACTGTCAGCCACGAGCTACGCACGCCGCTCACTTCCCTGCGGGCTGCGCTGGGCCTGGTGGCCAGTGGGGCACTGGAAAAGCGTCCGGAGAAGATTCCGCAAATGCTCGATATCGCCCTGGCCAACTGCGACCGGCTGGTACGCCTGGTCAATGACATTGTCGACTTCGAGCGCATCGGCAGCGGAACGCTTCCTCTGCACAAGAGTGAATGGAATGCCATTGATCTGTTGCGGCGGGCCATGGACCCGGAGCGATCCTCCGCCTCGCGCGCGGGCCTCACCTTCCGTATCGATGCACAGCCGGTCGATGTATGGGTGGACGGCGATCGCATTCTGCAGGTAATGGGCAATCTGATCCGCAATGCGATCAAGTTTTCCGAGAAGGGCGGGGAGATCCGTCTAGCCGCGCGGGCGAGCAGCGATACGGAAGTCATCTTCGAGGTCCAGGATCAGGGTCCTGGCATTCCAGAGGACAAACTGGATTTGATTTTCGAACGTTTTCAGCAAGCGGACGCCTCGGATTCGCGCGTACAAGGCGGGACCGGCCTGGGCCTGGCGCTATGCCGCGGCATCATTAATCAGCACGGCGGCCGTATCTGGGCCAAGAACAATCCGGGACGGGGCAGCACCTTCTATTTCACAGTGGATCCCTACGTGCCCCAGCCCGAAGCAGAGCAGGAAGCTGAGCCCGAAGCGGCGACCGAAGCAAGCCAGGACGAGACGCTCTCCTAACGACGAAAGAGAATGAACGACTTTAGCTCTGTTCGGGGTCATTTCGTCCGCCACTTTCCCGGTTTGCCTACCAAGCCTATCCCCCTGGACGGGTGCCCCATGTTCGCGTTAACGCGAACATGGGGCACCCGTCCAGGGGGGTAGGCTCGGTGGGAAGCCGGGAAGCGGAGAAGGGACGTGCGATTTCTCTTACTCTTCCGTTCCCCGCAGTTGCGCAATGACGGTGAAGTCTTCCAGTGTGGTGGTGTCGCCCTTGATTTCGCCGCTGGTGGCCAGCTCGCGCAGCAAGCGGCGCATGATTTTGCCGCTGCGCGTCTTGGGCAGAGCCTGGGTAAAGCGGATGTCGTCCGGACGAGCCAGCGAGCCAATCTCTTTGGCTACCCATGCGCGCAACTCTTCTTTGAGCTCCGGTGAAGGATGGTGGCTGTGTTCGAGCGAAACGAACGCCGCAATGGCCTGCCCCTTCAAGTCGTGGGGACGCCCGACCACGGCGGCCTCAGCCACCTTGGGATGAGCCACCAACGCAGATTCCACTTCCATGGTTCCCAGCCGGTGACCACTCACATTGATAACGTCGTCCACCCGCCCCATTAACCAGTAGTCGCCATCCAGGTCCATGCGCGCGCCGTCGCCGGTAAAGTAACAGCCAGGAATTTCCGACCAGTAGGTCTTGGTGTAGCGTTCGGGATCGTTGAAGATGGTGCGCGCCATGGATGGCCACGGCTTGCGGATCACCAGCAACCCACCGCTGCCGGGAGGCACGGTTTCGCCTTCACGGTCGACGATGGCCGGCTCGATGCCGAGAAATGGACGCGTGGCCGAACCTGGCTTGGTCGGGACCGCTCCGGGAAGCGGCGCCAGCATAATCGCCCCGGTTTCCGTCTGCCACCAGGTGTCAACAATAGGACACCGTCCCTTACCGATCATCTCCCGGTACCAGATCCAGGCCTCCGGGTTGATCGGCTCCCCCACTGTGCCCAGTAGGCGGAGGCTGGCCAACGAGTGGCGCAGCGGATACTCGTCGCCCCACTTGATGCAGGCGCGAATCGCCGTCGGAGCGGTGTAGAAGACGGTTACTTTATGGTCATCGACGATCTTCCATAAGCGATCCGCCTGAGGATAGTTCGGAGCGCCCTCATACATGACCGTGGTCACACCGTTCTGCAAAATGCCATAGACCACATAGGAGTGCCCAGTGACCCAGCCCACATCGGCCGTGCACCAGTAGACGTCGTCGGGCTTCAGGTCGAAGATCAGTTTGCTGGTGAGGTAGGTCTGCACCGAATAACCGCCGGTGGTGTGCACCAGGCCCTTTGGCTTACCCGTTGTACCCGACGTATAAAGGATATAAAGCGGATCTTCCGCATCCAGCGGCTCAGCCGGACACTCGGCGGGCGCTTTGTCCAGCAGATCCTGCCACCACTGATCGCGGCCATCCTGCATGGTCACCGGCGAGCCGGTGCGGCGGTAGACGACGACGTTTTTTACGGTCGGGCAGTTGACCAGGGCCTCGTCGACGATGGCCTTTAGCCGCACTTCCTGCCCGCGCCGGTACGATCCATCCTGGGTAATCAGGGCGACACACGAGGCATCGTTGATGCGATCCACCAGGGCGTTGGCGGCGAATCCGCCAAAGATGACGGAGTGTACGGCGCCAATGCGCGCGCAGGCCAGCAGCGCGATGGCCAGCTCCGGCGTCATCCCCATGTATACGGCGACCCGGTCGCCCTTGCGGACCCCCAGGCCTTTGAGTACATTGGCGAATTTCTGTACCTCCCCATGGAGGTCGCCGTAGGTAAGCTTGCGGACCTCGCCCGGTTCCCCTTCCCACAAGATGGCTATTTTGTCCTTGTTGCTACCTAAGGCATGACGATCGACGCAGTTGTAGCAAAGGTTGATTTTGCCGCCCACAAACCACTTGGCCCAGGGAAGGTTCCATTCCAGAACGCTGGTCCACGGAGCAAACCAATGCAGTTCCGCGGCAATTTCTGCCCAGAACTTTTCCGGGTCCTGAATGGAGCGGCGGTAAAGCGTCTCGTATTCCTCAAGACTCTTCACGTGGGCTTGCGCGGCAAACCCGGCGGGAGGAGGAAAGACCCTCTTCTCCCGCAGGATCGAATCCAAATTGGGTTGCTGCGAAGTGGTGCTGGATTCCATTGCTTCTTTTCCTCTCACCGTTCCGTTATGGTCTATGACGGTTACGAAATGGGGATCTTTCAGGCTGGTTCGCTTTGATAGCGCTGCTGGTGCCACTCCCAGGCGCTGCGCACAATATCGTCAAGCTGAATGTACTTCGGCCTCCAACCGAGGTCGGCCTCGATTTTACCCGAGCCGGCGATCAAAACCGCAGGATCTCCCGGCCGGCGCGGCAACTCCTCCACGGGTATCGGATGCCCGGTGACCCGGCGAGCCGACTCCACCACTTGACGCACGGAGAAACCTAGCCCGTTACCCAGGTTGTAGATCATGCGATCACGTACATCGAGGCCCTCAAACGCCAATAGATGCGCCTCCGCCAGGTCCTGTACATGAATGTAGTCGCGGATGCAAGTCCCGTCGGGGGTGGGATAGTCCTGCCCGAAAATCTTGATACTCGCGCGCCGGCCCAGAGCCACGTCAAGAATGAGCGGAATGAGGTGGGATTCCGGCTCATGGGCTTCACCGCGGCCGGGAACGGCGCCCGCAACATTGAAGTAGCGGAGGCTGGCGTAGCGTAGACCATGGATGCGGTGCATCCAGGAGAGCATCTGCTCCACCAGCAATTTCGATTCTCCATACGGATTGGTTGGCGCGAGCGCGGCCTCTTCCAAAATGGGAGTGCTGACGGGTTCTCCATAGACCGCGGCGGTCGATGAAAAAACTAATTTTTTTAAGTTTTTGTTTATCATTGCCTGCAATAAACCGAGAGTCGCCGCCGTGTTGTTACGGAAGTAAGTCTCCGGTTTTCGCATGCTGTCGCCCGCTTCGATGAGCGCGGCAAAGTGCATAACGCCGGCGAATGTATCGCTCGCGAAGATCTCTTCAAGCCGTTTAGTGTCAGCTACATCGCCTTCAACAAAGGTAGCCCCTGGGGGCACCATGGAAGACCGCGCATGGCACAAGTTGTCGTACACCACCACTGCATGTCCGCGTTCCAACAGCAGTTTCGTAACGGTTCCGCCGATATAACCCGCCCCGCCACTCACTAGAATCTTCACGAGTTCACATGCCCTTCTTGTACTCTTAGTGCAGAGCCTACATGGCCTTTACGCACGAGCAACGAAATGTTGGCAGTGCGAATCAAATGGTGGTGATTTATGGGCGACGCTGATCCAGTTGCATCATGGCGCTCCCAAGTGGGGTTCTGGCAAGCTTTGGGTTTCGATCGAGACTGGCAGTTGCAAGCTATGGCCCTCTTCATGCCTTATCCATACACTTCTGTTTCCAACGGCTCCACCTTTGGGTTACTGCATACGCGTGGAATCTCGTCTATCGTGAGCATATCCGCAAGTACTTTGGTACTGAGATCCAGCACGGGGCGGAAGTCGATACAGCCTGCAGTATTCGCGGCAGGAACTCGGGAATGTTTAAGCGTCTGTCTCGAGTGTGCGTCTGTTTGAATGTTCGAGTTTTTTTCGCTGCTCATTAACACCCTGGTGGCTCGCACATTACCTTAGGACTAGAGAGAATTAGGGAACTTTAATTATGCCGAAAGATTTTCCGATCCGCGATAGCTTCGGACTCCTCCCCGAACCGGAGGGCCGTTGGGGCTCCTTTGGGGTCAGTATGGTCAGCAACATTACCATTATGGCGCTGGTGGTCCTACTGACGGCGGCAGTCCATAAAGTGGAGAAGCAAAAGTATATCGAGCACATGGTTTTCGTGGAGAAGAACGCACCGCCTCCGCCGCCGAAGCCCATTATCCCCAAGGTGAAGGTGATCGCTCCTCCGCAGCCCCAAGTGGTCAAGCTGGAACCGCCCAAGATTGTGATGCCCAAGATCCAGCCTCCACCGGAGCTTCCCAAGCCGGTGAAGCTCGATACGCCGGATCAACCCAAGCTGCCGCCCGCGCCGCCGAAGGCAGTTGCGCCACCGCCGCAGCCCAAGGTCGGACTGTTTTCCAGCCCCAAGCCGACGGAAGTAGCCAACAACCAGGTGAAACCGGACGTGAAAGCCGGCGGTTTCGGCGATCCGCAGGGGGCCAAGCCCAATCCTAATTCGAGCCAATCGCAGCTGGTTGCGGTGGGATCCTTCAGCGCTGCCCCGGGAGCAGCAACCGGCGCCGGCGCTGCCCGCAAGGGTGCGGTTTCTGGCACTTCTTTTGGTGCAGGCGTGGCCAATGGTGTTCCCGGCGGCCATGACATGGGCAAGGTGGCTTCGGCTGGCTTTGCTAATGGGGTTGTTGGCGGCACCGGTAAGCCCGGTGGCACCGGTACGGTGGCTTCCGCTGGCTTCAGCATGGGCACTGCGCCCACCCAGGTGGCTATCAAGACGACGGAGCCGGCATTCATTCCGCCGGTGGTCATATCGGAACCGCATCCGGAATACACCCCGGAAGCTGCTCAATTGCGGATCCAGGGTGAGGTAACTTTGCAGGTGCGTTTCCTGGCTACTGGCCAGGTCGAGGTATTGCGTGTAGTGAACGGGCTGGGGCATGGTCTGGATGAGCAGGCAAAGCGTGTTGCCGAGCAAATCCGGTTCAAGCCCGCAGAAAAAGATGGGCATCCGGTAGATCACACAACATTGATTCACGTGACCTTCCAGCTGGCGTAGCCAGTGGCTGCCCCCCGGTTCTAACGTTTCTTCAACCGATTTTAGATCTATGCAATCAGCAACAGTTACCAATCGTTCAAAGGTTACAGGAGCCAGGAAATGACCCTGCGTCGTGTTTGGATTACCAGTCTGCTGCTGTCGCTGACCGCGTCAGTGGCACAGGCCAAAACCAAGTATCAGCCCCCCCAGCCTCTATCTCCGGAACAGAGCGCGCTGGTGCAGAAAGCGATTGCGGCCGAAAAGGTCACCATCAAGCAGATCCAGAAGCACTCTCCGCTGGTGCAGACCTATATCCAAAACATGAGGCCGGACCAGGTTCTGTACGCGGTGCCTGAATCGGATCAGTACTTGCTCGGTCGCGTCGACTTCGGCAAGTCGATTACGGACACTTCCTACTCCAGCGAAGGCACTGGCCACGGGATGTTCAAGGGCTCGATGAAGTACGTCTCAGGGCTGACCAAGGCGTTCAAGATGCAGTACATCTCCGCCGGCTTTATGGAGATGATGTTCCTGGACCCGATCTCTTTCGACCAGCAGCACTATGACTTCAGCTACGTCCGCCGCGACTTCCTGGGCGCGGTGCGCACGTTGGTGTTTGACGTGCACCCCAAGCCGGGAACCGGCAGCGGCCGCTTTACCGGCCGTATCTGGGTGGAAGATCAGGCCGGCAACATCGTCCGCTTCAACGGCACCTATACCGGTGGCAACCAGGACGACGACAGCTCCAGCTACTTCCACTTCGACAGCTGGCGTGAAAATCTGCAACCTGGTCTCTGGCTTCCGGTCGGCGTCTACGTAGAAGAGACGCAGAAGAGCTCCGAGCACCCGGTTTCGTTCAAGGCGCAGACCTACATCTGGGGTTACGCCCTGAAGCTGCCCACCCACGAGTCTGACAACGAGTCGATCAAGATCGACGACGTGCAGGATCAGAGTGAGCAGAGCCAGGACCTGAGCCCGTTGGCAGCGCAGCGGGAATGGATCTCACAGGCCGAGGAGAACGTTCTCGATCGCCTGGTGCAGGCTGGATTGCTGGCGCCCCCCAGCGACTTTGACAAGATCCTGGAGCAGGTTGCCAACAACATCGTGATCGGCAACAACATCCAGGTCAGCGACGCCATTCACTGCCGCGTACTGCTTACCGCTCCGCTGGAATCGCTGGCGGTGGGCAACACCATCATCCTCAGCAAGGGCCTGATCGACGTTCTGCCCACCGAAGCCGATTTGGCTGCAGTCCTTTCCTTCCAGCTGGCGCACATTGTGCTGGGCCACCACATCGACACTCGTTACGCATTCAACGATCGCCTTCTCTTCCCTGACGAAGCGACCTTTGAGCGCATTCACATGTCGCACTCGGATCCTGACAACGAATTGGCTGCCAAGAAGGCCATCGACCTGCTCAACCACTCCGTCTACGCCACCAACCTGTCCCAGCCGGGCCTCTTCTTCAACCAGCTGGATGCGCGTTCCAAGCAGCTGACTGCTCTCAACACACCGAGAATCGGAGATTCGCTGCTGCGCCCCACCGGCGAGCCCTGGCTCAATGGTCTGATGTCCAAAGCACCGAAGCTGGATATGAACAAGCTGGATCAGGTCGCGGCGCTCCCCTTAGGCAGCAATTTGAAGATCGACGCCTGGGATGACAAGGTGATTCGCTTGAACGCCAGAATGCCTCCCATCATGAACGCGCGGGATAAGATGCCCTTCGAAGTGACTCCGGTCTTCTTCCGCTTGACCCGTTACACGCCCCCAGTCGCTGCGGCTCCGACGCCAGCGGCAGGATCAGCCGAGACCGCGCCTCCGCCTCCGCCGGCAGTCGACACCCAGCAGAGTGCGGCTCCCGCAACGGCTTCGGCCACTCAACCGAGCCCGCAGTAAGGCCCTTGTAGAGGGGTTTACCAGGGGGTTTCACCGACGTGACGTAACGCAGAGGCGGGGTAGACTAAAACCTACCCCGCCTTTTGCTTGTGTATCTGGGGAAATTATCTGAGTGGTGCGCATGATCAAAAGGTATCTTCTTGCCAGCCTGCTCTCCATTTCCATGAGTGCAGTTCTCCATGCACAGGTAGTCGCTGCCGGCCGAGGGGGCGCCCACGTGGTAGCCGGAGGCTTCTTCTCCGCCTACAGCCCCGACTACGGCCCCGACGAACTATTTGGCCTCGGCGGCTTCGTGGACTTGAATTTGCACGGACATCTGGGCGTGGAAGGGGAAATACGTTTTCTTCGCTTCAACCAGACCTACGACGTGCACGAAGATAACTACGAGCTCGGTCCCAGATACCGCTGGCGTTTCGGCCGTTGGGAACCCTATGGGAAATTCATGATCGGCAACGGCCAGTTCAACTTTCCCTTCAGTTACGGCCACGGCGGCTACCTTATGCTTGTACCGGGGGGAGGGCTGGATATTCACTACCATCGCTTCACGATCCGCGCCATCGACTACGAATACCAGCACTGGACCAACTTCCAGAACAGCACGCTGAGCCCCGATGGCTTTAGCTCCGGCATTGCCTACCGGATTTTCTAGCGAGGTGGGAGAATTAATCCCCAGCCCGGCAGGGCTGGGACTCAATTCCGAGCAGATTTGAGCGCCGTAGGCGCGGCACTAAACCTCATTCCGCTCCCGGCAGCAAACTCTAGAAGTGGTAGGCGATACCGATCGTTGGGTTGTAGACGTTGTAGAAGCGACCGGTCTTCTGCGGTTCCAGACCGAAATTAGGCGTCTTCATGAGCAAACCGCGGTACTCCGCGCGGATGTCCCAGCTGGGACTGAGCTCGTAGGCCACACCAGCACCGTACATCGCTCCGAGAATGGTTTGCCCCTTCACATCGATCTGCGTAGTGCTGGCGTCGTCGAGCGCAGCAAACATAAAGGCCGCAGGACCCGCCTCAAGGAAGGGATTCCAGTTTTTGAAGTTCGCATTCAAAACGTAGGCACCGGAAAACTCCTGCATCCGGTCGTGGACGCGCACGTTGTTGAAACTGGTGTAATACTTTTGCGCATTCTGCGCGTATTGATAGTTGAGCTCGAGGCCGCTTCTCGGGGTCAGCATGTAGCGGTAGCTCACCAGGCCACCCAATCCATCAGTTCCGCTCTGCTGCACATCATTACCAGTAATAAACGGGGGAAAGATCCCGGTCACGCTCACGCTTACATCCTGACGGCTTTCCTGGGCGTGACTCGCAACTGCCATAAAGGGCAGAAGCAGAAATAACAACAGCGTTTTCTTCATTCGTTCCTGAACCTCTCGCCTGCGACCGCCAGCAGGCTCCACCCGCCTCTCGGGCTCGTCGATTTTCCTTGAAGAGTCGAATCCCCGACCCACTTTCGCAATTGTACCTGCGCCCAGCATTCGAGGCGACACTTGTACCACAGCGCGCACGCCTAACCAGTCCGTTCGACGCGAAACTCATACGGTGCACCGCGATCAAGCGAAAGCGAGCGCACCACCTTAAGGAAGGCAATCGCGGCGTGCGACAGGTTGGCTCGCTTGCGGTGCACCAGCCGAAGGTGACGTTCAAAACGCAGCGCCTCCACCGGCACCTGGACCAATTCCCCGCTGGCCAGTTCACGGCCCACCGTCAATCCGGGCACCAGGGCCACTCCATTGCCCATGGCCACGAAGCGCTTGACCGCCTCCAGGCTGGGCAACTCGACCCCCATGTTCAGTGGCGTCTTATGCTTTTGGAAGGCCGCAACCACCTGCCTGCGCACCGGCGAGGGAACATTGTGGGCGACAAAACTCTCGGCTCCCAGGTCCTCGATGGCAACCCCCTTCTCTCTCGCCAGGGGATGATCCGGGTTGACCACAAAGGCCAATTCGTCGGTGTAAACAGCGATCGACTTAAAAAGATCCCCTTCGGGGCGAAAGGACAAAATACCGATTTCCACCGTTCGCTGCAGCAGATCGTCCGGGATCTTGCTGGCCAGCGAGCGCTGGATGCTTACCCCGATCTGCGGGCAGAGGCGGCGAAACCGATCCAACACGGGAAGCAGGTAGAGACAAGTGAACTCGTTGGCCGCAATCAGCAGCCGGCCGCGATCGAGCGACTTCAGCTCCGCCATCGCGCTGACTGCTTCGCCCCTCAGCGCCAACATTCTGCGCGCGTACTCGCATAGCACTTCGCCGGCTGGGGTAAGGGTTCCGTCTCTTGCGCTGCGCTCGAACAGCACCTCGCCCAGGTCGCTCTCGAGCTTGCGCACGACCTGGCTGACGGCGGGTTGCGTGCGGTGCAGCCGATTGGCGGCGCGAGAGAATCCTTTCTCTTCGGCGACGGCGAGAAAGGTCTCCAGTTGATGAATATCCATAACGTTCAGGCGCTCAGCTCATGAGCTAGCTGCCCAAGTATAAGCAGTTCTTATGCTTTTTAGAAGGATAATAAATTTGATCTATGCACGGCTTTATTGGAGAATGAAGTTGAGCAGGATGCTCAGGCGGCGCTTCTATGAACCAAGCTTTCTCCAAGCAGGAGCAGAACGGCCAGGACCAGGTTTTCTTCTTCGATACCACCCTGCGCGACGGCGAGCAGTCTCCCGGCTGCAGCATGAACACCGCGGAAAAGCTGCGCATGGCCCATGCTCTCGAAGCCCTGGGCGTCGATATCATCGAGGCCGGCTTCGCCATCGCCTCGCCCGGGGACTTTGCGGCTATCAGCAGCATCTGCAGTGAGGTGCGCGGCCCGCGTATCGCTTCCCTGGCCCGCGCCCGCAGTGAAGACATTCAGGCCGCGGCGCGCTCGGTGGAAGGCGCAGACCGCTCGCGTATTCACATCTTCCTCGCCAGTTCAGACATTCACTTGGAACACAAGCTGAAGATTCAGCGGGCAGAGGCGCTGGAGCAAGTCGACGCCTCGGTTCGCCTGGCGCGCACTTATGTAGACGACGTGGAGTTCTCTCCCGAAGACGCCAGCCGATCGGATCCGGACTTTCTGTGCCGCATGGTCGCGGTGGCTATCGATGCCGGGGCGTCGGTGATCAATCTGCCCGATACAGTCGGCTACTGTGTTCCCAATGAGTATGGCGCCATCTTCCGCATGCTGCGGGAGCGGGTTCCGCAGGTCGCAGGCATCACGCTTTCCTCCCATTGCCACAACGATCTGGGGATGGCGGTGGCCAACAGCCTGGCGGCGGTGGAAGCGGGAGTACGGCAGATTGAGTGCACCATCAACGGCATCGGGGAACGCGCCGGGAATGCGGCGCTGGAAGAAGTGGCGGCTGCTATGTTGGTGCGCCCCGACAAGTTTCCTTACGTCCATGGATTGGTGCTGGAGCAGCTATACCCCGCCAGCCAATTGCTGGCTGAGCTGATCAGTTTTGCCCCGGCGCCGAACAAAGCCGTGGTGGGCAGCAATGCCTTTGCTCACGAGGCAGGCATCCATCAGCATGGGGTACTGGCGCATCCGTTGACCTACGAGATCATGACCCCTGCGTCGGTGGGTGTGCCCAACAACCGCATGGTACTGGGCAAGCATTCCGGGCGGCGTGCCTTGACCCACCGGCTCAAGGAGCTGGGCTTTGTTCTCGATGCCGCGGATCTCGATATCGTTTATCACCGCTTCAACGAGCTGGCGGATCATCGAAAGGCCATCTTTGACCAGGACCTGATCTCGCTGCTCCCAGAACGCCACCGCCGGGCGGAGTTGCTTTCTGCCCCACAGATCTGAATCGCTCGCGCAAGAGGGTCTGCGCAGAAGGGAATCATCCATGCAATTGAAAGTGCTCGTGGGCGCCGGAGACGGGATCGGTCCGGAAGTTACTCGCGAAGCGGTGCGCATCCTGGTTTCTGTCGCGGAGTTCGGCGGCTATGACTTCCAGTTCAGCGAGATGCCCATCGGCGGATATGCCATTCGCCAGACCGGGACGCCCTTGCCGGCGGCCACGCTGGACGCGGCTCTGGAGAGCGACGCGGTCCTGCTGGGGGCCGTGGGTGGCAACGAATTCAATGCCCTTCCCCCGGATCGCAGGCCTGAAGCCGGGTTGCTGCAGCTGCGCCAGGCTTTGGGCGGGTTTGCCAACCTGCGTCCTTCGATTGCGTACCAGGCCTTGTCCAGCAACTCTCCACTGCGCCCGGAGGTGACCGAAGGCGCGGACATCCTGTTCGTGCGGGAGTTGCTGGGCGGCCTGTATTTTGGAGAACCGCGCGCCTGGGACCGGGAGACCGGTGCGGCCTGGAACACCATGCGGTATACCCGCGACGAGGTCGCCCGGGTGGCCCACGTGGCCTTCCAGCTGGCGGGGCAGCGGCGCAAAAAAGTTACCTCGGTCGATAAGGCGAATGTGCTGGAAGTGTCGCAGATGTGGCGCGCCACGGTGATCGAGATTGCCCAGCAATATCCGGGCATCACGCTGGAGCACCAGTACGTGGATGCCTGCGCGATGCACTTGATGAACACGCCGCGCAATTTCGACGTGGTCGTCACGGAGAATCTTTTTGGAGACATTCTCAGCGATGAAGCCGCGGTGATTACCGGGTCGCTGGGCATGCTGCCCTCAGCGACCATTGGCGGCTCGGTCAACCTGTACGAGCCGGTGCACGGCTCGGCCCCCGACATCGCGGGTAAAGGGATTGCCAATCCGCTGGGCGCCATCCTCACCGCGGCCATGGTGCTGCGCCACTCGGCCAATCTGGAGCAGGATGCGCAGGCGGTCGAACTGGCGGTACGCAAGGTCCTGGAGCAAGGCTATCGCACCGCTGATCTGCTGCGCCGGGAGCAGGCCGGCCAGCATGTAACGACCCAGGAGATGGGCAGCCTGGTGCACCAGACCCTCAACGAAATCATCGACCGCCGGCAAGCCTTGCACGCCGTATAGGAGATTCCCCTCAGGGGCTAAAGCCCATTAAGGCTGCAGTGTTTATGTACGGGCTAAAGCCCGTACCCTTCAGAAACGGGAACTGTTTATAAGTGTCTATTTTTATCTGCGGGCTTTTGGTGAAGGGTACGGGCTTCAGCCCATGAAGGGTACGGGCTTCAGCCCATGAAGGGTACGGGCTTCAGCCCATGAAGGGTACGGGCTTCAGCCCATGAAGGTACGGGCTTCAACCCATGAAGGGTACGGGCTTCAGCCCGTACGTAGTGGTTACCGGCTTTAGCCGCTGAGGGACTGCGGACAAAGGGAAAAACAATTATGTCGCAAGGCGCAAAAACGCTGTTCGAAAAGGTTTGGGAATCGCATGTAGTCGTAGCACCTGAAGGCGAACCGGCCCTGCTGTACATCGACCTGCATCTGTTGCATGAGGTCACCTCGCCGCAGGCATTCGAAGGACTTCGCCTGGCAGGACGACCGGTGCGCCGCCCCGACCGGGCAATCGCCACCGTGGACCATAACGTCCCCACCACAACCAACCGGCTCGTTATCGCGGATGCGATCGCAGCCAAACAGATGGATGCCTTGCGTACCAACTGCGCCGACTTCGGCATTCCGCTCTACGACGTGCAGTCGCCCGAACAGGGGATCGTACATGTGATCGGTCCCGAGCTTGGGGTTACCAAGCCCGGCATGACCATCGTCTGCGGCGACAGCCACACCAGCACCCATGGAGCATTCGGCGCCCTGGCATTTGGTATCGGCACGTCAGAAGTGGAGCACGTACTGGCCACCCAGTGCCTGCAACAATCGCGCCCCAAAACCTTCCGCATCACGGTCGATGGCGAGCTGGGCCCGGCCGTGACGGCAAAAGATATTGCCCTGGGCATCATCGGCCACATTGGCACCGACGGGGCCAGCGGCTGCGTGATCGAGTATGCGGGTTCGGCCATTCGCGCGCTCTCCATGGAGGGCCGCATGACCCTATGCAACATGAGCATCGAGGCCGGCGCGCGAGCGGGTATGATCGCTGCCGACGAGACCACCTTCCGCTACCTGAAAGGGCGGCGGTTCAGCCCCACCGGCGCCGACTGGGATCGCGCCGTGGCCGAATGGAGATCGCTGGCTAGCGATCCCGGCGCCGTGTTCGATCGCGAATTAGTGCTGCATGCGGAAGACCTCGCGCCTTTCGTCACCTGGGGCACCAGCCCGGGGATGGTCGTGCCGGTGACCGATCGCGTGCCCGATCCCGCCTCCAGCCACTCGCCCGCAGAACGCCGCGCCTGGGAACGAGCGCTCGAATACATGGCGCTCGAGCCAGGCAAGGCCATCGAAGAGCTGGCGATCGATCGGGTCTTCATCGGCTCCTGCACCAACGCCCGCATCGAAGATCTCCGCTCCGCAGCCAAAGTGGTGAGCGGGTACCACGTTCATCCCCAGGTGCGGGCGATGGTCGTTCCCGGATCGCAGCAAGTGAAGAAGCAGGCCGAAGAAGAAGGTCTGGATGAGGTGTTTCGCGCCGCCGGTTTTGATTGGCGCGAGCCCGGCTGCTCCATGTGCCTGGGCATGAACCCCGATATTCTCGACGCCCGGCGAACGCTGCGCTTCCACCAGCAATCGCAACTTCGAAGGTCGCCAGGGGCGGGGCGGACGCACCCACCTGGTGAGCCCCATGATGGCCGCCGCGGCCGCAGTCTCCGGACACTTTACCGATGTCCGCAAATGGCAGTTCAACCCGGTTCCCACCCCTGAGGTCTCGCTCCCATGAAGCCATTCCGCAAACATAAGGCTGTCGTCGCACACCTGGACCGCGAGAACGTCGATACCGACCAGATCATCCCCAAGCAGTTCCTCAAGCGGATCGAACGCACCGGCTATGGACCGTTTCTGTTCTACGACTGGCGGCGCGTTCAGGAGGGACCAAACGCGGGTGAGCCGCATCCGGATTTCATCCTCAATCATCCCGCATATCAGGACGCTGAAATCCTGGTCGCGGGCAAGAACTTCGGTTGCGGGTCTTCCCGGGAACACGCCGCTTGGGCCCTGAACGACTACGGATTTCGCTGTGTGATCGCATCTTCCTTCGCGGATATTTTTCATTCCAACGCGGGCAAGAATGGCCTCCTGCTGGTCACGTTACCAGAGGAACAGGTGCAGACTCTGATGGCGCGGGCCGCGTCCATCCCGCGTTATCAGCTCACGGTTTCGCTGGAAGACGAGATGCTGCACGATGACCATGGCCTCTCACTTCCCTTCTCCATCGATCCATTCCGGCGCGAGTGCCTGCTGCTGGGCCTGGACGATATCGGGTTGTCGCTCAAACATGGCGGAGCGTTGGAGACGTTCGAACAACGCCACGATAAAGAGTTCTGGCTTGCACCGCGGCCAGCGGACACGAAGACCTACCTAGGAGCAATATGAGCAGCCAAGCGGACCAAAAAACCCGGCTCACGGGCGCGGAGATTATCTGGGCAACCCTCGAAGGAGAAGGAGTGCGCGAGGTATTCGGCTATCCCGGCGGCGCCATCCTGCCGGCGTATGACGCCTTGCGCAAATTCCCCATCCGTCACATCCTGGTGCGCCATGAGCAGGGCGCGGTGCACATGGCCGACGGCTATGCGCGGGCCTCGGGACGCGTAGGGGTAGCCATTGCCACCTCCGGGCCCGGCGCCACCAACATGGTTACCGGCATTGCGACCGCGATGCTGGACTCGATCCCGCTGGTCTGCATCACCGGCCAGGTGCCCAGCAAAGTCCTGGGCACCGATGCCTTTCAGGAAGTGGATATTACCGGGATCACGTTACCGGTGACTAAGCACAACTATGTCGTTACCCGGGCTGAGGATATAGCTCCGGTGCTGCGCGACGCCTTCCGCGTTGCCACGTCCGGGCGTCCCGGGCCGGTCCTGGTCGACATCACCAAAGACGCTCAACAGGCTACAGCGGAGTTTGACTTTGCTGCTGCGGCTCCGGAGAAGCTTGGTAGCCACCCCATGCTCCATGTGGTGCAGCAAAGCATCGTCGACGCTGCGGAGTTGATCCGTTCGGCGAAGCGCCCCCTGATCCTTGCCGGCCACGGCATCATCCATTCGGGCGCCATGGAACAGGTGCGCACGCTGGCGGAGCGGGCCCAGATCCCGGTTGCCTGTACCCTGCTGGGTCTGGGCAGCTTTCCCGCCTCCCACGAATTGAACCTGGGCATGATGGGCATGCACGGCGAGTCGTGGGTCAACCACTCGATCCAGGAAGCAGACCTGTTGATTGCCTGCGGTATGCGCTTCGACGATCGGGTCACCGGCTCGCTGGCGACGTATGCCACCAAGGCGAAGAAGATCCATATCGACATCGACCCTTCGGAGATCAACAAGAACGTGCCCGTGCAAGTGGCGTTAATCGGCGATCTGGCCGGGGTGCTGGACCAGCTTTTGCCGCTGATCGGCCCGCGCGATGGCGCGGCGTGGATTCACGCGATCAACCGGATGAAGGGTGATGCGGCGGTGATCGATATCAAGAACCTGCCCGACAATGGTCATCTCTACGCCGCGCACGTGATCAACGATCTGTGGCGTGCGACCTCAGGAGACGCGGTGATCGCGACCGACGTGGGCCAGCACCAGATGTGGGAGGCGCAATACTACAAGCACGAGGAGCCGCGCTCCCTGATCACTTCCGGTGGCCTGGGGACCATGGGTTTCGCATTACCCGCAGCCATCGGGGCCAAGATCGCCTGTCCGGAGAAGGAAGTATGGGCCATCGCCGGGGACGGCGGCTTTCAGATGACCTGCCCTGAGCTGGCCACCATTGCCCAGGAGAAGCTCGATATTAATATCGCCATCATCAACAATGGTTACCTGGGGATGATTCGCCAGTGGCAAGAGACGTTTTACGAAAAGAACTACGAGTGCTCCCCCATCTTCTCCCCGGATTTCGTCAAGCTGGCCGAGGCGTTTGGCATCCGCGCCGCAGTGGTCAGATCGCGCTCCGAAGTGATGAGCGTGGTGGAGGAGGCGCGCACCCATAAGGGTCCCTTCCTGATCAATTTCCTGGTGGAGCAGGAAGACACGGTGTACCCGATGATCGTGCCCGGAGCCGCCCTGCACGAGATGATCCGGCGGCCTTCGGGAAACCCGCTGGTGGAAACTGCTTCGGACGGGTAGTGCTGTTTCTGAAGGGTACGGGCTTCAGCCCGTACATAACCAATCTAGAATCAGTACGGCTTTAGCCGCTGAGGGATCGCTGTAGAGTGCTGGGTGCCCCATTCAAGCCGTTCTTTGGCTTGAGTGGGATAACAGCTCTCGATGAAAGGTAAGTATGCAGCACACATTTGTCGCCTACGTGGAAGATAAGCCAGGTGTGCTCACCCGCGTGGCGTCGTTGTTCCGCCGGTTGAACATCAATATCTCCTCGGTCACCGTGGGGGGTTCGGAACGCGCGGGCATCTCGCGCATGACCCTGGTCGCCGACGCTCCCCCGGCGGCCGGCCATCGCATCATGGCGTCGCTTTACAAGCTGGAAAACGTGGTGCAGGTGGATGACGTGGGCCGTTT
Organism: uncultured Acidobacteriaceae bacterium; assembly: GCA_963844785.1. Classification (GTDB taxonomy): domain Bacteria; phylum Acidobacteriota; class Terriglobia; order Terriglobales; family Acidobacteriaceae; genus PALSA-350. The sequence continues at coordinate 124,152 of CAWJPV010000030.1, read as the reverse complement.
CTCCTCGGTCAGCCGGGAGTTGGCTTTGATCAAAGTGGCCACTACGCCCAAGACGCGTTCGCATATCTTTGAACTGGTAAATGTCTTCCGCGCGCGGGTAGTCGATCTTGCGCCCGGTTCGCTCATGATCGAAATCACCGGCAGCGAGAGTAAGATCGAAGGCTTGCTGCAGGTACTGAACGAGAACGAAGACCGGGTGCTCGAGATTTCGCGCACCGGGCGCATGGTTATGCGCCGCGGCCACCATACCAGCCGCGTACTCGAAGCCCTGGGCGACGTGGAATCACAAAACGGCGCGGTGGCCTTGCCTATGGTGGATGAGCTGCCCGAGGAAGAAGAGACTGACGGCTTCCCCAGCGATAGCGATCTTCCACAACAAAAAACGTAACTACCTCTGTACACAAAGGAAAAGTAATGACCAAGACTTATCACGACCAGGATGCCGATCTCTCGCTGATTCAAGCTAAGAAGGTAGCGATCATCGGCTACGGATCTCAGGGCCATGCCCACTCGCTGAATCTCAAGGACTCAGGCGTCGATGTCCGCGTCGGACTACCATCAACCAGCCGCTCTATCAAGAAGGCCAAGGCAGCCGGCCTGGAAGTGCTCTCCGTCGCCGATGCCGCAAAGTGGGCCGACGTCATCATGATCCTGGCCCCCGACACCTCCCAGGCAGCTATCTACAACGAACACATCGCGCCGCACATGGGCAAGGGGAAGACCCTGATGTTCGCCCATGGTTTCAACATTCGTTACGGCACCATTGTCCCGACCAAGGAGATCGACGTCAGCATGGTGGCGCCCAAGGCTCCCGGTCACCGGGTGCGCGAGGTCTTTACCGAAGGCGGCGGTGTACCAGCCCTGATCGCCGTGCACCAGGACGCCTCTGGTAAGGCGCACGCCCTGGCCCTTTCCTACGCCAAGGCCATCGGCAGCGCACGCGCCGGAGTGCTGGAGACCACCTTCACCGAGGAGACCGAGACCGACCTCTTCGGCGAGCAGACCGTGCTGTGCGGAGGCGTCAGCGCGCTGGTAAAGGCCGGCTTTGAAACTCTGGTCAACGCGGGTTATCAACCGGAGGTGGCCTATTTCGAGTGCCTGCACGAGTTGAAACTGATTGTCGACCTTATGTATCGGGGGGGTCTTGCCTACATGCGGTACTCCATTTCCGACACCGCCGAATATGGCGACTATACCGCCGGGCCGCGCCTGGTTACGGATGCCACGCGGGCGGAGATGAAGAAGATTCTGACCGAGATTCAGGACGGAACCTTTGCCACCAACTGGATCAAGGAAAATGAAACCGGGCGCAAGCAATTCGACCAGATGCGTAGCAAGGAGGCCGCGCACTCCATCGAGGAGGTGGGCAGCAAGCTACGCGCTGCCATGCCTTTCCTGGATCCGGTAACGGTCACGGTAGACAGCCCCGGCGCCGCACCACGCCTGGCCGAGCCGGTCGGCGCGTAACGGGCATCCTGGGGTTTACAGACTGCGGAAAAATGCCCGATGAAGGGTATGGGCTTTAGCCCGTACATAAGACGATCAGAGTCGTTGGGCCTTTAGGCCCTGAGGCACGGCTTTTGCCATCTCGACCGAAAAGTGCCTCAGGGGCTAAAGCCCATTGATTTCGATTGTTCTGCGTACGGGCTGAAGCCCGTACCCTTCATTTAGGGACTTTTTTCGCGACCTGGGAAGCCCGCCTCGGTATCGTTTGGTCTTCTCTTTCGGTCGTGCTCTGCCGTTTTCACGCACCCCTAACCGCAATTTTCGAGTCTACTTAGCATGCCTGTACCGCTGGTTTTACGGTCTTCCGTTTTCGCTCTCCTGGCGAGCCTTTGCTTGGCCACGATGACGGGGCAGACCCGGAACCCACAACCCAGCGCCGGCTGCCCTGCCCAACCCAGCACCCTGCGCGCCATGCGCAACTGCTACCACCCGCTGCTGGTCTTCGCTCCTGCCATGGACGATCCCCAGCTGGTGGAGCAGTTCAACCAGCTCAAGGCCCACGCCGCCGAACTCAGGACCCGCGACCTGTTGTACGTCCCCATTGTTCCGGAGGGTCACAACCAGCCCATTCCGGGCTCCAGGATCCACACTGCCAGCCTTAGCGAAGATGAGCTGGCAGCTATGCGTCACCATTTCAATGTCGAACCGGGTGAGTTCCTGGTGATCCTGATCGATAAGGGTGGAGCGGAAAAGCTGAGCAGCCGAACTCCGGTGCCGGTGGACAAGCTCAGACAACTGACCGACCCCACGCCCATGCACAAGGTTGAGATGCAGCCTGGACCGCAGGGCGATGAATAACATCCCGACCGTCGTTGTCCCTGCGTAAACAGACGTAACCGACGTACCCTTTCTGGGCCCCATAATTCCCCTTCGAACCCGCCGTCCTGCCGTCTGACGGGATTTAAGGGTGAGACGCTAGCGCATCGGCTAACATCAAAAGAACACCGCGAGGTGCCATGACGACCCAAGCTACGACCCCTGCTTTACCTGCGGTTCCCCCTCCGTATCGCGCCCCTCATGACCCGGCGCGGGTTCCCGAGATTGTGGCTGCGCTTAAGAAAGTAAGTCCGCTCCACGGCCTGGAACAGGCGGAGTACGAGTGGCTGGCCAACCACGGTACCGAAGTTTTTGCCGAATCCGGCGCGGTCGTCTTCCGTGAAGGCGAGCCTGCCAGCAAGATGACTGTCCTGCTCCAGGGAGAGATTTATGTGCGCCGGGAGCATGGAGGGCCAGCGGCTCTCTTTATTGGCCGCTCGGGACAGATCACCGGCCTGCTTCCCTACTCCCGCATGAAAGCTTATGGCGGCCTGGGTTACACCTCGGCCGCTAGCTGGTGGCTGGAGTTCGACCGGTCCCTCTTTCCAGAGATGGTCAAAACCATCCCCGTGATTACGGAACGAGTGATCGGGATTCTCCTGGATCGCGTGCGCGAAATCACACGCATGGAGCAGCAGTCAGAAAAGTTGAACGCTCTGGGTAAGCTTGCGGGCAATCTGGCTCACGAGCTGAACAATCCCGCTTCGGCTGCGCAGCGTTCCGCCGCCGGCATTCTGGAGGAGTTGCGCGTTTATGGCCATGAACGTTTCAATCTTGGACGTCTTTGCCTGAGCGCCGAGCACACTGAAAGGATCCTGGCCTGGGAAGACCAGGTTCGCAGCGAGGCCAGCCGGCAGGGCAAGCCAGCCGAAACGGAGCAAACCCGTCGCGAAGATGAGATTGTGCGCTGGCTGCACCAGCATGAGATCCAGGAGTCCTGGCACATCGCTCCAGAGCTGGCCGAGTTTGGTGTGGTGCCCGGCCAGCTGGAGTCCCTCACCGGCTATCTTGACCCGGGGGCGATCGCGGTGGTGCTCTCCCAGTTCACTTCTTCTCTGCGCACGGAGAGAATCGCCGAGGCCATGGTCGACTCCACGGCGCGCATCTTCGATTTGATTCGCGCCATCAAGGATTATTCCTACATGGACCAGATGCCCATCCAGGAAGTCGACATTCCTCAGGGTCTGGAAAATACGCTGGCCATGCTTGCCTCCCGCCTGCGTCATGTAGAAGTGGTCCGCGACTACGAATCCAACCTGCCTTGCGTCAGCGCCTATGGCCGGGAACTCAACCAGGTGTGGACGGCGTTGATCGAAAACGCTTTGGATGCGGTGCAGGATAAGGGTGAAATCAAGCTCATCGTGCGCACGGCGGGGGACATGTTGCTGGTGGAGATCTGGGACAATGGTCCCGGAATTCCGGCAGAGCTACAGGGGCGCATCTTCGAGCCTTTTTTCACTACCAAGGCTCCGGGAAGCGGGCTGGGGCTTGGCCTGGACGTGGTGAGCCGAATCGTTCGCATGCATCGCGGTTACGTGAGCGTGCAGTCGAAGCCGGGCAGCACGTGCTTCCAGGTCCGGCTTCCCCTGCAACAAGTGCAAGCGTACTGATCGGCCGAAACCTAGCTCACTTCGATTGTGGTGCGTTGAATGAGTCGACGCGCCCTTGATAAGCCGCATAATCCGCTTTCCATGCCGCGAGATTGGTGTTGTATTTTTCAACTCTGCTGTTGTACTCGGCAGATACTGCCTCGTAGGTCGATCGGCCGCCAGCAGGGACGTTTTCTTCCGCATACGAGGACGCAACGCTGGCGAGATAGCGTTCCTGCTGGTGCAGGTCTGCGGCCTCCACCCCCAGCTTTCTTTTCCTATCCTCGAGCAATTGAAAGTGCGCGGTGAGAGCTGTCCGTTCTTGCTCGATATCGCCTTTCTCTGAATCGGCCGCAAGAATAGATTTCTCAGGAGGCTGGGGGGTGCCTGCGCTTAGCGTGGCGGCAATGGGGCTGGTTGACGTGGCTCCTACGGTCTTCGTAAAAGTCCCCCTACCGCCGACCACCCCAAGGGCGACTACCATCGCGGATGCAACGATCGCCCAACGTACCTTCCTGAGCAGATCGGGAAGCGGGACTCTTCCGTGAATGTCATAGGACCGGAAATCGGCATCCGTAACCCTATAGGCCCCGAGGGGAAAGGTGGGAACAAATAGAAACGTAAGCCAATGGTTCGTCACATACGATCGAGTCCCCGGATCATAGTCGCCTCTCCCAAAAAACGTCGCACCGACCCCACTGAACCGATATAGGGTCGGATTGTTCTTTGTCGTATCGACTCCGCGCAGCACGCGTGCCCAGCGGCAGCGGGCACGCATGGCTTTGATCTCAGGTTTCTGCTCTTCGGTGGAAATGGCGAGGGCAGCTGCCAACTTGCGCTCGGCTCCAGCAAAATCATCCCTTTGCACCAACGCATCTGCTTCCCAGCATAGAACCGTCCGTCGAACTTGCAGCCTGTCTCGCTCCATCGAATCCCGCGCTCGCCGGTAAAGCTCTCGAGTTACCTCGATCTCGGTCTTTCCTTCTTTGGTGGAGATTGCGAGGGCCGCCTCCAGCTTATGCTCAGCTCCGGAGAAATCGCCCGTACGGGCCAACGCGTCAGCTTGCCGGCATAGGATTACCCTCCGAACATTTTGCCAGCCCCGTTCGATGGATTGGAGTATTTGCGGGTCAGACACAAGCTTTCGAGCATAGGTGATGAGCCGAATGGCTTGGTCAGGATCGTCCAGCAGCCTGAGATAGGCGTCGGAAAGTCTCTGGTAGGACGAAGCAACCGCATCATCCCAGCCGGCTGGGTCGGCCAACTCACCCAGGCTGCGAACAACGTCTCCATACTTACCCTCCACGTTCCGCAGATCTTCTTCAGTCTCATCGAGAAGACTTTGGATGTTGGCTTCCGTGTCCTGCCGGGTGATTCCGGAAAGGCGATCGAGGATTACCCCGAGGGCATCGAACCCTTCCTTGGTCGATTGTTGCCCCACGAAACGGAGAACCGACTCAAATGCGAGCCAGGACCTATGCTCCATGGCAATTCCTACGAGAACGGCGACCGCTGTTAGCTCTCTGGATTTTGCAGCCCGCACCATTTCCTCAGAGAACGTCGCACTCAATTGCCGGCACACTGCAACTTTCAGACTTCTCAAATCAAACTTTTGACAATCAATTCTGGAGGCTCGGTCCTTCGTGAACGTCCAGAAGGGGTCCTGGTCGATCAATTCCTTCCATGTCTTCAATGACTCTTTCCAATGCTCCCATCCGCAGTTCTCGGCACACTCTCGCCCCATTATGGCGTGCATCACAGCCAGGTTGTGCCTGGCCACTGCGCTCCGGGTGGTTTTGCCGGCCGCAGTCCCGCGCAGGACAGCGAGCACATCGTGCCGTTGCCCATCGATCAAACCATCCATTTCATGAACCCAGAACAGCTCCTCGATCAAGCGGTCTTCCGGCCGCTCGAGCAAAAGGACTGCCTCTAGAATTTCTTCTGTAGAGAGATCTCTTAGCGGTGGGAGCCCATAAGGCTTGGTTCCCTCCAGCCCACCCATCTCGATTGCTACCAAAATGCGTCGTTGCTGCCTATCGATCGCTTTAGGCTCGGCATCTGCCGGGAGCGAGAGTACACGGAACGCGTTGGCTCGAGAGAACCTTGCGAATGGAGTCGGACTGCTTGTCGCCTCGCCTGGAGCTGAGCTGACTGTCATTCACGACGCCCCGAAGGACGAAGGAACGTTCACCGAAGCCACCGGGACTTTCGGTATTCCTTCGATTCACAGAACTTATAAGGGGAACCTGAAGGTTTCAGGAGGCGGGATATTAAAAATGGTTCACGAGATTCCAAGCTCCACAGGAAATCCGGGGGACATGGGGCATCGGTCCCGAACCATAGATCTTGGCTGGGAGACCAGATCCGCCAGGTCCCCTCTCAAACAGGGGCTTGGGACTCGTTTACTGCGGCGAGTGGGGAGCAGTTGGAGCACCCGGAGCAACCACTTTTACGACACCGCAACCCACGTGGTTGCCGGCGGTGTTCTTTACCTCGCCTTTTTGCCCGTCCACCTTGAACTCCAGCGTGGAGCCCACAACGAACTGCGTCGGCTTGATCGAGCTGCCCAGTTTAGTGCGGCAAACGTATTCGTTGGTCGGCGTGTCGACGACGAAATCGTATTGCTGGTGCTTCTGCTTTTTGCTGGTGGTGCCCACGGTTTGCAGATCTTTGAGAGTCGCTGTTGTGGTCGTGCTGGCGGCTAGGGCGGCGGCGGAAAACAGTGCGGTAAACACACACAAACCAGTTGCTTTGTAGAACATCATCGCTTCTCCTCCTGCGCTCAACTACCTATATTCTAAGCACCTGCAAGTTTCGCGCCAAAAGCCAGCAGCAATGAGCCCAGGATAATACGATAGACCGCAAAGACAACGAAACCGTGGCGCCGCACCCATAGCAGGAACCACTCCACTACCCCCAGCGCAACGGCAAAGGAAACGATAAAGCCGATGGCCAGCACGATCCAGCCATGGTTGGTCATGACCAGCGGGACCATCACTTCTTCGCCGGGCACCTGCTTGGGATGAACGGTGCGGAGGAATTCATAGCCGGTAGCCGCGAACATGACCGGGATGGACAAGAGAAAGCTGAACTCTAGAGCCGCGGTGCGCGTCATGCCCACCGCCTGGCCTGCCGCAATCGTGGACATGGAGCGCGAGACGCCGGGGAAAACCGCCGACGTGACCTCCCATAGGCCAATCCAGATCGCCTGGAAGAGCGACATTTGCTCCACATCCTTGGTTTTGAGATCCCGGCGCACACTCCACGCGTCCACCACCCACATCACGATCCCGCCAATCAGCAGGGAGAGCGCCATCACGCGCACGCTTTCCAGATGCTTGCCGATCACCTTGATGAACAACAACGAAGGAACGGCGGTGCAGACGAACGCCACCATGGTCAGGGAGATGGGGTGGGTGAGTAGCGTGCGGTCGCCGTTTTCCCCTTCGGGAAAAGTGCGGAAAAACTCCAGAATTCGCCCCGTGAACAGCAGCACCAGCGCGAGGATCGCACCCAGCTGGATCACTACCGTGTACATCTTCCAATAGGAGCTGGTCAGGTCGACGTGAAGCAACGCCTCCGCCAACCTCAGATGCGCCGTGGAGCTGACGGGGAGGAATTCGGTCAGTCCTTCGACGATCCCTAGCACGACCGACAGGATGTAATCGTTCAAAAAGGCCCTCCGGCAGCCGCAGCGTTACTGGCGGTCGTTGCCGTAAATGGGAATTGACTCCTGCAACTGGTATACCAGAGTGGCGGCGCGGGCGGCATAGTCCGATTGGGGGTATTTGGTAGCAATGGTACCTGCAATGGCTATAGCTCTTGCTTTGGCCTCGCCGGCTTTCTTGTCGTCTCCATTGGCGGAGTACATGTCGTTTAGCGCGCCCTGCCGGTAGACGACGTTGTACAGCGCCTCCGCGGCCCGCGGCGATTCGGGATGCTCGTCGGCGTATTTCTGGTACATCTCGGCTTCTTTTTCCGGACACTTGGTGGAACCCTGCCAATCGCCACAGACCTTGTTATCCAGCATGTCCCAATCGGCCAGGTCAGCCCATCTGGAATGGGGATAGGTTTTCTTAAGCTTGCGCATTTCTTCATCGTCGATCTGCTCCCGCATGTATGCGTCTTTCTCATGCGCGGAGGGTAGGGAGAAGGCGTCGGCCTTTTGCAGCTGCCAGCGAATATCGGCGGAGCGCCACGCTGCCTCGGGCGCTAGCGGCGACTGAGGGAAAAAATCGGCCATACGCTGGTAAAGCAGCCGTGCCGCCTGGGCAAAGTCCTGGGGGGCGTGGGGCAGGTTGGCATCTCTTTCCTGGCTCGCGGCTGCACCGAAAAGGATCAGGTCTCCTTTGGGCGTTTCCACACTGACCACCCCGGGAGCCTGCATCCAGCCGGCGATGGGGACCGCCGCCGCTTCGTGGCCAAACACCGGCGCATCCTGTGACTTGGAGATTTGCTCGTCGGTATTGGCGAAGACCCGTACCCATGGGCCGTTACGCTCCCCAATCACCATCTCGCGCCCGGGGGAAATCTCAGCCATCCGCGCAGAACCGGTGTCGGGTGCAACGTAAAGGTTGGTGTTGCGAATAACCGTCGCCTTGGGACCAAGGCTGGGACCTGGTGGTTTCGGCGCCGCCGTGGCTTGGACCGCGCATATCAGGAGGGCAGATAAGGCAATGAATCCGTTGCGCATAGATGCTTAGACTCGACAGACCTAGAATACGCCCCCCTGCTGATGAAGAAACCGCAGGTCCGTCATCCACTTTCCCGGCTTGCTACCCAGCCATGCCCTCTGGACGGGTGCCCCACGTTCGCCTCAGCGTACGTGGGTTGAACACGACCTTTTTCCAATGCTTTCACCACCGGTCTACACCTACTTACAGGAAGAGACAAAGGAGGGCTTCCCCCGGATTTCCTGTGGAGTTTGGTGGCGTTGGCGAGCCTCATGCGGCTTTCCTTACTGAAAGCCGCACACGTGGTCATGTCCGGTGCAGCGTACAGGAAATCCGGGTCACCGACTTGTTCAACCCATGTACGCGAAAGTCCGCGAACATGGGGCACCCGTCCAGGGGGAAAGGCCTTGTGAGGTAGCGAGAGATTTGTCGCACTACCAACTCATCACGCTTATCTCCGCTGGGGTCGCCAAGCCGATTGTTCATTAGGAGCCTTGCCGAAGGATCTGCAGGAAGCTGTTAGGATTCCAGCACGCTGCGAAGCATGGCGGCCTCGACGTTGCCACCGGTTATGACCGCAACCGTCTCCCGCGCGCTCGGCAACTGGTCGCGATGGAAGAGGGCGGCCGCCACGGCCACCGCACCGCTGGGCTCCGCCACCAGCCGGGTGGCAAAAATGATACGCCGCATGGCCTGTCGGATCTCGGCTTCGGTCACGGTCACGATGTCATCGACAAAAGCCTGCATGTGGGCAAAATTCAACACCCCTACGCTCTGGCTTCTCAACCCATCGGCTGCGGTCTCGCTCTGGTCGCCGGTAAAGGCGATGATTCGACCTGCCTTGAAGCTCTGCGCCGCATCCGCGGCGAGTTCCGGCTCGACCCCAACCACCCGCGCTCCTGGCCGGCTCAACTTTACTGCAGCCGCCACGCCGCTCAGCAACCCGCCTCCCCCCACCGGGACCAGGACCAGATCGACCGTCGGCCGATCGGCAACTATCTCCAAGCCACAGCTTCCCTGCCCGGCAATAATGTCGCGATCGTCATAGGGGGCGATGATGACGTAACCGAACTCGGCGGCCAGCTCTTCGGCCTTGGCCTTGCGCTCACCGGTGGTTGGGCCAACGGTCACGATCTCCGCTCCCAACGCCTGGGTGGCATTTACCTTCACCAGCGGCGCATTGCAGGGCATCACGATGACGGCTTTCGCCCCCACGGCTCGAGCCGCGTAGGCGACTCCCTGGGCATGGTTCCCGCTGGAATAGGTAATCACGCCGCAAGCGCGCTCCCGGGCCGAGAGCTGAGCAATTTTGTTGAAGGCGCCGCGTAGCTTGAAACTGCCGATGGGCTGCAGTCCCTCCGCCTTAACCCAAAGCGCCAGGGGCTCGCCAGGCATTTCGAAAGCAACCAGCGGAGTGTGCACGACGACCCCGCGAAGCCGCTCCTGGGCCGCGCGCAGCTCCGCCAGCGTGAGCAATCCTGTAGGCTTCTCAGGCAATTAGATTTCCAGAATGATGGGCATGATCATCGGCCGGCGCGACGTGTTCTTCTGAATGTAGCGCTTGAGATCGAGACGGATCTTCTCCTTCATCACGCCGTAGTCAGCCTTCTCTTCCGCCGAGGACTGATCCAAGGTGCGGTTGACGATCTCGCGCGCCTGATCGCTGAGCGCGATCTCACCGGCCACAAACCCGCGGGTGACGACTTCAGGAGCGCTCTCAACCTTGCCGGTGCGCTTGTTGATGGTGATGATGGCGAGCACCAGGCCGTCCTCGCTCAGGTGCTTGCGGTCGCGAATCACCAGGTCTTCGACTACATCCGTAGTGGAGCCGGCATCGATGCAAACCCGGCCGGTGGTCACTTTGCCTGCTTTGACGGCGGTGGTGGCGTCCACTTCGAGAACGTCGCCATCTTCCATCAGCAGCGCTTGCTGCACCACCCCGGTATTTTTGGCCAGCTGCACGTGCTTCTGCAGATGACGATAGTCGCCGTGGACAGGGATGAAGAACTTGGGCCGCAGCAGGTTGATCATCAACCGCATCTCTTCCTGGCTGCCGTGCCCGCTCACGTGGATCAGTCCCGATTCGCCGTCGTCGTAGATCACGTTAGCCTCACGGCGGCAAAGGTGGTCAATCACGCGATAGATGCTCTTCTCGTTGCCGGGAATGACGCGGGAACTCAACACCACGGTGTCGCCGCGCTCGATGCGCGCATGCTTGTGATTGTCGACCGCCGCCCGGGAAAGCGCCGACATGGGCTCGCCCTGAGTGCCGCTGATCAAAATCACAACTTCGGACGGCTGATAATCGCGGATCTGCCCGGGATGAATTAATAACCCAGCCGGCACCGTGAGGTAGCCCAGATCCTGCGCGATCTCTGAGGACTCCACCATCGACCGGCCCACGATGGCCACCTTGCGGCGATGCGCCTGTGCCAGTTCGAGGGCTATGCGGAGGCGGTAAATGGAGGAGGAGAAGCAACTGAAGAAAAGCTTCTGCTTGGTGCGGGAGAAGATCTCGTCCAACCGCGGCCGCACCGCCCACTCGCTGGGGGTGTATCCGGCACGGTCAACGTTGGTCGAATCCTGCAGCAGAGCCAACACCCCGCGCTTACCGTATTCCGCGAAGGCGTGCAGGTCGAATGCCTTGCCGTCCGGGGGGGAGAGGTCGATTTTGAAATCACCGGTGTGCACGATCACGCCCACCGGGGTCTCGATAGCCAGCGCGACACAATCAACCAGGCTGTGCGTGACCCGAATGGGCTCGACGGTAAAGGCGCCCAGGTGAAACTTCTGCCGCGGCGTAATCTCGATCAGCTCTGCGCTGTCGAGCAAGCGATGCTCTTCGAGCTTGCCTTCGACATAGGCGAGGGTGAACTCGGTGGCGTAGACGGGAACTTTCAGTTCGCTCAGAATCCAGGGCAGGCCACCGATATGATCCTCGTGACCGTGAGTCAGGATAATGGCGCGAACATGCTGGCGGTTCTCGACGAGGTAGGTAATATCGGGGACGACGATATCCACGCCCAACAATTCGGTCTCGGGAAACATGAGACCGGCATCGATGACGATAATGTCGTCTGCCCAGCGAAGCGCCAGGCAGTTCATACCGAATTCGCCCAGACCACCTAGGGGGATGACTTGTAACTTACCTGAGGACATCAACGTTTAATGCTACCACGCGAGATCACCGTAGCAGTTCCTCCAGGGTCGAGCTTAGATCCGTCTTATCGTCTCGATACTTGACGATGACCGGTGTATACAAGCTCAAACCCCAGGCGGCCGCCGCGCCCGCGATGCCACGCTTCAATTCTCTTGCCCCGGGCACCACCACGGCCGCTTCCGGAATGACTAACGGCTGGTCGGCGGAAGCCCTGAGGACTTCACCGCGCACGATATCGTAGACCGGCGTGCCCCGGGTCAGGATCGTGCCCGCAGCCAATACCGCGCGCCGCCGCACCAGTGTGCCCTCGTAGACTCCGGTGTTGCCGCCAATCAGCACGTCATCTTCAATGATCACCGGCGTGGCATTGACCGGCTCCAACACCCCGCCGATCTGCGCCGCGGCACTTAAGTGCACCCGCTTCCCTATTTGGGCACAACTGCCGACCAATGCGTGGGAATCGACCATGGTGCCTTCGTCCACGTACGCACCGGCATTCACGTACATCGGGGGCATGCATACCACTCCGCGACCGATGTAGGCCCCCTCGCGGATGGTGGAGCCGCCGGGTACGACGCGCACCCCTTCCTGCAGCCCGAATTGGCGCGCCGGGTAGGTGTTCTTGTCCACAAAGGAGAACTCGTCGCCGCCCATTTGCTCCAGCGTGCCCAGCCGGAAGCCGAGCAGAATCCCCTGCTTGACCCAGGCATTGACCCGCCATCCCAGCGCGCTTGCAGGATCCGGCTCGGCGGCCCGCACCCGGCCCTCGCTAAGCGCGATGCGCAGTTCCAGGAAGGCGTTCATGGCTGCCGGGTCACCGATGGCGTCGGCGCCCGCGGTGAAGTACTGCTCAATCCGGGTCTGTAGTGTTGTCGTGTCAGTAGTCATTCTGCTCCAGATAATTCCACCGCCAACTGGACGGGTGTACTTTTTGCAACAACCAAGGCCAAGGGTATGGACGGGTGCCCCAGGTTCGCCCAAGCGTACCTGGGCCGAAAAGACGGGGCGTAGCCCCTCCAGAGCTTTCGATTAATCGATCGAGTGAAAGCAATTGAAAAAACCATTTTCGGCCCAGGTACGCTTGGGCGAACCTGGGGCACCCGTCCCTACCCCTTGGCCTTAATTGTTGGTTTACGGTTTATGGCTTTGATAGCAGGCCCAATTCAGCAGCCAGCGCCTTCAGCTTTTGCCGGGTCGCTGGAGTTACGGGAACCATGGGCAGGCGATAGTTTTCCTCGAGACGCCCCATCATGGCCATCACGCTCTTAACTGGCCCAGGGCTCGACTCCCAGAAGTTAGCGGTGATCAAGCGAAAATATCGGCGGTTGAGAGCACGAGCGGTCGCCCAATCGCCATCCAGCGCCGCCGCAACCAGTCTCGTCATCTCTGAGGGGATCTCGTTAGACGCCACCGACACCAGTCCCGCTCCGCCCAGGGCGATCACCGGTAGCGCCATCACATCGTCGCCGGCCAGGACGGCAAAGCTCGGGGGCAGCAAGTGAATCAACTCGGCGATCTGCTGCAGGTTGCCGCTCGATTCCTTCACTCCCTGGATATTGTGCACATCCTCAGCCAGCCGCAGAATCGTTGCCGGCTCCAGGTTGGTTCCGGTGCGACTGGGAATGTTGTACAGCACTACGGGGCACGGAACCGCCTCCGCGATAGCGCGGAAGTGGCGGTACTGTCCCTCCTGACCCGGTTTGTTGTAGAAGGGGTTTGCCGTTAGCAGGCCGCTGACCCCGGGCACGGACGCGGCTTCACCTGCCCGGGCAACCGCTTCCAGTGTGGAGTTGTGGGTGCAACCAGCCAGAACCGGCACTCGACCGGCTGCGGTTTCGGTTACGATCCCAATCACCCGCAGCCACTCCGCGTGATTCAGGGTAGGGGTTTCGGCAGTCGTTCCGCAGGCCACCAGGAAATGAATGCCGCTGGCAATTTGCCACTCCACCAGCTTGCGGAGGGTCTCCTCATCGAGGCTTCCATCGCTGCGAAAGGGAGTCACCAGTGCTGTGCCACAGCCGCTGAGGGTCATAACAAATGGAGTCTACTGCAACCGGGGATAGATGTGCTTGAAGTCGTAGCAGCCTGTCTTGCCGCAGAGCCATTCCGCCGCCCGTACCGCGCCCTCGGCGAAACTGCGGCGGGAGAGTGCCTGATGGTGAATCTGGATCACATCGTCTCCCAGCCGGGCGGTGACCGTGTGCGTGCCCACAGCCTCACCTTCGCGCAGCGAGACAATCTCCACCTTGAGCGAAGAATCGACTTCCAACAAGGCCTGCTTGAGGGCTAACGCCGTTCCCGAGGGTGCATCTTTCTTACTCTCGTGGTGGGTTTCGCTGATGCTGATCTCAAAACCACGCACCAGGGGCACCAGTTCGTGGATCAGCTTATACATCACCTGGATACCGATGGAGAAATTCGCACCGTAGAGCAGCGCGCCATTCCGCCGTTCGCAAACAACCTTTATCTCATCCAGCTTGTCGTACCAACCCGTCGTGCCCACGACCATGCGCGCGCCATTAGCCAAGCAGGCGCGCATGTTCGTGAGCACCGCCTGTGGGGTGGTGAAATCAATCACCACGTCGAACTGCGCCAGCATGGGAGCCGTGAGGGCCGAGGCGTTGGTGTTCTCTTCTTCGCCGATGACCCGGACGCTGTGTCCGCGCTGATTCGCGACATCGGCTACCACTTGCCCCGTCTTGCCCCGCCCCAGCACTAAAAAGATCATGGTTACAGATGCACGCTTTCTACCTTGGTTGTACCACCGATCGCTGCTTCGCTTCTGGCCGATACGTCAAAGATCTCCGGGTCAGGATCGACAAAGAAAGCCGCGTGCAGGGATCGCACGGCCTCATCCACATCATCCTCGTCAATCATGAAACTCATGTTGATTTCCGAGGCCCCCTGCGAAATCATGCGCACATTAATGTGGCGGACGGCATGAAAAACTCTGGCGGCAATGCCATTCTGACCGCGGATATTGCCTCCCACCAGGCAAATGAGCGCCTTGCGCCCCTCATAGGTTACGTCCGCCAGCTTGCTCAGGTCGGCGGCCAACGCCGGCAGTTGCTCGTTCGAATCGACGGTAAGCGAAACGCTTACCTCCGAAGTAGACACCATATCCACGGCACACTTGTGCTTATCGAAGACCTCAAAGACAGCGCGCAGATAGCCGTGCGACATCAACATACGGCTGGCTACCAGATCAACGATGGTCAGCCGCCGCTTGGCGGCAATCGACTTGAAAGGGCTGCGGCAGTGGGTCGCGAGCGCGGTAATGCGCGTGCCCTCGTTCTCCGCATTGCGCGAGTTCAGCACCAGCACGGGGATGTTCTTCTGCACCGCCGGCAGAATGGTCGCCGGATGCAGCACCTTGGCTCCGAAATACGCCAGCTCCGCCGCTTCCTCAAAGCTGATGGTCTTGACCCGCAGCGCATCCGGACAAACCCTGGGATCGGCGGTCATGATGCCGTCTACGTCGGTCCAGATCTCGATTGCCTCCGCATCCAGCCCGCCCCCGATCAGCGCCGCCGTATAGTCGGATCCACCGCGGCCTAACGTGGTGGTGGCGCCCTCGACGGTGGACCCGATAAAGCCAGCCATCACGGGAACATCCCCAGCTTCAATCATGGGGCGCAAATTCTGCCCACAGCGGGCCTCAATCAACTCCGGGTTGGGGGTCGCTTTGCCATGCTGGGCGTCGGTAATGATGCAGGTCCGTGCGTCGACATGTA
Organism: uncultured Acidobacteriaceae bacterium; assembly: GCA_963844785.1. GTDB lineage: Bacteria > Acidobacteriota > Terriglobia > Terriglobales > Acidobacteriaceae > PALSA-350. The sequence goes on along the minus strand of CAWJPV010000030.1, from coordinate 108,674 downwards.
CCGAAGGAATGCCCTGGTCGCGAAATGCCTCGGCCACCAGGCGGCTGGAGAGTCGCTCGCCGAAACTCACGACCATGTCATTGGTCCGGGCCGTGAGTTCACCCACCGCGGACAGGCCGCGCAGAATCTCGTCAATCGACTCGAATTCGTGCTGGATCCAATTCTGCAGTTCGCCCTTGCGGTGGGGCGGGAGCAGGAGTTCCGAAGTGTCGCAATGACGGTGACGCAAGCGCGAGCTTATGGCTAACGCCCCGTTGCGATCTCCACGTCCAGCGGCATTGGCTGCTGCCAGGAGTTGGTCGGTCACCTTGGCCATGGCGCTCACTACGACCACGGGCCGCTGGCCACGTGCGTGCCTGCCTGCGACAATCTTGGCTGTGCGCAGGATCGCTGTGGCATCTTCGACCGAAGTGCCGCCAAACTTCATGACCACCGGCTTCATGCGGACACAGCCACGTGATCGTGGGCGCCGCTGGGCGCTCCGGAAGGAACCAGCTTGCCCTGCGCTGCCAGGAACTCGCCATTCAACACCGCTGCACCCGCGCCACCGCGGATGGTGTTGTGGGAGAGCACAACGAACTTCCAGTCCAACAGCGAGCAGGGGCGCAAGCGGCCCACAGTGGCGGCCATGCCGTTGCCGCGCATGCGGTCCAGCCGCGGCTGCGGCCGGTCTTCGGCGGCGCTGAACTCTACCGGCTGCAAGGGTGCGGTAGGCAGCGTATAGCCCGTCAACGGCGCAAACTCACTCCAGGCGGCGAGGATTTCCTCTCGTGTCGCCCGGGCCGTCAACTTGATGCTGACGCACTCGGTGTGGCCGTCTTCCACCGCCACGCGATTGCAGTGAGCGCTTATTTTCGCAGGCAGTGCTTCTACCCTTGCGCCGTTGAGCTTGCCCAACAATTTGAGTGTCTCGGCTTCGAGCTTCTCTTCTTCGGTGCGAATGAACGGAACCACATTGCCCAGGATGTCGAGCGAAGGCACGCCCGGATAACCGGCGCCGCTGATCGCCTGCATGGTGCTGACAAATACGCTCTCCAGGCCAAAGCGCTCGGCCAGCGGCTTGAGCGCCAGGACCAACCCGATCGCGCTGCAGTTGGGGTTGGTCACGATGTAACCGCCGGATTGCTTACGCCAGGCCTGAGTCTCGAGCAGGTCCAAGTGGGCGGCGTTGACCTCGGGCACCACCAGCGGAACATCCGCCTGCATGCGAAAGGCGCTGGAATTCGAGATGACTGCACAACCGGCTGCGGCAAACTTCGGCTCCAGTTCGCGAGCAATGTCGGTGTCGAGCGCGGCGAAGATCACGCCTGGAGCGCCTTCAGGGCCCGCGGGCGAGACCGTCATCGCGGCGATGCGGCTGGGGAGAGGGGTATCCAGTTTCCAGCGCACTGCCTCGCCGTAGGTTTTGCCGCTGGATTTGTCACTGGCGGCCAGCCACGTGATTTCAAACCACGGGTGACCCTCAAGCAACTGGATGAAGCGCTGACCGATGACTCCGGTAGCGCCAAGAATGCCTATCTTGTGTCGTGTCTGCATGGCCGTATCGTCGTGAAAAGATTCTGCTTAATTCTAGACTATTCCGCGGGTGCCGGACCTATCCTGTATCACCGCGGTCACTGCTTGCCTCTACTCACAGCGCAGCCAGGATGGCGGCGGTAAAGGCTTTGGTGCCGCTGGTCCCCCCCACGTCGCGGGTGAGTGTCTTCTTTTCTATATAAACCTTCTCCAGCGCCGCCTGCACGCGATCGGCGGTGCTGTCCTCGCCCACGTAGCGCAGCATGAGGATGGACGATTGCAGCAGCGCGGTAGGGTTCGCCATGTCCTTGCCCGCAATGTCGGGGGCCGACCCATGGACAGCCTCGAAGATTGCGCACTCCGTGCCTAAGTTAGCCCCCGGCACCAGTCCCAGACCGCCCACGAATGCCGCGCACAAGTCGCTGATGATATCGCCGTAGAGATTCTCAGTCAGCAGGGTGTCATATTGGTACGGGTTCATGACCAGCTGCATGCAGGTGTTGTCGACGATGTGCTCACCATAGGTGATCTCGGGATAGCCCTTGGCCACCTCGCGTGCGCAGCGCAGGAAGAGCCCGTCGGACATCTTCATGATGTTGGCCTTATGGATGGCGTGGATTTTGCGCCGCTTGAACTTGCGCGCGTATTCGAAGGCAAACTTCGCAATGCGGGTGGAAGCCTTTTCGGTGACGATCTTCAGCGACTCCACCACTCCGGGCACCACTTCATGCTCCAGCCCGACATACTCGCCTTCAGTATTTTCGCGCACGATGATCAGATCGACGCCCGGGTAGCGCATATCCATCCCGGGAAGGTTCTTGATGGGACGGAAGTTCGCGAACAGTTCGAATTTCTTGCGCAGGTGCACATTGATGGATGAGAAACCGCCGGCGACCGGCGTGGTGACTGGGCCTTTCAGCCCCAGGCGGTTGCGCTCGATGGAGTCATACACGGCCTGCGGAATGTACTCGCCATACTTTTCAAATGCGTTGGCGCCCACCAGAAAGGGCTCCCAGGCAAATTTCGCACCGGTTCCCTCAACCGCCGCCTCGAGGATGCTTACGACGGCCTCGGTCACTTCCGGCCCGATGCCGTCCCCCGCGATCAGTGTAACTGTGTGTGTTCTAGCCGAGCCCGGTGATCCTGCCGCCATTCTTTCTCCTGGTTCTTTCCCCGGTTATACCGGTCTATCGTTTGCCGGCCTTGGATGCTTCCCTGGTACTCAGCAATTGCTCCAGCTCTTCCTTGAACTCGCGCACGTCTTTGAAGTCCCGATAAACGCTGGCGAAGCGAATGTAGGCCACCTTATCGATGGTCCGCAGATGGTTCATGATGAGCTCGCCGATCTGGTTGGTGGTGCGTTCGCGCTCCGGTGAATCCATGAGAAAGGCTTCCGTTTCATCCACGATCGCTTCCAGTTTGGCTGCGGACACGGGGCGCTTCTCGCAGGCCCGCAACAAGCCGCTCAGCACCTTTTGGCGCTCGAATTTTTCCCGGCGGCCGTCTTTTTTCACCACCATGTAAGGGATTTCGTCGATGCGCTCATAGGTGGTAAAGCGCTTGTTGCAGCCTTCGCATTCGCGCCGGCGGCGAATCGAGTCCGCTTCTTTGCTTTCGCGCGAATCCACCACTCGATCCTGCGCAAAACCGCAATAAGGACATTTCATCAGTAGCTAAATTCTAGCAGTCGCGGCACTCGACACCCGCAAACGAAGGAATAGGGGTGTGAGCACGTGCTCTCACCCCTGTCTTGGTTCTCTCACGCTGCGCGAGCGCTCACCTCGACCATCACGCCGCCGGGTGCGTGGCAGTAGAAGCCGAAGGTCTTGTCTCCTCCGCGCTCCAGAATGGCTGGGGCCGGAACCTCGAAGCCCGCTTCCGCGATGCGCGCATGGTGCTGCTGAACCTCTTGCTCAGAGCCCAGCAGAAAACCAACGTGGAAGAGGGCTGGGTAGGTGGTGGAAGTGACCTTCTTGTCGTGCATCAAGATGAGGGCGAAGCCCTCTTCACCCAGCAACACGGCAAACTTGCCCAAGCCGCGTTGTTCCGCCACGTGGAAGCCAAAGCCCACCTGAAAGAAACGGGTTAGTTCGGGAACGTCCGATACCGCCAGATTGATGTGATTAAGTCTTGTCATGAATGCGATCTCCTTCGGTTGGAAGCAGTCGCATGGAAAAGCACCGAAAACGCAGTCTGCTAACCCATGCGACAGTCAGGCAGTGCACACGCACTACCGCCATCGCCGTGGGTCTTACCCTTCCGGGTAGACAGAGGCTGCGGGATGGGGTTCCCGCAGGAGGCCGGGCTTACCGAACCGGCTGCGCCTTTTTCGGCTTGTTTTTTGATGAATCGACCGCTGCGGCGATGCAGAAAATTCTTCCGTCACCCTCCACTTTGTCATCCCGACGGAAGCGTAGCGTCATGCGTTAGTGGTGGGACAAATCTCTCGCTTCCTCACCAGCCAGGAAAGCGGAGGACGGAATGACAGCCAGTTCATTCCTCCCTTAACTTGCCGCATTCGTGGGGGTGGATGGACACTCAGGCTTAGCTCACAGCCGGCGTCGCCTCTGCATCTTCATGGGCGAACTGCTCCGACTGTTCGGAGACCTTCTTCAGTGAAACATGCTCGATCCGCGCCCAGATCAGGCCGACCGGTATGACGCACATGAAAGTCACAATGAGCAGCATCGTGCCGCAGGCCAGCGCCGGCTCGAACTGCACATGAAATACCCGCTGCATCACGCCGGTGGTAACGCCGATCTGGGTGAACCACCCCAGCACCGGCAGTTGGACTACCGAGCCAACCATGCTCGCAGCCATCAACACCATGCAGCGTGCCAGCGTCATCGCAGACAACTCCGGCGAAAGCACAAAAGCCCGGGTAGTCTCCAGATAGGCCGCCGAGATAAAGCCCCACATCAGCAGGGAAAGCCCCAGGGAGCGAAGGAAATCACCCAGCGTGGCGATGGAGTCGAGACCGTCCCGAAAGGCGTGAATCTTGACCCCCACCGAATGTCCGAGCGAGTGCGAAATGGAGCTCAGGCTCTTTTCCGCCAAGTTGGCGACCGCTCTGCCCGAAGCGCGCACGGTGACGGCGAAAATGGCCAGGGCAACAGCGACCACCAGGCCGCCCAGTGCAGCATGCTGCAAGGCCTCGTGATAGGGCAGCGTGGCGCGGTCCGGCGCCAACAGCAAGGCGCCGGAAAAGATCAGCGCCATCGCGCCCAGGTCGAACATGCGCTCCACTGTGTAGACCGCTATTTGCGAAGTAAAGGGCAGGCCGGTTCGCCGCGTGACCAGGTAAAGGCGCACCAATTCCGCCAAACGGCCGAACAGGGCTACCGCGGTAAAACCAATCACCTGCGAGCCCAGCAGCGAAAACGAGGTGACCTTCTTCTGCGGCTTCACCAGCACCGCCCAGCGCGCCGCCCGCAGCCAGTAACAAAACAGGATCATGGCAACGCCGAGAGTGATGCGCCACCAGTCCACATGCTGCAGCTGATCGCGAAAAACGCTCCACTGAAAGTGGACCCGGGTGTGGGCCACCCACCCCAGCGCTGCCAGTAGAACCGCTCCCGCGAGGTACATGATCCAGGAATGCTTTTTCACGATGCGACTCCAAATGGGCGATGGCTTGGGGCTGTCTACTGCTTGGTTCCAGCGGTGTCGGTGCGATTGGTCCGCAGCTCAGCCTTTTCCAATAATTTTCTGCGGTTAAATTCACGGATTACCCGCGCGACATAGATTCTTGTCTCGCGGTAAGGAGGCACGCCGTGGTACTTGTCCACCGCTGCCGGCCCCGCGTTATAGGCAGCCAGCGCAAAGGCCAGATTGTCGTGATATTTCACCAGCAAGCCATCCAGATAAGTGGTGCCGCCATTGATGTTTTGATCCGCACGAAAGCTGTCTGCCACCCCCAGCTCGGCCGCGGTTCCAGGCATCAACTGCATCAGGCCCTGGGCCCCCGTGCGGCTTACGGCATGGATGTTGCCCCCGCTTTCAGCCCGCACTACGCTGGCCAACAAATCCACGTCGAGGTTGTGGCTGGCCCCAGCCTTGGAAATCAACTCGTGCACATCGGCATCGGTAAGCTTGGGCTCCGCGATCCTGCCGCTTGGCGCCGGCACCGCGGGCGAATCGGGAACCGTGTCCACAGAGGCAATTTCGGCCGCATCCACTTCCACGAAGTTGCTGCTGTCTTTGTTGGTAAACAGCCGTACTTTGCCGCCAGTCTCCTCCTCCCGGTGATCGCAGAGAAGGTTATAGCCATTGGTAAAAGTGACCTCTTCGGCTGCGTGCAGGGCGGGGACAGCTCCCAGCAAAGCTAGGACCCCCAGCCAGCTCCCGAAGATGGACACCTTGCTCATTGGGCAAACTCTACCATGGCGTTGCTGGCAATTACCTGATCGCCGTTACCTTCGGCATCCCGCTTTGCCAGGGTCTGGCGGACTACCTCTTCGACGGCCAAGGCCACCCCGTCGTCATTGTTCGAGGCGGTAATCTCCCATCCCCGGCGCATGGCCAAGGATAGGACCTCCTCGCCGGCGTTGGCCATCACCACCGACCGGCCAGCATATTCCAGCATTTCCAGGTCATTGAGGTTGTCGCCGATGGCCATGATCTGGTCGCGCTCCAGGCCCCGGATCCGGGCCAGGCTGTCGAGCGCCGCGCCCTTCGAGCAACCAGGGGGTAAGAGGTCTAGAATGCTCAGGTTGCGGGCGGCGTATTCGGTCCGGTGCATGGCAATTTGCCCCCCCACGTCGCTCAACAGCAACTGCCGTTGCGCGGCCAGCATTTCCGCAACCGTGCCGCAGACCATGCCTTGAATCGGCTCCTCTCCTGCATCGAAGGCTCGCTCCAAAGGCTGCACCTCGACCAGGTACGGCCGATTTGCCTCTACCCAACGATCGATGCGGGCATGGAGCTGTTGCAGGCTCTCGATCACCAGGGCGCCCGTTCCTTCGCGATCGAAGGTGAAGACCATGGTCCCGTACCCACGCAGGGCAACACACAGCTGCCGGGCGGTTTCCACGGGCAGAAAGCGGCGATCCAACAACTGTCCATCGAAACCACGCACCACTGCTCCATTGGATGAGATCATGACCGAATTCTCGTCCAAACACACCTGGGCGATCAGGGGCATGGCGTAGGCCTGCCTACGTCCGGTGGCGATGACAATCTCAATGCCGACGGCTTCCGCCGCGCGCAGCGCCGCGCAATTGCGGGGGCTGATTCTGGGGCCAGTCGAGGACATTAGAGTGCCGTCGATATCAATTGCAATTAACCGGATACTCACTGCTCTATTTTACCTGTCGCCGCACCCCGCTGCCGCCGGCGCACCCAAATGGAAACCCTCAAATATCATGAATTTATGCCCGCAATTGCCTACCTGGAATGCACCCGCTGCCGTACCCAAATCACCGCCGAAACCCCGCAAAGCCTTTGCCCTCAATGTGGAGGGGTGCTTTTCGTCCGTTATGACATGGTCGCGTTGCGCTCCTCGGCCTCGCGTGACGATATCCAAGCCCGGGCCGCCGCCGCCCCCACCTCCCTGGGAATGTGGCGTTATGCCGCCGTGCTGCCTGCGGCGGAGCCGGTTACGCTGGGCGAAGGCTTCACTCCCATGCTGCGCAGCCGGCGCTATCCTAACCTCTTCCTGAAAGAGGAGGCGGCCAACCCAACCGGCACTTTCAAGGCCCGCGGGCTCTCTTTGGCTGTCACCATGGCGCGCCATTACGGCTTGACCAAGCTCGCCGTCCCCTCCGCTGGCAACGCCGCCGGCGCCCTGGCGGCCTACGCGGCGGCCGCCGGCATCGACGCCCATATCTTTATGCCCCGTGACGTTCCTCTGGCCAACTACCTGGAAGCCGTAGCCTATGGCGCGCACGTAACGTTGGTGGACGGCCTGATTTCCGATTGCGCACGGATCGTCGTGAACGCAAGGATGGCGAAGGCTGGTTCGACATCTCCAGCCTGAAGGAGCCATTTCGCGTGGAAGGCAAGAAGACCATGGGATACGAGTTGGTAGAGCAGTCAGGCTGGCAATATCCCGACGCCGTCTTCTATCCCACCGGCGGCGGAGTTGGGCTGATCGGGATGTGGAAGGCATTCGAGGAGATGGAAACACTGGGCTGGGTAACCGGCCGCAGAAGGCCCCGGATGGTGGCGGTGCAAGCCTCGGGCTGTGCCCCCGTAGCCAAGGCTTTCCGGCAGGGTGATCCGGTCTCGCAGATGTGGCCCAACGGGGCTACCTTCGCCTCCGGCCTGCGGGTCCCCAAGCCCTACGGGGATGCACTGATTCTCGACATTGTCCGGCAGTCAGGAGGGATTGCCCTGGACTTCGACGATCAGCAGATTTTAGCGTCGCTGCTCGATTGGGCACGTCATGAAGGGCTCTTTCTCTCTCCTGAAGGAGCCGCAGCGACCGCGGCCTACGATCACCTGCTGACGAGCGGTTGGCTTTCTCCCGAGGACAAAGTGGTGATCTTCAACACCGGGGCAGGTCTTAAGTATGCCGACGTGACGGCCGCCGCCATGAACCTCAAGCTCCCCACGGCGGAACGCCAGAGCCGGGGAGAAGTAGAAAAGGACCGCCGGGGAGTGACCTTGCCTGCGCGCCATCGTGCCGGCGGAATCATTACTCCCCAATGAGGAGGGGTTTCCCGTATCTTCGAGCGCATGGAAGTGCATCCATCATGCGCACAAGATTGCCACTAGCCTGAATTACCTCTCTCTTCTACCGGTAACAAATGACGGAGGTCCGTAGAGAGAGGCAGGTGACTAAGCTTAATTTTCTATTTCTTTCCCGTAACCAGAAGAATACCGCCGCCGAGAATAGCAACCACGCCCAGGATCGGGGGTAACGGCACCGTGCTTGTTTCTTTTTTGGAGGCCTGGATGGGCCCCAGATCAACTACCTTCTTCTGGTGTGTGTAGGTGAATCCGCCGTAAGCCAGCGCCAGCACACCCAGAACGATCAGTACTACACCTAAGGCTTTCATTTGTACCTTTCACAGTCCGTCGAAAACGCTAAGGGAGATCTTTCCTCTTGAGCGCATCTCTTTCCGCAGCCGCCTCTCGCTCGGCCGCGACCTCGCCCTTGACCGTACTCTGATGGAGCCGCGCAGCCAGATCCTTGGCGGCATCCTTTACGTCGCCCCACGCCTGGTGCGCTCCACCCTTAACCTGATCGAATTGGCCTTCGGCTTTCAGGCGTTCATCGCCCGCGAGCGCACCAACAGCCTCCTTGATGCGGCCTCCTACTTTCTCTAACCCGCCCTTGACATGCTCTTCGCTCATCGCTTCACCTCGAACGCTTGGGATGCCCGCTTCGGCGAACGAGGTTGCTCACTTTGCTTGTGAATCGGAGCGAGTAACGGAGGAAATCAGCTCAAGCGCGCAACGTGAGGTGCGGAGCGAGCGAGCTGACATGTTCGATGGTGACAGAATTCCCGTGGGTGTAATACAACGCGATTGCAATCAAAAGCAACACCGCCACAAGCGCGACGACCAGAACCAGGTATCGCAGCATCTCCTTCCGGTGCCTTGAGGCCCGGGTCGGCTTGACAACTACGGCGCACCTGATCGGCTCGCTCATGTCGACATGATGCCGGCTTCCACACCTGCAATGATGGGAACTTGCATGAGCGTCCTCCCTTCTTACCGCTTAAATAGACGTTCGAAGCACCCCCGAGGTTGTGTAGAACGGCAAACGAGGTGTGCCTTTGGAGTAATCGCGTGGCCGGCATGCCTCAGACTCTGGCCGCCCGGCCGTAAGCGGTAACTGTCTGATTGCTCTAGAATAGAAAAGTGAAGCAAGAGTTAACAGAACGAGCGCCAATCGGCATTGCCAGCGTCGCCGGCATGCTTCGGGAGTGCTCGAGCCGCGGACCGCGCATTGGCTTTGTGAGCCTCGGTTGCCCAAAGAATCTGGTCGACAGCGAAGTCATGATGGGCCTGCTTGACCAGGCCGGCGCGGAGATTACCAATCAGCCGGAGACGGCAGACATTCTGGTCGTAAACACCTGCTCTTTCATCGATAAAGCCAAGCAGGAGTCGATCGACACCATCCTCCAGATGGCGGAGCACAAGGTATCAGGCAAAGCACGCAAGTTGATCGTGGCCGGCTGCCTGGTGGAACGCTATCGCGACGAAATCCGCAAGAACATGCCCGAAGTCGATGCCGTGGTGGGCACCGGGGAACTGGAGGCAATCCTGGCCGCCGCCGGGCTGGAAGCGCCCGCCCCGCCGCCTGATCAACCGCAGCTATTTTCGATCCTCCGCAGCGACGCCGGCCAGAACGTGGCTTCGCGCGCCGAGGGCGATCTGCGCGAGTCCCAGGGCCGCTTTGCCCGCGAAACGTGGGAAGGCGCGCAACCGAAACTCCCCCAGTATCTTTACGACCACACCACGCCGCGCCTGCTGGCGACGCGTAAATCCTCGGCGTACATCAAGATCGCTGAAGGCTGCGACCATCCCTGCAGCTTCTGCGTCATCCCCAATCTTCGCGGCAAGTTTCGCTCCCGGCGCTTTGCCTCCGTGGTCGCCGAAGCGGAGCAGCTGGTCGCCCAGGGCGTACGCGAACTCACCCTGATTGGCCAGGACACTACCTGTTACGGCGAAGACCTGGGCATGAAGGATGGCCTGGCGCAACTGCTCGACAGCTTGGCGCAGATCCCCGACCTCAAGTGGTTGCGCTTTCTGTACGCCTATCCCAACAAGGTCACCGGCCGCCTGCTCGACACCATTGCCCGGCATGAAGTGATCTGCAAATACCTTGACATGCCGCTCCAGCACGCCTCAGGACCAGTCTTGAAGAGCATGCGGCGCGGTGGCAACGCTGATATCTTTCTGAAAACCATCGAGCGCGTGCGCGCGAGCGTGCCCGGCGTAGCCATCCGGAGCACCTTCATCACCGGATTTCCCGGCGAAACCGAAGCCGATTTTGCCGTCCTCAGCGACTTCGTCCGCGCCGCCAAGCTCGACTGGCTGGGGGTTTTCAGCTACTCCGACGAAGAAGGCTCGGGGGCCTTCCACCTGGGAGATAAAGTTCCAGCGCGAACCATTGAGGCGCGGCGCCGCTCCCTGATGCGCCTGCAGCAATCGATCAGCCGGAAGTCCAGGGCGAGCCTGGTAGGGCGCAACTTTGAGCTCCTGGTAGAAGGAGCTTCGGAGGAAACTCCGCTGTTATGGGAGGGCCGCACGGAGCATCAGGCTCCGGAGATCGACGGCAAGGTCTACATCAACGACTTTGGTCCCTTTGACCAGCTGAACCCCGGCCATTTTTATCAATGCGAAATTACTGAGTCGCAGGATTACGATCTGGTAGGCAGAATTGTCGCCCAATGACCTCAAGGAAATGAGAGATGAGTCCCTCAGGAAAGAAACTTAAAAGCCTACGCTGCCCCACATGCGGACAGCTTGTCACCATGAAGGATGCGGATTTTCCCTTCTGCAGCGACCATTGCAAAACCATCGACCTGGGGAAATGGGCCAGCGGCGTATACCGCATATCATCGCCGGTGCTGGATCCCGACCTGCTGGAAGAGATTGAAGGGATGCGGCCGCGCTCAGCTGGGGATGAGTGAGGCTGCGGTAGGCAAAAAGACGGCGTGGGCCTGGGCGGTAGGGACATTCCTGGGCGCCGGGCGGCTTCACCCCGGTCCGGGCACCTGGGGATCCGCCGCTGCCTCGCTTCTCTGGTTAGCGGTGGCCATGGGTCTGCATCTGACCCCAGGGCCGCTGGCGTGGCTTACGCTGGCAGCGGCCATGGGCGCTCTGGCTATAGGAATTCCCGCCGCCACCCGCGTGGAGCAGGAGTGCGGACGGGAAGATCCCGGACACGTGGTAATTGATGAGGTCGCCGGGCAATGGATTGCGCTGATTCATTCGCGCGTAAACTTGAGTCACTTGCTGGCCGGTTTTCTGTTCTTTCGTTTATTTGACATCGTGAAACCATGGCCTGCCAGACAGCTCGAGGGCTTGCCCGCGGGCTGGGGAATCATGCTCGATGATGTCGCTGCGGGCGTGTATGCTTTGCTGTTAATGCAGGCGCTGCAGCACTGGATTGGGTAAGAAAACAAAAAGCTCTAGCATGCAGGGATTCAGCCGATGCGATTCTCAAAGGAGTCACCAATTCCGAACTCACCCAGGATCGATGCCGCGTTACCGGATGCTGCGCTTCCAGGCGGTGAAGTCGAGGTGCGCGGAAGCCAGTTGGGCGCCGTGCGCTCTCGACTCCCGGTGGCCGTGCTGGACGGGATTCAGGCTCCGGTGCTGCTCAGCCGTTCCAACCGCATGATCGTGCGCATACCCGAGGATGTACAGACCGGGAGACTGGAAATCCGGCAAAACGGACTATCGAGCAATACGATCCGTCTCAAAATCGCCCGCCTGTTGGCGGGAAATCTGCACCCGGTCGGCAATCCGGCTGTGGATGCCGAGGGCAACATCTTCTCCACGGATTCTGGTCCGCGGGGGCAAAAGACGGCGGTTTCGGTCTACCGCATCACCCCGGCGGGCGAAATGCAACCCCTGGTGAGCGGGATTACCAACGCCACCGGCCTGGCGCTCGACCCTCATGGCTACTTGTACGTCTCCTCCCGGCTGGATGGCACGGTACACCGCGTCTCCCCCCAGGGTGCGTCCTCGGTGTACGCCGAAGGCATGGGCATCGCGACCGGGATCGCGTTCGATTCCGCCGGCAACCTCTATGTGGGTGACCGCAGCGGAACCATCTTCAAGATCGCTCAGGACCGGCAGATCTTCGTCTTTGCCACGCTGGAACCCAGTATTGCTGCGTATCATCTTGCCTTTGGTCTGGACGGAACGCTTTTCGTGACCGCTCCCAGCACCTCCAGCTATGACTCGATCTATGCCATCGATCACGCCGGGGTGGTGCGGGTCTACTACCAGGGATTGGGCCGGCCGCAGGGATTGGCGTTTGATGTCGCGGGCAACGTCTATGTCTCTGCTTCCTTCCACGGCACCCGCGGAATCGTTTGCATCACCCCGGCGGGAGAAGCCTCGGTGGTTCTTGCCGGCTCCGGTATTGTGGGGCTCGCTTTTGTGCCTGGCGGCAACGCGATCCTGGCTGCCAATGGCGCCGTCTATGATGTACCGTTGGGCATCGAAGGCGTGCGCTTGTTCTAGAACCTTTGGCGCGTACCCAGGCCGGAATACCAAATTCTTAGTGGAAACAGGCAGGCAACGAAGTCGGGATGAATTGCGAGATTATTGCTGTTGGTTCAGAACTGCTTTCGCCTTACAGGCAAGACACAAATTCCCTTTTCCTCACTGATCGGTTGCTGCAGCTGGGCGTAAACGTGGTTTTCAAAACCATTGTTGGGGACCGGCTGGGGCACCTCGCTAGCGCGATTCGCATTGCGCTGGGACGCACGGACATCATAATCACCATGGGTGGACTCGGGCCCACGGAAGACGACCTGACGCGCCAGGCAGTCGCGGAGGCGCTAGGCATTCGCTTGCGCCGCCACCCGGAGATTGTCGGCGCCCTCTATGCCCGCTTCGCTGCCCGGCGTGCGCAGATGACGGAGAACAATGCTCGCCAGGCCGATGTGCTGGACGGCTCGGTGGTACTAGAGAATGCCCGCGGCACGGCTCCCGGGCAATGGTTGGACACGGTCTATGGTGAACACCGCAAGATAGTCATTCTGCTGCCCGGGCCGCCCTCGGAAGTGAAGGGCATGTTTGACGCGCAGTGCATGGACCGGCTGCGCGCCGTGGTCCCCAAGCGAACCATTGCTACGCGCACGCTCAAGATTGCCATGATCGGCGAGTCGCAAGCCGATGCCCGCATCGCACCCATCTACACCAAGTACAAGGACGTGGATACCACCATCCTGGCGCACACGGGCGATATCACGCTCATTCTGAACTGTTCCAAGGGGGACCAGGAAACGGCTCAGGCGAGGGTGGATGAGTTGGCAGGAAAAATCGAAGAAGAGCTGGAGGAGTATATCTACTCCTCGCAGGGCGAGTCGCTGGAACAGATCGTTCTCTACTATCTGGGCATGAATGCGTCCACGCTGGCGGTAGCGGAGAGTTGCACCGGTGGCCTGGTTGCGCAACGCCTGACCAGTATCAGCGGTAGCTCGCGATCGTTTCTGGGCGGGGCGGTGGTTTACAGCGACCGGCTCAAGAGTCTCTTCGCCGGCGTTCCTCCGTCCATGATCGAAGCCCACGGCGCGGTCAGCAAGGAAGTAGCGGTGGCTCTGGCCGAGGGGATTCGCAATAAGACGTCGGCAACCTTCGGTGTCGGCGTCACCGGCATTGCCGGTCCGGGGGGAGGGTCGGAAGAAAAGCCCGTCGGCCTGGTTTACGTCGCTGTGGCCGATGGCAAGCAAACCGACGTGGTGGAACGACGCTTTGGCGGGGACCGGGAACACATCCGATCCTGGACCAGCCAACTGGCGCTGGATATGGTTCGCCGCAAGTTGAAATAGAAGAGTGGTTCCTAGCCACGAAACCCGACAGGGGCGGGAGAGTCTGCATGATTGAGTCCCGCAGGGACGGGCTGAGAATGACCCAGGACTCCCGAGCCTGCGTGAGAACTCCACCTGGCAGGAGCCGGTCTCCTAACAGAACCCTATAGGAACTGGACGGGTTCTGTTACGAGACCGGCTCCTACCGAGTGGAGTTCTCGCGCAGACGCTGAAGCCTAATTCTCTTTCGGTCCTTTACGGCCCGACTAAAGTCCCGCTCACGCGGGACACGCCTCCACGGCTTCGGCTTCGCTGTCATAAACCTTGAACAGGCTGAGAATACCCACCATTTTGAAGGTCTTGGCCGCGAAAGGCGACGGGCTGACCAGCTTTGCATCCCCGCCCACCTTCTTGGCCTGGCGAAGAGCGTCAACGATCGCACCGATCCCGCTGGAATCGATGTAGGGCATGGCCGAAAGGTCCAACAGCAGGTGAATGTGTCCGCTGGTGAGTGCGCCCTCGACCGCCTCGTCAAGCTGCTTGACACCTTCTCCGTACTTGAGCGGGCCCTTCAGCTTCAGGCAACAAATGGTTCCGCTCTGTCGAATATCTAGATCCACGGCTTCCTCTCCCGGCCAAGAATTTGCTGGTTAGTTTCTATTCACCAAAAGTTAAAAATGCTGTACTCTCCGACCAGATTAACAATCAACCTATCCGGCCATATACGTCAAGCAGACAACGGGCGCATGAAGATCGAAACCGGCAGCCGGCTGAACAGCGAACACTTCTCGGAACTAGCCCAGTCCCTGCTGGCCTCGCCCGAGGTCGCGGCCCGCGCCGCATTGCTGGCCGATGCCGTGTGCAAGGCGCTGCCCGGCAGCGCATGCGCACTCTATAGCCTGCGTGCACATGCCGAGGGCGCCTTCTGGACCGCCCTCGGCGTATCCGACGAAATTTCGGTGGCCGACCCGGCAATCGCGGCCGGCGCACCGCTCTTCGCTCCCCTGCTGGAATCGCCGCGCCCCACAGTCTACTCCGCCAGCCAGTTGGCCCGCGAAGATTACGCCCACATTCACGTGGTACGCACTATCCGGTCCATTGGATACTTGCCCCTGCTCCGGGATCAGGAACTGGTCGGGACAATGGAGATCGTCACCTTCAACGACCCGCTTACCGAGGCCACGTTGCAGTCGCTTGAAGGGCTCGCGGAGCTGGCGGTAACCGCCCTCGGGTCGGCAGAGCAATACGAGGAACAACGGCAGAATCTGCTCGATTCCATCCATCGCTTGAGCCAGCTCTATGACCTGGAAAAATCGCTCAACGAGACGCTCGATTTTGAGCCCCTGCTGGAACTTATTCCGGTCAAGGTAGCAGCCATGCTGCCTTGCCAGGCCATTCACCTATGGATGTTCGATGGCGGCCGGCTGCGCCTGGTCTCGGCATCCGGAGAGGATGAAACCGTCGAAGTAGGGGCTGCCGAGGATGCCGGCGAAGGCTACGTCGGAGATATGGCGGAAGAAGGCGTGCCGCTGTTGATCAACGATCCCCAGGATCCCCGGCTGGCAACCCGCAATCAGCGCGCCCCTGGGGGTCCGCCGGTCACCGATGTGCTCCTGGTGCCGCTCATCGAGCATGCGCCGGATGGCGGGGAGAGCGAACTGGGTGTGCTCGAAGCGGTCAACAAGGAGGGTGGCGCGGGCTTCACCGACGACGACCTGTTCTTCATGAACAGTATGTCGGAAACGGTGACCAGCGCGCTGAAGAACGCCAGCCTGATGCATGCCGAGCGCAAGCTGGAGATTCTCGAAGCCCTGGTGCATGTCAGCTCCGAGATTACCTCCACCCTTCGGCTCGACCACCTGCTGCAGATTATTGTTAACAGCCCGCAGTCGGTGTTGCCCTTTGAGCGTTGTTCGATTGCGCTCGACAATCGTGGACGGCTGCAGTTGAAGGCCGTCTCCGGCATGGCCACTATTCCCCATGGCGACGTTCAAGTAGAACACCTGCGCACATTGCTGCAATGGCTCTCCAGCTATGATCGCCAGCTGCTGATCCGGCAACACGAGGAGGAACCGGAGAGCGAAGAAGCCCAGGTGCGCGCCGCCATCGGCAAGCACTTTGAAGCCAGCGGCTATCGCGCCCTCTTTGCCCTTCCCCTGGCCGACGACCAGGGACGAGTGGGCCTGCTGCTTTACGAAAGCACCGATCCGGATTTCCTCGAGGTAGCGCACGTCGAGATGATCAAGGTCCTGGCCGGGCAAACGACGGTAGCCATCCGCAACGCCCTGCTCTACCGGGAAGTGCCGCTTATCAACCTGCTGGCGCCGCTGGTGCAGCGCAAGCAGGCCTTTCTACGCAGCGACCGAAAGCGGCAAGGAGTCATACTCGGCACCGTGGTGGCAGTGATCCTGTTGCTTGTCTTTTGCCCCTTGCCCCTGCGCGTAAGCGGCACAGCCGTGGTGGCTCCGCAGTCCGTTGCCACCCTCGCCGCCCCGGTTGAAGGAACCATCGCCAACGTGTACGCCCGGGAGGGCCAGCACGTGAGCCGTGGCGAAGTTCTGGCCACCATGGACGACTGGTCCTGGCGCAACCAGCTGACGGCGGCGCAGGCGAAGTACGAGGCGGCCATGCTGGCCATGCAGGGAGACCTGGCCCATCACTCCGCCAAGGCCGGAGAAGACCGGACCCAGGCAGACTTTCTGTTTGCGGAGATGGAGCGGTCACAGTTACGTATAGCCAATGCTCAACTTCGCTCCCCGATCGACGGCATTGTGATGACACCCGATCTGCAGAACGCGGTTGGGGAACATCTCGATGCCGGCGCGGCCTTTGCCCAGGTGTTGAATCTGGCCAGCGCTAGGATCAACATCGCCGTGGATCAGGAAGATGCCAAGCTGGTGCAGGCGGGGCAAAAAGCCGCCATCAAGCTGAATAGCTTTCCCGCCCAAACCCTGCACGGCCAAGTCTTCAGTGTCAGCCCTGAAGCGCAGCCAAGCAGTGACGGCCGCGTCTTTTACGCTCACGTTCTGCTGCCCAATGGGAGCGCGCAACTGCGCACCGGCATGGACGGCCGGGCCAAGATTTTCGCCGGCTTCCGCCCGGCAGGCTTCGTTTTACTGCGGGCCCCGGCATTATGGCTCTGGAAACAGCTATGGGATTGGATTGGTTGGTAACCATGCCGCAACCGTTGAAAGGTAACCGTAACGCTTGCCAAAGGATCGCGGCAGCGGTGTGCTGCATGGCCGGGTTCCATCTTGCCGGGTGTAGCCAGGGACCTGCGACCCCAGCCTCCCAGCCGGTTCTGGCCTCGTCGTCGTCATCCAGCGCGGCCGCGGAGCCGGTGGCCGCACCCCCATCCCCATTTGCAGGCGCATCCGCCCTTCTGACGGGGCCGGACGCGCCCCGTCCCCCCGGCCCGGCGACCAGCGAAGCGCGCAACTTCACCACCGTCGGCCCCCTGGTCGTGGAACAACAGGCCGACGTGGTAGCCGAACGCGACGGGCGCGTAACCTCGGTCAGCGTTGAGATTGGCGATCACGTCCGCCGGGGCGAGGTGCTGGCTCTGCTGGACGACCGCGCTCTCCAGGCAGCGCGCGCAGAGAAGGCAGCCAGGATCGACTCCCTGCGAGCCCAGGTATTGACCTGGGAGGCGGAGCAGAAGAGCAATGAGGCGGATATGCGGCGAGCCGATGCCATGCGCGCGGAGAAAATACTCGATGATGAGGATTGGGAGCATGTGCAATATAAGCTCACCGAAACCAAGTCTCAGGTTGCCCGTTACAAGGCCGATGAGCTCGCTGCCGAAGCTGAGTTGCATGCCGCGGATGTCGAACTCACTCAATCGCGCATTACCGCTCCCTTCGACGGCGTGGTAGGCCGCCGCTCCGCCCATGACGCGCAGGCGGTGAAGAAGGGCGAGGCCCTGTTCTGGATCACGGCACAGGCGCCGCTGCGTGTTCTTTTCACCGTGCCCGAATCCGCCATGGCTGCCTTCCCCCGGGGCGCGAAGCTCGAGCTCACCACTGCGGATTACCCCCATCTCAAGCAGCCCGCGACCGTATTCCGCGTGAGCCCTGTGGTTGACCCGGCGAGCGGCAGTATCGAGGTCATCGGGAGCCTCGACAAGCCCTCGCCCCTGTTGAAGCCGGGCATGTCGATGCAGGTGAAGCTGAGCCCGCGATGAACCTGAGCGAGGCACTCGACGCAGCGCTCCCCGAAATTCCCCGCACCCGGATCTCGCGCAAGAACCCGCCGCGCATCGATCCCGACCTGATCATTCGTGAGGATGTAACCGACGGCGAACCGATCATCGCGGTTTATCAGCGAAGTACCGCCAACCTGTTACGCATGAAGCCGACGCAATGGCAACTCGCCCGCCTCTTCGATGGGGTGCGTTCCTACGAAGAGATTGCGGCTGCATTCGAGGCTGAGGCGGGGATCCCGCTTTCCCCGGAGGAGGTGCGGACCTTCGCAGAAAATATGGACGAAGGCGGCTTCTGGTACAAGAATCCGCAGGAAAAAAATATTGCCATGAACGAAAAGCTCGCGGCCCAGCGAAGCCGCCGGGTACAAAGCCACTCCAGTTTCAACGTGGCGCACATATCGTTCTCGGCCTGGGATCCGGACCGGTATCTTACACGGCTCGATGAGAAGATTGGAAAGTACATTTACAACCGCTGGATGACCCTGGCCGCGGTCCTGCTGTTTCTCTTTGAAGCTCTGATCTTCGCCACCAAATGGAGTGTTTTCGGTCCCGACTTACTGCTCTACTACAGCTTTGGCAAGAAGACCTTCTCTGATCTGGTGCAGTTCTGGCTGCTTCTTTTCGTGATCGGTTTTGTTCATGAGAGCGCGCATGGACTTACCTGCAAGCACTTCGGCGGCGAGGTTCACAGCATGGGCCTGATGTTCCTTTACTTCACACCTTGTTTTTATGTAGACGTCACGGAAACATGGGTTTCGGCCGGCCGGCTACAGCGCATGACCACGATCATCGCCGGAATATGGATCGAAATGATGCTCTCTGGTGTGGCCATCATAATATGGATGAACACGCAAGCGGGCAGCTGGATACGTGATTTCAGTTACAAGCTCATTCTCCTGACCGGCTTGGCCGTGGTCGTCATCAACCTCAATCCCCTCATCAAGCTCGATGGCTACTACTTTTTCACGGAATGGCTTCGTGTCCCTGATCTAAAGGAGCGTTCCACATCCTTCCTCATGGGGTGGGTGCAGCGCTATATCTTTCGCCTCCCCGTCGAAGTGCCCGTGGTTTCGCGGCGGCGCGTGCCGCTATTCGTGCTGTATGCGCTGGCCTCCGGCGCTTACAGTTACATGCTGTTGCTGCTGTTCATCCGCTTCAGCTACAACATCTTCTTCCACTGGTTCGCCGAGCTTGCGCTGGTCCCGGCGGCGTTGCTGGCATTTGTCATCTTCCGCTCCCGGCTGCGCGGGCTCCAGACCTTCGCTCAAGGCTTCTACCGAACCAAGGTTACCGCCGGCGCTCTGCGCCTCACGCCTCTGCGCGCCGGGCTGGCGATCGCCCTGCTTGCCATTTTTTTTGTGCCGATACTGCGCGATCGCGAGAATGCCTACTTTGTTATCGAGCCGAGTGAGACACACCAAGTGCATGCCGGCATCCCGGGAAAGGTTTTGGCCGTGTACGTGAAGGAGGGCGACACGGTCAACCGTGGGCAAGTCATGGCAGAGTTGCGGAGTTTAAGTGAAGCCAGTGATAGGCAGCAGGCGGAGACGCAACTGGCCTCTTCGCAGGCTGAGGTCTTCGCCGCGGAACTGGAGCATACGGGCTTGGGGCAGGCTCTGGCGGAGCAGCATGCCGCCCGCCGCAGCTCCGCAATCGCGGGTGAAGAGAGCACACGACTTGCCGTAACTGCACCCGTCGGCGGTGTGGTTGCAACCAGCGATCCGGAGAACCTTGTGAACCGTGACGTAACCACGGGCGAGGCGCTGCTGACCATTGTCGATCCCTCGCAGTTGGTGGCGAGGTTATTCGTTCCCGTTTCTGAGATGGATTACATTCGCGTGGGAGATCCTGTCTCCCTGCAACTGCCCTCGCAATTTACCGCGGCCCACGGATCATTGGGGACAATGGAAGGGGCGGCGGTGCCTTTGCCGCCCGGTCTTTTGGCTGACCAGCAGTACAAGGGAATAGCACTCCCCGCCTTCTACACCACGCGCATGCCGCTACCGGAGTTGGGTAACGGCGTCCGTCCCGGCATGAGCGGGCAGGCAAAAATATTCGGCAGGCGCCGCAGTCTCGCCGATCGGACTGTGACTGTCGTCGGCAACGTGCTGCACACTCACTTCTGGTAAATGAAAGGCGACCCCGGGGCCATAAACATAAACCGGTACCCCCTCGTTCTCCAGGCTGCTGAAAGCTCTCTTAAAACGGCGGTCTCATCATGGCAGCGACCACTTTGCTGCTCGCTGGCTTGGCGGTATCAACCTTTGCGTTGGATTTCTTTTTGTTAGAGGGTAGGGCCGAGGGCTTCTTGCCCGCCAGAGACTTCTTTTCGATAGGCATTGCGGTCTCTCCAGATGACTTTAAATTTACCGTTCGCATTGCAAGTCTTCAACCTCACTGCGCAAACTATCACAAACCGAACCGGCGGCAACAGCAATGAGCCATTGCCGCCTTTCCAAATGCAGATTGACCCCCGTCAGGTTATTCTCCTGAGCGTCGTTAGCTTGGCCGTAGAGAGCTTGGCGGTGGCCAGCTTCGCCACCGCCAGCTTTCTGGCTGCGCTCGGCTTCGCTGGCTCTTCGGGCTTGCTCTCTGGCTTTCTGCTGCTGAGGCGATCACCTTCTTTAGGCTTTGCCTGAGTCGCACCGCTCAACGATTTCTTTTGGATAGCCATATTCGTTACCTGCGGCAAGAGCTTGGGCCCGCGACATCTCCCAGGACTTGGCCTGAGACCAGAACAGCATGACCACTGCCAACTATGCGTTAAACGGAAGCTTCGGCTTGGCGGCAACAACCTTGCTGGCCGCAGGCTTGCTGGTGTCAACCTTCGACTTCGTGGACTTGCTCTTGCTTGAGGTGGCGGTCTTCTTGCCGACGAGGGATTTCTTTTCCATAGCCATTTGGTTTCTCCAGTATTGATTTAACTGCTTTACGCGATACCCTAGTGCAAGCGGATGACCAAACTAAGCTCCGCGCCCGGCAATCTTAAAAACCCCCGAAAACAACGGTACGGCAGGGCGATCGCGTCCGTGCGGCTTTCCCCGTGGCGCGAAAAGGGTTAAATTTTAACCCCTGCGGGTTAATTATTTAACCCTGCGCCACCAAACCCATCTTTAAAGCGAATACTTGCGGCAGAGATACTTCATCCGCTGCGAGTCGAGATTCAGCAACCGCGCCGCGGCCGCCTTGCTGCCACTCGAGCGGCGCAGCGCCGCCTCAAGCAATGCGACCTCCAGCTCCCGTATCTCGTCGTCGAAGCGAACCCCGCCCGGCGGTAGCAAAATCGCTTCGTGCGCGGTAACACTCTGCGCCAGCAGTTGCTGGGGTAGATGCTGCAGATCGATAGTTGGGCCGGGAACCATGATCACCAGCCGCTGAATCAGATTTTCCAGCTCGCGCACATTACCCGGCCAGGAGTGCTCTTCCAACGCGGCCAGCGCGTCAGGGGTCAGACGCTTTTGCTCCAAGCCATTGGCCAATAGGTGGACCCGCAAAAAGTAGTCCGCGAGCAGGGCAATATCCCCGGTACGCTCGCGCAGTGGGGGCAACTGGATCGGCACCACGTGAATACGGTAGTAGAGGTCTTCACGGAATTTGCCCGTGCGCGCCATCTCTTCCAGGGGCTCGTTGGTGGCGCAGATCAGCCGGAAATCGATCTTCCGGCCCTGGCGTCCACCCAGCCGTTGCACCTGCCGGTCTTCGAGCACGCGCAACAGCTTGGTCTGCAGTGGCATGGTGAGGGTGGCGATCTCATCGAGAAAAAGCGTACCGCCGTCCGCCAGCTCAATCTGCCCTGGTTTGGCCTCGTTGGCGCCGGTGAAGGCGCCCCGCTCGTGGCCGAAGAGCTCCGACTCGATCAGGTTCTCCGGCAAAGCCGCGCAGTTCAGGCTGATGAACGGCTTGCTCCGCCTGCTGCTTAAGGCGACGATGGCCCGGGCGACCAGCTCTTTGCCGGTGCCGCTCTCCCCGCGCACGATCACGTTGATGCGGCTGTCGGCGACCTGCGAGATCGCGTCGTAGACCCGGCGCATGGCTTCGCTCGCGCCCACCAGGTCGTGAAACTTGCTGCGCTCCAGCACCTGCTGCTGCATGCGCGCCCGTTCCATCTCCTCGATGCGTTCTTCGAGCGTGGTCTTGAGCACCAGGCGCAGCTCGGAAGGATCGATGGGACTATGGAAGTGGGCATCGCTACCCGCCTCCGTGGCCTGCTTTTCCACCGCGCGGGCACGCGAACGGCTGAGCGAGATCAGGACCAGATCACGTTCCAGAATGCGCAGCTCGCGTAGCACCCGAACGCCGGCATGGGCTTCCTCGCCCTGGGTGTCGATATCGACCAACACCGCCTGGGCCCGCTGTTCGCGAACCCAAATGGCGGTATCGCCATAGTGGTTGCGGTGGCGTACCCGGTACCACGGCGCCAGCTCCGCTTCGATCTCCTTCTGAAAGTCCTCATCCGCGGTGATCAAGCAGATCGCGGGCAGAGTCTCATCAGCAAGGCCGGTGGAGCGATGCGGGTTGGGCATGTGTCAGTTCATTCTACGGAGCAAGCTCAAAAAAGAAAGAGCAGCTTGCTCATTGTCCCCATACCTGTTGCAGAAACAGGTACCGGTCGCGATGCGGGTCCGGAGCGGCCCCAGGGTCGGGGCTCAGGCGCATCACCTGCCAGTTGCCCGCGGCATCATAGGTTGCCCAGTGCGGCGCTCCGGCGCCGTTGGGATCTCCAGTTTTGGCAAAATTCGTCCAGAAGGTTTGTATCAGATCAGAAAGCTTGTAGTCCTCCGGCTTGAATGCGGCTCCCTTGCGCGAGTCGAGATTGCCGAAGACATACTCGATCTCGTCGGAGTGGAAGGCTCCGGCA
Organism: uncultured Acidobacteriaceae bacterium; assembly: GCA_963844785.1. Lineage (GTDB taxonomy): Bacteria > Acidobacteriota > Terriglobia > Terriglobales > Acidobacteriaceae > PALSA-350. Next base: position 85,654 of record CAWJPV010000030.1, on the reverse strand, counting down.
GAGACGGGATGGAAAGGATCTCCCGGCGACGGCTGCGCGAATAGATAGCGATAGGCCGTATTGCCGGACTTTACCTGCGCTTCCAGCCAGGCCCAGGTGGAGTAAACCAGGAAGCGGTCGCCGGCAAAGTCCTCCGCTACGCGCAGCGCTTCGGCACCCTCATTGGCGTGGTACACCTTGAGAAAATCATCGGCCCGGGGGCCAAATTCCTTAACAGCGGTAGCTCGCAGGCCGTCCGTCGTCCCTTTTTCCGGGGCCTTTACCACGTTGCTGGTTCCTTCGTCCTGATTCCAACCGGCAATCAAGGGCACGTGGGCCTGGTTGCCCGCGGCAAAGATCGCAGAGACGCTTTGGGGCAGGAAGTAGCCGTCGGTATCGGGCGCAAAGGGAGGTCTGCCCAGACCCTTGTGGGTGGCCAGCTTCAGGATCTCTTCGCTGCTGGCGGCGCGCAAGGTTGCGAGGCTGCTGTCGCCGCCCGCCTGGCGAATAAATTCCTCATTCGTCTTCTCGGCCTCCTCGAGTGGGGGGAAACTCAGCTCCTTGCTGGCAAAGGCTCCCCCGCTTTCTCCGATGGCATGGGCAAACAGACCCTTGGCCAGGGGCGAGGCCATCTGCGCACTCACGGCAAAGGAACCGGCGGATTCGCCGAAGATGGTTACCTTGTCCGGGTCGCCGCCAAAGCGGGCGATGTTGCGCCGCACCCACTGGATGGCAGCCAATTCATCGAGCAGTCCCTGGTTGCCGGCTGCGTGATGGGGATCCTCGGCGGCCAACTCATGAGTGGCGAAAAAACCAAAAATCCCCAGGCGGTAATTCATGGAGACCACCACCACCCCTTTGCGGGTGAGATGTTCGCCGTCCTGACGAGGCTCCGAGGTACCGCCTCCGACAAACCCGCCGCCGAAAATCCAGACCATGACCGGCAGTTTGCCCTGGGGCTTGGCGGCGGGTGTCCACACGTTGAGGGTGAGGCAATCCTCGCTCTGCCCCGGATCGCGGAAGACCATGTCGTCAAAAATTTCCTGCTGGTAGCAGCGCGATCCGAAGCTGGTGGCCGGGCGCACGCCTTGCCATCTGGCCGCGGGTTGCGGGGGCTTCCAACGCAGCGGCCCGACGGGCGGCGCGGCGTAGGGGATGCCGAGAAAGTCGCGCGCCTGACCATCGGCGCTTATCTTTCCCTGCACCTTGCCCTGATCTGTCTTGACCACCAGTGGGTTCGCTGCGTGAGCCGGCAACGCGAAGGCGGCGATCCCCGCCGCGGCGTAAAGATACCTCGAGATAAAGCTGCTGAACATGCGCCTTAATCTACCAGATGACCGGGGGATCGTTGGTTGCCACAAGCGCTGCTACACTCAAACCGGATGCAACCATGTCTTTGTTTTTGATCGTAGTCTGCGTGGCGTATCTGCTGGGTTCCATCCCCTTCGGATTCCTCCTGGTGCTGCTGGTGAACAAGGAGGATATCCGCGCCAAGGGTAGCGGCAATATCGGCGCCACCAATGTGCTGCGCTCGGGCGCAAAGGGATTGGGTATTTTGACCTTTGTGCTGGACGGCGCTAAAGGTTACGCCGCAGTGGCGGTGGCAGATTTCCTGGGCCGCAACCAGGGAGCAGTGACCCAGCATAATCTAGCCATCCTGGCCGGCCTGTTCGCGATCCTGGGTCACATATTTCCCGTCTGGCTGCGCTTCAAGGGCGGCAAGGGCGTGGCCACCGCTTTTGGTGTCTTCCTGGCGCTCTGCTGGGTGGCGGCGCTCTCTGCACTGGGATTATGGATCGCTATCCTGGTCCTGACCCGCTATGTCTCCCTGGCGTCGATCCTGGCGGCGGTGGTGCTTCCCTTCCTGACTCTCTGGCTCTCACCGGGCAGGTACGGCTATGCCTCGGGGGTAGTTGTTTTCGTTTGCTGCTGGATCGTCATCGTGAAGCACTGGCAAAATATCCAGCGCCTCGTGCAGGGCACGGAGCATGGCTTCGGCGCATCCAGGAAAACAGGAGCATGAGTCGTATTGCTATTGTGGGCAGCGGCTCCTGGGGAACCGCTCTCGCCCTGAGCCTGGCGCGGCGTGGCGACCACTCCATCGCCCTGTGGTCGCATTCGGCAGCTGTAGGGACCTACCTTCCCGGGTTTCCCATTCCTCCGCAGGTAGATCCGGTAACGGATCTGGCCGTAGCCGTGGTGGGCGCGGAGATTGTCATCAGTGCCGTGCCGTCGCAGCATGTGCGCGCAATCTATCGCACCATGGCGCCTTATCTTGGGCCAGGGCAAATCATCGTCAGCGCCACCAAGGGAATCGAGGACCAGAGCTTCCTACGCATGACGCAAGTCATCGAGCAGGTTTTGGCGGAGCGAAATCTCAACCAAGACCTGCCATGCGGCGCGCTGAGCGGGCCGTCGTTTGCGCAGGAAGTGGCAGCCGGCGCCCCCACGGCAATCACCCTCGCTTTTGCCGATAGCCGGCTGGCCAGCCGGCTGCAGGAGGAGCTCAGCGCGCCCGCTCTGCGGATCTACACCAACGATGATGTGACCGGCGTGGAACTGGGTGGGGCACTCAAGAATGTCATCGCCATCGCCGCGGGGATCGCCGCCGGGCTGGGACTGGGGCACAACAGCGCCGCGGCCATCATCACTCGTGGAGTAGCAGAGATCACCCGCCTGGCGGTCGCCTGTGGGGGCCGCAGAGAGACGCTTGCCGGCCTTTCCGGCTTGGGTGACCTGGTGCTCACCTGCACCGGACCGCTTTCGCGCAACCGCTCGGTGGGGATTGAACTCGGCCGGGGGCATAAGCTTCCCGACATCCTGGCGCAGCTGCAGGGCAAAGTCGCGGAAGGCGTACGGACCACCTCAGCCGCGCTCGGGCTGGCCGCTGCCCATGGTGTGGAGATGCCCATCACTGAGCAGATGGCCGCCATCCTCGAGCATGGTAAGTCGCCCCAGGACGCGATCCGCGAACTGATGGCCCGGCCGGGGCGCGACGAATAGAACCGGGCTTGAATGGGAACGACTTTAGCTCTGTTCCGGGGGTTGGCTGTCATTTCCCCCTCCGCTTTTCCGGTTTGCCGCCAAGCCTTTCCCCCTGGACGGGTGCCCCATGTTCGCGTTTTCGCGTACATGGGTTGAATAAGATGGGCAGAGCCCTTCCTTTTTCTTTTTCCTGTGAGCAGGTGTAGACCGGTGGTGAACGCATTGGAAAAAGGTCGTTTTCAACCCATGTACGCGAAAGCGCGAACATGGGGCACCCGTCCAGGGGGAAAGGCCTTGTGAGGTAGCGAGAGATTTGTTTCGACGAAAAACATCCCAAACAAGTTAGCGCCATAGGGCCCCGTCCCTTCCACAAACGCAGACTAGTACACTCAACTCATGGCGTATCGAGATGCGTTTTAAATGATTCAGACCCTGTTTGGCAGCCTGGAAGAACCAGAAAAAAAGAGCATATTCGGCCGCATGAAGGAGGCTGTCTCGCGCACGCGCGAGACCCTGGCCGACCGCATAGAAGACATCGTCGCCCTGACCCACGAGGTCGATGAGGCCGCCCTGGAAGAGCTGGAGATGAGCCTGGTGGCCTCGGATCTGGGTGTCGGAACGTCCACCGAGATCATCGACGCCCTGCGCGGCCGGGTGAAACGGCACGAGATTCGCAACGGCGCGGAGTTGAAGCAGCTGCTGAAGCAGGAGATCCAATCCATCCTGGACGCCCGGGAGGAAGAGGACTTCTTCAAGCCAAAATACACCGCGCCCCCCAGGGTCATCATGATGGTGGGCGTGAACGGCACCGGCAAGACGACCACAACGGGAAAACTGGCATTCTTCTTCCGCCGTGAAGGTAAGACAGTTTTGCTGGTTGCCGCTGATACCTTCCGGGCCGCGGCCATCGAGCAGTTGGAGGTGTGGGGCCAGCGCACGGGCGTGGAGATGATCAAGACCAAGCAGGGAGGAGACCCCTCCGCTGTCCTCTTCGACGGTATCCACGCGGCCCAGGCCCGGGCCATCGATGTCCTGATCGTGGATACGGCCGGCAGATTGCACACCAAGGACAACCTGATGGCCGAGCTGAGCAAGATGAAAAAAACCGCGAGCCGCATCATTCCCAGTGCACCCCACGAAGTCTTGCTGGTGATGGATGCGACCACAGGACAGAATGGGTTGCAGCAGGCCAGGCTCTTTACCGAATCTGCGGGCGTCACCGGCATCGTGCTGACTAAACTCGATGGCACAGCCAAAGGCGGCATTGCCGTAGCCATAGCCCGCGAACTCAAAGTCCCTGTCCGTTACGTCGGCGTAGGCGAAAAACTGGAAGACCTTTTACCATTTGACAGCAAAGCATTCGTAGATTCCATGCTCGGCGACTAGAAAGAAAGACGATTGATGCCGGAAACTGACCAGCAGTGGATGGAGCGGGCCTTACAGCAAGCGGAGCGGTCCGTAGGCCTCTGCTCTCCCAACCCGGCCGTCGGCTGCGTCCTGGTTCGGGGCGACGAGCTGGTGGGGGAAGGCTTCCACGAATATGACCGCCGCGACCACGCTGAGGTGGTTGCCCTTAAGCAAGCCGGCCCTCTGGCCCAGGGCGCGACCGCCTATGTGACCCTCGAACCCTGCAGCCACCAGGGACGAACCGGTCCCTGCGCCGACGCCTTGATAGCCGCCGGGGTCTCGCGGGTGGTGGTGGCCACGGCCGACCCCAACCCGCTGGTAAACGGTAAGGGCATCGCCCGCCTGCGCGCGGCTGGGGTAGAGGTCACCACCGGTGTGCTGGAGGAACAAGCCCGCAGGCTTAACGACGGCTACGCAAAATTTATCACCGCCTTCCTTCCCTACGTCACCATGAAAGTTGCCGCTACGCTCGATGGCCGCATCGCGCCCGCGCAGAGCGAAGCCCGTGGTCATTTCTGGATCAGCGGCAGTGAAGCGCGCGCCGAAGTGCATCGTATGCGCCACGCCGTAGATGCGCTGATTGTGGGGGTGGGAACGATCATTGCCGACGATCCTTTGCTCACCGACCGCAGCGACTCGCCGCGGCGGCGGCAATTGCTGCGCATTGTGCTGGACTCCACGCTGCGCACTCCGCTGGACTCTCAGCTGGTCAAGACCGCTTACCAGGATGTGATGATCTTTTTCAGCCATGCCGAGCCCGCAGCGCAAAAAGCGCTCGAAGCGCGCGGCGTTCGCCTGCAACAGATCGCGCACCGCGGACCGCGCGTTTCTTTCCAGGATGCTCTGGTGCGGCTGGCGGAGATGCAGATCACCAGCGTGCTGCTCGAAGGCGGCGCGGAGGTCTATACCTCCGCTATCAACCAGGGCCTGGTGGATAAACTCATGCTGTTTTATTCTCCCAAGTTTTTTGGCCAGCCGGGGGTCCCCATGCTCTGCGATGTCGACGGATTGCCCGAGATTAAGGACTATTCGCTGAAACAGTTTGGCCAGGATTTCGCGCTAGAAGCGCGCTTGCATGATCCCTGGTCGGAAGGGACTTAAAGCCGAGATGTTCACTGGTCTGATAGAAACCACAGGGACCATCCTCGCCGTCGAACAGCGCGAGGGTTCGCGACGCATCGCCATCGCGGCGCCCATGGGCGATGGGGTTGCGCTGCGCACCGGCGACAGCATCGCGGTCAGCGGTGTTTGCCTGACCGCGCTGGATATCGAGCCCGGCCGCTTTCATGCCGATCTGGCGGCGGAAACGGTGGCCCGCACTTCCCTTTCCCTGCTCACGCCGGGATCTACCGTAAATCTGGAGTTGCCCACCCCGGCGGGGGCTCCTCTCGGGGGCCACGTGGTGCAGGGCCATGTTGACGGCACGGGCACGCTCTTAAGCCTCCAGCCAGTCGACGCGCACGCCGATCCCGCACTGGCCGATTGGTGGCTTCGCGTGGCCGTGCCCGGCCAGCTAAGCCGCTACATGGTAGAAAAGGGTTCGATTGCGATTGAGGGAATCAGCCTCACCATTGCCCGCTGGGAACGGGGAACGGCGGAGGGCGACGTGGTCTCCGTGGCCATCATTCCCCACACTTATGCGCGCACCAATCTGCACACGCTGAAGGCTGGACAACCGGTCAATATCGAGGCCGATGTGCTGATCAAGTTCATGGAGCAGCGCGGGCTCGAAACCGGGTTCGATCTGAACCTCGAATACCTGATCGCGAATGGCTACTAAGAAGCTTTTTTGGCTTTTTTCCCGAGCTGTTCGCAGTGCTATCATCAGGATGTGCCGGGTCCTACGCGACGCAACCCCGCCAACCCCGCCAGGTCCGGAAGGAAGCAACGGTAACGGGTCAGTGCGTGCGCAGTAGGTTGCCCGGTACAAACGATAGCCGTGATTCTGCCAGCCTATCCACTCCTCATCGATCCGATTTGCAGATGCCTTACCTGGCACTTGCCCTGTTCACTCGCGTGTTAAATTCCCAGCAGTTTAGTTCTGGAGAAAAATATTGAGCATCGAATTGCGTCCGCGTGCACAACGGCGCGCCAAAATCAGCGCCCTGGGAACCTATGTGCCGCCGCGCATCCTCAGCAACGCCGACCTGGCCACCATGGTAGACACCTCTGACGACTGGATCATGCAGCGGCTTGGCATCCGGGAGCGCCACCTGGTGGGGCCGGGTGTGGCGACCAGTGACATGGCCGTGGAAGCTGCGCGTCGTTGCCTTGCCCAGCGAGGCATCCTGGCCAGCGAGGTAGAGGTGGTCATTGTGGCCACAGTTACGCCCGACATGTTCTTCCCCGCGACCGCCTGCCTGGTGCAGGACAAGCTGGGAGCCCACGGTGCCTGGGGCTTTGACCTTTCCGCGGCGTGCTCTGGTTTTCTCTACGCCCTGCAGGTGGGGGCCAAGCTGGTCGAGTCCGGCGCACATTCAAAGGTTTTGGTCATCGGCGCGGATACGATGTCGTCGATCATCGACTATACCGACCGTACGACTTGCGTCATCTTCGGCGATGGCGCCGGTGCGGTGCTGGTCGAACCCACGCAGGAGGGCGAGGTTGGGCTCATCGACTTTTGTCATGAGATCGACGGTTCCGGGGCGCCGGCGCTCAACATGCCAGCCGGCGGCAGTCTCTGCCCTGCTTCCCCCGAGACCATCGCGGCTAGACTGCATTATGTCCACCAGGATGGCCAGGCGGTTTACAAGTACGCCGTGCGGAAGATGGTGGAAACATCCAGCAAGTTGCTCCGCGCCAACAACATCGAGGCCTCCGATTTGGGCTGTTTTATTCCTCACCAGGCCAACAAGCGCATCATTCTCTCGACCGCCGAGCGCCTGGGTCTGCCGCTGGAGCGGGTGGTCATCAACATCGATCGCTTCGGAAATACCACCGCCGCCACCATCCCCCTGGCCATGCAAACAGCGCTCGACGAACATCGCCTGCAGCGCGAAAGCCTGGTCATGCTGGCTTCGGTCGGCGCGGGCTTCACCGTAGGCGCGTGCCTGCTTCGCTGGGAGATGTAAACCCGCAAGCAACCAAGCCCACTTCCCTGGGTATGGAAAAGCCCATTTTCGCGGGGAATACTAAGCCAGTGATTCAGCTGCAGCTAACCAAGCAACCAGGCCCACTTCCCTGGACGGGTGCCCCAGGTTCGCACCAGCGTACCTGGGCCGAAAACGACGGGGCGCAGCCCCTTCAACGCTCCTATACTGTCGCTCAGGCAAGCATCTCGGCGCATACAGTGAAAGCAACGGAAAAACCCATTTCCGGCCCAGGTACGCTGCTGCGAACCTGGGGCACCCGTCCAGAACAACAGACCGCGGTTAGCTGTTTTCAGTTCGCGCTGACCGCAACGGCCTGTGGCGCTGCCGCCCGTCTTCCCTCCCGGCGAAACTTCCAGACTCCGTACAAAATGGCGGCCACCATCAGGCCCAAATACACCCACATGAGGATGGTGCTCCAGCCATTCAGGTAATGGCGAAAGGCACGAACCATCGCCCTGCCATAGAGAGCCGCCAGCCAAGCCACCAGCGAATAACGAGCCGCTCTCGCTAGCCCAAAGGAAATAAAGAACTTTTTGCGCGAAACCCCCAGGGCGCCGGCGGCCAGCACAAAAGGCATGAGCGGGAACGGCGGCGGAAGCAATGCCGAGGTGGCGACGGCGAGCATGCCGTTTTTCTCCACCCAGCCCGTCAGGCGGCGCGCAAACCGTTTAGGGAGATAACGTTGGAGCGCTGCTTCCCCGCCCTTGGCACCCGCACCCCAGGTGAGATACCCGCCCAAGATGGAGCCCGCAAAGGCCGAGATGGCGGCCAACACCGGGTCCGCGCGGTGGGCCACCAGCAGAATGAGCAGCAGATCGGTACTGCCAGGCAACGGCAGCGGAATGATGGAGGAATCGATCGTGGAGACGACGAAAAGACCCAGGGTGCCGAAGCCCATGAGCCAGTGCAAGCCATGCGCGGAATGGCCAGCCTTGACGGCCTGCCGTGCGGCCCCGTGTTTGCTGGCTACCTGAAGCATGCCCTATTGGACGTAGATTTGAGTATAACCGTCGCACTTCCAACGGAATACCCTAAATCAGACGCAGGGCGGGGGCGGGTGGAAGCGCTCCACATTCAGCAGCATAACGGTAAAACTCGTCGAGTCCCCGGAGGCAGGCCTCATCTAATATGTAGTGAATATTTTTGCTCAGGTAAAAGCGGATCGTCTCCCGCGGCACCCCGATCCGGGGCGACCATTCGTCCGCCAGATCCTCGATGTGCTCGAGCCCATGGTCCCGTGAGGTTTGCAGATCCTCGATCAGCTTCGAGGTGCTGATCCCGGTCTCTTCCAGGGCGCCCGGCCGGAGCGCCCAGAAGGCGGAAATCCAGGGCAGTCCGGTGAAGCTATGCCACTCGTGCGCCAGGTCCAGGTAGAGCAGCTGTTCGCCGGTGCGGACGGCGCGGGCTTCCTTATCCTCCAACGCCAGCAGGGCTGGGTCCCCGATCAGCAACGCTGCATCGGCGACGGCGAGCATGGATTCGAGATCGGGCTCGTGGGGAATGAACACCGCCGGCACTTTCCAGAAGATTTCAAACAGGATGCGGGTGTAAGCGTAAGAGGTAAGCGACGAAGTGTCCGCCGCCACGGTGCGCACCGCGCTCACACCCTGCTGAGCACGCACCACCAAAATTATGGAACGCACGCGATCGAGCGCCGCCACAGTGCAGCCGGGGACCACCACCAGCGAGGGCGTGGTGGCGTACGCGGCCACGGGAACCAGGCCGATGTCGGCCTCCCCAGCAGCCAACTCCGCAGCGCAGCGCGAAGGCGTGGTGTAGCCAATCTGGTAGCGCTCACGCCGTTCACTGCGCTCGGGTTCGTGCTCGAAGTCCCACATCAAAGGGGCAGGATTGAGGAAGTGGATGGCCGCCATACGGACGCGGCGCTTGCGTTGGAGGGTCACTCGTTAGTGTACCTTGGCTGTCAGCAATGAATGCACCCGACCCACTGCCCACAACCCCGCCGGAGACTCACCTCGCCTGGCTGGCGCTCACACTCACCCCGGGCCTGGGACCGAAGCGCATCTTGAAAGCCGCGCAGACCTTACAGGATGTATCGCGCCTTTTTCAGCTCTCCCTGACGGAACTCGAATCGCTGAATATTCCCGCGCAGTCCGCCCAGTTTCTTTTCAGCGGCAAAGCCCGCATCGAGGCGGAGCAGGAGTGGAAACAGGTCCGCGAGCAACGTGGCGCCATCCTGGTCTATGAGGATGAGGATTATCCCGAGCGGCTGCGCGAGATCTTCGATCCGCCGCCGGTGCTCTGGGCACTGGGGGACGTGCGGCTATTATCGCGCCCGGCGATCGCTATTGTTGGGACACGTCACCCCACGCCGTATGGTATGGGTATGTCAGAAGTGTTGGCGCGCGACCTGGCCAGCCGCAGAATGGTGGTTTTGAGTGGCATGGCGCGTGGCATCGACACCGCGGCTCATCGCGGCGCGCTGGCAGCGCACGGGAGCACCGTGGCGGTGTGGGGCACCGGCATCGATGTGATCTACCCTAAAGAAAATAAAACTCTGGCCGAAAATATTCTCGTTGCAGGAGGAACCATCATCTCGGAATACAGACTGGGCACTTTTCCCGCGCCGCAAAACTTTCCCAAGCGCAACCGCATCTTGAGTGGCATGAGCATCGGCGTGTTGGTGGTGGAAGCGGGCGAGAACAGCGGCACCCGCGTGACCGCGCGCTGCGCGCTGGAACAGGATCGCGATGTCTACGCGGTGCCGGGTAACGTGACCACGAAGAACGCGTGGGGACCCAACACGTTGATTAAACAGGGAGCTAAGCTGGTAGCGACATGGGAGGATGTGTGGCAGGAACTGCCCACCCAGGTGCGGCAGCAGCTGGAAGGAGAATTAGGTTTTGCATCGTCGCCGGAGCAAGCTGCATCGATTGTGGAGGAACTTCCGCTGCAAGAGCCAGAGAAGGTCGTGCTGAATGCACTACGGCACGACGAAGCCGTGCAACTGGATGAGCTGATGGAAAAGCTCGAGTCCAAGTTGACCTCGTCTGAAATCTTCACGGCGTTATTCGAGCTCGAGCTGGCCAGCCGGATCAAACAACTTCCCGGCAAAAACTACGTCCGCCGAATGTAGCTTTTCCTGCATCTCTACACCAGAAGTTGCAGACGTGGAAGTTGCAGACGCGACAGGAGAAAGCGCGTCTTAAGGAGCGCCGATGGAGTCTCCTGCCAGGACGCGGATCACGATAAGTAAATAACCATGAACCTTCCAGGTGGTACAGTCAGTCCCATCGGAAGAGCTTTTTTGAAGGGTACGGGCTTCAGTCGGTACTTGAGTAGTAGGGATGGAGTTTAAGGAACGCAATGAGTAAATCACTTGTGATCGTCGAATCGCCTGCCAAGGCAAAGACGATCAGTAAATATCTCGGGAAAGACTTCACCGTTGAAGCTTCCGTCGGCCACATTAAAGATCTGCCCAAAAACAAGATCGGCGTGGATCTGAGTGATGGCAGTTTCGCGCCCGAGCTAATCGTGATCCCGGGAAAAGAAAAGGTCGTCGACCGGCTGAAGAAGCTGGCCAAGGCGGCATCTGTTATTTATTTGGCTCCTGATCCTGACCGTGAAGGAGAAGCGATCGCGGCCCATCTCGAAGATGAGTTGCGCGGTCTCTCCAAGAGCGACTCGATTCGCCGCGTAACGTTTAACGAAATTACCGCTAAGGCGGTGCACGACGCCTTTGAACATACCCGGGATGTCGATCGCAATCTGGTGGACGCGCAGCAGACGCGCCGCGTCCTCGATCGCATCGTGGGTTACCAGATCTCGCCTTTGCTGTGGGATAAGGTGCGCCGCGGTTTGTCCGCAGGCCGGGTGCAGACCGTGGCTCTGCGCCTCATCGTCGAACGGGAACGTGAGATCAAGGTGTTTGTGCCGGTCGAATATTGGACCCTCGATGCCCAGCTCACTCCGGCAAATGAGAAGACCGAGTTCACTGCTCGCTTCATCGGCATCGATGGCGAGAAAGCTACGGTTGAGACCGTCGATGCGCCGGCTCTGCCCGGCAAGCCGCAGATGGACGCCGTAGTGGCCGCGCTGGACAAAGCAAAGTGGGCGGTCCAAAACGTGGAGAAGAAGGAGCGCCGGCGTAATTCGACCGCACCCTTTACCACCAGCAAACTGCAGCAGGATGCCTCACGCCAGTTAGGCTTCAGCGTCCGTCGCACCATGGGTGTAGCGCAGCGTTTGTATGAAGGTATTGAGCTGGGCAGCGAAGGAGCGGTAGGTCTCATCACCTACATGCGTACCGATTCCACCCGCGTCTCGCCCGATGCCATCGCGGATGCACGCAAGTGGATCGAGCAGAACCACGGCAAGGACTATCTTCCAGCCACGCCTAACGCCTTCAAGAGCAAGAAGGACGCGCAGGATGCGCACGAGGCCATTCGTCCCACCAGTGTCACCCAGCATCCGGAAGAAATTAAGCGCTATCTCAGTGACGAACAGTATCGCCTCTACCGGCTCATCTGGCAGCGTTTTGTAGCGTCGCAAATGGTCCCCGCGGTCTTCGATCAGACCACGGTGGATATCGTAGCCAAGGCGGATCGCAGCTATAACTTCCGCGTGACCGGCTCGGTCATGAAGTTCGACGGTTTCCTCAAGGTGTACGAAGAAGCCAAAGAAAAGAAGGACGATGAGGATGAGGAGCTCAAGAACCGTCTGCCTGCCCTTGAGAACGGACAGGCGCTGGCGCTGAATGCGCTGCTGCCCGAAGAGCACTTCACCGAGCCCCGCCCGCGATTCAATGAAGCCTCGCTGGTGAAGGAGCTGGAAGAGCGCGGCATCGGACGGCCTTCCACATACGCCACCATCATTAATACGATTCAGGAACGCGAGTACGTGCAGAAGGTAGGCACCGGCCGCGGAGCCAAATTCGTCCCCACCGAGATCGGCTTCGTGGTCACCGATCTGCTGGTAGCCAATTTCCCTTATATCTTCGACCCGCAATACACGGCCAAGCTCGAAGAAGAGCTGGACGATATCGAAGACGGCAAAGAGTTGTGGACCGACTTGCTGGGTGCGTTCTATGGGCATTTCGAAAAGGAGCTTATACACGCCGGCAAGCACATGGAAAACATCAAGCGGATGGAGAAGCCGACGGACGAGAAATGCGACGTCTGTGGCTCCCCACTGGTCTTGAAGTGGGGTAAGTTCGGCAGCTTCTTCGCTTGCAGCACCTACAACAAGAAGGATCCGGCCAGCTGTACCTTCACCAAGGAGAATTTCGCCGCGAAACCTGAGATGAACGCGCAGGAAGGCGAGGAGCAGGCGGAAGAATACTGCGAAGCCTGCGGTCGGGTCATGGTGCTAAAGCGGGGACGTTTCGGCGCCTTCATGGCCTGTCCCGGTTACAGCGAGGATCCGCCCTGCAAGACCACGCGCAAGCTGACTCAGAAACAGCAGCAGAAGGCGCCGCAGCCGCTGGACGAGAATTGCCCCAAGTGCAGCTCCCAGCTGGTGCTGCGCAATGGCCAATACGGAGAATTCGTCTCCTGCAGCGCTTACCCCAAGTGCAAGTACATCAAGCAGAACATCATCGAGGGGATGAAGTGCCCCAAGTGCGGGGACGGGGACATTGCGGAGCGGAAAGCGCGGCGCGGCAATCTCTTCTATGGTTGCACCAATTATCCCAAGTGTGACTTCACTTCCAACAACAAGCCCGTTCCGGAGAAATGTCCGGAATGCGGCAGCTCCTACCTGCTGGAGAAGACGCGAGCGGCCGGGGTCTACCTGGTCTGTCCTAATAACCGCAAGTCAGCCGCGGAAGACGAAGCGCCCAAGAAGCGGGCCAAGAAAGGCGCGGCGGCCGAAGCCGAGGTCGCCAGCCAGGTAGTTTGCACCTACGCGCGCAAGATCGCCGAGCCGCAGATGGAATCCGTCGAAGCGATGCGCTACCAGACCAAGGCCGAGGCCCTTCCAGTCGCTTAACAGGCTGCGGAGAAACCCTGCACCGGCAGGCAATACCTCAGGGGCTTCACAGAACGAAGGGCACGGCTTTAGCCGTGCCGTAAAAAGCCACAGCTATGAGGGCTTTAGAGGGTGTTTGATAAACCGGTAATGAACCGATTCGAGCTCTATTTTCGAGTTCCACACAGACTCTTTCGAAGCCGCTGAGGGACGCCTTCTGCCCAAGCGGCCCGCACCCTGGCCTTGCCAGGATGCGGGTCTGGGCGTACAACTCAAAGTGCGGTTGTTTAACCCATTCGATCGCATGGAGCGGAAATGAAACTATTCGTGGTGGTTTTGGCATTCTCGACTTTACCGGCTATGGCCGCGGATATGAGCGCCGCGAAGGTCAACGGTTATATCAGTGACTCCAAGTGCGGAGCCATGCATAACGGAAGCACCCCAAATGCGGCCTGCGTGAAAAAGTGCATTGACGGCGGAGGAAAGCCGGTCTTTGTTGACGACGCAAAGAAACAGGTCTACACCATCGATGATCCCGACGCGGTAAAGGATCACTACGGACATCACGTAGCCGTTGTGGGCAAGGTGAACGATAGCGACAAGACCATCCACATCTCCAACGTGTCCATGCTGGCCGACCAAGGCAAGCCGAGCGGCCCGTCGGAGATGCACTAAACACCTCGTACGAACCTTTCAGCTACCCATGCGGCAGTCTCCCGGGACTATCCCGGAAACTGCCGCGACCACCCGTCGCTCCCCGCGCGGGGTGGTTCGCTGCGTTTAACGAGCGCAATCGTTCGTATCTCTGTAGCATCATCTGCTCAAAATCGTGACATCCGGCAGGATGTCATAGCGGGCATCCATCTGCTAAGGTGGGAGAGGGTAGGAAGGAACGCAAGAATAAACCCAGTTATGGCAAAGGCAACCTGGAACGGCAAAGTAATCGCGGAGAGCGACACAACAGAGATGGTTGAGGGTAATCTCTATTTTCCGGAGAGCTCACTTAAGCGGGAGTACTTCCGCCCCAGCTCGACAATCTCGACCTGTCCCTGGAAGGGACAAGCGAGATACTACAGCCTTTTGGTGGACGGCCAGGAAAATCAGGATGCCGCCTGGTACTATCCGGATCCCAAGCCGGCCGCCCGTAACGTCAAGAACCACGTAGCCTTCTGGCGCGGAGTTGAAGTCGAAAAGTAGGATCCATGGCCGTGCTGCCCTAAGCATGGGTGTGCCGGCCATGCTTCTGAGCCTGGTGATTCTGGCTCCCCGCAAGGCGGCCGCCCAGGCTCCGCCAGCTACCCCCTCCAATCAAATATCAGGCCAGGTGGACCAGCAGAGAGACCTTGAGGTCTTGCGGCGGCTGGAAGAAGAGTATCTACGGGCCGAGATCGAAGATGATACGGCCATCGCGGGTACGATTCTTGCCGACGACTATGTCGGCTTGAGACCGGATGGCTCAACCACCACCAAGGCGGATATCCTGAGCAACCTGGCGCGGCACGACCGCCGCCGCGACCCCTACCAGATCACCGCCACCAATCTGCGGGAACACCTCTTTGGCGACACCGCCTGCGTGACCTATACCAAGGTCTACACCAAGCCTGGACAGCAGACCGCCTATAGCGAGAACGTCCTGCACCTCCTCATCCGCCGCGGTGGCATCTGGCGCCTGCAACTGAGCAGCCCGCTGCCCACCCCAGCTCCCAGAGCGAAGTAAAACGCAAATCTTTCCAAGCAAAGCACTTCGGCCTCAACTAGTTGGGGAGTCACGGAAGGGGTTCCCCGGGGTTACTCCCGGGCACTGTTTTTGGCTTTCCAGGGCTTATCTCTGGGATAATTAACCCACTCTGGCGTTCCGATTTGGCGGCCGCTCCTGGCAGTACTCCAGGCGGCAAGTCCCGCGTATCCCCCATGAAGCCACTCGAACTGGCACTGACCCCGACCCGCAACCGTCGCCTGAATGAAGTCACGGGCATGGTGCTCCTTGTGGCCGCGAGCCTCCTCTTCCTTGCGCTGGCTTCCTATCACCCCACGGATCCGTCCCTGAACACCGTGGGCGCTGCCGGGCGGCAGGCCCACAACTGGACTGGGGTGATCGGCGCGACCATCAGCGACCTGCTGCTGCAATTGGAAGGCGTCGCCGCCTTCTTCATCCCCTTGATGCTGGGCGCTCTGGGCTGGACGTGGCTGCGCTCGTGCCCTGCCGGTTCCCCAACCGCCAAGGTTTCCGGGGTTCTGCTCTACCTGGTATTTGCGCCTGCCGTCTTCGGTCTGGTCCCGGGTCACCTCCGTTGGCTGCATGCCCTGCCGGTCGAAGGCCTGACCGGACGGCTGGTGGTGGACACGCTGGTCCAGTACCTCAACGTTCCCGGCGCTGCCATCGTGATTGTCAGCATGGTGGTCATTGCCCTCTACCTCTCCACCACCTTCAGCTTCAATACCGCGCAGCAGTGGATGGCGATCCGCTTCGCCTTCGCTTACACGTGGCGCGACCGCGTGCGCAACTGGCATTCGGCCTGGGCCAGGGCCCGGGCGGAAAAACAAGCCGTCAGGCGCAATGCCATGAAGGAAAGTGCGCTGGTGAAAATGCAGAAGACGGCGCGCAAGGCTGCGGCAAAAGCTGCCGCCCGGCAAGCCCAGGGCGCGGAAGACGAGCAGCGGCGGACCGCCTTTGAGGATGGCAGCTCAGCCGAAGCCTCATCGATACCCGAGCCCCATACGCCGTCTTTGTGGAACCAGATGCCGCGAACCAGTATTGCCGATCGGCAACTGGAGGAGTTCGAGCCTGAATCCGATGCGGCCCACGAAGCCGAAGAGCCCATACCCGCGGTTCGGCCGCAAACCCAGCGTCCCGCGCCGGCTCCGCAAGCCATCTCGGTAAAAGGGCGGGCCGACGCCGAGGCCAAGCTGGTCACTCTCGCCCCGCGATCGGTCAGCGGCTTCCGCCTGCCGCCGAGCACGCTGCTGCACCGCAGCGACGAGTCGCAGATTGTCCGCGAAGAGGATTTGCGTGGTGAAGCCCGGGTTCTGGTTGAGAAATGCGCGGAGTTCGATGTCCGCGGCCAGGTAGTGCAAATCAACCCCGGCCCGGTGGTCACCACCTTCGAATTCCGCCCCGAAGCCGGAGTCAAGTACAGCCGTGTGACCGGCCTGGCGGAAGATCTATGCCTCGCGATGCGCGCCGAGAGCATCCTGATCGAACGCATGGCGGGCAAGAGTACGGTGGGCATCCAGGTGCCCAATCACGACCGTGAAACTATCTGGCTGCGCGACGTGATCGAAGCGGAAAACTTCACTGGGAACAAGTCCAAGTTGACCTTGGCCATGGGCAAAGACATCAACGGGCGCATCGTGACTGCCGACTTGGCGACCATGCCCCACGTGCTGATCGCCGGTTCCACAGGCAGCGGTAAATCCGTCGCCATCAACGCCATGATCATGTCCGTGCTGTATAAAGCGACCCCGCAACAGGTGCGCATGATCCTGGTGGATCCCAAGCGGGTAGAGCTGGGCATGTATGAAGGCATTCCCCATCTCTTCACACCCATCATTACGGAGCCTAAACTTGCCGCCAATGCCTTGCGCAACGCGGTGCGCGAAATGGAGCGCCGGCTAAAACTGCTGGCCTCGCGCAGCGTCCGGAACATCGATCAATTCAACAAGCTCTTCGACAACCAGACCCCCAGCCTCTTCGATGATGGGGAAGCTGAGCAGCCGTTGCCCCACATCATCATCATCATCGATGAGCTGGCCGATCTGATGATGTTGGACAAGGCCAACGTCGAGGAGGCCATCACCCGGCTGGCACAAATGGCGCGCGCGGTGGGCATCCACCTGGTGCTGGCCACGCAGAGGCCTTCGGTCGACGTCATCACCGGCCTGATCAAGGCCAATGTGCCCACCCGGATCTCCTTCCGCCTGGCCACCAAAGTGGATTCGCGGACCATCCTGGATTCGAACGGGGCCGAGGCGTTGCTGGGGCGCGGCGACATGTTGTTCCTGCCCCCTGGGACTTCCCGCTTGCAGCGGCTGCACGCTCCTTTTGTCACCGAGAAGGAAATCGCCGCGGTGGTTGGTTTCTGGAAGAATCAGGGCGAAGCGCAATACGTACAGGGCTTTCTCGAGTCTCCCCGGGACGACAAGGGCCGTGACCTGGATGCGGAGCCAGAGGATGGCGACGGCAACGACGAGTTATTCGAGGACGCGGTACGGTTGGTCCTGGAATTCGGAAAGGCCTCCACTTCCCTGCTGCAGCGGCGCCTGCGCATAGGCTATGGCCGCGCTGCGCACCTGATCGACATGATGGAGCGCGACGGAATCGTCGGCCCCGCCGACGGCTCGAAGCCGCGCGAGATCCTCAAACCACCCGACTGGCTCAATCAGGTTGAGCCCGCGATGCGCTAGGATCTATCCCTGCCGACGAACCTTGGGCTCGTCGGCACATGGAAAATCCTACCCCCGCAGCCGCAGCCAGTCTCTCTGATACGCAAAGCTGACCGCCAGCAGCAACACACCCAGGACAAGAAAACTAAGCACGCGGTACCCCTGGCTCTCGTGACTGACGCCGTTCAAGAAAACCATCCCGATACTAAACGCGAGTAAAGCCAGAGCCTGCCAGCGCAGAAAAGCACTGTGCCGCAAGAAACCCGCAGTCATCAGAACAGAACCGTAGAGCATGCACCAGGCGCTGTAGCTGAACCCCGCAGCAATATCTCGGTGCTCTCGGTCGTAAGAGCGGCAAAAATCATGCAGGACACCTGCCCCGCAATACCAGTAGTGGTGAATCTCGAGGCTGACGGCAACCAGTAGAATGACGCTGAAAGCGACACCGGCGAAACCCGCCAGGTACGTCCAACTGCCAAACCCCCGCGCCGGTGAAGGATGGCTCAGCTCACCAAGACTGAGGTAAGTGACCGCGGCAAACACCGCTGCGCCGATCAGGTTGGTAGCGAAGTACATATTGGCGGCGACCGCTAATGGCTGCGGCGTTGGAAGGATCCAATCCAGCAGCAAAGAATACGCGGAAAGAGTGAGCAGCGCCGTGCCAAAGACGCGCATAGCGGCGTGCGAGCCGGCCTTGGCCAACGCAATCAGCGCCAGCGATTCACCCAGCCAGCAGAGGGTCACCGCATAGCCGTGGAACTGTAATGGAACCGCCACAGTGACGAAAACTACACCCAGGCCAAGATAGGTGCGGGCAATCGCAACCGCGGCCGGCGCACGCAAGGCGGCGGCCATCAGCAGGCAACCCACAGCCAGGCCAAGCGTAATCCAGGGACGCGCGGGGTGCTGCTCCGGGGCGGCGAAAATTGCCATCAAACCTATCCACGTCGCGCATGCATTGGCGATCGGAAAGGCGATGGGGAAACGCGGCTCAGGAGCTTCCGCCTTACGCAGGATCAGGAAGGGCACCGCGGCAAAACCGGCAAAAAAGAGACCCAGAAAACAGCCCGTGACCAGGAAACGAGAGGGATCATTCTCGCTCAGGGTCCAGCCAATGTAATAAACCGCCGTTCCCAGCAAAGCCGCCCAAGCCAGCTTCTTCCAGGGGTGCAGCGCGAGCAAGAGCAGCGCCCCCCCATTCAGCAACGCCAGGTAGGAGAAGAGAAGAAATGCGCTGTCATGGCCCATGGCCAGCAGCCCGGGCGTTGCCAGACCGCCTGCCAGGGCATAAATGGCCAGCAATTCCGACCTCTGACGCCGGGCAAGGCCTGCATTAACAATGGTAACCGCGGTCATCGCGAGAAAAACCAGCCACGTCGGAGCCAGATGATAAACGCTGGATGCAGCCCAGAGCGAGAGATAGGCAATGCTGGTGCCCAGCGCCTTCAGGCTGTAGGAAAAGGCGGAGAATCCACGGCGGCGAAATCGCTCCGACCAAACCACCAACGCTGCGGCACAGACCAAGCCGATCCAGATCCGAATGCCAGGCCCGATCCAGTTACGATCAAAGGCCAGCTTCAAGAACCATGCCGTGCCAATGAGCACAGCCAGGATGCCGATGCGATTCAAGAGCTGAGCCCCGATTCGGCTCTCCAGCGACGAAGCCGGCTTCGCGCCGACCGTCGAAGCCGGCCCGCCCCTCAGAGGAGGGGGAGGAGGAGGAACAGCGTTCCCGCCAGGGAGAGGGGCGCTCGCTGCAGGGTGGGCTGCGCGTAATCCCTCGACCGCCGCCTCCAGGGACGACACCGTTGCTCCCAGCGACGCAACGCGAGCTGACAATTCCGCTATTTGTTGCCGGAGATCGTCCTCGGGAAGCATAGCAACGACTCTAGAGCATTTCCCGGTCGGAGCGGTCCAGATCTCCAGCGTTTTGCCGAACGTTACCAAGGTGTAGTCTGGTAACTCATAATGGTACCGTTTTGCAAAGAATGGCTTAATCTTCGAGAGTAAGCCCACTCAAGGAGAGCATTCCCCTTTGATAACCAGGTCAACTGGAATCGAGACCCGGCACAAGGTTCTGCTGGTGGACGATGATGCCATAAGCCTTGAACTGATGGCTGTGGTCCTTGCTCACGAGGGCCACCAGGTGCTGCGCGCCAACGACGCCGGAGCCGCCCTCGAGTTGCTGGCAGCCAATACGGACGCCCGCCCGGATGTGCTGTTGGTAGATCTGCAAATGCCTGGAATCTCCGGCCGCCAACTGGCAGAGAAGGTCCGCGCCCTGAAGGGACCGGAACCTCTGCTCTTGGCCATGAGCGCCACCGAGGTTCAGCGGCAGCAACTCCTTGCTTTCGATGGGTTTCTGCTCAAACCGCTGGCTCTGGGTGACCTCAACAAGGCCTTGAAACCGAAGAAACGTGGCCGCCCGCCGGCAGTGCGCGTTGCCCATCCCGGAAGACCGGCGACGGTACCCGCCAATACGCCTGCCCCTACCCTGGACATGACGGTGATCGCCAAGCTGCGCGCCATGATGCCGCTGGAGGCGCTTCACGACGTGGTTGCGGCCTGCATCGCCGACACCCGGACCTGCGTGAACGCGCTCCAGAACCAGGTTCAGGCGGGAAACACGACCGCGGTACGCCAGTACGCCCACCGCATCAAGGGCGCGGCTGCCATGATCGGAGCCGCCCACCTCGCCCGGCTCGCCGGCGGCCTCGAAATGGGGGGTAACAAAGAAGCGGCCACCCCCGTTGTTTTGAACGATTTACTGAATGCATGCAGCGAGTTGGAGCGTATGCTTCTGGCAGGTAAATTTGCGTCAACCTAGGGCCCCCCAATGACCACATCAACCATCGCAGCTACACCTAAGAACAGCAACGACCGCCTCCACCAGATTCGTATCGTCATCGCCGACGACCACCCGGTAGTACGTATCGGCGTACGTAATATGCTGCAGAGCGATGCCAGCCTGGAAGTGCTGGGTGAGGCATCGGACGGCGACGAGGCCATTACAGCAACCCTCGAGCTGTTGCCCGATATCCTCCTTCTCGACCTGCAGATGCCTCGTCTGCCTGGCCTGGAGGCGATGCGCGCCATCATGAGTGGTTCGCCAACGGTGAAAATCCTGCTGTTGACCAGCACCATCACCACTCAGCAGATCATCGAAGCGCTGCAAATCGGCGCCCGTGGCATCGTGCTCAAAGATGCCCTGGCCGACCACCTCACCACTGCTATCCGCGCCGTCTCCTCAGGGGATTATTGGATTGGCGGCAAACGGGTGGTCAACCTGGTCGGCGCGCTGCATGAGCTGATGCAGCAGGCCGCCGTTCCCGAGCGTAAAACCTACGGGCTGACACCGCGTGAGCTGGAAGTCGTCGGTTGTATCGTCGAGGGGTGCAGCAATCGTGATATCGCCAAGCAGTTCAGCATCAGCGAAGAAACCGTGAAGCGGCACTTGTCGAACATCTTCGACAAGACCGGCGTTTCCACCCGTCTGGAACTGGCACTGTTCGCGATCGCCCACCAATTGGTTGCCCTGCAAACTTAACTCTCCCCCGTCGACTCGACTCTCACCTCCGCTTTAACCACTTCCCGAATCGGGGTTCCGATTCGGGAAGTTGCCGTTTGCGGTACCTTATCGCAACCCAATCTCAACGCAATCTTTCCAATTTGCATCTGATTAGACGACAGCGCCGCTTTGGCGCCGCGCGGGATTTGCCTGCGCTCGATGATCGAGTCAAACGCAGTTGAACGCGCTTTGAGCCTTGAACTGGAGTTTCGCCAAGATGATCACAGAAAGACTGATCCTGGTTGCTTTGCTTTGTACTGCGTCCGGCGCCATTCACGCGCAGGAGCCAAACCCTACCGCCCAGCAACAGCCACAACAGCCCATCATGCCGGCGGAGACCGAGAATCATGTTCCGCTGTACAAGATTCAGGTCGTCGGCCGGGATATCCCAGCTATCAATTACTGGCATCGCAGCGGGAGCACGAAAATCGGCTTTGCCGGGACCAGCCTCCTGCCCCAGGGAAAGGGAGAGGCGAACGTATCCAGCAAAGGGCAGACCTTCATCCAGGCTAAATTTCAGGGCTTTGTACCGGCCAACAGTTTCGGTGTCGAATACCTGACCTATGTATTGTGGGCGATCACTCCGCAGGGCCGGCCGGTGAACCTGGGTGAAGTGATGCCTGGCAACGGCAAGGCCGAAATGAACGTGACCACCAGCTTCCAGCAGTTTGCCCTGATCGTGACTGCTGAGCCCTACTTCGCAGTCACCACACCGAGCGACCTGGTGGTGATGCAGAATACGGTCAAGAGTGACAAGACCACAGGCATTATCGACACCGTGAATGTGCACTTTAACCTGCTGCCGCGGGGAGCTTACGTGCAGACGGCCGGTCAGCACGCGGTGCTGAACCCGGTGAAGCC
Source organism: uncultured Acidobacteriaceae bacterium (assembly GCA_963844785.1). Lineage (GTDB taxonomy): Bacteria > Acidobacteriota > Terriglobia > Terriglobales > Acidobacteriaceae > PALSA-350. The sequence goes on along the minus strand of CAWJPV010000030.1, from coordinate 63,451 downwards.
AAACGACAAGTCGCCGCTGCAGCTTTACGAGGCCATCAATGCGATCCAGATCGCAGAGGCTACGGGCGCGGCTCAGTACGCACCGGATATCCTGGCCAAAGCTAAACAGGAACTGGAGAATGCCCAGGCGCTCGACAGCAAGAAGAGCCAACGCAAGGAGATGATCACCTATGCTCGCGGCGCGGTGCAGGACGCGGAGGACGCGCGTGTAAGCACCTTGCGCAAGCTCGTGGAGGAGAAGCAGCGCCAGCAGCAATTAGCGGTGCAACAAGCCCAGGACGCTGCGCAGCAGGCGCAACTCGCGGCCCAGCAGGAGGCCCTGCAGAGGGCTCAGGCCGATGCCCAGAGGGCCCAGGCCGAGGCAGCCGCAGCCAACGCCAGGGCGGCCCAGGCCGCGGCGGAACATAGTGCCGCGCAGGCGACCGACCAGACGGAACAGATGCGCGAACGCCTGAAAGCGCAGTTGAACCAGGTTCTACAGACCCAGGAGACAGCGCGCGGATTGATTGTGAACTTGTCCGACGTCCTGTTTGACACTGCCAAATACACCCTCAAACCGGACGCCCGGGAAAAGCTGGCCAAGGTGTCGGGAATCCTTCTTGCCTATCCTGGCCTGAAAGTGCAGGTAGAGGGGTACACCGACAATGTAGGCGGCGATCAATACAACCTGACGCTTTCCCAGCAGCGAGGCGATGCGGTGCGCGCCTACCTGGTTTCGCAAGGTGTCAGCCCTGACAACATCACTGCGACCGGTTATGGCATGAGCAACCCCGTTGCAGACAATGCGACTTCCGCTGGAAGAGCGCAGAATCGCCGCGTAAACCTGGTAGTTTCGGGCAGTGCGATCGGAGTTCAACAAAGCCAGCCTGCGCCGGCTGCGTCTCTGCCCCAAGGTCAGAGCAATCCGCCGACACAGTAGCACTTAACCCCGTCGAACGACGGCGGGCGCACAGGTTATCCTGTGCGCCCGTATTTTTGTCCCTCAGGTATTTTTAGAAGGGGACGGCTGAGAATGGCCCAGGACGTGGTCCTGGGTTTTGCGGCATGAGTCAAATTTTAAACGAAATTGTCACCCCGGCTGTCATTTCCTCTTCCGCTTTTCCGGTTTGCCACCAAGCCTAGCCCCCTGGACGGGTGCCCCATGTTCGCGCTTTCGCGTACATGGGTTGAAGACGACCTTTTTCCAATGATTTCATCATCGGTCTACACCTACTTACAGGAAAGAAAAAGGAAGGGCTCCCCCGGATTTCCTGTGGAGTTTGGTGGCGTTAGCGAACCTCATGCTGCTTTCCTTACTGAAAGCCGCACGCGCGGTCATGTCCGGTGCAGCGTACAGGAAATCCGGGTCTGCCCATCTTGTTCAACCCATGTACGCGAAAACGCGAACATGGGGCACCCGTCCAGGGGGCTAGCCTTGGTGGAAAAACGAGAGATTTGTTGCGCAACCAACGCCACCTCCGCTTGCGTCGCCAATTTTCCCTGAAGGGTTCAGCAGATATCATCACCACCCAGGAGACTGAGAAATGCGCATAGCACTGCTTGGACTGGGAAAGATGGGGACACCGATAGCCCGCTTGCTCCTTAAGAACGGCCACCAACTTACGGTATGGAACCGGACTGCGGCAGCCGCGGAGCCGCTGGCTGCGGAAGGCGCACAGGTCGCAGGCTCACCGGCCGAAGCGGTCACCGGCGTCCCGGTCGTCTTTACCATGCTGAGCAACGATGCGGCGACGGAATCCGTCGTCTTCGGTGCAGAGAACAGGCCGGGCATTCTCGGAGCCATGGAACTGGACGCAGTCCATGTATCGCTCTCCACCATCAGTGTCAGACTTTCCCGGCTGCTGGGGGAATCGCATCAGCAACACCAGCAGCACTTCGTCGCGGCGCCGGTTTTCGGCCGGCCTCTCATCGCGGAGCAGGGCAAGTTGTGGATAGCGGTTGGCGGAAACACGCTGGCGGTAGAGCGCGTGCGTCCCCTGCTCGAGGCTGCCAGCCGCGGTATGACCGTCGTCTCCGACGAGCCATGGCGGGCGCATGCCCTCAAGCTGGGCGGCAATTTCATGATCGCTGCGATGGTGCAGGCGATGAGCGAAGCATTCGTCTTTGCAGAGTCGCAGGGCATTGCCCCGGATCTCTTCCTGGAGACGGTAAACAGCGCGCTCTTCCAGAGTGCCTACTACACCCGGTACAGCCAGACCATTCTTCATCCGCCGCCGGTTCCGGGATCCACGGTGGCGATGGGCAATAAGGATATAGCCTTGTTCCGGGAAGCTGCGGCCGCTGCTCAAAAGCGTTTGCCGCTGGCCGATTTAATTGCGCACCAACTGCATCTCGCGCTGGAGGCGGGCATGAAAGACGAGGAATGGGCAGCGGGTCAGTACCACATCGCGCAATCCGTCGCCGGTTCAGGTTGACGAGAGCTGGGCAATACGGGCTTCAATATCGACTAATGCCGCTTCCAGCGCAGCCCTGCGCACCGGGCTTGACGTGCGCTCCGAGAGGATGCGTTCACGCTGCAGGTCGAGTTCCTGCTTTTGCCGCTCACGCTTTGCCCGCTCCAGCCCGTCTCGCTTGCTGGAATCCAAGGCCGCCCCTGAAGCACTCACTTCCGCGGACGATTGTTGCTCTTCAACAGACTTGCTCTCCCAGCCACGCGCCATGTCTTTATGTTACGTCAAATAAAGGGGTGATCGCAGACGAAGATCCGGTTTGGGCGCCCTTTCGCGCCCCTGAAGGCGGAGGAAATATGAAAGTCTGGCAAATTCAATCGTTCGGCATCGAGCAACTGGCTTTAGAAAACGTGCCCCAACCGCGCCCCAACCGCGGAGAAGTGTTGATCAAGGTGCACGCAGTGTCGCTGAACTACCGCGATCTGCTCATGATGCGCGGCCACTACAACCCTAAAATGCTTTTGCCTCGTATTCCCTGCTCCGACGGAGCGGGTGAAGTGGTGGAGGTGGGGACGGATGTAAGAGCCGTCACCGTGGGGCAACGGGTGGCTGGAATTTTCATGCAGAATTGGCTGGACGGTCCTCCGACCGCGGAACGAAGCCGCGGTGCACTGGGCGGCGATATCGATGGCATGTTGGCGGAATACGTAGTGCTGCCGCAAAGCGGTGTTGTAAGCATTCCTGAACATCTCTCATTTGCAGAAGCTGCTACGCTCCCCTGTGCCGGTGTCACTGCATGGAACGCATTGGTCAAGGTGGGGCAACTGAAACCCGGGGATGTGGTGGTCACCCAGGGCACAGGAGGAGTCTCGATCTTTGCCTTGCAATTCGCCAGGATGATGGGAGCGACGGTGATCGGTACTTCCAGCAGCCATGAAAAACTGGAGCGGGCGAAGACCCTGGGAATGAACGCCGGCCTTAACTATCGACAGCATCCGGAGTGGGCAAAATGGGTACTGCGGGAAACCAACAACCGCGGTGGCGACTTGATTGTGGAAGTGGGGGGAGCCGGCACCTTCAGCCAATCTGTACACGCGGTGCGCATCGGCGGCACGGTAGCCCAGATCGGGGTGCTGAGCCAATCGGACCAGCCGCCGCCGATTGCACCCATCCTCCATCGCCAGGTCCTGGTCCAGGGAGTCTATGTAGGCTCACGAGCCGACTTCGAAAGCATGAACCGGGCCATCGAGGCCAGTCATCTACGGCCCGTGGTGGACAAAATTTTCGCCTTTTCCCAAGCTCGCGAAGCGCTCACAACCATGGAAAAGGGCTCTCATTTTGGCAAAATCGTAATTCAGGTTGTTGCTTGACCGCCCAAGTGCCGGCGCCTATCTATTTGAATCTGAAGGGCTACCAGAAGGACAGTAACTTTCGGGTGATCTCTTGGAACGAAAGCTGTATTTTCCGTACGACAAACGCGACATTTTCGTGCAGAATTCTTCTTAACAGTACGAAATTGCACGACAACCCGACGTTCGATGGGGGAGTGATTTTATGACATGGATTCAAAGCCTGCTTGGTTTCTTCTACGACATCGTCTTCGGCTGCCGCCACTGGAGTCAGACGAGGCCGTTCACGTTGGAACAGCAAACCTATAAGGTTTGTCTGGATTGTGGGAAGCAGATCTACTACTCGCCGGAGCGCATGACACCCTTGAGCGCACGGGAAGTGCGCCGCATGAAAGCTACCACCGCCGGTCCAGTTGCGGTAATGGGTGCATCCATGCCCGCGCCCAGCTTCTTTGCCCGGCGCGCGAATAAGTCCAACGCGGCTGCTTAAAGTATTCAGCGAACACAGCCGATAAAGTCCAAGCTCCGTATCGTATGGCGAGCACAGAGTGCAGCCCGATACGGAGCTTCTCTTTTGTTGGGACAACCAACTCCATCCATTATTTCTGAAATTTTCTTCATGCAGTGAACGACCGTCTCTGCTGGTGTTTCATACTGTACTTACGTAGAGACCCTCTCATGATGGCAAAGGTTGGAATCAGTGATCGTCGAAATCCGCGGCTTGACCAAGGTCTACGAAGAGAAGCAGCGCGTGGTCGCCATCGATGGCATCGACCTTTCCGTCGAGCAAGGGGAGATCTTCGGTTTGCTGGGACCGAATGGGGCGGGAAAGACCACCACCATCAGCATTGCGACCACCCGCGCGTTGCCTACCAGCGGTCAGGTGACGATTGCCGGAGTGGATGTGGTGGCGAAGCCGGCGGCGGCGCGGCGCAACATAGGGGTGGTCCCGCAATACAACACCCTGGACCGCTCGCTCACGGTATTTGAAAACCTCTATTTTCACTGCAGGTATTTCGGCTTCTCCAGCACCGAAGCGAAGACCCGCGCGCAACAGCTACTGTCACAGTTTCACTTGCAGGAGCGAGGCGCAAGCTTCCCCGCCCAACTCTCGGGCGGCTTGCAGCAACGGGTACAAATCGCGCGCGCCATCGCCCATCGCCCGGCCGTACTCTTCCTCGACGAGCCCAGCGCGGGGCTGGATCCGCAGAGCAGAATCGCCATGTGGGATGCGGTGAAAGGATTGGGCGGCGAAGGAATCACCGTGGTGCTGACTACCCACTACATGGAAGAAGCCGATGAAATCTGCGACCGGGTGGCGATTATGGATCATGGCAAACTGCTGGCGCAGGACACCCCCGAGCTGCTGAAGACCACGTTTGGCGCGCAGACCATTTTCGAGCTCAAGCTGCGCCAGATGGAAGGCTCCACAGAATTGGTCAAAACGCTGGAAAGGCTGCCCAATGTAGCCTCGGTCGAAGCCATCGGCGATGGAATTCGCGTCTTCTCCCAGGGGACGGACGGCCTGTTGCCGCAGATCGTGCAGGCCGCCCAGAGCCTGGGCCTGCGCGACATCTCGATCAATGAGCCGAGCCTGGAGACGGTGTTCATCCGCCTCACCGGGAGGGATCTGCGTGAATAAAGCGCCTTATGTTTCAGCCTTCCTGGGCCTGATGCTGCGTGACTTGCGCGTACTGCGGCGCGAGCTGGGACCGTTTGTGGTCCGCATCGTCATGCAGCCGTTGTTGTTCCTGTTCGTCTTTACCTATGTTTTTCCCCACCTCGGGCAAGGCAATCCGATGGCTGGGAACGGCGGCGGTTTCGCCACCATCCTGCTGCCCGGCTTGATGGCCGTCGCCATCATGTTCAGCGGCATCGCTGCCGTGGCGCTGCCGCTTTCGCAGGAGTTCGGCATTACCCGTGAGATTGACGATCGGGTCATGTGTCCCCTCCCGGTGGCGGCGGTGGCAGTGGAAAAGATGTGCTTCAGCGCCCTGCAAAGCATGCTGGCTGCACTCCTGGTGGTGCCACTGGCCTATTTCATTCCCGCAGTGCCGGTTAAGCCCCAGGTAGACAACTGGCCATTGGCGATCGTGGTGCTGGTGCTCTCCAGCTTGGTGGCCAGCGCGCTGGGGCTGGCCATCGGCGCCAATATCAAGCCCCAGCAGATTGGCTTGCTCTTCTCTATCGTGGTGGTGCCGATCACCTTTCTAGGCTGTGTTTATTATCCCTGGGCCTACCTGGATCATCTGCGCTGGCTGCAGATGGCGGTGCTGATCAACCCCATCGTGTACATGAGCGAGGGCCTGCGCGCCGCGCTCACCCCAGGCATCCCTCACATGCCGGCGCCGCTTATCATTTGTGCCCTTTTGGCGTCACTTACCATTTTGGGTAGTATCGGAATCCGGGGATTTCTCAAGCGCGTAATTTCATAAAATCAATGGCCCCCCCTGACATATCCTTACTCTTGCCGTAGGCCCTTCCGCGATCCCTTCCGTCTGATGAAGCGGAGAGTAGCTCGGCAGTTTCGCAATGGGTGTAGACCGAAGCGATAGACTTTTGCGTGGTTTTCTTCCAAGGAAAACCACACCTCGCGATCTTTATCAGGCCGCAGTAATTGCGAAACTGCCTTAAAGCGCACGGATATAGATGGAGCGGCAATGCGCAAACCCGGTCTGACACTTCTCTCGGTCGCCACACCGTTGCTGCTCTTACTCGTGGCAGGCTGCGGAGCCGTGAACGCGCCGGCAGGCTCCACCCCGGGCGCGCTCGTCATCAGCGCGGAAAAAGCCGCGATCGATACCACCACCACCAACCAGCTGAGCGCCAGGATGGCCTCCGGCGCCTCCGCCAGCGTCACCTGGGCCATCGTGGGGGGGCAAAACGCTGCTTCCCTCGGTCAGGGCACCATCAACGCAAATGGCTTGTATACGCCCCCACCCTTGCTTTCGCAGGACCAGGTGCAGGTCCAGGTCACGGCTGCTTCCAAACTTGATCCCGCGGCCACGGCAAGCTATCTGCTCACGGTTACCCCCGGATTTGTCCAGGTGCTTACCCCTGAGACCGCCAGCCTGGCGCCTGGGGGCACGGTTCAGGTCACGGGAGAGATTGCCGAGGTGAACTCCGGGTCCGTCCAGTGGTCGCTCGGAACCACCCCTGGGGGTGAAATCGACCCCGGCGATAGCTACGGCAGCATCGGCGAGACCAAGTGCTCTCACTCCAGCCGTTCGTATACCACTTGTACCGCAACCTATACTGCTCCCCGCACCCTGCCCTCGGCCAGCCCATCTGTCTTTGTGGTGGGGCTTGCCGCCGGAAACTCCCACTCCGCCGCGGCGCTTCACATTCTCCTCAACGGAGCCGGATTCTCCAGCTCGGGCCTGCAAAATCAATCTGCCCAGACCGGCTACATCGAGATGGGCTCTTCCGGAGGCAATGCCAACGATTACGACTCCAAGCAGGACAGCGGCGGAAAAGAGTACGTAAATGACTGCTGCGGCGGGACTTTGGGGGCGTTGGTCGCGGACCGGGACAGCAACCTCTTTATTCTCAGCAACAACCATGTACTTGCCGAATCGGACCAGGCGCGCACCGGTGACTCCATCGTGCAGCCCGCGCTGGTCGATCTCAACTGCAATCCCCAAGCCGGCCGGACGATCGGGTCCTTACGCTACGTGGTGCCCCTGCAAAGCTCTCAGAGCAACGTGGATGCGGCGCTGGCGGCCGCCACTCCCGCAGTCGACGCAAGCGGGGCCATTCTGCAGTTGGGACCATCGATCAATGGCGTTCTGAGCCCCGCGGCGCCGGCAGCGGGCACCGGGGAGGCGCTCAGCGCGGGCGTATTGAACCAGCTGCGGGTAGTCAAGAGCGGCCGAACCACCGGGCTGACCTGTTCGACGGTGAACACGGTAGACCTGAGCGTCCAGGTGGACTACTACTACGATTGCGCTGAAAGCCGGCCGTACTACACCAAGACCTACGTCAACCAGATCGGCATGCCCGGGGCTAGCTTTGCCGATAGCGGAGACTCAGGCGCCCTGGTGCTGGATGCCAGTAATGCACAACCTGTGGGGCTGTTTTTCGCCAGTGGCGCCGACGACAGCAACCACGGCTTCAGCGTAGCCAACCCCATCCAGGATGTCCTCAGCGAGCTGGACCAGAGCGGCCACCCAGACGGTCTGCAGATCGCCGGAGGAGCGCCGCATCCCATTACCTGCTCCAACTACGATGAGCACACCACTCCGGTGACCCGCGCGGTGAGTCCGGCCCGGATGGCGGCGGCGAAGTCAGCGGTTGATTCGGCGGCCGCACTGCTGGTTAGGCCGGATAACGCAATCCTAGGCATCGCCACCGGTCAGAGCCTGGACAGTCCGGGCGATGCCGCCGTAATTGTCTACGTGGATAAGAACAAGCCGGGTATCGCGGTGCCCAAGGTCATCCACGGCGTCCGCACCCTGGTGATCCCTACGGACGCGGCCAGCATGGCTGCCGGCACTGAGCCTACTACTCTGCCCCAGGTAGAGGGCATTCATTTGCCTGCTGAGGTGCTGCGGGCGGCGGGCGGAGTGCAACGGCAATTTGCCCCCCAGCTGATGGCGGACCCAGCATTTTTCGGAGTGGGTGTCACCCAAAGCTACGACAACCCCGCGGAGGCGGCGCTGCTGGTCCTGGTCGACCTGACGAAGACCCCGCAATCGATGCCGGATCAGGCGGGGGGCCTGCGGCTGCGTTACCTGCGCGTCAATCGGCTACATGTGACGCGGTCGAAACTGGCCCCGGTGGAGCAAGCGCCGCGGTGTGCGCTTCCTTCGTCGCAACCTGCCAGTGATTTGAATCCTTGAAAACGCGCAGGGGCTTTAGGGTCTGCGTGAGAACGACAGGAGTTGGTCCCTAACAGAACCTCTTAGGAACTGGACGGGTGCCCCACGTTCGCCCCAGCGTACGTGGGTAGAAAATGATATGTTTCGATTGCTTTTAGTTGGAGCGCTCAGCGGCACTTAATGGTTTTGTTGGAGGGACGGTTCTAAGCGATTGATGGGGCTTCCCCCCGTCATTTTCGGCCCACGTACGCTGAGGCGAACGTGGCGCACCCGTCCAGTTCCTAAGGGGTTCTGTTAGGGCACAAACTCCTGTCGGGTTGAGTTCTCACGCAGACTCTTAGCCCGGACCTACCCGAGTCTAACGTTATGAGCAAGCCAACCCTTCAACTGGAAAGCTCATGATACAGGCGGTATTTCTCACCCTGGATTTCGTCGAACGCGCGGAACTGGATCTGCCGCTTGCCTGATTGCACCAAGTACGTTGAGCCCTGCTGCCGCGCGGCAAGAAGTTCAGCCCGCCTGAATTGACCCACAGCAGGATCAATCGCGAACAAGGCGACCGGTCCATGAAGCAGCGCCACAATATTCGATTGCTTGGGTTCGATCGATTCCAGCCTGAACGGCATATCGATGGTGTACTCGATCCGGTCTCCGTCCTTCCACTCTCTCTCCACGGCCGCGAAGGAACCATTGTGCAGAGGTACCGGAAAGTTCTTGCCGTTGATGGCAATCGAGGTCTTGTTTCCAGCCCAACTGGGCACACGAAGATAAATCGTAAATTTCTCCGGACGCTCCGCACCGACGCGAATGCTGACTTCTGGCGAATTCGGATAATGCGTCTGTTGTTCCAGCGAATAGCGCGCCGCCCCCACTCGCCAGCTCACCCGCGAAGGGACAAACAGGTTGACATAGACGCCATCGGCAGAGCGGAAATACGAACTGATGCCGTAGTCAGCCGTGACTTGTGGAAACGTGCCCGAGCAGCATGGCCACTTTTGCTCATAGTAAAACTTGGAGGCATCGTTGTTGTAATCCGAATAGTAAAAGCTGGTCCCATCCGGTCGCAGCGGTTTCGCTCCCAGGATGGTGTTGTAGAGAACTCCCTCCATGCTATCGCCGTAGCGGCTGTCACCGGTCACGCGCAGTAGATAGCGAGCAACCTTGAAATGCCCGTAAGCCCCGCAGGGAGTTTCGAAACTGGAATGAGTTTTCTCCAGGCTGGCCGCCAGATCGCCACTGCCTGGAATCCGAAATGCCTCATTCGGGCCCCAGCCGCCGGTGGCGAAACTTTGTGTGGTCAGTACGAAATCGAATCCGTTGCGGGCTGCTCGCAGGTGTTTCTCACTGTTCAACACCAGGTAGGCTTGCGCCGCGGAGCAAAGCGCGTTCACATGACTGTAAGCGTGCAAGCCGGGCAGGACATTTCTGCCCTCCGCCAAGGGATCAAAATAAGTGTCGTCTTCAAGAAAGCGCGCTGCCAGCTGCTTGTAGCGAGGGTTTCCACTCCTCTTGTACGCCAGAAAGAAGTTCTCCGGGAGGGTATAGCTCTCATCCCAGGTGAAGGCAATGTTGAGGTGCGGCCGTGCCTCCATTTCCTCCCGCGAAAGCGCCTTTGCTGGAAGATACGGCAGCACGGCTTCCGTCGCATGGTCGAGCACGGGCAACGCCATGGGATCGCTGGCAAATTGGTGAGCATCGATCAGACCGCAATTGGTCTTGTCGAAAGTATAGGCAGGCAGTGGATAATCGACGTAGAACTTCTCCGTAACAGTCTTTCCGAAGCCCTCCACCAAACCGTGAACTTTCTGGCGCGTCGCCGCATCGCCGGTAACGGCATACGCCCGCGCAAGCCCCGATAAGTATTGGCCGAAGCTATGGCCCGGAATATATCCCGTCATATTGCGCGGCGGATCGAAGTCCTTCGAAAAGCTATACCAGCCGCCCATGTCCTCCCCCGGCGCCGCGAGACCAGCCCGCTGCCGGAAGGGCTTGAGCAGCGAGTCATCGCTAAGAGCGAGGAACAAGGCATGGTTGCGATCGAATTGCTCGCGCATCGGACCTTCCAGGAGTTGCACGTCGCCATAGTCAAACTGCTGCAACTTCGTGGTTACCGCGTCAGTGGCAGAGGAAGCGCCCCGCAACCGGCGCGGGAGTAGCTGAGCCCCGGCAACGACAGCACTGCCCTTGAGAAATGTCCTTCGTGATGGATAACCCATTTTTAATTCCCTTCTGTTAGACGCAGTGCTTCACAGGGCGAGCCCATCCCTATCGAGTCGAAGTGGACGGCACATCCTGCAGCAGATATTTGGTTGTCGTCTCCTGCTCACTCTGCTTCAGCTGTTTCAACCGTGCCACTAATCCATCCACGTCGCCTTTTTGGCCGAGTTTGCGATCCGCCATCATCTCTTGATAAATAGCAGCAGTGTCATCAGGGTTTCGCTTGAGGGCTTCCTCGGCCTGTTGTTTCGCCGCCGAAGCATTTCCCGAGCGCATGTATAGAACCGTGAGCAGGTCTCGTGCCGGCTGATAGTCAGGTTCCAGCTTCACTGCCTGGCTCGCGGCGCGAATGGCTTCCGCTTGAACCTCGGGCTTGCCCGAGTCGGGGCTCTCCAACAAAGCTTCCGCGTAGAGATATTGCAGCAGAGGATCGCGCGGGTTTTTCTCCGCGTGGCGGCGAAAGGCCTCGATAGACCCCTGATTGTCGTGCTGTTGGCTATGGACCATGCCCACAGCATCTTCAGCGAAGGAAAGATTGGGGTCCAGACGATGGGCCTGCTCAAAGTCGTCCAATGCTCCGTCGATTTGCGATAACTGAACCCGCAGCACACCCCGCGAAAGATACAAAGGCGCTGCCCCCGGCAAAACCTTGAGGCCGGCATCGATCATGTCAATGCCCACCTGGAAGGAATCGTGGTTGAACGCAAAGGTCGCAAACAGCACGTAGTTCTTTACCGCAGAAGGATCCAACACGATAGCCTGCCGCAGCCATTGAATCGCCTGTGGTGTTGCGCCCTTCTCCTCGGCGATCTGGGCGGCGAGGGCAAGAGCATGTGCATTCGCGGATCCCGCTTCGAGCAGGGGCGAGAGCGTCGCCAGCGCTTCGTCCAATTGCTTCGCCTTCCACAGTGCAACCGCAAATTGCATGCGGGTTTGCGTGTTCGGCGACGCTTCCATTAACTGCCGGTACAGATCCACGGAACGAACTGCTTCGCCTTCGGCCAGCAGGCAGGCAGCATATTCACGCTTGGCTTCGGGATTCTGCTGGACCAGCGACGATGCCTTCTCGAAGTGCGGAAGAGCAGCTACGCAGTCACCCCGCTGCCATGCCAGCACGGCGAGCATGGCGTGGGCAGTCGGATCTTCTGGTTTGATCGAAATCAATTCCTCCAGGATGGGCACTGCATCCGGTGACCGCCGCGCGTACTCGATCTGGGCCGCGCCTTCCAGGGCCGGAACAAAGTGCGGGCAGCCATTGAGCGCCGCCTGAAACGATTGCAGACTCTCCTCTGCTCGGCCTTCGCCACGCAGCGCCATCCCCCGCATGACCAGAATGCGGCAGTCCTCCGGGTGAGTGGGGTGCGTTGCCAGCACAGCATCTGCCGCGGATTCCGCTGTGGGATAATCCTTCGCCCGAAGCGCCTGCATAATCTGGTCCGAGTTTGCCTGGCCTAGACCAGATTGCGGGAGGAAAGTGAAAAGCAGCACGGTAAGGGAGCTAAATGCGCGCACAGACCCGCTGCATCTCGCTTGGGTGGTTCTCTCCGTTCTTAGCGGCGACGAGTAAGACGACTGAGTCATGCGCAACGAAACCAGGCCTGGGAAAAAGATGCGGCATAAACGGTGATTTGTAAATGCCGCGAGGTATGCGAAGAACTTGGATTCTTGGAAGGCGTCTAGAAAACTATGTTCCCGCCTATCTGAAGGAATCGCGGGACATATTGGTTCGTCGCCTGGCCGAGATTTCCATCGGGAAGATTCGCATCGACAGCGTTAAGGTTTGCCCTGTTAAAGAAGTTGAAGAACTCAAAGCGAAGTTGGAAATTCACCCCTTCAGTAATCTTAGTATTCTTCAGAAAAGCCACATCCCACTCCTCAAACCCAGGTTCACGGAAGGCACTATATCGTTCATTCCCTTCCGAACCAAACGTGGCGGGAGCGGGAAAGTTAGACAACGCGGCAGCATGTGTCGCACCGAAGAGACCCGACAGGTACGATTTGCGGCTGGTGGAGTAGGAGTAACTACTGACATTAGGAAAGTCAAAGTTATCTCCGTCCACGTTGTAGTCCCCGCTGCCCGGAGCATACCCCGTGAAAGTGCCAGCGCTATTTACCAAGGGATTGAAGCTGGCATTTGTGGATACGGTAAACGGCGGCCCTGACTGCAGAATGGTGGTCCCGCTCAACTGCCAGCCTCCGGCCACCCTCCCAACCAAGCCAAGACCGTTGTTGGGGCTGGGCAATTCATAGTTCCATACCAGGGAGAAACGATTGGGGATGTCCCAGATCGAAGGCCCGTAATACTGATGAGGATTGATATACGTGGGATAGATCTGGGTATCGTCCTGAGACGACGAATGAGTGTAGGAAGCGTTGAAGTATGCGCCCTTGTATCTGCCGCGCAAGGCAAGAATCAGTGCGTTGTAGTTGGATACCCGATCGTTCTGGGTATAGAGCACTTGTCCGAAGCTGGTATTCAATCGCGTCGGAACCAGGCTGTTGTGGAGGATCAAGTCCCCAGGTAGTTCGTTGATATCCTGCCCGTAACTGACATTGTAGACTTGCCCGCCGCCGGAAAGTAGATTGCGCCCAACGGATCCCGCATACGAAATGGTAGCGACCAAGTTGCCCGGCAGCCCATGGTCCAGTCCGGCCGAGTAGATGTAGCTGACCGGGGAAACAAGGTTGGGATCAATCCCACCGATGTTGAATTGGATTCCCTGCAGTCCACCCTTTGCATCCAGCTGCTCCGCCGGTAAGGTCGGGTACGTGTAGCCGAAAGGTGTTTTATTCGACGTGCCCAGACCGAAGACCGGGGCCGGCGATTGTCCTCCGTAGAATGTGGGGAAGATGGGACCCGGCGGGTTGCCGCGGTACTGTTCCTGAAGATTGGCGAGCGTGGGCCAGTTGTGAAAGAATCCGGCTCCGCCCTTGACCAACCACTTACCGTCACCCGCCAGGTCCCACGCGACACCAGCTCGCGGAGTGAATACATCGGTGATCGCCCGGTTCAGAGCATGATGGTGAGCGACCACGATTCCATTGGCAATCTGCTGTTGCAGGGTTTGTCCAGGCCCATAGAAGAAGTTCCCGAAAACCGTGTTGGCGTCGCGTGAATATGGATTGCCAAAGTCATCCCAGCGAATTCCGTAGTTCACCGTCACCCTGTGATTGATCTTCCAGGTGTCCTGTAAAAAGAGACCATTGGTTATCCCGGCCGCGTTCCAGTCGTACTGGATCTTCGCCCCGGTGAGCGGAGTATAGGCAACATTGAACTCGGTGTAGACATTGTCCTGCGCCAGGTCCAACAGATTGTTGAACTGGAAATTAGGCTGATCATATGGGCCGGAGAAGAGCTCCACGTCATCACCGAAGAGGCCTTCATAACCCGCGCTGATGTTATGCGATTTATACACATGGGTTAGAACGTCACGCCAATGATAGTTATGTTGAATAAAATCGCCCGCAGCGAATCCCGAACCCAAGCCCTGACCGATGCCTGTGACGTTGACTACGGGGACAGAGAATAGCCCCGCTGCTGGTTGAAGACCCTCCACACGTATGGCGGCAAAAGAGGCCTGATTCAAGGTGTTCGCGCTAAACGTATGCGACTCGTTCACCTGCACTGCCCATTGGCTAAACGTATTTGTCGATTGGAAGGCCGCTCGTGGGTTGGGGTTGTTGCTATTGAGAGTTGTGCGAAAGAACGTACCATAGATCCGATCGGCGGTAAAAGGCTTGTCTGCACGGATAAAATATTGATTTCCGTTCCTGTAACCAGTATTGGAGTAGTTAGCCGAGTCAACTAACGGTAGCGCGCAGGGGAGAAAGTCTGTTGCCGCTGTACCGCAGGTGGTGGGGAAGGTCGCGGAGGCCAAAGACGAGACCTGCGCATTGCTTATGTGACTGACCGGGTACTTGGTCAGCAGCTGAGGTCCCAGGTTGTTGGGATAGTTTGTCGTCGCCCACTGAGTAAACTGCGGATCTTCAAAAGTGATATTGCCCGTCACGCCCGACGAGGAACGCAGCGCCTCGATGCCGAAAAAGAAGAACGCATTATGCTTCGGAATGATTGGACCGCCAACGGTCGCGGAGATATTGTTGCTGTGGAACGGGTTGTACTTGTGCGTGAACTCCGTCCCGGCAAAGAACCCCTGGTAGTTAAAGTAGTCGCTGGCATTGCCATGGTAGGCACTGGTGCCGGACTTGGTGGTCATCAGGCTCTGGATTCCGCTGGCCCGTCCGTAATTCGAATCGTACGTGTTGGTCTGAATCGCTACCTCTTGAATGTCATCCGGGTTGGGGGTCATGTTCAGGACTCCGGGGCGGATCGAGCTGGTCACGTCCAGGCCATCGACCACGTACATATTCCCCACAGCGCCTTGACCATTGGCGCTGGCATCGACCTGCGTTTCGGTAGAGAAATTGTCGCGGCCAGAGCCGGGGCTCCCGTTGGAGGTGACACCCAGGCCGGTAACTCCTGGCGCCAGGGTGACGAGCGAGATCATGCTGCGGCCGGCCAGGGGTAAAGCAGACAAGGTTTGCGTTCCCAGCGTCTCCTGGATGCGCGTATCCGCTGTGTCGATGGCATTGCTTTGTGTCGTCACCTGGACGGTCTGAGACGCAGTCCCGACAGCAAGTTTCAGATCCAGGGCCAAGGTCTGACCGGTCTCCAGGACAAAGCCGTTCTGTGCCGAGCTGAACCCCTGCTTCTGCGCCGTCAACTGATAGGTTGCCGGTGCCAGGGCGTTGAAATGGTATTGCCCCTGACCGTCGGATTTTGCCGTCAGCTGCACTCCAGTGGAGGTATTGGTCAGCTGTAGGCTGGCATCCGGTACGGCTGAACCAGATGGATCGAAAACTGTCCCTGACAGCGCTCCCGTGAACTGTGCCAGCGCAGTCTGTGCGCACAGCAGTACGCAGCTCACGAGTGAGATGAGCAATATTCGCTTCAAAGTATGCCTCCTCAAAGGACGATCTCCGAAATCAGCGGCTGTGCTCGTCCTGACCTGTTCGCCACGCCGCGGGGAAACGTTTTCCGAACGGCCGCAGCCAGCTTACAATTTCTGCACAATCTCGCTTGCCCCCGCGACTTCACACGCCAGAAATCCGGGGCAGCCGAACAGTAGTCGATGGGAGTTTGAGGGCGCAATAGTGCAGATGTACTATGCGCTCAACGAGCCAACAGAACAGACTCGCGGGATCAGAGTTGAGTTTTGCCCCACCGGCAACAAATGCTGGGCGGGCAGGGGAACGCCTTACTGAGCTACGACAATGATCCCTTGCTGAATCGCAACCCTGGTTGCTTCTGTCCGATCGCTGACCTCCAACTTAGTGGTGATCTGTTTGATGTGATTGCGGACAGTGAACTGACTTATCTGCAGAATTCGGCCTATATCCTTGTTGGTAAGCCCTTTTGACAACGCCTGCAGGATCTCCAATTCGCGCGGGCTCAGGCTGGAGCGCAGCATTCTCTCTGCCAGCTTGCTTGCTATGGGTTGCGGGAGATATGTCTTGCCCCTGTGGGCCGCCGTGATGGCCGCCACCAGTTCTTCCCGCGAGGTGTCTTTGGATATATAACCTTTTGCGCCAGCCTGGACCGCGCGATAGATCTCCTCCTCGAAGTCGAAGCTGGACAGGATCACGATCCGCGCCGCGGGATCGATCTGCCGCAAAGCCTGCAGGGTCTCAATGCCGTTCATTTTGGGCATGCGCAGGTCGAGCAGTATCACGTCGACCGCATTACGCCTGATGAACGCAAGCGCTTCCGCGCCGCTTTCCGCCGCACCGACAATCTTCAGCGCGCTCTGCCTGCGGAGCATGCTGATGAGCCCGGCGCGGACGACGGGATGATCATCGACTATGAGCAACCGAATCGGTGGATTAGCTTGACCTTCCATTACGTCCTCGTCTCCAGAACGATTCCCACGCGAAACGCGGCCAGGAAGCATGCAGGAACGGAGGGGGGATCGGTACTCGCACCTGAACCGTAGTCCCTTCATCTGGCGCGCTGCATATCTTCAGGTCCGCCGAGATACTATCCGCCCTGTTCTTCATGCCGCGAATTCCAAAACCACCTGATCCGTTCGCTGGATGAAAGCCCCTGCCATTGTCTTTCACCGTGAGTTGCAAAGCTGTGTCCTCGTAATCGATCGCCAATTGTAGGGCATTCGGCTGCCCATGGCGAACGGCATTTGCGACCGCCTCCTGACCGATGCGCAACAAAGTATCTGAAATGGACACGGGGATCTTGCGCTCCGTTCCGGTAAGGGACGTTGCAATGTGAACGCCCCCGCCTCCAACCATGCGCCGGGCATCCTGCTCCAACGACTTAAGCAACCCCACAGATTCAAGCGCCTGCGGCCGTAACGATGCCACACTGCGCCTGGCCTCCTTGTGGCTGTCACGGACCATGTCAAGCGCCCAGTCGAGTTGGGGGCGCAAGGGATTCTCTTCGCTGGTATCGTCGCGCATGCCCTCCAGATGAAAGCCCAGGCCGGCAAAGTTTTGCGCCAGGGTATCGTGCATCTCGTGGGCCAACCGCTCTCGCTCTTCGATGACGGCCTGCAGTCTCCATCGGGCGATGAAATGATAACCGGTTTGCGCGGCCAGCAGCAGCAGCAGAAATCCGATGATGAGAACCACGATGTGACCGGTGCTCCACCAGGGCGGCCCCTTGATCACCTCCACCTCCTCCACCGACGGGAGTAACAGCGCGAAGGGAGTGAGGTCATGGGTGTAAGCAGAATCAACCACACACACCCCTCGGAGGCGAAGACGGCTTTGTTCTCTGATGCGGCGTGCAGTTTGGGTTGGACTCTTGTCATTGGCGATGGCGCGGAAGGACTGCGCACCCTCATCCAGGGTAAGAACCAGCATGGGATCTGGGGTGGACTCCAGGCTGCGCAGAACGCCTTCCACCTCGATATATTGGGCGTCGAATGCGCCTGTGGCGGCTTGCGATGGGGAGACCGCAACCGGGGGTACCGGGGTATGAGTCCACAGAGGACGCACGTCTGCGTCTCTGAGAACGGAACTGAAATCGTGCAACTCCGCATCGCCTCTGGCTTCGATTGCGTCCCCAATCTGAATTGGCTTTGCGGTACGCGCGTTTGGTATTGCCAATCCGGCGGTCGCGTCCTGCACATATAACACCGGCGAAATAAGGGTAACGACGCCGTGCACCGTGACCTGTGATGGCTGATTGGGAGAGAGCAGGCGCAGGCTACCGATGGGTTGCGCGCTTAAATCGGAATGATGGTCGCGCATATCGCGATCGATCAACTCAACTTCGTTGCGGCGGTCGAGCGCATCGGTATTACCTGTCCAGGCGATACCGCGCTCCCAGGGAAGCTCGACCGGGTGAGAGCCTATCAGGGAGGTCAGATCCTGGCGGCTTGAGCGGCTGACGGTTATGTTGCGCCACAGTGCGCCGGAGGCATAAGACTGCAGGCCGAAGCGGCCGGCCGTGACACATGACGGATCCCTGATTGCAACCGTTGTTGTTTCCCCCGCAGCTGAAATTGTCCTCGCCGCAAGAGTGCAATCGTAAGCAAGAAAGGTCAGGTGATACCAGACCCTGGTGTGCACACCTGAAGCCACGGGAATGGCTTTAAATTCGTGCCATCCGTAGTCGGCACGACCGAGGATTAACGTGTTGTCCAGGTTTCGAAGGCCGGCAAAATAACCATGGTAGGAGTCGACCCCCTCTTCCTCCTGCGTTGTGCGCATGACGAGTCCAGCGTCCCCTGCCTCGCCCAGCAGTTGCACATCGGCGTCCACTTTATAGTCCCGCCAATCGCTTGAGCCGGTCATCAACTTGGCTCCGCGTTCGTCGGAACTGTTCTGCATGACGCCGTTGACAATTTCCCAGGTACCGCCGAATGCCTGCCATTCGTCCTGCTTTTCCTGGGCAAACGAGTCGTGATAGGACGGTCCTGTTTGCCGCGAGCGATATGCGAAGTATCCGAGCACCCCAAGCGCGAGGACACTGAGGCCGGCAACGACGATTAAGAAATGCCGCCGATGCACCCACCGCATCATTCGTCGTACCACCATACAAGCGTCAGCATCTGGCGCACTTGAGAAGAATCGATATTATCGCGGGTCAAAAGCAGAGGCTCCAGCGAGACCTGGGGCGCAGGAGACTCCCCGCGCAGCTGCTCGTCCATGATCCCCATAGCACGTCGGCCCATTTCATAGGTGTTCTGCAGGATGACGGAGTCGATGCCGCCGCTTCTGACTGGCTCTAACAGATCCTGATCAAATCCTATGAGCTTGATCTCTCCAATCCTGTTGAATTCGACCAATGCATAATAAGCACCCCGCGTAGAGGCCTCGGAGAGAGCGACAATCGCGTTCACATGGTCATCCTTGCTGACCAGTTCCTCGGCGACCTGCTGTTCCTGAGGTACGGTCGGCAGCCCAAGGCGCCGATCGGTCACGTGAATGCCGGGAAACTCCTTGGCCAATACCGTCTCCAGGCTGCGCGCCCTGGTTGCGGTACTCGTCAACTGTGAGCTGATGCCCACGATGGCGATGGTCCCCTTGCCGCCCAGGATGCGCGCTACGCGGCGAGCGGCCAATTCCCCGCCTGCTTCTTCGTCGTTCAAAACGTACGCCAGCTTCTTCCCCGGAGGAATGCCCAGGTCGGTCCCGACAATTACGGTGGGTACTCCACTTTCAACCGCTCTTCGGATGGTGGTACGGACGGGTAATGCTTCGACGGGTGAGAGGATGATGCCGTTGCATCCCCGCTCGAGTGCCTTTCCGATGATTCCAAGTTGACTCGACAGGTCATCTTCGCGCGTGGGTGCCTGGTAGTAAACCCGCAACCCTTTCTCGTGTGCGACCAGGGCCGCGCCTGCGTGTTCGCCCTCCCACAAAGTGTTCCCTGCCGTTCGCGGAATTACGGCGATGACCGGGTGCCCGCGACGGCAGGCAGTAAGCAAGAGCAGCAGGAGACAAGCAGGCAGTACGACGCACGATGCACGAGCACTCAACCACCTCTTTGTGTACTGGCCGCAAATCTTCCTGTCCATGCCTCTCATGCGCGCGTAATCTCGATGTTCAAAATTGATTCTCGGCAGAGTCAGTCCCCTAACAGAACCCATTAGGAACTGGACGGGTGCCCCAGGTTCGCACCAGCGTACCTGGGACGAATAAGACGGGCGACCCGGATTTTCTGCACGCTGCACCGGACAAGACCGCGTGTGCGGCTTTCAGTAAGGAAAGCCGCATGAAGCTCGCCAACGCCACCAAACCCCACAGGAAATCCGGGGGAAGCCCACCACAGCCTTTTGCTAATCAATCAGCTAAAAGCAATCGAAACATATCATTTTCCGCCCAGGTACGCTTTGGCGAACCTGGGGCACCCGTCCAGTTCCTAATGGGTTCTGTTACGAGCGTCCCGTGCACACCGCTTCCGCAGCCCGCTAGCTTTGAATATATGGAACCCAAACTTGCATTCCCGCGGGTGCCCTGTTCGCCCAAGCATAGTAGGGAACGAGGTGGAGCGACGTCGCAGTGGCCTTAGCAACACCCGGCGGCGCGGGAAAATACAACGACTTTTCGCCGTCCTGCGTCACTGCGCCAGGATGCTCCAGCACCTCTACCCCTCCGAGAAGCTCCGGATTCCACACAGCTTTGCTTTCGCCTTGCAGTGCAGCCGAATACATAGCCAGGTTCGCCTCCCCCGAGTGTCCGGGTTGGTCGAGAGATTCCATGCAAAAGATAATCGGTCCACGGCGGAATGCAACTCGGCCCAAATCGTCTGCGACCGCCTGGTTTGCCCGGAGCAGTTGTGTCGTCATGTCAAAAGACAGCCGTATCTGATCATGCGCAGCCCAGCGCCGGCGGAGCGCGAGATATTGGCCGGGAACCGCGCCTTCGATGGAAACACCGTTCACCTGCACCACGTTCTTTTTCGACCATCCCGGAATGCGGACATACACCGTAAACTCCTTCACTTGGGCCGGATTGACGGTAAGCGAGACTTCTCCTTCCCACGGATAGCGAGTGACCTGGGTGATGGAAAGCGCAGTTCCATCCGCTAGATGCCAGTTCAATGCAGAGTTGTCGTAGAGATGCACATAGACGCCGTCTGCGCTGGTGCTATAGAAATAGCCCGGCAAGGACGCAAAGGTACGCTCAAGATTGGGCGGGCAGCAGGTCGTGTCGTACCAGGGATTCCGGATGCTTCCGTGAACCAGGTGGCGGTCTCTGGAGTCACCGGCGGGATCAAACGCAAGCGGGTTTCGATAGCAGTAGGTCTTGCCATCGAGCGACATGCCCGAATTAATCCCGTTGTAGAGAGCGCATTCGATGACGTCAGTAAAGCGGGCTTCTCCAGACGCGGCCAGCATGCGCCAATTCCACATCATGTTGCCAATAGCGGCGCAGCTCTCCCCATACGCGCGTGCATTGGGCAATTCGTAGGCATCGCCAAAAGCTTCTCCCGTCGAACGTGCACCCACTCCGCCAGTAACGTACATCTGGTGCGCGACCAGATCTTCCCACAGCGCGTTCAGCGTCTTCCAATAGGCCTGGTCTCCGGTTTCCAGATAGTAGTCCGTGGCCCCGCAACACGCGTACATGGCGCGCACGGCGTGGCCTTCGAGTCGAGTGCGCGAAGTAAACGGAGCGCCGCAGAACATGTAGGTGATCTGTTGATCAGTGAGTGCAATGCGGTCGTCACCATGAAGGATGTAACCGGCCAGCTCCAGGTACTTGCGATTCCCCGTCGTGCGGTAGAGCTCCACCAGAGACATTTCGATCTCCGGATGACCGGCGACGATAGGTTTTTGCTCTGCACCCGGCCCATAGTTTGGAAGCAGAAAACCATCTACAAAGCGAATGCCTGCGTTCAGCAACGTGGGGTCGCCAGTGGCGCGATAGTAGGCTATCGCCGCTTGCAGCATGTGGCCGATGTTGTACAGCTCATGTCCAGTCGTCTGTATATCCGGGAGCATACGTTTTGCTGCCAGATCACCCACATAATACGTATTGAGATATCCGGATCGCTCCTGCACCGCCACGACTTCGCCAATCATGGTGGAGGCAGTCTCGCGCAACTGCGGCCTGTCCCCCGACTGAAGAACAAACCCGACCGCTTCCGTCCATTTGTAGATATCGGAATCAGAAAAGACGGGCCCCTTCTGCGGGCTGGATGATTTCCCCTGAAGGCGGAGGAAATTGTCCATGCGTCCGTGCGCGATCAGCTCGTCGTGCATGCTCGGAATGCTGGATTCGACGTTGGTGGTTCTGCGCGGCGACCAGAAACCATCCTTGATCACGACAGCGCTCACCGGAACCGTCTTAAGGCGCGCATACGGCGAGTTCGAAAGCTCGATGACTCCGGTATTTTTCCAATTTGCAAATGGAATGGTGGATGCGCTCGTCTCCGCCCCCAGCAAGGAAAACAACTGCGCGCTTCGTGGGAAGGAGAGAGCGCCGGCGGTGGGAGCGACGGCTGCTGCCGTGGCAACCAGAAAGGATCGACGAGAGAAAGAAGGTTGCACGCGAACGCCTCCTCGATTCGGGGGTGATCTTACTCGTTTTGCGTCGCCAAGTAAACGTTTCCATCAGAGCCACAGCCCGTGCTCCTTGACACAGTATCGCTCTCCGCGTAAACCTTTCCTGGCATTACCGGAGGGAGACAGGTGCCCCGCAGATTCACCAGACGAAGCGTCTTGCAGGGTATCGGCTCAGGCACCGCCGGCCTGCTCCTGGAAGTCTACCTCCCCGCCGCCAAAGCCCTCCCACCCCAGGTAACCGGACCATCCGTACTCGCCCTCACGGTGACTGCCGTAAGTGACAACATTTTGCGTCTAACCGTGGCTGCAGCCGGCGAGCCGATGGACCAGATCTACGGAGATGGCAGCCTTTTTCCCAGGGTGTGGCCTGCCCCAGGCGTCAAAGCTCTAGCCGGAGCCCCCGGGCAAACCGCGCATTGGGGACCGAGGCTACTCGACGTGCAGACGGATCCTCTCCGCATCGCGATTCATACCCAAGGTGGCCTCCTCCTTCAGGAGCTCCGCTTCGATCAGAATCCGGCGCAGATTCGCTTTCTCTGTGGCGATGGGCCAGTCTATGGACTCGGCGAAGGCGCACACACGTTGGATCGCCGCGGCACCGTCGATGCCATGAAAAATGGCCAGGTCGGTGACGACCTCAAAATCTACGGAGCGCATCTCCCCATCCCCTGGCTGATGGGCTCCAACGGCTGGGGTCTCTTCGTCCACGAGCCGCAAGGCTCATTCAACCTTGGCGCCGAGTCCGGCATCTTTAAGCCCAACGAGAGTGCGCGGGGCTATGACATTTTTCTGCTTGCTGCGGACACACCTGTAGAGTTGATTCGACAATTCGGCGAGCTGGTTGGTTTTCCCCACATGCCCCCCTTGTGGGCGCTCGGATACCAACAATCGCATCGTACGCTGGCCAGCCGTGAGCAGATTCTGCAGGAGGCAAAAACCTTTCGTGAAAAGCAACTGCCCTGTGACGCGCTGATCTACCTGGGAACCGGCTTTTGCCCCGCCGGTTGGAATACCGGCCACGGGTCATTCACTTTCAATGAAAATGTCTTCCCCGACCCTGAGGCGATGATCCATCAATTGCATCAGGACCATTTCAAGGTAGTGCTTCATGTTGTGAACCCTCCAGTGGACCTCTACGGCAAAGTCAGTGACACCGGCGCGGCCGCGGAACAACCTTCCAACGCAGCGAAATACTGGTCGCACCATGCCGCGCTCGACCGCATGGGTGTCGACGGATGGTGGCCTGATGAAGGAGATCCCTTGCCGGCTTCTTCGCGGCTGGTTCGCAACGAGATGTATTGGGATGGCGATCGCCAGGTCCGGCCGGATGAGAGGCCTTTTGCTTTGCACAGGAACGGATATGCGGGATTGCAAAGGTACGGGTGGCTTTGGTCAGGGGACATCTTCTCCACCTGGAAGACTCTCGCGGCGCACGTGATGGAGGGCATCAACATCGGGCTGAGCGGAATTCCCTATTGGGGCTCGGACACTGGAGGCTTCGTGCCCACCCGCGAATTCACCGCCGAACTTTTTTTACGCTGGTTTCAGTTCAGCGCATTTTGCCCACTATTTCGCGGACACGGCCGCACCTGGCAGCTACGTCTGCCTTGGGGATGGAACACCGGCGACTACGGTCCCCCGGAGCTGACGCCGGCGTTTTCGTTAGACGACCTGCCGAGGCCTCAGGATTTACGCAACCCGGCGGTCGAGGAGATTTGCCGCAAGTATCTGAACACCCGTTACCAGCTGCTGCCCTACATTTACTCTGCAGTGGCCGAAGCCCATGCCACCGGGATGCCCCTGATGCGAGGTCTATGGTTGCATTTTCCCGAAGATGAAAAAGCACGGGCAATGGCTGACGAATATATGTTCGGGCCGTCTTTATTGGTCGCGCCCGTGCTCGAGGCAGGTGCGGTTACGAGGACCGTCTATCTACCGCCGGGAACCTGGTGGAACTTTTGGACGAACGAGCAGATCCCGGGAGGCAAAACCGTAGAAGTCTCCGCGGCTTTAGAAACCATCCCCGTCTTTGTGCGAGCAGGAACCACGTTGGCGAGAGGTCCGCTTAAGCAATTCGTAAATCAAGAGTCCGATGCGCCGATCTCCTTGACGGTCTACCCGGGTGCGGATGGCGTCTCTGCGCTCTACGAAGACGACGGGCGCACGTTCGCTTTTGAGCGGGGAGACTTTTCTTCTACTGAGTTGCATTGGGATGATGCCGCAGGAACGCTGCTCCTAAGCTTCAATGGAGGAAAACACCAACCCACAAGGCAATTCAACGCTGGATTGGCGGGAAGTTCGCTCAGACAAATCAGCTATGACGGCAAGACAACCAGCATCCATCTCCGCTAACGATCGCGGGACCTACCTCAGACTACGCACTCTGCGTAGTGGCGACCTGCGGCAGTGGGGCTAACCCAATCCCGCCATCCGGGAAAAACAGCATAAACACCGTCCCTGACCGCTTCCCGCTCCCTGGGTCAGCCGGGCGGCTGGCCACACGCACCGTAGCCTTGTGCTTGGCGATGATCTCGCTGCTCACCCACAGACCCAACCCCGTTCCGGTGCTTTCCTTGGTGGTAAAAAACGGCTCGAAGATCCGCAGACGCGTGGCCTCTGTCATGCCACAGCCATTGTCTGCAACGAACAAGCGGATACCGGGTGCGCCGTCCACCCAGGAACGCGACCGGCGCACACTCAACCACAGATGCCCTCCGTGGACCATGGCATCGATCGCATTGCCAATCAAGTTGGCGAAGACCTGGCGTAGCTCGCCGGAAAAACAGTAGAGATCAACATCGGGCCCGTCCTGGCGCGAGATCTCAATCTGCAGCCCAAGCAGTCTTCCCTTGTAGAGCGTGACCACTGAATCCAATAACTCGGTGATATTGGCAACCACCGGCGACGTGGACTGGCGGTAGAAGCGCAGCGTCTGTTGGGTCATGTCGGCCACGCGCGAGATTTCGTGCTGCGCCAATTCCGCATAGGAAAGGGCCAATGCGTCGAGCGATGGTTCATGGCGCAGCAGGTATAGCAGATTGGTAACCGCCTCCAGAGGATTATTGATCTCGTGTGCGATCGAAGCAGCAAGGCGGCCCGCGGCTGCCAGTTTTTCTGTTTTCCGCAACGCATCCTCGGCACGTTTACGCTCGGTGGCTTCGACCACGATTGCGCCCACCCATCGAACCGCCTCGGACGTCGTCTTGACCGGATAGACATTGATGAGCCAACTGCGCGCCTGAGTGGCATCGCCGGAAAGGTCCGTGTTCAGCTCAAACTGCGCCACCGGCTCCCCGCTTTCAAACACCTTCTGGATGCAGCCCTGCAGCATTGCAGCGGCTGGGCCGGGGAGCATTTCATCGATGGTGCGCCCCAGGTGCCGGCTGATGGGCACATGGTTCATCTCCGCCAGAAACTGGTTCACGCGCACATAGCGAAACTTGCGATCGAAGAAAGCGAACCCAATGGGCGCGTTTTCCAGCATGGAGTCGAGCAGTGCCAGGGTATCGCTAAGCCCCGCTCTCTGCTCCTCCATGGAGGTCACCATCAGGTTGAAGGCCCGGGTAAGGTCCGCCGATTCGTTGGTGGAGGTCACTTCCAGGGGAAAGCCTTCTTTAGTTTGCGGGTCACGAATCAACTTGCGCGTAGCCGCGAGCAAGGCCCGCAAAGGGCGGGTGATGGACCGGGCCAGAGTTCCGGCGATGAGGGCCGTGCCCAGAGCCCCCAGGCCGGCGAAGATGACGGTGATGCGGATGAGCGAGTAAATCTCCTGCCATGCAGCGCCGGCATCTTCGTATACCCAGGCAAAGCCGCTGAGTTGACCGCCCACGTGCACCGGCAGGACAGCTTCACGGGCTCCGCCCGGCGCGCGAAAAATATCCGCCCGGGCAGTATCCGACAGGTGCTTCTTTTCCAGGCGCGTAAGCAGGTTCTTGCCGCTCATGCTGGGATCGCTGCCGGCGATGACCCGGCCGTTCACGTCTGTAACCATCGCTGCACGGATGCTGGGGGAGTTGGTCATGGCGCGCAGGATCGGCACCAGGTATCCCGCCTGCCCCTGGGCCAGCGACTCCTGGCTCTGCAGCGCCAGCAGGCTCACCTCCGATTCCAGCCGCTGGCGCGCCCGTTCATGAATTTCAGAGGCCTGTTCACGCACCAGCAGCGTAGCGAAGGTGATCACCAGCAGACCTTCGAAGAGGACCAGACCGGAGATGAGCTGACCTCGAATCGAACGAGGTTTTAGCCAACCCATTAGGCGGCAACCTTTCCTTCAACGCTGAAAGCTTCTCGAATCAATCCAAGTCACAGTAACAGTAACAGGTTCAGCCGACCCTCACGGAAGTGCGGCCGGCGAGCTTAGCCTCGATATCCTGGGCAATCTGACGGCCATGGAAACGGCCGTTCTCGATGAAAATTTCGTTGGTCCGCATGCCGGCAACGATCACTCCGGCGAGGTAGAGACCAGGTATATTGCTCTCCAGCGATTGCGGATCGCACACCGGGCAGCGGTCTTCCCCTTCCATCTGTACGCCAACCGCGGTCAGAAAATCAAAATCAGGATGGTACCCGGTCAAGGCAAAGACAAAATCATTCTCCAGCGTAACCAGTCCTTGCGGCGTCAGCAGCTCGACCGAGTCTTTCGCGATGCTGGCGACGGAGCTGGAGAAATACGCAGTGACCTCGCCGTTTTTAATGCGATTGTTGATGTCCGGCAGAATCCAGTATTTGACGTGACGATGCATGGCCTCACCGCGATGCACCAAGGTCACATGCGCGCCGTGACGCCATAGGTCCAGGGCCGCGATCGCCGCCGAATTCTTGCCTCCAATCACCAGCACCTTCTGGTCGTAATAGGGGTGCGGGTCGTGGTAATAGTGGAGCACCTTGGGCAGCTCTTCCCCGGGCACTTCAAGGTAGTTGGGCAGGTCGTAGTAGCCGGTAGCAATAATGACCTTGCGGGCGCCGTACGACCGTTGACGCGAGAACTGGTCGACGGTGGTGATGGTGAAATCGCCATCCTCCCCGGTCACGCTGGACACGGCTTGATAGAGGCGCATCTCCAGCTGGTAATGCTCCGCGACTTTGCGGTAGTACTCCAGCGCCTCGTTGCGGCTGGGTTTCTGGTTGGGGCTGGAAAAGGGCATATCCCCAATCTCCAGCAGCTCGGGCGTGGTAAAAAACGTCATGTTCGAGGGGTAGTGAAAAAGGGAGTTGCAAAGGCACCCCTTGTCTACCAGAACACTGCGCAGTCCGGCCCGCTGGGCCTCGATAGCACAGGCCAGGCCGGTTGGGCCTGCGCCTACAACCGCTACGTCAAAGTTTTCCCTTATACCACCGCGGCTAGACTCCATCTATATAGCTTAGACGATGAGAAGCCCCTGACGTATCGGCGGCAGCCGTAACATGACCGAAGTGCCGGGAAGGAGTACGCCCGACCACCCGTCCGCGGAAGCGGCAAAAGGGAGGGACCTGCCGTTTCTCTACTCCAAACCCCTTACTGCCGCCCGAATCGATACACAATGCCGATATTAAAGCCGAGATTCTTCACCTGCGGGGTGCCGCTAAAGGTGGTCAACCAGTAGCCCGGCTGCAAACGCACCGCGAGTGCTGGACCGAGGTTGTAGTCGATCGGCACACCCACCGCCGCGCTGAAGTTGGTGCCCTGGCTCCAAAGCCCAATGAACGTGCCCGGTGGAACCCCGGAGCTACTCGCATTGAAATTGCCTTTAGACCCGCCCACCAGGCCCTGTGCACTGATGGCCCAATGCTCCCTGCGCACAAAGCGATACTGCGGCCCTGCCATGGCGGTGTACTGGCTAATGGAGGGCTTGAAGATGTTGTACGGATTCGGTGGGGTGAAGGCGGTTCCGTAGTATCCGCGCAAGTCCGCCGTGAGCCCCAGGCGCCCCCAAAGATAATCCGTGAATCCCCCATTCCACGCCGCTTCATTGACGTGCTGGAGCGACGCCCCCGGCCGGAAGCGGGTGTAGCCGCCCCCTCCATAGACCTCGAACTTATGGCTGTACGTGTCCTCAACCACCCGTTGGGTGCGAGCCTGCCGCCGTGCTCGTATTCTGGCTTGCGCCTCCTGGGCCAGGCGAACCTGATTCTGCTGCGGATTCTCCGGCTCCGTCTGCGTCTGTGCGGGTGCTTGTGCGGGTGCGGGAGTCCCGCTACCGGTGGAATTCTGCGCTATGAGCCCTGGTACCGCGAGAGTGATCAAAAAAAGAAGCGGATACACTAGGCATCCAAAACGCTTGCTATGATGCATGAACCTGAAAGCCTCCACTGCCTGCCGCCGTTCGGCGAAGAAAATAACTTTTGCTGTCCTGGTTAGTATTAGAGCATTTCTCTGCTTGCTATATCCTGCTCGGGGGGCGAACAGTGCAGCTTTTCTTGTCCCACTGGTCAGGAAAGCGATAGCAGACCCGCTCGGCTGCGCAGAAACGAAAGGGTTAAAAAATGAGATTCCTCATCGGCCTTTTGATTGGCTTGTTGGTGGTACCACTGGGCATTGCGGCTTACCTCAGCTTTGGGAACCTGCCCGTCGCCACCGGCGATGCGCCGCTACCTTTCGAGGAGAGGATCGTCCACCTGCCCCTGCACGCGCGCATTGATCGTGAGCTGGTAAAGACGCCCCCAGTAGAAGCCAGCCCCACCAATCTGGAGATCGGCACCCACATCTACCGCCAGCAATGTGCAGCTTGCCACGGCCTCTATGGGCGTCCTGCCAGCTTTGCCAAAGGAATGTACCCGGAAGCGCCCCAGCTTTGGGAGCCGCACCGCGACGGAGTAGTCGGCGTCAGCGACGATCCACCCGGAGAAACCTACTGGAAGGTGGCCAACGGCATCCGGCTTTCCGGCATGCCCGCCTTCAAGAAGATCCTGAACGAGACGGAGATGTGGCAAGTGTCGCAACTGCTGGCCAACGCCGATAAGCCATTGCCCCCGGGCATACTGACGCTGTTGAAACAGCCGCTGGACCTCGATCCGGCGGCGCCGCAATCGCCGCAATAAGGACCAGGGTTCTCTCCAGCAGGGTACGGGCTACCTCGCCGCAGCGAGCTTCCTCGCCGCAGCGAGCATTAGCCCGTACCCTTCTTTGATCGAGTCCCCATATCCCGCTATTTAAGGGTATAGGTGACGCCTGCTGTGAACTGAAACGAGTTCTTCTTGCTGCCCGCAGCCGGGTCGTTCAAGAAGTCGTCCAACGCTCCTACGCTAAAGCTGAACTGCTTGTACACCGGGAATACCAGCCCCGTCGTACCCACAGCCGACCATGCATTGGTCTGATTAAACGCCGGGGTGATCGTCGCCCCCTCGTTGAATACCAGGCCATGGGGCAGCTTCAGCATGTAGGTGTCTCCGAAGTCCATCCCAATCAGATTCTTGCTCGGAGTAAGGGGAGGGATGGGAATGATGTTGGGGGTTATGAAGTAGGTCTGCTTCTCGTAATGCACGTCGAACTTTATGTCCAGTTCCTGCTTCGGCTCCTTAATAACGGTGTAACCGATACCGCCTCCATAGGATTGCTGCAAATTCAGGCCTTGGGAGTAATTATGATCCCAGGCCGCATCCACCAGGAAGTAGAGGCGCGGCGAGAAGTACCAGTCATGTTCTGCATCGCCGTGAAGGATGTTGGTCTTCGTCCCAGCGGTGCCGGGCTGGGTAACGGACCCGTACGCTCCGGTGAAGTCCACCAGGGTGCGGTCGCGCGGGTCAAGCCAGGTCACGCTGGGAATAGCCCTCGCCAGCGCTACCCCACCGGTAAAGTTGCGGCTGTTCTGCGTCGCCTCAACCAAGGTCGCGCCCGCGGTAACCGAGCCGGCCCAGCCAGAGAAAAGGCCAGGATTGCCGCGTAGTTCCTTGGTATAGGTATCCTTATCGATCACGTATTGCGCGTCCTTCACCGGGATGTCTTTGTTCGCGCCGGACGTAGCTTGCGTCACCTTGACCTGATTGTCGTCAACCTGGACGTTGCCCTGGACAATATCGGCATCCGCCGTCTTGCGGGTGACGTGCTGGCCCTGTTGAATCACGGCAAACTGCTGCCCGGTTTTAATGGACTTGATCTTGTCCCAGTCCACGGATATATCGCCGGCGATATCGCTATGGAAGGTCACGCTCCCGCCGACCTCGCGTACCAGCTTGCCGGTCAGCTGATCGCCATTGGTAAAGACAATGACATCCGTTCCTGGCGCAGGGGCAGCGGGCGCTTGTGCGTGCATCGGTACGGCTAAGACAAGCCCAAGAGCGGCCGGCAGAAGGATGGGCAAGGTGTTCAGCACGCGTCGCAAAAAACAGCGACCCACAACTCTAAATGGAGGCATTTGGGAACCTTTCACGAAGGAGATAGGTAGCGAAAGACGGGCAGCGCTACTCGGTAATGAAATGACCCACGTTCCTGACAGACAATGGTGAACTCGGATGTGAACGTACCGCGAGCGTTCGCATTGCACACCCGAAACTGGTTGTGATAGGCCGCAACGGCCTGTTGGCCCGGCCCGGCGCACCTATATAAGCCCAGCTATATAAGGCCCGCGCGCAGGGTGGACACGGTACCGAGGTGGCTTAAATGATCGCCGAGGACCACATCTCTTGCACTGTAACACTGGATTGTCGGCCGCCATACTCGTAAAATAGACAGGTGGCGATTACCAGGACCCAAGCTCTCGACTATTTCCGCTCGGACGACCTCATCGGCCTGGGCATGGAAGCAGATGCGCTGCGGCGCAAACTGCATCCCGAGGGCGTGGTGACGTACATCATCGACCGCAACATCAACTATACAAATTTCTGTACCGAGTATTGTAGCTTTTGCGCTTTCTACCGGCCGCTAAAGGGCAAACTCGCCGCGGAAGGCTACATCCTCGACTTCGAGACCATTTACCAGAAGATCGCCGAGACGGTGGAGATGGGTGGCACGGGCGTGCTCATGCAGGGCGGCTTACACCCCGATCTCAAGATTGAATGGTTTGAACGCTTGCTCACCGGCATTAAGCAGCGCTTCCCACAGATTTGGCTGCACTGTTTCTCCGCCTCGGAGATTCTGGCCATCGCCGAGTACAGCAACCTTTCTCTGCGAGATACGATTGCCCGGTTGCGGGATGCGGGGTTGAACTCGATTCCCGGCGGCGGCGCTGAGATCCTCGACGACGAGGTGCGGCATCGCATCGCGCGGCTCAAGTGCTCCACCCAGGATTGGGTGGACGTGCATCGCACCGCCCATGAGCTGGGCATGCGCACCACGGCCACCATGATGTTCGGCGTGGGCGAAACCTTTGAGCACCGCGTCAACCACTTCGAACAGGTACGGCGCTTGCAGGAAGAAACCGGCGGCTTCACGGCCTTTATTCCCTGGAGCTTTCAGCCCACCAACACCGCCCTGGGCGGCCGTAAGTGGGACGAGGCAACATCGGTCGAATACCTCAAGGTGCTGGCCATTTCACGTCTCTACCTGGACAACGTGGAGAATGTGCAATCCAGCTGGGTGACCCAGGGGTTGAAGGTATTGCAGCTGGGCTTGCGCTTCGGCGGTAACGACGTGGGTTCGGTCATGCTGGAGGAAAACGTGGTCAAGGCCGCCGGCACCTCCAACTGCACCACCGAAGAAGAGCTGCGCCATGTAATTCGCGGCGCCGGTTTCCGGCCAGTGCAACGGGATACCCTGTACACCACCTTTTTTCTCAACTAATCCGTCTATTGATTTTCTGGATAAAGCGACATCGGGCCCTGTGAGATGAGCATCTTAGGAAACCATGTGCATGACGTGTGGAGGCAGTGCCCTGCTGGCAATAATCGCTGACAAGCTAAGCTCCATCCCCATTGCGCCCCAGCGCGCGTGGGCTCTTGCTCTGTGGTCGAACGCTCCGCAGCACGGCTTCCAGCACTACTTCAAGACCCATTACGCCGATCGCACCTTCGAGCACTTGTATCATTGGAACTCTTTTGACACCGCCCTCCTGATTCCCTACTTCGTGGTGATGATTGTTCTCTCTTTCTACGGCATTCATCGCTATCAGCTGGTTTACCGCTACTACAAGTACCGCAAGAATGCTGCGCGCGAGCCGGAGTCGCTCTTTGCCGAACTTCCCACCATCACGGTGCAGCTCCCCATCTTCAATGAGCAATTCGTGGTTGACCGCCTGATTCAAGCCTGCTGCAACCTGGACTATCCCGCGGACAAGCTGGAGATTCAGGTTCTGGACGACTCAACCGACGGCACGGTAGAAGTTGCCCAGGCCGCCGTAGAGCTTTATCAATCCCTCGGACACAAGATCACCTACATCCACCGCGTCGATCGCCACGGCTTCAAGGCAGGGGCTCTGGACGAGGGCATGCGTGTGGCAACGGGCGAGTTCGTCGCCATTTTCGATGCCGATTTCGTGCCTCCCAGGGAATGGCTCATGCAGGTCATACACCACTTTGCCGATCAAAAGATCGGTATGGTGCAGACGCGATGGACGCATCTCAACCGTGACTTCAGCTTCCTTACCCAGGTGGAAGCGATCCTGCTCGATGGCCACTTTATTCTCGAGCACGGCGGCCGATCGCGCACCAACGCCTTCTTCAATTTCAATGGGACTGCCGGCATGTGGCGCCGGACTGCGATTGACGGATCGGGAGGCTGGCAGCACGACACCCTGACCGAGGACACCGACCTTAGCTACCGTGCGCAGATGAAGGGCTGGAAGTTTCGTTATCTGCAAGATGTTGAGTGCCCGGCCGAGTTGCCGGTAGAAATGACCGCCTTCAAAACCCAGCAGGCGCGTTGGGCAAAGGGCCTGATTCAGACCTCGAAAAAGATACTGCCCATGATGTTCCGCAGCGATGCGCCATTCCACGTAAAGCTGGAGGCGTTTTACCACCTGACGGCGAATCTCAGCTATCCGCTGATGGTAGTGCTTTCCACCCTGTTGATGCCGGCCATGATCATCCGCTTTTACCAGGGCTGGTTTCAAATGCTGCTCATCGACGTGCCTCTATTCATGGCGTCAACGTTTTCCATCTCTTCGTTTTATCTGGTTTCACAAAGAGAGCTATTTCCCGGCCGTTGGTACAAGACCTTTCTGTATCTCCCCTTCCTTATGGCCTTAGGGATAGGCCTGACGATAACCAACACCAAGGCGGTGTTGGAGGCGATATTCGGCATCAAGACCGCATTCAAGCGCACGCCTAAGTACTGCATCGAGAAGCGCGGCCAGATTCCGCAGGCCAGCAAATACCGCAAGAGGCTCGGAATCGTGCCCTGGATTGAACTGCTGATTGGCAGTTATTTTGCGCTGACTATCTGGTATGCAATCGTCAATGAGAACTATTTCACCGTGCCCTTCCTGCTGCTCTTCGTGCTGGGTTACTGGTACACCGGTCTGATGTCATTGCTGGAGGGCAGATTTGAGCGCTTTCGCATGGGAGCCAACACGGAAGAAACCGCGCCCAAGCCCTTTCCCGTGGGCGTCTAAGCTGACTGTACCAAGGATGTTTTTGTCATCAGAAACGAAGGGCACGGCTGAAGCCGTGCCCTTCGAGACAGACCTTCACGCATTTAAAAGCGGAAGCCAAAAGTTATGGGAATCATACCGACTGTGCCGGTTCCTACCGCACTCGCCGTAGTCGGAGGCGCGTCTACCCAGATGTAACGCACTTCCCCGTAGAGCTTCACCTTACCGTCTGCATTGGGTTTGAAGGTAACCCCGGTGCCAATATTTACGCCGCCCTGGTTGCTTGAGAAATGGCTGAGGGTAACGTTTTCGTACTGCGGATAGCAGCCATAAAAGTAGTCACAGTAGTCACCCACATAAACCGGCTCGGTAAAGGTTGTCAGCTTGCGATAGAAGCCGCCGCCGCCGGTCACGTAACCGCCGATGTGTCCGCTGGTCTTGTAGTAAAAGATAGGATCCAGGGTCAGCGACCACACGTGAACATTCCCATTGGGCTCGCCTACGTTGGTCAGCGTGTTCTGAGGAATATTGGCATGGTTGAAGCCATATTCGGCCAGCAGTCCGAACCTGTTGGTGAAGTTCCAACCACCACCCAGGTTGATGCTCCAACCAACGTTCTGCCAGGTCGTGGTATTGCCGACCGGCACATTGAATCCCCCGCCAGCCTCAATTGCCAGGTGGTCGAGAGCCGAATCGCTATGGTGCGTGTTGTAGCCTTGCCTGTTATATCCGCCCTGATTGGGATACTGATCCTGCACCAGAGCATCGAAATCCAAATGATTTTGCGCGCTTGAACTGTATTGCGCGAAGCCAGACGGAGCCAGGAGACAGGAGGAAAGGGCCGCAAAGATCAGTGCGGATCGGCCCGGGAACCGGGGTAAGGAACGCAACATCTTGTAATCACCCATGGGTAGTGGAATTTTGGGAGATCCCCAAAAGGATCCCTTAGCTCTTAACCCTTATGTGACGCAATTGACTCGCCGAAGGTTGGCATTTTGAATACTCGGCGGCACGGTCAAGGCTCCTGAGGCCCTGCCGTCAGTTACGGCGGCAGGGCCCCCAGCCCTTTCTAGTGAATATCGAACTGCTCCGGATGCAGCGCGGGGTCGCTCTTGACGATGATCGTCTTGCCGCTCATCTCCTCCAGCTCCGTGAGCCACCGGGCATTGCCCAGCTTCAGCGTCTTGACCACCTCAGGATGAACCCGTAACAGCACGTCCTGGCGCTCCAGATGGAGTTGCATCTTGCGCATCTCGATATAGATTTCGTTGCAGACCGTGGTCGGGCTCTTGACCATGCCGGTCCCGGCGCAGATCGAGCACTGGATGCTCAGGGTGCGCTCAAGCGACTGCTTGACCCGCTTGCGGGTAATGGCGACCAGCCCGAAGTCATTGAATTGCAACACTTTAGAAGGAGCCCGGTCTGATTTAAGCTCGTCCTCCAGGGCCTGCATCACCTTGTTGCGGTTCTTGCGTTCATCCATATCGATGAAGTCGATCACGATGATTCCGCCCAGATCGCGCAGACGAATCTGGCGCACAATCTCCGGGATGGCATCGAGATTGGTCTTGAGGATCGTGTCCTCCAAACGCGCCGTCTTGCCCACATACTTGCCGGTGTTGATGTCGATAGCCACCAGCGCCTCCGTCTGATTGATCACAATGGACCCGCCAGACTTGAGCCAGACCTTGGACTTGAGCGCCTTGGTGATTTCATCCTGAATGCCGAACTGTTCAAAGAGCGGCGTTTCCTTGGTGTACAACTTGACCCGGCGTACCAGCGAGGGCTGAAAACGGTTCAGGAAGCGAACGATGCGCTCGTACTCCGCCTCCGTATCCACCCAGATGGTGGAGAAGTTGTCACTCACCTGGTCGCGCAGGATGCGCTCCACCAGGTTCAGATCGTGATAAATGAGCGCCGGCGCCTTGGCCGTATCGGAGCGCTGTTTAATCTCCGTCCATAGGCTGATAAGGAAACGGATATCCGCGCGCAGATCCTCTTCGCTGGCCCCATCCGCCGCGGTGCGCACAATAAACCCACCGCTAACGGTTCCCTTCTCGCTGATCAGGATGCGCTTGAGACGCAGGCGCTCCTCGTCGGAGGAGATCTTGCGCGAGACGCCGACATGGTTGACCGTCGGCATAAACACCAGGAAGCGGCCGGGAAGCGCAATGTGGCTGGTGATACGCGCACCCTTTTTCGCAATCGGCTCCTTGGCAATCTGCACCAGGATTTCCTGCCCCTGCTTCAACAGCTCACTGATGATTGGCAGGTCGCTGGTTTGGGTATTTTGCCGGCGTCCATTGTGGCGGCGGCGGCCATCATTGCGCTGCCCGCGGCCTCCACGTCGCTGATCATCGCGCGGACGGCGAGCCGGTTGCCCGGTCACTGCGGCTACCTGCCCTTCTTCCGATTCTGGTTCCTCGACTCCCTCCGCGGCCTCAATCTCATCTTCTTCCGCTTCCTCTTCCTCTACCGTGAGACCAGAAGCCTCGCCATCAATGCGCTGCTCAAGGTGGCTATCGCGCACCATTTCGCCAATCTCACCGCCGGCGGCAACTTCCTGATCAAGCGTTTCCTCTTCCAGTTCCTGCAGGTCGTGATCTTCGCTCTCGACATAAAGAGGCGTAAAGTCGTACTCCTCTTCCTCCGAGACCTCTTCTTCCTCTACCAGGCCGGTTGCCGGAGCTGCACCGTCCAGGTCCTCGTCCTCTTCCTCATCGAAGTCCGTTTCCAATTCCGCCAGGCCCGCTGTGGGCGCAGCCAACGCTACAGGCTCCTCGCCACCGGCGTCCGCAAGCGTATCTTCAATGTGCTGGAAGGCTTCCTGTTCAGGAGCAACCTCCTCTTCCTCAACCAAGCTGGAAGATGAGGAGGCAAAACGAAATTCGCTGGGCGCCGAAGCGTCAATCCGATACGAGGCCGAAGCTTCCTCAGGCTCAAACTCCACCGCCGCCACCAGTGGCTCGTCCGCAAGAACGCTCTGGACTTCTTCCTGTGTTTCGCCAATCACTACGGCCTCAGGCTCCACTTCTTCAGGAGCCCATACCGTTTCCTGCGCTTCTACTTCATGGAGCGTGGGAGCTTCTTCTCCCCTGGCGACAATGGCATGCGGCTCCAAATTCTCGGTGGAGACGGCAATTTCCTCGTTATAGGCCGTCTCTTCCTCCACGCTGGCGGAAGCGGATGGCTCGTCGTGAACCGGGGCTGGGGCTTCTTCCGTAGCGCCCCGATAGCGGGAAATGGATTCCCCTGGTAGCGGACCGGCGCCGTCCCACGCCAGCGGGGTCTCGATCAGCGTCGAGGGCTTGGCGATGACCACATTGGCTCGCTGCTGCGGTGCGCGGCTGTCAACCGGCAGGGCGGCCGCCGGGGCAGCACTCTGGCCGCCGTACTTGGAAAGCGACTCCCCAGGAAGCGAGAAGGCGACGGGTGGGCGCGCACCGGCTTCTACTGGTACGCTGGGCTCGACGGATGCCACTTCGCGGGATGCCCCGTCGCTGCGGGGTGATGCGTCGTTGCGGGCAGGCGCCGTTTGCTCCTGGGCTGCGTGCTGTCCGCCTTGGGGTGGGCGAAAGCCCTTGCGGCGGCCACGGCGGCCTCGCCAGCGCCGGGTCCCATCCTCAAACTCACCTGCAGGCCCCTGGCCGGATGCTGCCCCACCCGAACTTGCCGGGACGCCGTTGCGCCGGGGAGCTTCTTCTTCAACCGCCGGAGGCGGCACGCGGCTGGCGTGGTTCGCGGTTCTCCCTGGCCTGCGGTTCTCGGCCCTCCTCGGCCCGGCCGTTTGCTGGAATCCGCTCAAAGTCGGAGGAGTCTTCCTGCTCCTCCATGAAATCGGTGACGTAGAGAAAAGCGTCCCGCTCCAGGCCCAGGTCGACGAATGCCGACTGCATACCGGGAAGCACCCGGGTAACGCGGCCTTTGTAAATCGAGCCGGCGAGAGTGTATTCATTCTCCCGCTCGTAGTAGACCTCGGTAAGTTGGTCGTCCTCAAGGATGGCCAGACGCGTCTCGTGGGGCGTGCTGGAAATACAAATTTCTTTTGACATGCTGCCTCTCCTGTCCGCAGGTCTCACCTGGCGGACGGCCGGCGCGGCAGAATCGGAGGGGAAGCTGCTATCCCTCTCGCGGGATACCGGGAAGGATTAGGTCAGCGAGCAAGCCTTGGGCAAAGGCGCGTGATCCATAGGGTGGAATCCAGCGAAATTCTTTGTGCGGGGATACCGGCACAACACGGTAACGACCGGGACCGGTCTCTGTGCTGGCTGGCGTTCCAAGGCTCTCTAGACGCAAAGAGTCGGTGACCACTTCAACCTTGTATTCAGGCGGGGCCGTTACCCTTCTCTGCGTGTTCATTCCTAATCCTGCCCGGCCCGGTGATTCACCTGGCCGGCGTATCTAAACTGCTAAAAAACTTAAGGTTACTGACGCCGCTTGTGGTGCGGCCCGACTACAGGCCGGAAACCCTGCTCTAATTCACAAAGCGGCTCATGCGAACGTTCATCGCCATACCCAGAGCCAGGAAAGTGAATAGTACCGAGGATCCCCCATAACTCATTAAAGGTAGAGGAATTCCCGTGACCGGCATCAGCCCGATGACCATTCCGACGTTAACTGCAATCTGAAAGATGAGTACAGCGACTACGCCCATGATCAGGAACGTACCGGATACATCCGCGGCTGTCTGAGCATTTTGAATCAAACGCGTCAATATGAGGAAGTATATCAGGAGTACAAACACGGCGCCGACGAAGCCATGCTCCTCGCAGAACGCGGCAAAGATGAAGTCCGTATAGGGAATAGGCAGGAAGTCGCCCTGGGTTTGGGTACCTTTGGTGGCTCCCCGGCCCCAGACGCCTCCGTCGCCCACGGCGATCAGCGACTGCTTCACCTGGTAGCCGCTGCCCCTGGGATCGGTATCGGGGTTCAGGAAGCTGGTCAGCCGTTGCTTCTGGTAAGGCTTGAGCACCTTGGCCCAAACCGGAACCACCAGGACCAGGCCGGCCACCACCAGGATGACCCCCTTCTTCCACTCCAGACCGCCCAGGAAGAGCCCGATAATGAGCACCGGGACGTAGGTGAGCGAGGTTCCCAGGTCGGGTTGTTTCAGCACCAGTAGCATCGGCAGCCCGACCATCAGGAAAGCCTTGAAGATGTCGCTCCAGGTCAGATCCCTGCCGGCAAGGCCGGCGAAGTATCGCGCCATGGCGACAATCAGCACCACCTTGACCCATTCCGACGGCTGAAAGTGAATGCCGCCAGGAAGCTTGATCCAGCGCCGCCCACCCAGAACCTTGGTGCCAAAGAGAAGCACCCCTACGAGCGAGACCAGGCAGAAGCCATAGACCCAGTGGACCGCCTCCAGCAACCGGTGGTAATTGATCAGGGAGAAGAGAAACATGGCCCCCAGACCGCCGATGAGCCAGAAGATCTGCTTGGTTTCAAACCCCACAAACTTGGTATGCAAGGTGGCGCTATAGATCTCCAGGATGCTGATCACCGAAAGCAGCAGCACCAAGGCCAGGAGCAACCAGTCGAAGTCGCGAAATGAGATAAATCGCCGCATGATTCTCCGTGTTTCTTATCCTTGAAGGGTCTGGGCTTCAGCTCCTTGAAGGGTCTGGGCTTCAGCTCCTTGAAGGGTCTGGGCTTCAGCTCCTTGAAGGGTCTGGGCTTCAGCTCCTTGAAGGGGCGGGGCTTCAGCCCCGCCATAAAACCCACCAAAGCTGGACGGCTTTAGCCGCTGAGGGATCTCCCTCGTGAACAGCGATTTTCCCTCAGAGGCTAAAGCCTCAACTATTTTGATCCTTCAACGGACGGGCTAAAGCCCGTCCCCTTCAAGACGATGAAGCTCATTGCGCCGGCACCGTGAAGTGGCCGCCATGCATCGCCGGGGCAGCGTCCTTCGCCGCCACCACGGTTGGCTTTGCAGCACCCGCGGCTCCGGCCACCTGCTCCGGCTGTTCCGACCACACCGCCCCTACTTCGACCTTGTTCGCCGGCGTCGTGGCCTGCTGGAGGTTGTTGTCCAGACGGCGCTGCTTATCCACAAAGGCTTCGATGACCCGCGCAGCCAGAGGTGCGGAAGCCTCCGCTCCCCAGCCACCATGTTCCACCAGCACCACCACGGCGATATCCGGATTGCGGCGCGGAGCGATTCCCACAAACCAGGCGTTGGCGCGTTCAGCACCGGTGCCCAGGCTCTTCATACCGGCACTGTGGTTCACCACCTGCGCCGTGCCTGTCTTGCCCGCAAAGTCGATATTTTCCAGATGAGACGCCGCCGCCGTACCGCTGTTGGTCGTGAGCGCCATGCCATCGGTGATGGTCTCCCAGATTGCAGGACTGATCGGTATCGTCGCGTCGCCACTGCCCGGATACGAGTCATAGATCGCCTGGCGATATTCGGCCGGCAACTGATCGGGCTCGACTACGTGGGGGCGCTTGAGGACGCCGCCGGAAGCAATTCCGGCAATCGCCCGCACCAACTGGACGGGGCTGATGGCAACCGCTCCTTGTCCGATGCCTACGGAGATCACCTCGCCCGCATACCATTTCTCGTGGAAGGTTTTCAGCTTCCATTCCTCCGAGGGCATGGTACCGCTCACTTCCCCGGGTAGATCGATGCCGGTCTTTTGCCCTATGCCTACCTTGTGCGCCCAATAGGCAATCTTCTCAATCCCCAGCCGTTCGGCCAGCGTGTAGTAGTAGGTATCGCAAGACATCGGAATGGCGTGCAGAATATCCACTGGGCCGTGGCGCTTATCGCAGGCAAAGAAGCGTCCGTAGAACGTGGCCCCGCCGTTGCAGATCACCTTCAAATCCTGCGCCACATTGTCTTCCAGGCCGGCCAGCGACATGATGATTTTGAATGTGGATCCTGGCGCCAGCTGGGCCTGAATGGCTTTATCCAGCAGAGGATGGCGAGGGTCGGTGATGAGTTTGTTCCATTCGTCGCGGGAGACGCGCACCGAGAAATCATTGGGGTCGAAGGCGGGCCTCGAGACCAGCGCCAGCACCGCGCCCGTATGGGGGTTGATGGCAATAATCGCCCCATTACGATCGCCCATAGCCGCTTCAGCCGCGCGTTGCATATCGAGGTCGATGGTCAGCTTGAGGCCCTGGCCCGGAACCGCCGGTTCCCGGCCCAGGATGCCCACTTCCCTGCCGTGGCTGTCCACAATAATGTCCTGCGAGCCATCCTGGCCCCGCAGCAGTGAATCGTAGGATTGTTCCACCCCCGATTTGCCCACCACATCGCCCGGCTCGTAGTAGGCATAGCGCGGGTCGTTCAGCATGTCGTCGCTTACCTCGCCCACGTATCCGATCAGGTTGGCGGCAAAGCCGTTGCGGGGATAGAGCCTGCGCTGTTCGTCAATCGTTTCCAGCTCCGGCAGCTCGTCGCGATGGGCCTCGATGAACTCCACCTCGTCCGGGGTAATGTCCTGCTTGAGCGGGATCGGCTCGTATTTGGGCGCCAGCGCGTAGTGCTTCAGGGTGGCTTCCAGCTGTTCCGGCGTCATGTGCAGGCCACGCGAGATCAGGGGAAAATCCGCCCGCAGGTCGCGGCCCGGCTCGCGGATGAGAAAGCAGGAGACGGAGGGATAGTTATCGACCAGCAGGCGTCCTTCGCGATCGAATAGCTTGCCCCGGGGAGCGAGGATGGGCACTTTGCGAATGCGGTTCTGCTCCGCCAGGGTGCGGTAGTTTTGCGCTCCGATAACTTGTAGCCGCCACAGTCCCGAGAGCAGCACCAGCAGAATGCCCACGATTGCGTATTGCACGATCGTGAGCTTGAACGCTGGTAGCCGTTCTTCCCGGTTAACCGATGAGTAATTGTCCATGTCTCTGGCCTGCTTACTGTTACTGTGACGCTTTCGACTCCGATTCGCTGCTTTTTTTCAGCCGGTTCTAATCCCGTGGCCTTATACGATCCAGAATATCGAAGAAAAACACACCCACAATGGAATTGATAACCGCCTTGATTACCTCATGCAGCCAGTTGGTATTGACATTGAGGGCCAGCATGCGATGCATGATGAACAGATAGATCCCGATGTTCAACAAGGTGAAGGCGAAGTTGATCAGCAGGCGGGTGCCCGGATTCTCGACGTCGATCTTGACCCCCAGCGAGGCGGCAAAGAATCCCACCACGCATTGCGAGATCCCGTTGATTCCCAGCGGGCGGCTGGTCAGCGCATCCTGGATAAGCCCGATCACCGCTCCGGTGACCGTGCCGGCAATTGGATTACGCCAGCCGACAGAGAAATAGATCGTCACCAGCAAGGGGAGATCGATGATGTCGAACTTGGGGATGAAGCGGGGGATCAGGGCCTGCAAGAAAATCGCCAGCAGCGGAACCAGCACCACCACAATCAAGGGATAGCGCTGAACATCCAGCTCACGACGCGCTAGTGATGCCGACATTGCCATGAAGTCTTTCTCCTACCCGCAAACCACTCTAGACACCCAAAACCCTCAACAAACCCAGCTCACTCCCCAAAAGCAGCTCACTCTCCAAAACCATTAACACTCTCCAAACCAGGACCCCTCAACAA
The DNA here is from genome assembly GCA_963844785.1 of uncultured Acidobacteriaceae bacterium. Classification (GTDB taxonomy): domain Bacteria; phylum Acidobacteriota; class Terriglobia; order Terriglobales; family Acidobacteriaceae; genus PALSA-350. The sequence continues at coordinate 21,139 of CAWJPV010000030.1, read as the reverse complement.
ACCCAAAACACTCCTCCAACCTGGACGGGTGCCCCAGGTTCGCCAACCTGCCCCGGCCTGCCGTGGGAGCGTACCTGGGCCGAAAAAGATGGGGCGGAGCCCCCACCAGAGCTTTTAACCCGTCATTGCGGCGGACTCCCACTACCTGAAGCGGCCGGAGGCTCCGTCGCGGCCGGCTGATCCGCCGGGGCCGCCTTTGGGGCCTTAGGCTTAGCCGCTGCAGGAGGACGGGCCGTACCGGACGCCGCCTCCGCGCCAGGGGCTGCGGGGCTGCTGGCAGGATGACGCACAGCAGGCTTAGCCGCGTCTCCCTGCCCCGCCGCATCACCGCCTGGTTCCGGTTTCTTACTCTCGGCCTTGGCTGTAGGGGGCGGCGCTGCGTATTTGGGGTCAACAATGGCCTGCCCAGGGGTCAAGGCACTCGCCGGAGCGGTCGCGTCGGGGCTGTAATGATCGGCATGCAAGGCCGGCGGCGGATGCAGCTTCGGCGCAACGGCCGCGGCCGCCGCCACCGCCGCGGCAGTCCCCGCGGCAACGTTGTTTGCCTGACCGGGCGTATCAGCCAGCGCATTGGGATCAGTCAGGCCAGGCAGCCGCTCGGCAAGGATATCCGACGCCCGCTGTTGGGTCTCCGCCATGGCCCCCGCGGCAGCACTCTGCGCCAGATCCTGCTTCTCTTTCTCCGGCATTTGATCGCCCGCCTGGGTAATCACCAGCAACTCTTCCAGGTGCCCTAGATTGGCTGCCGGCTTGATGAGGATGTCCATGTAAGGCGGATTGGAAGTATCCGGGACCACCTGGTCGACCACCCCCACAGGCAGCCCCCGGGGATAGATCTGGTCTCCGCCGCTGGTCACCACACGCTCGCCCGGCTTAACCCGCTCATCGGGAAGCATGTTAATGATCTGCGGCTGGCCCACCGCATTGCCCCGCAGAACCCCGCGCAGCCGCGTCTGCTCCAGCAGGACCCCGGCTCCGCTGGTCTGATCGGAGATCACCAGCACCTGCGAGGTGCCGCCAAAGACGTCCTTTAACTTGCCCACGATGCCGTCGGGGGTAATGACCGCCATATCCGGCTTAAGACCGTCTTTGGCGCCCTTATCGATGTACAGGATGCGTGACTGGTCAGTGCCCGAGGTCCCGATGACCTGGGCCGGCACGGTGGTGTAGATGTAGTGCTCTTTGAAGGCCAACAGCGCCTGCAGCCGTTGTCCCTGGCGCGCATCCTCGAGCAGCGTTGCCTGCTCCAATTGGAGGCGCCTCACCCGTTCCGTCAGCTCCTGATTCTGCTGCCGGACGTGGCGCAGGTCGAGATAGTTCGACCACAGGCCGCGCAGGCCGCTCCCGCTACCATGCAGAACCTTTTCCGGGGGCGACACCAGGCCGATGGCCCAATACCGTATCAGCCGGACAGCCGGCGCATCCCCGCCATTGGGGTTGGGCCGGCGCACCTGCACGGCTAACCCAATGATCTGGGTCACCAGAACCGCCACCAGGAACAGGATGTTCTTATACCGGCTCAAAGCAAATCCATGGCTGCGTTCGCGGACGAATGGACCATCCGTCCCCTTCTCGGTTTATAAGTCGACTCGCTGCCTGATATTTAGTCGATCTTGATTTTGCGCAGCAAACGGAAGTCGCTGAGCATCTTGCCGGTGCCCAGCACCACGCTGGCCAGGGGATCATCGGCGATCGAAACCGGCAGACCGGTTTCTTCGCGAATACGCTTGTCAAGGTTCTTGATCAGCGCGCCGCCCCCGGTGAGCACGATGCCGCGGTCACTTATATCGGCGCTGAGCTCCGGCGGGGTCCGCTCCAGGGCCACGCGGATGGCATTGAGAATGGTCGAAATACATTCCGTAAGTGCTTCACGGATCTCGCTGTCATCGATGGTGATGGTCTTGGGCACGCCTTCGATCAGGTTGCGCCCTTTGATCTCCATAGTCAGCGGCTTGTCCAGCGGATAAGCCGACCCGATGTCGATCTTGATCTGCTCTGCGGTGCGCTCACCGATGAGCAGGTTGTACTTACGCTTGAGGTAATTCATGATGGCCTCGTCCATCTGGTTGCCGGCCATGCGGACGGAACGGGAATAGACGATGCCGGAGAGCGAGATGACGGCAATATCCGTGGTGCCGCCGCCGATATCCACCACCATGTTGCCGCTAGGTTCGGTGATCGGCAGGCCTGCGCCGATGGCCGCGACCATGGCCTGCTCGACCAGGAACACCTCGCTCGCCTTGGCGCGATAGGCGGAGTCTTCCACCGCCCGCTTCTCCACTTGCGTGATCTCGGAAGGCACGCCAATGACGATCCGCGGGTGTACCAGCATCTTGCGGTTGTGCGCCTTCTGAATAAAGTAGTTCAACATCTTTTCGGTGATTTTGAAGTCGGCAATGACGCCGTCTTTCATCGGCTTGATGGCGACGATATTCCCTGGAGTGCGGCCGAGCATCTCCTTGGCTTCTTTGCCAACCGCCTCCACCTCACCGGTATTCTTGTTAATGGCGACGATGGAGGGCTCATTGACGACGATGCCCTTACCGCGCGCATACACCAGGGTGTTCGCGGTTCCTAAATCAATTGCTAGATCACTTGAGAAGACGCTGAACAACGAACGCACACCGTGCGTTCGCGAAGAACGCGAATGGAAACCGTTTGATGACATGAATGCCGGACTTTTCCTGACGACCGACCTTCATTGTACGGCCACGGTTGCATTGTTGCACCGCTACTCTTTTGAGTCTTTACCACCACTTTTAGGGCATACGCCCCATTTTGGACGCGGTGAGTTATGCTCGGAAGTTCAACGAAGGGACATGCGCGATGACGATGAAGAGCTACAAAAACCTGATCGGTGGCCAGTGGGTGAGCGCGGAGAGCGGCAAGACTTTCCTCAATCACAATCCCGCCAATGTCGACGATGTGGTGGGAGAATTTCAGGCTTCCGGTGAAGCCGACGTGGACCGGGCGGTAAAGGCGGCCCGGGCGGCTTATCGCCAATGGCGGCTCTATCCAGCTCCCAAGCGGGGAGAGATTCTCTACCGCACCGGTGAGCTGTTGTTGCGAAACAAAGAGAAGCTGGCCCGGGATATGACGCGCGAGATGGGCAAGGTTCTCAGCGAGACACGGGGCGATGTGCAAGAGGCGGCGGACACTGCGTTTTACATGGCGGGTGAAGGCCGCAGGCTCTTCGGCCAGACTACGCCGTCGGAATTGCCGGACAAGTTTGCCATGTCTGTGCGCATGCCGGTAGGGGTCTGCGGCATGATTACGCCCTGGAACTTCCCCATGGCGATTCCCTCATGGAAGCTCTTCCCTGCCCTGGTTTGCGGCAATACCTGCGTGATCAAGCCGGCGGAGGACACTCCCCTGTCGACCATCAACCTGGTGGAGTTATTGCTGGAGGCCGGCTTGCCGGAGGGCGTGGTCAACATCGTGACCGGTTTTGGTCCGGATGCGGGTGCGCCTTTGGTTACGCATCCTGAGGTAAACGCCATCTCCTTCACCGGGTCGAGCGAGGTGGGCCGGGTGGTCGGCCAGACGGCTGCGGGCCTATTCAAGCCGTGTTCGCTGGAGATGGGCGGTAAGAACGCCATGATTGTGCTCGAAGACGCCAACCTCGATCTGGCGTTGGACGGAGCGGTTTGGGGCGCTTTCGGTACCACCGGCCAACGTTGCACGGCGACCAGCCGCATCATTGTGCACAAGAGCATCGCCGGCGAGTTTACCCGCAGGCTGGTAGAGCGAGCGCGGGCGCTCAGGGTGGGTGATGGCCTGGACGCCCAGGTGGAGATGGGCCCGCAGATCAACCAGCAGCAGATAGAGACCTCTGAGCGCTACACCGCCATTGCGCAGAAGGAGGGCGCCGGGCTTTTGACTGGCGGAGCGCGCCTGACGGGCGATGGGTTGAGCAAAGGGTATTTCTTTGCCCCCACGGTCTTCGGGGGAGTTGGTGCGGAGATGCGCATTGCCCGGGAAGAGGTCTTTGGGCCGGTAGTGAGCCTGCTGGAATGCGACAGTTTCGACCAGGCGATTTCGATTGCGAACGGCATCCAATACGGGCTTTCCACGGCATTGTATTCCCGCAACGTAAACCTGGCGCTGAAGGCGGTGCGTGACCTGGAGGCCGGCATCACTTATATCAACGCGCCGACGATTGGGGCTGAAGTACATCTGCCCTTCGGCGGGGTGAAGCAGACCGGCAACGGGCATCGCGAAGGCGGCACCGGCGCGCTGGATTTTTACACATCGTGGAAAGCGGTCTACATCGACTACTCCGACCGCCTGCAACGGGCGCAGATCGATACGGGGGAGTGATCCCCTAGCTTTGTCAAACCATTTAGTCTGGGGGTTGGCTGTCATTTCCTCCTCCGCCTTCCCGGCTTCCCACCCAGCCTAGCCCCCTGGACGGGTGCCCCATGTTCGCGTTTTTGCGTACATGGGTTGAGCAAGATGGGGCGACCCGGATTTCCTGTACGCTGCACCGGACATAACCGCGTGTGCGGCTTTCAGTAAGGAAAGCCGCATGAGGTTCGCCAACGCCACCAAACTCCACAGGAAATCCGGGGGAAGCCCCTCCTTTTTCTTTTCCTGTAAGTAGGTCAAGACCGGGAGTGAAAGCATTGGAAAAAGATCTTGTTCAACCCATGTACGCATAAACCCGAACATGGGGCACCCGTCCAGGGGGGCAAGGTGTGTGAGGAAGCGAAAGATTTGTCGCACCACCAACGCATGACGCTTACCTCCGTTTGGGTCGCCAACTTAAAGCAAGCGCAAGCCGTCGCTCCTCAACCCCAACCACAAACGCCCCCAACCTGCATTTGCTAGCATTCCCTTGAGAGGCAAATTTTAGATGATCATTGGCGTTCCCAAAGAAGTGAAAGACCACGAATCTCGGGTTGGCATCACCCCTGCTGGCGTGAAGGCGCTTGTCGATGCAAGCCACACCGTCCTGGTGGAAACCCATGCCGGTGACCTCTCCGCCTTCTCTGACGACGAATACCAGTCCGCAGGCGCCGAGATCGTTGGCTCGGCCTTCAACGTCTGGGGACACGCCGACATGATCGTCAAAGTCAAAGAACCCGTCGAAAGAGAATATCAATTCTTCCGCGAAGGCCTGGTGCTGTTCACCTACCTGCACCTGGCGCCGCTGCCCGCGCTGACCGACCGCCTGCTGGCCAGCAAAGTAACCGGCATCGCCTACGAAACCATCCGTGACCGCGCCGGCACTCTCCCCCTGCTCACCCCCATGTCCGAAGTGGCGGGAAGAATGTCAGTGCAAGTAGGCGCAACCTACCTGGAAAAAGAAAAAGGCGGCCGCGGAGTATTGCTGGGTGGAGTGCCCGGGGTACCGCCGGCCACTGTCTGCATCCTGGGAGGCGGCATCGTAGGCACCAACGCCGCCAAAATCGCCCTGGGGATGGGCGCAAACGTAACCATTGTTGACCTGAATCTCAACCGGCTGCGTGAACTCGACGACATCTTCAACGGCCGTGTCTACACCCTGGCCTCCAACTCCTATAACGTTGCTCGCGCCGTGCAGGGCGCTGACCTGGTCATCGGCGGCGTGCTCATCCCTGGAGCCTCGGCGCCCAAGATCGTGACCCGGCAAATGATCTCCAGAATGAAAAAGGGAGCGGTGGTCGTCGACGTAGCCATCGACCAGGGCGGTTGCATCGAAACTGCCCACCCCACCACCCACAGCGACCCGTCGTTCCTGGTCGATGGAGTGGTCCACTATTGCGTCACGAATATGCCTGCAGCTGTTCCAAATACCTCCACCCTGGCTCTCACCAACGCTACTTTCCCTTACGTGCTCCGCCTGGCACAGCACGGGCCCGCAGCCGCGATCAAGGCTGACCCAGGAATGGCCGAAGGGGTAAATACCTACGCCGGGCAACTCACCTATAAGGGTGTGGCGCAATCCCTGGACAGGGAGTGGAAACCGGTGCTCGATCTGCTGCAGTAACTGTGGCTGATCACCGGCAAGTCCCCAGGCTGGAACTCGCCGGTCCAGTTTTGAGTGGATAATTACTCAGCTGCGGGTCCGCCGGCTGGGGGGGCGCCGTGCTCCTGCATGTGCTCCTGTCTCCGCTGTTGGTCCTGGGCGAATTTCTGCTTCTGACCATCGTTCAAGAGCGCCTGGATCTTGGTGCTCGAGTCGAGGCGGATGCTCTTCACCTTGGCCATCTTGTCTTCCCGGGACAAAGAGCTGTCCTGACGCAGCGCCTGCATCTGCTGCTGCTGGTTGGCAAGGATGGGCTTGATTTGAGCCTGCTGGTCAGAGGTGAGGTTGTAGCGCTTGGTCATGCGCGCAACCTGCTCATCCGGAGTCCTGGGTTGGTGGTGACCATTCCCGGGTTGTTGGGCAGAAGCATCGGGTGCGGGGTTATCCTGCTGCGCAAAAGCGGCAGCCGAGCCAAGGGTGAGTCCAGTAGCCAAAAGACCACTGATCGCTAAACGGCAAAGTTGGTTTTTCATGTTGTTTCTCCTGCGTTTCTACTTCACTTGTAGAAACCCGCACTCCAGCGCTTCGTTGCTCAGCATTGCAAGTACACGGCGGCTCAAGACTTTGGCGGCATGGGCACGGGGGCGGACCGCAAACCACAGGAGAGGAGTCCCGCGGGCTGGCTGGCGGCGGCAAGATACGCGTAGGCAAAGACCACCTGGTATTCCCGCTCCCCAGGATAAGAGCAGATCGGACAGCCAGGCTTGTATTCGAGGACAGGATTCTCCCGCTGGCTTTCGGTCCATTCCCTCGACTGGTGCGGCGGCAGTGTGAGGATGTTGGCCTCGCCCCCCGGGGGCGGAGCATACACCACCACTCGGCCGTGCTCGTTGCCCGCGTCCAGCAGGCTTCCACCAGATCCATTCGATGCCCTCCACAGCCACCGGCCATGGGCGAGCGCATACCAGTGCGAGCTGGACGGAACGGGCTGGGCAAGCCTGATCTCCCGGCCGGTCCGGTTGACCAGTACGAAGCGAAAACCCGGAACCTGCTCCGGCCCCACGGAGGCAAGATAATTCGCCGATAGCGACACGCCCGAGCAAATAGGGAGCGAACGCGCTGGCTTGGTGGACACGCTGCTACCGGCGAGCCCGGTGAACAAGCAGAGGCTCGCCAGGAGAAGACAGCGAAATGCGGGTGCCCGCAATATAAACGACATAGTTACCAATTATAGAAAGTGCATAGCATACAGTGAGTGAATCGATGCTTTGAGATTCCCAATCCATGCCCAAGGTAATACGCATCCTGGTTCTCCTGGCTGTTTTTGCCATCCCAGTCTTGCTGGGATGGACGTGGCTGGATCACTTCCGGGAGACAAAGCTGCCCCAGCCCACAGGCCCGTGCGCCGTCGGCCGCGTCACATACGACTGGGAGGACCCCAGGGCACACAGAGCTTCTCGCCTGGATCTGGTATCCCGCAGTCCCAACCCAACCATCCCAGGCGACCAGCGACTACTTACCGCCCTCCTGGCGGTCGGTGGTTGAACAGCAGCGGGGCACGCTGTTGACGCATTTCCTGACCCGGGATTTGTCGCGCGTGCGCACCCATAGCATGCGCGACGCCGAGGTATCCGCTCAGCAGCCTTCCTATCCGGTGGTACTGATGCGAGCGGGACTTTCGGGCTTGGTCACGGGCTATACAAGCCTCGCCGAAGACCTGGCGAGCCACGGCTATGTGGTCGTCGGTTTCGACGCACCCTATCGAAGTTCCGTGGTTGTGTTCCCCGACGGAAGGGTGATCGAGCGAGCGCCCCAGAACAACCTCGACGCCCTTGATGGGCCGGAGCAGGAGCAGCGCGCTCTCGAATTGGTTCACGCGTGGAGCGCCGATATCGGCTTCGCGCTCAATCAGATGGAACGACTGAACGAGTCTGATCCCTCAGGAAAATTTCTGGGACGGCTCGACCTGCAGCGGGTCGGAGTCTTCGGCCACTCGCTCGGCGGCGCCACGGCCCTGCAGTTCTGTCATGACGATGGGCGGTGCAAAGCGGGCATCGACGTGGATGGGGCTCCTCTAGGCAATGTCATCGCCGAAGGCGTCACGCAGCCCTTCATGTTTCTCTTGAGTGACCACAGCAGGGAGCCCGAAACGGAGACCGGTCCCATCAAGGCGAACATCCGCTCCATTTACGACCGGCGACCTGCTGACCGCAGGTTAGATTGTGATCCGAGGTGCGAACCATTACATGTTTTCCGACGATGGAGCGATGTTGAAGAGTCCAGTGCTGATGAGCGTGCTGCGCATGTTCGGCATTGTGAGCATTGATGGCCGCCGCCAGATTGCGGTGGCAGCTCATTACATCGTCATGTTCTTCGACGTTTACCTGAAGGGGGCGCCCGCCTCGGAGCTAGTGAGCCAACCAGGCTATCCAGAGGTCGAATACATCCACTGATCGTTCCCTAACCGAACCCAGGCAGGAGTCAGTTTCCTAACAGACCTCATTAGAAACTGGACGGGTGCCCCACGTTCGCCTCAGCGTACCTGGGCCGAACAAGACGGCGAAGCCCACCAGAGCTTTTTGCTAATCAATCAGCTAAAAGCAATCGAAACATGTCGTTTTCGTCCCACGTAGGCTGAGGCGAACGTGGGGCACCCGTCCAGTTTCTGATGAGTTCTGTTAGAAAACTGACTCCCGCCGGGAATAATCTTGAACTGGCGGTTACCTTTCCCCAAGCCTCTCAAACTACCCCCTTCCCTTCCACGATATGGATGTACCGGTTGGGAGCAAGATTGGTCAATTTCTCGATCTGCTTGCTGGGGGCGGCCCAGTGAATCTCCAACTCATCGACCTGGGTCGCGGCTCCAATCCCCAGCACTTCGCGGGGATCGTGTGAAGAAAGATAGCTGCCGCCATTATTCTTGAGCCGCTCGTACTTCTTGCCCCCGGCCTTCCACACCATGCGAGCACCAATCGCGTCGCGATTGCAGGTGACGCCTTCCAGCTTAACTCCCAGCCAGTTGTTTCCCTTCGCCGCGTTGTTTTTCAAGAGCACCGGAGGACCGCCGTTGACACCCACGATCACGTCCACAGCTCCATCATTGTCGTAGTCGCCCACCGCCAACCCACGCGCGGGCCAATCCTTTTTGAATGCCGGACCCGCATCCGCACTCACATCGTGCAGCTTGTGATCGGCGTTCTGGTGGAACAACAGCAGCGGCTCTTTGTAATGCACCTGCATGGAGTACGAATCGATCATGTCGTCAGGATGACCATTGGCCAGCATCAGATCGATCAGGCCATCGTTGTCGTAATCGAAATACTTCAGCCCCCAGCCGCTCATCAGCCGTGTGCTGCGAGCCACACCTTCGATCTGCGCAGCATCGGAAAAGGATTCGTCTTTGTTGTTGATGTAAACCGAATACATCTCGTGGTCCACGTTGGAGACAATCAGATCCTGAAATCCGGTTCCGTGGAGGTCGGCTGCATCCACGCCCATGCCCGACCGTGGCCGTCCGCTGTCGCTGAAACCAACCCCCGCCTGCAAGGCAATCTCGTCCCATTTCCACTGGCCATTCGCTCCCGGACCCCGATTCACGAAGAGAAAATTCTGCACCGTGTCGTTAGCCACAAACAGATCCATGCGGCCATCATTGTTGATGTCGGTCGCGACGACGCCCAAACCTTTGCCTAGCGCTGTCGCAATGGCTGTTCCCTTGGTGACGTCAGTGAAGGTGCCGTCGCCATTGTTGTGATAGAGGAAACTGGTGGATGGCTCGAATACCCGTGGGACACAGTAATAATTGCGGCCGATCTGATTATTGCCGCACTTCAACTTCCGCACCTCCGCATATTTCACAAAACTGCAGATGAAGAGGTCGAGCCTGCCGTCGTTGTCGTAGTCGAACCAGACCGCGCTGGTAGTAAAGCCGGACGTGGCGACGCCGGCATGCTCGGTCACGTCGCTGAAGGTTCCATCGTGATTGTTCTTGTACAGTATGCAGCGCCCGTAAGCGGTGACTAAGATGTCTGGCCAACCGTCGTTGTCGTAATCCCCCACGGCGACGCCCATGCCGAAATAGGCCCCGGCCACCCCGGCCTTCTCCGTGACGTCGGTAAACGTTCCGTCCCGGTTGTTCTTGTAGAGGGCGTTGCGCACCGGCTTGGGCGGCTTCCAAAAGTCGCTGGGCCCGCTGTTCACCAGAAAGATATCCATCCAGCCATCGTTGTCGTAGTCCAGAAACGCACATCCCGGACCCAGCGCTTCTGGCAGGTAGCGGCTGGGAGACATGGCGTTTTCATGGACCCAGGTGATGCCGGACGCCGACGCCGGCACTTCGCTGAACAGCGGCCCGCTTGGAGTGGGCGCAGCCGGAGCGGAAACACGAAGAACATTCGCGGCCCCGGCAAGCATGCCCAATCGCAGAAGCCCGCGTCTGGAAAAAGTCATTGAACCTATCCTATCTAATAGAACAAAATCAGAGTTACGTGAAGTGTCCAACTTTCGTTATGTAGGCTTTTTCCTGGAGAAAAAGCCTGTCGGGCGCTGTGGCTCCGCATTGCACCTACTCTGATTTTGTTAGCCCGGGAAGGGTTCATTGGGCTTCACAATCCGGATGCGATGATCGGTAAATTTGTAATGCGCCCCCGGCAAGTCGATCCTCGGCATATGGCACGAGACGCACTTGTCTTTGGCGACCGGACAGGCCTTGGCGCCAGGTTTTCCACCCGCATGACAGGCCAGGCATTTGGGGTCGAAATTTACTTTTTGCGGATTGTCGAAGTCGTGGTGCGGGTTGTGGCAGGCCAGGCAGCCGATGCGCGCGTCGTCCGGGTCATAGCATTTGCTCCCCGTCAAGCGGTAAGGCTGGAACCGGATATTGGCAATACCGGGGTTCGGTTGCGCCGCTATTTCCGCCCAGGTGCGGTGACACTGACCGCAGAAATTGGCAGTCTGTTCCGCAGAGAGACCGATCAACTTGTGCAGGTCTTTTGGTGGCGCTGGATCGTGGTTGCCGGTCACCACCGCGGCCAGGTGCGCGTCGATCCCCTGATGGCAGTGCGCACACTGCACTCCAGGACTCAATTTGTCCAGGGTGAGTTGCTTTCCCTGCACTGCATTCGTCGCATGGCATCCAAAGCACTTCAGCTTTTCATCCAGGTGAATCAATCGCCCGGCCGCCTGCGTGAGGTCCGCCGGTGTCGAGCCCTCATACCCCATCGTGGTCGCCAGACCATTCAATTCCCGGAACCAACTCACGCGGCTCTCATAAAGCTCGCCGTCTTTCTCCAGTATGTAGGTCTGGCCCAGCGCCGCACTCCCTCCCATGGCCCACGCGATGGGCATGGTCACCGTATTGGTTCCGTCCGTGACCGAATATTCGCTCTCGTTCCCCTTGCGTTCAATGCGATAGGTATATTTGCCCACGGTCGTGCTTAGCAGGGGATGTTCGTTGAGGACCTTACACTTCTCCACCGTTTCGAGCGCGTGCGCCATGTACGTATTCGGCTGAGTCAATGCCTCCACATGACATCGCGCGCACGCACCTGGAGCCACAGAGTCCGTTTGCGCCACCGTGGCTGCAGGCAACAGCAAGCACAACAGGAGTCCGTACCACTTCATCACCGCGATCCCTCGGGGGTTAACAAACTACGGAAAACTCTTCCAACCTGTGACACGGCTTTTACAGTCCGCGGAAAAGGCGCCAGCACGAAGGGCACGGCTTCAGCCGTGCCATATACAGCTAGGCTGATGAGGGCTTTAGCTGCGGCTACCGAGGGAAGAACAGATGTCTCTCCTTGCGGTATCCGCTTAGCCCCTGAGGCTTTGCCGTGCCCTTGGCTCACTGAACCTTGGCGCCAGGCTGCTTAGCTTGCGCTTCCGCCGTCAACTTGAGAACCGTCTCCCGTTCCCGCTTGCTATCCTCCGGCCGCTTGAGCCGATAGTAAACCAGCGACAAAGACACATGCGCCTCGGTGAACTGAGGAGACTGTTTCACCAAACCTTCAAGAATTTGCCGCGCGTCATCGAGACGTCCTTGATCGATGGCAACCAGCGCCAGCTGATAACGAACACCAGGATCTCCCGGCCGCGTCTCTTGCGCGCGTTCGAAGTATTTCTTGGCCTCGTCATAGTTCTGCTCCTGCCTGGCCGTCGCCCCGAGTTGCAGGTTCGCGTCAAAGTTGTACGGATCCACGGTCAACTCAGTCTTGTATTCCTTTGCCGACATGTCAGAATCGCCGGTGAACACCAACGCCTTGGCATACAGGACATGCACTTCGGGCAGATTGGGATTGAGAGCAACCGCCTTGGCAAACTCATCCCGGGCGCCGGCATAATCCTGAACGTTCATCTTGGCCGATCCCATCATCAAGTGCGCTTCCGCCGAGTCACCATTGCGCAGAATCCGATCAACCAGCACCTCGCCCTCTTCGACTCGCTTCTGCCGTATCAACGCGGTTCCCAGCATGTAAGCCACCGCCAAATCGTCTGGATACTTTTGCTCCTCCGGCTCGAGGATGCGAATCACATCGTCTTCGCGTGCCATGCGTAAATAACAGTCCGCCAGCAACAGCACTGCCTGGTGATTTGCTGGTTCTTCCACGTAGACCTTTTCCAATTCCGTGACTGCATCGTCGATCCTACCCATCTTGTAATACGCCAAAGCGAGATTGAGCCTGGCGCTCGCGAGTTTGGGAGATTGCTTGAGGGCAGTCTTGTATTCCGGAAGAGCCTCTTCAAACCGGCCCAACCCAACCAACGCAGCGCCCAGGTTGGAATGGATGGCCGCCGCGTCGGGATGCAGCTTCAGAAATTGTCTATATTCGGTAACCGCCCCCTCAAGATCACCCGCCTGCTGCTTCTGCATGGCGTCCTGCACCAGTTGCTGGGGGGTCATCTGGGCCTGCGCCGGGGCTAAGGGGACTGAGGCGAGGACTAAAGCAAAAAGAAGAGAGGGCTTCTGCATACCGGCAACTGTTCTCTGTTACCAGAACAAGTATAACGGTACGTCAGAAGCCCTCGGGTTTTATTCCGCCGTCGTTTATGCTCCGGTGGAATCAGAAGTAAAACTTCGCTCCAAACTCCAACACGCGCTGTCCCTGCTTGGTATTGGCGACACCGAAGTTGGTATTCGCCTGGGTGATGACTTGGGAAACGGGATCCTGCTGGAACTGCAGCGTCAGGTTGTTGCCGCTGGGGAATGACCACAGCGGATGGTTGAGGAAGTTGTAGGCCTGCGCACGGATCTGCAGCTTCATGCTTTCCTTGATGGCGAAGTTCTTGAAGATCGAGAGATCCGCATCAAAGAACGCAGGGCCGTAGGCGACAGGAAGCATATTCGGGCCTCCCTGGCCAGGAACCGTGGGAGCGGCGAAGCAGCTCGAGTTTACGTACTCCTGCGCATGAGGCTGGCCCGCCTCGCCACGGCAGGTATATAGCGGAGTTAACACCTGGTCACTCGTTCCCAGGATGGACTGATTGTTGATGGCGATACCGGTTGGGTTCGCCGTGCTGATAGAGCCGGGTATGATCGCAGACGACTGCGGGCACGAGATGCCGGCAGCCTTCTCTGCCGCGGTCGCTACGCAGGTAAGGGACATGTTGTAGTTGAGGTTCGGGGTTTGGTTACTAACGTTGCCGCCGTAGGTGAGGTTCGTGCCGCTCTCCAACTGGACGATTCCCGATAACTGCCACCCGTTGCCGACCCCGTCGACCAGAGCATTTTTGTGAAACAGGGTTCCCTCGTCAATCGAGTACGCTGCGTTGAACAGGTTTCTACGATCCGAGGCCTGGGGGCCGTAGTTCGCACCGAGGCTGTACGGGTCTTGCGTCGGGTTAACGATACCCATGGCCTTCTGCCATGTGTAGTTGGCTTGAATGGTGTACCTGCCTGCATGGCGGGCCCAGCTTACCTGCAAGGCGTTGTAATTGGCGTACAGGTTGTTAGTCGCTTGGACCACGTTACCGTAACCCTGCAATGGGCGGTAGTTGTTGGAATTCGCGGTGGCCGGGTTGGCGGCGGTCAGCATAGCGCCGTAGGGAACCAGGTTGAAGCTGCTGCCCACACCGCCGGCTTGATTCAGCTGATCCCGGCTGTGATTGCCCACATAGCCGATTTCCAACAGGCCCTGCCACGGCGTCTGCTGGTCGAGGTTGACGCTGTAGCTGTCGGTATTCGGCTGATTGTTATCGTTCCCATCGACCGCAGCCGGAGTAGCCGGCGTGGCAGCTACATTAAAGCAAGACAAATTTGAAGCAAGGAGAGAGGATCCCGCTGGGGGATTGGTGGGACACCCTGCTCCGCCAACCCAGGTAGTGGGATTGATAGTGATTGACTTGACTCCGGCGGAGGCGTCAAGGCCTGCAGTGAACTGCCCGGAGTGGTAAAAGAAACGGCCCCAGCCTCCACGAAGCACCGTTTCGCCATTGCCACGGATGTCGTAGGCAGCTCCCACACGGGGCTGATAGAACAAGGTCCGGCTAGCGAACCCAGCCACTGGAACAGATGCGTTCTTCGCATGCCACTCATACCCGCAGTATGCAGACGCGCAACTTGGGCTGAAGGCGGAAGGGTTGAAGATCGAATAGCCGAATCCGAGAGCATCTTCCCACGGTTGGAAGTGGGTGAAGCGAACACCGTAATTGAGGGTTAATTTCTTACTCATCTTCCAGCTGTCCTGGACAAAGAATTCAACCGTGTTGTATTGGATTTCGTTGAGGCGATTGAAACTTGTCTCGTTGTATTGGGACAGGTTGCCGGTCAGCAAGTCCGCATATGGATTGCCGTAGCTATAAGTATTACTTACATTTACCTGTGAATACCCGTTGGTGTCGTTGTTCGCAGGCTGCGAGTTGCGTATCCACTCGTAGAAGAAACCGCCCTTCAACGTGTGATCACCCCACACCTTGGTCACCGTGTCGCTCATGCTGGGCATCCACTTGTCGGCAAACAAGCCCGCTGCCCCACCATCTTCAAACCCACCGGGATTGAAGACCAGCGCCGGTTCGCCCGCACTGCCAGTACCACCAAACGAAGGGATCTGGGCTACACCATTGTTGAAGAGGCCCTTGTAGTTATAGCCTACATTGGCGCGATTTACCTTGCCCGGATCCGCGAAGATGTTCGGAAAGCCGACATAGGTGAACGCAACGATCGTTTCGTTGGTCATGGTCGGACTGAAGACGTGAGTGATCGAGCCGGAAATTGAATCTGACTTATTCTTGCCCTCGATCGGCGTGGGATAAGGAACCTGGTCGGTTTGCCGCCACCAAAGGCCAACCGGGAATTGCTGCACTTCGCGCTGGTAGTTGTAGCGGACGAAAACCTTGGTCGCGTCGCTGACATTCCAGTCGCCGCGAATGGTCCACTGGCGATTGTTCTGGTTGAATACTTCCGATTGGGTGTAGTTGTAGCCGCCCGTGGTGCCGGGATTGGCGTTGGCGGCCGGATAGAGCTTGGCTAATGCCAGCATGTTCGGATCGAGGCAGGCGCCGTTGGCAGGGCCGCTGCAAGGGCTCAACTGCGTGGTGCCACCGAACTTGGCAATGGCCGCGTTCGTGAGCTGACCGGGAGCAATACCGGCAGCAGTCATCGCTCCCTCTCCCGCGATTGACTCGGGTGAGAAGTCACCCCCCAGTTCGCTGGCAGTCGGCACAGTCGCGCGCAGCAACCCGGTATCCAGAACCTGGTAGTAGTACTCGAAGCCAGTCCAGAAAAACAGCTTGGTATTGTCTTTGTGGAAGCGAGTGTGCGGGATGAAGATGGGGCCGCCGATCGTACCGCCAGGGTAGTAGTACTTATCCTGTGGCGCCTTGACGCCGCTGTAGTTATTCAACCAGTCGTTTGCATTCAGCGAGGCGTTGCGGGCGGTAATAAAGGCGCTGCCGTGATAGCTGGTGCCGCCGGCTTTGGTGACCGACGTGATCAGGATCGGCCCCTTCTGGTCTTCTGCAGCGAAGTTCGAAGTCAGTACTTTGAATTCCTGCAGAAAGTCCGAGTTGGGGTTGACCGGCGTATCGCAATTGCAGCCAGGATCGGAGACATGCGCTCCGTCGGACACGATGTCAAGTACATCGTTAGGTAGGCCGTTGTACGAGTAGGCCGAGTTGAGAGGGCTTTGGCTACCTGAGTCGCCGTTGGCATTGATGCCGATGGTCGCGCCGTTGTAGTTCGACTTATTGCTGGTGCCGTTCTGGATGCCGAAGCCAGGGACGATCTTGATGTACTCCGCGGCGTTGCTGCCCACCTGGGTAAAGTTTTCCAGTTCTTTGGTGCCTAGCGCAAAGGAGCGCTCACCAGAGTCTGTGGTGGCCAAGGCGATATTCTCTGCGTTGACGGAGACAGTCTGGTCGGCCGTGCCGACGCTGAGTGTGACGTTGACGCTGCGATGCTCACCGCCGCCCAACGCGATATTCGACGCCGCGTAGTCCTTGAAGCCGCCGGCCGCAACCGACAAATTGTAGGTACCGACCGGCACCGACACGAAATTATAGAAGCCCGCGCTGTCGGTTACAGTATCGCGGGCAGAGCCGGATACAGTGTCGGTGAGAGTGATCTTTGCGTTGGGAACCACGGCGCCGGTGGGATCGGTTAAGACACCATCCAACGTGGCGAAAACACCCTGGGCAACTAGGAGCCTTCCGCAGAAGGCAAGAAGGCAAACAAACGCGGCAATCCGCAACACCTTTTGTACGTTCACTGACACACCTCTCCAAAACAAAGCAAGTAAAACGATTCTGTAACGAACCTGTTTTTGAACCGACCGCTATCTAATTCCCTCACACATAACCTTGTCAAGCGAATTTCTACAGATATTTGGGTGAGCCATAGGGAACGGCTCACTTAGCTGTGCAAACGACGGAATGCAGAGCGATTGTGCGGGAGACGCCTTACTGGAGAGTCTGCAGGTGGCGACGAACTACCCCATAAATACCCACGTCTCAGCGGCTTTCCGCGGGAGGGATCCACTTATTGAAAGCAGAGATACCAAAAGCAGTAATTGTTCCCGAAAAGACACTGCCAGTTACGAAATGTATACGGAGGGGTAAGGTGAGGGGGAAGCGAGCGCATCTCTGCCGCCTATTTCCCGCGGGCCGGGGCGGGAAGGGTTAAGGTTAAATCTGCTTCACCATGTGGACAATGGGTAGGGTTAGACCCGGTCGGAGCGGAACCTCGCGGTGCTCTGCTTCGACGTAACCCCGGGCGCGGTAAAGGGGTACTCCGGTAAGGGTAGCCCCCATCTCGAGGCGTCGGAAACCCGCTGCCGCTGCTGCTGCCTCACAAACTTCGAGAATTCTGCTGCCAACTCCGCGCCGCGCCCAGCCAGGATGAACGAAGAAGGCGCGTATCTTGGCCGCATCGTGCTCAGGATCGAGAAGAGCATCTTCGCGGCCGGCACAGTGGTCACTTCCATAGAGAGTCCTGCGCTTGCTCCAGCCTCCGCAGCCGGCCATGACCTGGTCCCCGTCCACCCTGACCTCCGCCACAAAATATGTGCCGTCCTCGATCAGCTGTGTATCCACCCCAAATACCAGCTCCAAAGCCTGCTCTCGCTGCTCCGGCGTGTAGTCTGTCTGCAGCCCCAGGACGGAGGCGCGTATGAGCTTCTCAAGCGCCGGGACGTCGGCCAGAACAGCTTGTCGGACCTGGAGAAGCATGCGGTTGCAGGATAACAAGAGCTACACAAAGGTTACTCCGGTAACTTAAAGGGCTGTGCCAGTTTAGGATTTAACTTTGCTCACCAATTGGAGGCCGGTCATGCCCGCGCCCCGCTCTCACGGACTCCCCAGCCCCGCAGTCTGCGCATGGATTGTGATTGCCATGCTGGCGATGATCGTCATACCCGCCGTTATCACCCTGCAAACCGTCCACCACCCCGCCCCGCCCATTCCTGTCGACCAGAACTCCACGCCGCACGGCTATACATTCAGCCTTCTGCTCTTCATTGTTCCCACGGTGTTCATCGCAGGCTGGTTCCTGCCCAGCGAGGGATTGCACATTCCCAAGCGCGCTTTCTGTTGGACCCTCGCCATCCTCGTCCCTCTGGGTTTTCTGCTGGATTTCTTCTTTGCCCAGTGGTTCTTCGACTACCCCAATGTGGGCGCGACTTTGGGCTGGCGCGCTCCCGCGCTCGGCAGGCCGGTGCCGGTGGAAGAGTACGTCTTTTATTTCACCGGCTTTCTTGCCGTCCTTCTTCTATACATCTGGCTGGGAGAGTTTTGGCTGGCGGCCTACAACGTGCTTGATTATCCAGGCGAAGCCAAACAGGTGCGCCGTCTGCTGCAATTCCATCCCACATCATTGATACTCGCCGTCGTTCTGATTGCCGCGGCCTGGTATTTCAAGAAGCGACTTTCTCTTGCCGAAGATCAGGCGGGGTTTCCCGGTTACTTCACCTTCCTCGTCGCCGTGGCATTTTTTCCTTCGATGAGTTTCTTCCCCGTAGCGCGGCGCTTCATCAACTGGCGCGCCCTGAGCCTGACGCTTTTCTTCATGCTGCTGCTCAGCCTGATGTGGGAAGTAACCCTGGCTGTCCCCTACAACTGGTGGAACTTCCAGCATCGCCAGATGACGGGCATTTTTATCGGCGCCTGGTCGTACCTACCCATCGAGGAAGTTTGTCTCTGGGTCGCCGTGACTTACGCCACGGCGATCATCTTTGAAATAGTTAAGGTCTGGCTGGCATCCGAACGCACCGTGCGCGACGCCTTCATGGGCGATAGGCAATCAACGAGGTTGTAGGCGCGGATTCAGGGTGTACGTGCCGGTAAGACTGGCCTGCGCGAGCACGTGACCGGCAATCGCGAGCCTCGCATTGGCGCCCGTCAGATCACCATGCACCTCTACTCGCGGCACATCCAACGCATAAAGGGTGAAGACATAGTGGTGGAGCTGCAGGTCGTTCCATGGCGGGCACGGACCATCGTATCCATAGTAGTCACCGCCCATATCTTTATCGCCGGCAAACCATTTGGTGTAATCGTTTAGACCGTGGCGCATTCCACCTGGAGCAGCAGGCCCAGGTTTGCCCTTTGCAGTAATGCGATCGCTGTGGCTGCCCGCAGGAATCTCGCGAATGGTTGCGGGGATGTCCAACAGCACCCAATGAAAAAATAGATCCCGCGGAAACGACTCGGCAATCTCTCGGTCCTCTTTATTGACATCGTCGACCCGGATCGGCACATCTGGGTCGTGACAGATCAGCGCGAACGACTTCGTGCCCTCAGGTACATTGCTCCATGCCAGTTGCGGGTTGCGGTCGGTACTCAGTGCGATGTGGTTTACGGGATCGATCACCGCGAAGGCGAATTCCCCAGGAATGGGAGCGCCATCGCTAAAACTTTTGCTGGTCAATTGCATCAGAAACATCCTCTCCTTCTATTCTTTCACCCACAGGGCCGCGGATCCACCCACCCACTGGAGATTTCGGTTGTGGTCTACACCCATCATGATGCCTCGCCCCATGCGCAGCAGGGGCAACACGGGCATTAGCTCTTGCCCCTCAGGCCATACATACATGATGCGAATCTCTGCTTGAGTCAAACCATGCGGAGTTTCGATCACTGGTTCGAAGCGCATACGCTCCTGCAGCATGTACTGAGGACGCTGCTCAGCGGGTATGGCATCCACATCAGCTTGCGTGGGATGAAACTTGATACCATGTCCAGCAAAGGAATAGAGCGGTTTCAATACATAATTCTCGTTGTCCTGCGGCACGGTAGTGTTGCGGTCCAGCAGCCAGGTCTTCGGCACACACGTGTGTTTCAAATACGGAATAGAGAATTTGCTAATGCGGTAGTACCAGTTGGGATGTCCCGCCCACTCCACATCGAGCGGCTGAGTCAGGTCGAAGGGCAGCTCGATGCCTTTGCGCTCCAGCTCATCTACGATGCAACGATTATAGATACGGTGGACGGGAATTTCACGGCTTCCCTTCTGGTAGAAGAGGTGACGTCCGCGCTTCTTCACATTGATGATATCGACTAGAGCAATGCCAAGCTCCTTCCGCGTGATGAGAAAATCGCAGAGCGTCTTTTGCTTCTCCGGATGAATCTCCAACAGGATCACGTTTTCAGGGTCGTGGCCGGCGACGATCAGCTCACGCATCTGTTGCTGATACGTATCATGACTAAGGCCTCCGAGGTAGATTCCCAAGTCAGGGGGCAGCGCGTACGACTCTATGTACTGCTGAGCCAGCACCGGCTGGTATGCGTAAAGGGACGGAAACGCCTGCAGCTCAACCAGTTTGGGCTCAAGCTCGCCCTGCTCGTTGCGCACCAGGCCAAAATCGACTTGCAGGAACATGGGGCGTGGCGATTCGTTAGCTACGTTGTACCGCTTGGGCACCGTGAAATCCGACGCGCGCAGATAGTCCGGATTGTTCACCAGTTGTAGAACGAGGTCGCGGCCATACTCCGCCATCTGATCCAGCAATGCCTTAGGCAGAAAGCAGGGGGTCTCAGAGACCCGAAAGGCAATCGGCGTACCCGCGCTCGCCTCCAGACTCTTGAGGAATTGCTCGTAGGTCTCAGGAAGGAAATTACGGTTGAAGGCCTCGCGCAAAGCGGGGATCATGGTCAGTCCTCGATCAGGAAGCGACCCTTCTCCATGATCTGGCGCCCGTCTACCCAGATATCGAACTGGCGCCCAACCACGTCGATGTGCGTGCCGGAGTACCACTTGGCCCCGGTGTGCTCCCCATAAGGATTGCCAAAGGCGATGTGGATGCCCGGGAACTTCTCGTCCTGCAGAATCTGCCCGATCACGTCGGTCAATTCAATATTGGTGCCGATGGCGAACTCGCCCACGCGATCACTGTTCTCGTCGGTGTGGGTGTAAGACCAGAAGTCCTGCTCCAACGCCTTGTTCTCGCTAAAGACTTCTGTAATGCGATTATCCTTCATGCGGATAGTCAACGGCTGAGGCTCGAGGTCGCCGTATTTGTCACAGAGATAATCACCGACTACGCCGTCGACTACGTACACCCCGTTCACTTCCCCTGGAGAAGTAAAGATCTCGCCCCCGGGCAGATTGCCCCATTTGTCGCGACTGATAATGCCGCTGGTCTTGATCCAGCGATACTCCGGATTGAGCGCTCCCGTGAAGTGGCAGCCCGCCGCGGTCTTTCCGGTGATCTCCTTCGCGTGGCTGACAATCTCCATCACCTTGCTACTCAGCGCGTCGACATG